>NZ_JBIAQX010000005.1:0-470410 GCF_042889445.1 Streptomyces sp. NPDC002602 | reverse complement strand
GAAGCCCGGTAACGGGTGGAGCTGACTGGTACTAATAGGCCGAGGGCTTGTCCTCAGTTGCTCGCGTCCACTGTGTTAGTTCTGAAGTAACGAACAGTTACTGGTTTCTAGAGCTAGAACATAACTATAAAGTGTGCTTGTTCGCTCGAAACCGATAGGGTTTCGGTGGTCATAGCGTTAGGGAAACGCCCGGTTACATTCCGAACCCGGAAGCTAAGCCTTTCAGCGCCGATGGTACTGCAGGGGGGACCCTGTGGGAGAGTAGGACGCCGCCGAACAATCTTTCAAAGGACCCTTGGTCCAGCGTTCAACGCTGGACCAAGGGTCCTTTTTGTTTTTCACCTTTTTACGCCGAAGCGCGGCCATGGGTTGGTTGCGCGAGAATGACTAGCGGTACCCCGACGACAGGAGTCACACCCATGTCCAACTCTCCCGACGATCGTCCGGAGCGCGAGCCTCGGCGCAACGACGGCGGTGACAGGGGCGGCTACCGCGGGGGCCGTGACGACCGTGGCGGTGACCGTGGTGGCTTCCGCCGCGACGACCGTGGTGGCCGTCCGACCGGCGGCAGCGGCGGCGGTTTCCGCCGTGACGACCGCGGTGGGCGTCCCGCCGGCGGCGGCGACCGTCCCAGCTACCCCCGCCGTGATGACGACCGTGGTGGTCGTCCCACCGGCGGTGGCGGCGGCTTCCAGCGTCGCGACGACCGTGGTGGCGACCGCCCGAGCTACCCCCGTCGCGATGACGACCGTGGTGGTCGTCCCACCGGTGGTGGCGGTGGCTTCCAGCGCCGTGACGACCGTGGCGGGGACCGTCCGAGCTACCCCCGTCGTGATGACCGGGGTGACCGTCCCACCGGCGGTGGCGGCGGCTTCCAGCGTCGCGATGACCGTGGTGGCGACCGTCCGAGCTACCCCCGTCGTGATGACGACCGCGGTGGCCGTCCCACCGGTGGTGGCGACCGTCCCTCCTTCCGTCGTGACGACCGGGGTGACCGTCCCAGCGGCGGTGGCTTCCAGCGTCGCGATGACCGTGGTGGCGACCGCCCGAGCTACCCCCGTCGTGACGATGACCGTGGTGGTCGTCCCACCGGTGGTGGCGGCGGCTTCCAGCGTCGTGACGACCGTGGTGGCGACCGCCCCAGCTACCCCCGTCGCGACGACGACCGCGGTGGATACCGTGGCGGTCGCGATGACCGTGGTGGCGACCGTCCGAGCTACCCGCGTCGTGATGACCGGGGTGACCGTCCCAGCGGCGGTGGTTTCCAGCGTCGTGACGACCGTGGTGGCGACCGTCCCAGCTACCCCCGTCGTGACGATGACCGCGGTGGTCGTCCCACCGGCGGTGGCGGCGGCTTCCAGCGTCGCGATGACCGTGGTGGCGACCGCCCGAGCTACCCCCGTCGTGATGACGACCGCGGTGGCCGTCCCACCGGTGGTGGCGACCGTCCGAGCTACCCGCGTCGTGACGACCGGGGTGACCGTCCCAGCGGCGGTGGCTTCCAGCGTCGCGATGACCGTGGTGGCGACCGTCCCAGCTACCCCCGTCGCGATGACGACCGTGGTGGTCGTCCCACCGGTGGTGGCGGTGGCTTCCAGCGTCGTGACGACCGTGGCGACCGTCCGAGCTACCCGCGTCGTGACGACCGGGGTGACCGTCCCAGCGGCGGTGGTTTCCAGCGTCGTGACGACCGTGGTGGCGACCGCCCGAGCTACCCCCGTCGCGATGACGACCGCGGTGGTTACCGCGGCGGTCGCGATGACCGTGGTGGGGACCGTCCGAGCTACCCGCGTCGTGACGATGACCGTGGTGGTCGTCCCACCGGTGGTGGCGGCGGCTTCCAGCGTCGCGACGACCGTGGTGGGGACCGCCCCAGCTACCCCCGTCGTGACGACCGCGGTGGCGATCGTGGTGGCTACCGCGGCGGTCGTGATGACCGTGGTGGCGACCGTGACTTCCGCGCGGACCGCGACCGGGACCCGGTCAAGCGGCTTCCGATCGACGAGGACATCACCGGTCACGAGATCGACGCCGACGTGCGTCAGGAGCTCCTGAGCCTGCCCAAGGGCCTGGCGGAGGAAGTCTCCCGGAACCTCGTGATGGTGGCCCGACTGATCGACGAGGACCCCGAGCAGTCGTACGCGTACGCCCGCATCGCCCTGCGTCTGGCCTCCCGTGTCGCCGCCGTCCGCGAGGCCGCCGGTTTCGCCGCGTACGCGACGCAGAAGTACAGCGAGGCGCTCGCGGAGTTCCGTGCCGCCAAGCGCATGACCGGCTCCGTCGAGCTGTGGCCCGTCATGGCCGACTGCGAGCGCGGCCTCGGCCGTCCCGAGCGGGCGCTGGCGATGGCCGGCGAGCCCGAGGTGCAGAAGCTGGACAAGGCCGGCCAGGTCGAGATGCGTCTGGTCGCCGCCGGTGCCCGCCGGGACATGGGCGAGCTGGACGCCGCCATCGTGACCCTGCAGAGCCCGGAGCTCGCCTCCCACTCCGTGCAGCCGTGGACCGCGCGTCTGCGGTACGCCTACGCCGACGCGCTGCTGGCCGCCGGTCGTGAGGACGAGGCCCGCGAGTGGTTCGCCAAGACCATCGAGGCGGACAAGGACGGGGCGACGGACGCCTCGGACCGACTCGCCGAGCTGGACGGGGTCGAGTTCGTCGACGCCGCGGCGATGGACGACGCGGACCTCGACGACGAGCCCGACGAGATCGACGAGGACGACGACCAGGACGACGCCGAGGTGGCCGCCGCCGAGCGCGCGTCCGACCAGGCCGAGTACTACGACGAGGACGACGACGAGTACGAGCCCGTCCCGGACTCCGACTCCGACGTGGACGTCACCGACGAGATCGTCGTCATCGAGGACGACGAGGACGACGAGCCGCGTGACGAGCGTGACGAGCGCGAGGACCGCGACAAGGCCTGACCGGTCTTCGTCGGCGTGATCTGACGTGAAAGGGCGGTACCCCCGGTGGGGTACCGCCCTTTCGCATGTCCGGGCGCCCCCGGGAGAACGTCAGACCAGGCTGCGCAGGACGAGCCCGGTGGCCGGCTTCGGACCGAACGAGGTCGACTTGCGGGGCATGGTGACGCCTTGGCGGGCCAGGTCCCGGACCACTTCCTCGCGTACGGGATGCAGCAGGACGGCGGTGCCGCCGTGCCGCTCGGCCATCTCGACCGTCGCGGCGGTGTCGTGGATGTACGTGATGTGCTCCGGCTCGTCGGGGACCTGCCAGAGGGTGTCGAGCAGGGCGGCGTGCAGCACGGTCGCGTCCAGTCGGCGCCAGGCCTCGGGCCGGTCGCGGCGGACCGTGCGCTCGATCAGGGCCGGGTCGGGGTCGGTGACCAGGTGGAACCTGCCGTCCCCGGTGAGCAGGAACGCGTTGCCGCGTTCGGCCGCGTCGGTGAGGGCCTCCAGGGCCAGCGGGAGCGGGCCGTCCACGGCGCGCACGCGGAAGTGCCCCTCGATCGAGGCCAGGGCCTCGGCCGGCGGGAGGCGGCGCAGCATGCGGTGGATGGCGCGGACCTGGAGCGGATAACGGGCGGTGTCCACGAGGAGGACCAGTCCGAAGTCCCAGGGGCTGGGGGAGTCGTGCTCCTCCTGGAGGCGCAGGTACGTCGCCCAACGGTGGTGGCCGTCGGCGATCAGCGCCTGCCGGTGGCCGAGGTCCGAGGTGACGGCGGCCAGGTCGGCGGGGTCGGTGATGGCCCACAGGCGGTGCTGGAAACCGTCCTCGGTGGTGGTGGAGAACAGCGGCGTGCCGCGTACGGTCCGCTCGACGACCGCGGACGCTCCCGCCGCGGGGTCGTCGCCGCGGTAGGTCAGGAGCAGGGGTTCGAGGTTCGCGGACGCGGCGCGCATCAGGCCGGCCCGGTCGGTGACCACGTGCGGCATGACGTCCTCGTGGGGCAGGACGATGCCGGCGTCGGGGGCGGACAGGGCGAGGGCGCCGATGATCCCGCGCTGGAGGAGGCCCGCCTTGCGCTGTTCGTACACGTACAGCGCGGGCGTGGGATCCGCGCTGAGGACGCCTTCGGCGAGCCACTCGCGGAGGGTCCGCGCGGCCTGCTCGTTGCGGGCGGCGGGCGTCTCGGCCTGGGGCAGGATCAGGCGGACGATGTTGTGGGGGTCGGCGGACTCGAGGTAGTCGACTCCGTCGGGGCGCACGACCACGTCGTACGGCGGTGAGGTGACGGCGGCGAGACTGCCCACACGCTCCGGGACGTAGCGCAGCCCGTTGAAGGGGGTCAGCCGCAGTCCGTGCTCCGCGTTGTCTGAAGTGGTCATTGATGCATGGTAGGACGCGTCTCGCGATGCGGGATGATCGGGGGAGCGGCAGTCAGGCGCGGAACGCGGACAGCGCCGATCGAAGATCGTTCGCATGAGGTTTTCGGATGAGGAGCGGACACGATGAGCCGGCAGAGCAGGACCCGCCCCGAGGGCAGTGAACGCGGTCTCCACCAGGCGTACGACACGGCCCTGTTGGACCTGGACGGCGTGGTCTACGCGGGCGGCCGGGCCATCGCGCACGCGGTGGAGTCGCTGGCCTCCGCGCGGGCCGGCGGGATGCACCTGGCGTACGTGACGAACAACGCGCTGCGCACCCCGGACGCGGTCGCCGAGCACCTCGGCGAGTTGGGCATCCCGACGGAGGCGGACGAGGTGATCACCTCCGCGCAGGCGGTGGCCAGGCTGATCGCCGAGCAGGTGGAGCCCGGGTCGAAGGTGCTGGTGATCGGTGGGGAGGGGCTGCGGGTCGCGTTGGGCGAACGCGGGCTGGTGCCCGTGGACTCCGCCGACGAGGAGGGGCTGGCGGCCGTCGTCCAGGGGTACGGGGGGCCGGACCTGCGGTGGGAGCGGTTCGCCGAGGCCTCGTACGCGATCAACCGCGGGGTGCCCTGGTACGTGTCGAACACCGACCTGACGATTCCGAGCGCGCGCGGGATCGCGCCGGGCAACGGCGCCGCGGTGGAGGTCGTACGGATCGCCACGGGCGCGGAGCCGCAGGTCGCCGGCAAGCCGCTGCCCCCGATGCACCGGGAGACGGTGCTGCGGACGGGCGCGAAGCGGCCGCTGGTGGTCGGCGACCGGTTGGACACCGACATCGAGGGCGCCTACAACGGGGAGGTGGACTCGCTGCTGGTGCTGACGGGGGTGACGGACGCCGCGCAGTTGCTGCGCGCCGAGCCGAAGTACCGGCCGACGTACGTGGACCGGGACCTGCGCGGATTGCTGACGGGGCAGCCCGAGGTCGAGCCGGCCGAGGACGGGTTCCGCTGCGGCGGCTGGACGGCGCTCGTGTCGGGCGACGTCCTGGAACTGCGCGGCGAGGGCGGGGAGGGCGGCGATCGGCTCGACGCCATCGACGGCCTGCGGGCGCTGTGCGCGGCGGCCTGGACGCGGGCGGGGGACGGGTCCTGCGACCTCGACGCGGACAAGGCGCTGGCCAGGCTGGGGCTTTAGACCCTCCGGCGCGGGGAGTGCGGCGGGCGAAGGGACGTTCGGTTGATCCGAACAACTGGGAGGGTAGGCTAACCTAACCTGCGTGTTGGTCGAGAGTCCCCCCGAACAGAGCGCGGCGCCCGTCGCCGCCACCCGCGCGCGCCACGGTGCTCGCGCCGCCGGTCTGCTGGTCGCCTTCGCGGCGCTGGCCGTGATCGCGGTCGCGAGCATCGCCGTGGGCGCCAAGCCGATGGCCCTGGACCAGGTCTGGCACGGCCTGTTCCACTACGCGGGGACCGCGAACGACGTGGTGGTGCGGGACCTGAGAGTGCCGCGCACCCTCCTCGGCGTGCTGGTCGGCCTCGGCCTCGGCCTGTCCGGGGCGGTGATGCAGGCGCTCACCCGCAATCCGCTGGCCGAGCCCGGCATCCTCGGCGTCAACGCGGGCGCCGCGGCCGCCGTCGTGTCGGCGATCAGCTTCCTCGGCGCCTCCTCGCTGAGCGAGTTCGTCTGGTGGGCGTTCCTGGGAGCCGCGGTCGTCTCGGTCGTCGTGTACGTGCTCGGCGGCAGCCGCAGCGCGACCCCGGTACGGCTCGCGCTCGCGGGGACGGCGGCCAGCGCGGCCCTGGTCGGCTACATCAACGCGGTCCAGTTGATGGACAGCAAGGCACTGGACAAGCTGCGCTTCTGGACGGTGGGTTCGCTGTCCTCGGCCAACATGGACACCGTCCGGCAGGTCGCCCCCTTCCTGCTGATCGGCGCCGTGCTGGCGCTCTCGCTGGGCCGGCCGCTCAACGCGATGGCGATGGGCGACGACACCGCGCGGGCGCTCGGGGCCAACCTGACGCGGACCCGGATCGGCGCCATGCTCGCCATCACCCTGCTGTGCGGGGCCGCGACCGCCGCCTGCGGGCCGATCGTCTTCATCGGGTTGATGATCCCGCACCTGGTACGGATGATCACCGGCCCAGACATGCGGTGGGTGCTCGCGTACTCGGCGGTGCTGTCGCCCGTGCTGCTGCTCGGCGCCGACGTGGTCGGACGGGTCGTCACCCGACCCGCCGAACTCCAGGTCGGCATCGTCACCGCGCTCGTCGGCGGCCCCGTCTTCATCTACCTGGTTCGGCGCAAGAGGATGGCCCAGCTGTGACCCTGACCGCGAAGACCGGGGAGACGGTGGACGGCGAGGACCCCGTACGGACCACGAAGCCGGTGAAGACCGCCGCGCTCCGCTCGCGCGCCCTGCGCGGCCCCGCGGGCACCTCCCTGCGCGCGGAACCCCGCGCGCTGCTCGCCGGACTGCTGCTGGGCGTCGTGGCGCTGCTGCTCGTCGTCCTGCTGATCGGCACCGGCGACTTCGACATCGCCCCGTGGGACGTCGTGCAGACGCTGCTGGGCAACGGCACCCCCGCCAACGACTTCATCGTCAACGACCTTCGACTGCCGCGCGTGCTCGTCGCGGTGCTCGTCGGCGCGGCCCTCGGAATGGCCGGCGCCGTCTTCCAGTCGGTGTCGCGCAACCCGCTCGGTTCCCCGGACCTGCTCGGTTTCGGGTACGGGTCGGCGGTCGGCGCGCTCACCGTGATCATCGTGTTCAAGGGCGGCGCGACCGAGGTGGCGATGGGCGCCGTCGTCGGCGGCGTGCTGGCCGGGATCGCCGTGTACCTGCTCGCGTACAAGAAGGGCATCCACGGGTACCGCCTGGTGCTCGTCGGCATCGGTGCCTCCGCGATGCTCGTCGCCCTCATCCAGTACCTGATCACCAAGGCGCAACTGACCGAGGCCACCCGCGCCATGGTCTGGCTGACCGGTTCGCTGGCCGGCCGGGACTGGGCGCAGGTGTGGCCGCTGCTGGTGACCTGCGCGGTGCTCTTCCCCGTGATCCTCGGGCAGGGCAGGGCCCTGCGGATGATGGAGATGGGGGACGACGCCGCGTACGCCCTGGGCGTGCGGGTCGAGCGGACCCGGCTGTTGCTGATGCTCGCGGCGATCGTCCTGACCACCGCGGCCGCCGCGGCCGCCGGACCGATCACCTTCGTCGCGCTGGCCGCACCCCAGCTGGCCCGGCGGCTCACCCGCTCGCCCGGCTCGAACCTGCTCACCGGCGCGTTGATGGGCGCGGTCCTGCTGCTGGTGTCCGACTGGGCCTCGCAGCGGGCCTTCGGGGCCGACCAACTGCCGGTGGGCGTGGTGACCGGGCTGGTCGGCGGTGTCTATCTGCTCTGGCTGCTCGTCACCGAGCGCAAGGCGGGACGTATATGAAGACCTCAAGGAGTACCCAAGTGCAGCGGCTGACCGCGGAGAACGTGACCCTCGGCTACGACCAGCGGGTCATCGCCGAGAACCTGTCGGTGGAGATACCCGACAACTCCTTCACGGTGATCGTCGGTCCCAACGCCTGTGGCAAGTCCACGCTGCTGCGCGCGCTGTCGCGGATGCTCAAGCCGTCCGCGGGGCGGGTGCTGCTCGACGGCCACGCCATCGGGTCGATGCCGGCGAAGAAGGTGGCCAAGACCCTCGGCCTGCTCCCGCAGTCCTCGATCGCCCCGGACGGCATCACCGTCGGCGACCTGGTCTCCCGCGGCCGGTACCCGCACCAGGGGCTGCTGCGCCAGTGGTCGCCCGTGGACGAGCGGATCGTCAACGAGTCGATGGCGTCCACCGGTGTCGCCGAGCTGGCGGACCGGGCCGTGGACGAACTGTCGGGCGGACAGCGTCAGCGCGTGTGGATCGCGATGGCGCTGGCCCAGCAGACCCCGCTGCTGCTGCTCGACGAACCGACGACGTACCTGGACATCCAGCACCAACTGGACGTCCTCGACCTGTGCGCCGAACTGCACGAGAACCAGGGCCGGACCCTGGTGGCGGTGCTGCACGACCTCAACCACGCGGCCCGCTACGCCACGCACCTGATCGCGCTGCGCGGGGGCGTGGTGGTGGCCGAGGGGCCGCCGTCCGAGGTGGTCACCGCGGAGCTGGTGGAGAAGGTGTTCGGGCTGCGCTGCCAGATCATCGACGACCCGCAGACGGGGACGCCGCTGGTGATCCCGGCGGGCCGGGAGGCCCGCGCGAAGGTCTCCGTCTGAGGGACCCCACGGCCCCGGGCGCCCGGGGCTCGCGCCTACAGCAGGCTCTTGAGGCGGAGCAGGTCGCGGAAACCGGCCTCCAGCCTGACCCGGCCCGAGGCCCAGGCCTTGGCGAACTTCAGCTCCCCGGCGACCAGGGCGAGCAGGTCGTCGCCGGCCATCGCCAACCGGATCTCGGCCTTGGTGCGGGGCGGGCCCGGGGCGACCGCGTCGACCCGGATCCGGCCGTTGTCGAGCCGGCCCGTGAAGGTCTGGTCGAGGTCGGTGATGTGGCAGCTCAAGGAACGGTCGAAGGCGGCCGCGCCGCGCACGTCACCGTCGGCCCGGGCCAGGTTGTCCGAGAGTCGGTCGAGTGCTTCGCGGCACTCCTCAATCGTAGCCATCGTGATCACGACGGTACCGCAGAGCCGTACGTGGTCGCGGCGCGCTACGAGGTAGCGTCGGGGCATGACCGACGAAGTGTCCGAGAGAGTCCCGGCAGCCCCCGAGGAGTCCGGGCGGCCCGCCGGCGAGCCCGCCGGACCCGCGCCGCTGGGCGTCGTGCGGACGCCCACCGGGCACGCCGGCGTCGACGCGCTCCTGGAGCGGCTGGCGGACGCGGACCACCTCACGGCGGACGGGCACGTCGAGGTGTACGAGGATGTGCACAGGGGGCTGCGCGAGGCGCTGACCGCGCTGGACGCACCACCCGTCCCCGGACCGTACGAAAACAGGAGCTGAACCGAACGTGGCAGGAGTGGCACGCCGCCGCCTGGACGCCGAACTGGTACGCCGCAGCATGGCCCGCTCGCGCGAGCACGCGGCCCAGCTGATCGCCGCGGGCCGGGTGACCGTCGGCGGCACCACCGCCACCAAGGCGGCCACCCAGGTCGAGACCAGCGCGGCCCTCGTCGTCCTCAAGGACGACAGCGACCCCGACTACGTCTCCCGGGGCGGCCACAAACTGGCGGGCGCGCTCGCCGCCTTCGGGCCGCGGGGGCTGGTCGTCGAGGGCCGGCGGGCGCTCGACGCGGGCGCCTCGACCGGCGGGTTCACCGACGTGCTGCTGCGCGCGGGCGTCGATCACGTCGTCGCGGTGGACGTCGGCTACGGGCAACTCGCCTGGTCGCTGCAGAGCGACGAGCGGGTCACGGTCAAGGACCGCACGAACGTCCGCGAGCTGACCGTCGAACTCATCGACGGGGTGCCGGCGGACCTGGTCGTCGGAGACCTGTCGTTCATCTCGATCGGTCTGGTACTGCCGGCGCTCGTCCGGTGCTGCGCGCCGGACGCGGATCTGGTGTTGATGGTGAAGCCGCAGTTCGAGGTCGGCAAGGACCGCCTCGGCAGCGGAGGAGTCGTGCGCAGCCCCGAGCTGCGCGCGGAAGCCGTACGGGAAGTCGCGGCGCGGGCCTGGAAGCTGGGGCTGGGGGTGCTCGGGGTGACCGCGAGCCCGCTGCCCGGGCCGTCGGGCAACGTCGAGTACTTTCTGTGGCTGCGGGCGGGGGCACCGGCACTCGACCCGGGGGACGTGGACCGTGCAGTGGCGGAGGGGCCGCAGTGACCGATTCAGCAGACACAGGCGCATACACGGGTTCGACGGCGGCGGCGGGGGGCGCGGGGGAACGCACCGTCTTCCTGCTCGCCCACACCGGACGGCCGGCGGCCATCCGCAGCGCCGAGTTGGTCGTCCAGGGGCTGTTGAAGTCCGGACTGGGCGTACGGGTCCTCGCGGACGAGGCGGTGGACCTGCCGCTGCCACCCGAGGTCGAGCTGGTCGCGGAGTGCACCCCGAAGGTGCTCGACGGGTGCGAGCTGCTGATCGTGCTGGGCGGGGACGGGACCCTGCTGCGCGGGGCCGAGTTCGCGCGCGGCTCGGGGGTGCCGATGCTCGGCGTCAACCTGGGCCGGGTCGGGTTCCTCGCCGAAGCCGAGCGGGACGACCTCGACCAGGTCGTGGAACGCGTCGTGACGCGCGCCTACGAGGTCGAGGAGCGGATGACCATCGACGTGGTCGTCCGTACCAACGGCGACGTCCTCCACCGGGACTGGGCGCTGAACGAGGCGGCCGTCCAGAAGGTGTCCCCGGAGCGGATGCTGGAGGTGGTCCTGGAGATCGACGGGCGCCCGGTGACCGGCTTCGGTTGCGACGGGATCGTGTGCGCGACGCCGACGGGTTCGACGGCGTACGCCTTCTCGGCGGGCGGACCCGTGGTCTGGCCCGAGGTGGAGGCGCTCCTGATGGTGCCGATCAGCGCGCACGCGCTGTTCGCGAAGCCGCTGGTGACCTCGCCCGACTCGGTGCTGGCCGTGGAGGTGCAGCCCGGGACCCCGCACGGGGTGCTGTGGTGTGACGGTCGCCGCACCCTGGAACTGCCGGCCGGCGCCAGGGTCGAGGTCCGGCGGGGCGCGGTGCCCGTGCGCCTCGCCCGGCTGCACCACGCCTCCTTCACCGACCGCCTCGTCGCCAAGTTCGCCCTGCCCGTGTCGGGGTGGCGCGGGGCCCCGCACGAAGCACGCGACTAGCACGTGCGTTCGGAGAACTCGGCGAGGGTGACGTCGCATGGCACCCGTCAAACCTCGGTATGGTCGTCCCGTGCTTGAGGAGATGCGGATACGGTCGCTCGGGGTCATCGACGACGCGGTGGTCGAGCTGTCGCCCGGTTTCACCGCGGTGACCGGCGAGACCGGCGCGGGCAAGACGATGGTCGTCACGAGCCTCGGCCTGCTGCTCGGAGGCCGCGCCGACCCGGCCCTCGTCCGGATCGGGGCCAAGGCGGCGGTGGTCGAGGGGCGCATCGTGCTGCGCCCCGGCGCCCCCGCCGCGCTCCGGGCCGAGGAGGCGGGCGCCGAGCTCGACGACGGCGCCCTGCTCATCAGCCGCACCGTGTCCGCCGAGGGTCGCTCGCGCGCCCACGTCGGCGGCCGGTCCGTGCCCGTGGGCCTGCTCGCCGAACTCGCCGACGACCTCGTCGCCGTACACGGCCAGACCGACCAGCAGGGCCTGCTGCGGCCCGCCCGGCAGCGCCAGGCCCTCGACCGGTACGCCGGGGGCTCCGTGGCCGTCCCGCTGGAGAAGTACACCGGCGCCTACCGGCGCCTGCGCGCCGTCGCCGTCGAACTCGACACGCTCGTCACCCGGGCCCGGGAACGGGCCCAGGAGGCGGACCTGCTGCGCTTCGGCCTCGACGAGATCGCGGCCGTGGAACCCCTGCCCGGCGAGGACGCCGAACTGTCCGCGGAGGCCGAGCGCCTCGGCCACGCGGAATCGCTCGCCTCGGCCGCACAGGCCGCGCACGCGGCCCTCGCGGGCAACCCCGAGGACCCCGAGGGCATCGACGCGAACACCCTCGTCGCGGGCGCCCACCGCGCACTGGAGTCCGTACGGTCCCACGACCCGGCGCTCGGCGCGCTCGCCGAGCGGATCGGGGAGCTGGGCATCCTGCTGGCCGACGTGGCCGGGGAACTCGCCGGCTACGCCGACGACCTGGACGCCGATCCGCTGCGGCTGGCCGCGGTGGAGGAGCGCCGGGCCGCCCTGACCCAGCTCACCCGCAAGTACGGGGACTCCATCGACTCCGTGCTGGAGTGGGCCGAACAGGGCTCCGCGCGGCTCCTGGAACTGGACGGCGACGACGAACGGATCGCGGAACTGACCGCGGAACGGGACGGCCTGCGGATCGAACTCTCCCAACTGGCCCAGGCGTTGACCGACGCCCGGGTGGACTCCGCCGCCCGGTTCGCGTCCGCCGTCACCGCCGAACTGGCCTCGCTGGCGATGCCCCACGCACGGGTCACCTTCGACATCCGCCAGATCGAGGACCCCGAAGGGGTCGAGGTCGGCGGCCGCACCGTGGCCTACGGGCCCTCCGGCGCGGACGAGGTCGAACTGCTGCTGGCCCCGCACCCCGGCGCCCAGCCGCGCCCCATCGCCAAGGGCGCCTCGGGCGGCGAGCTGTCGCGCGTCATGCTCGCGGTGGAGGTCGTGTTCGCCGGCTCCGACCCGGTGCCCACCTACCTCTTCGACGAGGTCGACGCGGGCGTCGGCGGCAAGGCGGCCGTCGAGGTCGGCCGCCGCCTCGCCAAGCTGGCCAAGTCGGCGCAGGTCGTCGTCGTCACGCACCTCCCGCAGGTGGCCGCCTTCGCCGACCGGCAACTGCTGGTGGAGAAGACCGTCGACGGATCGGTGACGCGCAGCGGCGTCACCGTCCTGGAGGGCGAGGACCGGATCCGCGAGCTGTCGCGGATGCTGGCGGGCCAGGAGGACTCGGAGACGGCGCGCGCGCACGCCGAGGAACTCCTCGCGACGGCGCGCGCGGACGCCTGACCCTCTCCTTCGGATCCTGCCGTACGGGCCCCGGGACGCGACGCGTCCCGGGGCCCGTACGCGTTCCGCATCGGGAGATATCGCCGTCCGGGTGGCGGCGGGTAGCCCGTGTGGGTGAGGCTGGGAGGTGTCTGGCGGTATCTCCTCGGGGATCCGCACCCGTATGGTCCCGGAACGCGCGTGCGGACTGGCATCCTGGGCGACGTCTCTGACTCCCTCACCCTGGAGCTTCGGCCCGTGAGCAGCTCCCCGGTCTCGTTCCCCCCTTCCGCCCAGCCGTACGGCCGGCCGCCCCTGCGCACCGTCCAGGTGCTGGGCGGCGCCGGTGCGGGCAGCGGCGCGCACGTCCGCTCCCTGACCACGGGGCTCGCCGCGCGCGGCGTACGGGTCACCGTGTGCGCCCCCGTCGCGGCGGAGGGCGAGTACGACTTCACCGGCGCCGGCGCCGAGTTCACGCCCGACGCGGTGAGCGCCCTGCGCGCCGCCTGCGCCGGAGCCGACCTGGTCCACGCGCACGGGGTGCGGGCCGGGCTGCGGGCCGCGCTGGCCCTGCGCGGCGGCCGCCACCGGGCCCCGCTCGTGGTGACCTGGCACGGCGGCGCCCCCGAGGCGCCGGGCGCACTGGGGCGTATGGGGCGGCTGCTGGAACGCCGAGTGGCCCGGGCGGCCGCGGTGGTCCTGGGCGCCTCCTCGGACCAGGTGGACCGGGCGCGCTCGCGCGGGGCCCGCGACGCCCGACTGGCGGCGATGGCGACGCCACTGCCCGCGATCCCCGAACCGGCCGCCGACCCGGAGAAGGTACGGGCCGAACTGGGCGCGGTGGAGCGGCCGTTGGTGATCGCGGTCGGCAGCCTGGTCGCCCGGCGCGGGTACTCCGTGCTGCTGGACGCGGCACGGGCCTGGCGCGAGCTGGACCCCGTACCGCTGCTGCTGATCGCGGGGGAGGGACCGCTGCGGGCCGAACTGTCGCGCCGGATCGAGGCGGAGGGACTGCCCGTACGACTGCTGGGGCGCCGCCGGGACGCGGACCGGCTGCTCGCCGCCGCGGACGTGGCGGTCCTGCCGAGCCGCTGGGAGGGCCGCTCGCTGCTCGCCCAGGAGGCACTGCGGTCCGGCGTGGCCCTGGTGGCCACGGACGTCGGGGGAGTACCGGAACTGGTCGGGGACGCGGCGGTGCTCGTGCCGTACGGCGACCCGGACGCGCTGGCCGCCGCGGTGTCGGGGCTGCTCGGCGATCCGGCCCGGCGGACGGCGCTCGCGTCGGCGGGCCGCGCGCAGGCCGCGACGTGGCCGTCGGAGGACGACACGGTGGCCCAGGTGCTGTCGGTGTACGACGAGTTGATGGAGCGCGGACGCTAGGGCCTGTCGTCAAAGTGTCGTCTGCCTCGCGACGCCTGGCACGCACTCTCGCCGCACCGGGCGAAAGCCCAAGTACGTCCAGTACGCGGGCTTCCGCCCGGCACGCCGAGAGCGCGCACCAGACGCCGCGAGGCCGCCCTTCGGGCGACGACGCCACTTTGACGACAGGCCCTAGGACCGCCGGATGCGTCTGCCGTCTGCCGTCTGCCGGTTCAGGACGCGGTGTGGCGCCGGGCGCGCAGGGCGAGGCTGAGGGAGAGCACCGTCTCCGGGTCGTCCAGGTCCGTGCCCAGGAGTTCCGAGATGCGGGCCAGCCGGTTGTACAGCGTCTGACGGTTCAGGTGCAGCTCACGGGCCGTCTCCGCCTTGCGGCCCGCGTGCGCCAGGTACGTCTCCAGGGTCGGCAGCAGCGAGGGGCGGGAGGCCACGTCGTGCACCCGCAGCGGGCCGATCGCCCGGTCCACGAAGGCGGCGAGGTCGGGGTGTTCGCGCAGCCGCCACAGCAGCAGGTCGATGTCGAGACGCCGGGCGTCGTACCAGGGCCGGGCCGGCAGGCCCTGGGCCGCCGTCGCCGTCTCGGCGGCGTGCCGCAGCCCGGCCGAGGCCGCCGCCCAACTCCCCGACACGCCCACGACCACCGCCGGCGAGGCACCCGCCCGGTCCAGACCGGCCCGCTCCACGCCGGCGCGCAACGCCACCGCGACCCGGTCGGCGACCGTCGTGCGCTCCGACTCCGCCCGCAGGGACACCAGCAGCGGCACCCGGCCCTCCACCGGGCGGACGCCCAGCAGCACCGGGACGCCGACCGAGGACAGCTCCTCCAGCACCGCCCGCGCGAGGACCGCCCAGTTCCCGGACGGGCCCGGGTCCGTGGCCAGCCGCATCACGACCGGCAGGAGCGGCCCCGCGCCCGGCTTGAAGCCCAGGACGCGCGCCTGCGCCGGGGCGTCCTCGGCGGAGATGCGGCCCTCCGCCAGATCCGTCAGGAAGTCGCCCCGGCCGCGCGCGGACAGCTCGTCCTCCTGGCGGGCCTGCATCAACACCACCGCCAGTACGCCCGCCGTCCGCTCCGCCGCCATCCGGTGGACGGGCAGCAGTGGGGCCGAGACCCCGAGCAGGACCAGGCGCGCCCGCACCGAACCCGTGCCGTGGCCGCCCCCGGGGACGTCGACGACCACCGCGTTGGCGGACGGCTCGGCCTCGCGCTGCCCCCGCAGGCCCTCCCACACCTGGAGCGGGTCGGCGGCGGCGTCCCCGGAGACCGGCCCGGCGGCGTAGAGGAGCCGGCCGTCGGGGGTCTCCAGGAAGACCGGGTTCGCCGTGAAGCCGGCGAGGATGCTCAGCACCTGCGGGATCCCGCCGCCGCCCAGCAGGGCCTCGGTACATCGCCGGTGGACCTCCTCGGCCCGCTGGAGCAGGGCGTAGTGGCCGTTGACGATCTCGGTGTGCACCTCCTCCGTCACGGTCACGAAGGGCACCTCCCGGTGGAGCTGCACGAGGGGGAGGCCGGCCGCCCGCGCCGTCTCGACGATGGTGGCCGGCAGGCGCGTGAAACGCGGGCCCAGTTCGACGACCAGCGCGGCGATGCCCCGGTCCGCGAGGCGCCGCACGAAGGCACGCTGTTCGGCCGGCCGGGTTCCCAGGCCCAGCCCGGTGGTCAGGAGCAGCTCGCCGCCCTTGAGGAGCGAGGCGATGTTGGGGACCTCGCCCGCGTGGACCCAGCGCACGGTCCGCCCGAGCCGATCCGCGCAGGCCATCACCTCCGGCAGACCGCTGCGCAGTCCCGGCAGCTCCAGCGCCCGCTGAACAGTGATCCCGCCCTGGTTGTCCATGTCGCGGGACGCTACCAGGGCCTCAGGCCGGCTTGATGTTGTGGTTGAACCGGAAGACGTTGTCCGGGTCGAACCGCCGTTTCACCGAGGCCAGGCGCCGCAGATTGTCCTCGCCGAGGCCCGCCGCGACCCGGTCCTCGCCCTCGTCGCCGAGGAAGTTGAGGTACACCGCCCCGGTGCTCCACGGCCGCGCGTCGGCCCGTACGTCCTTCACCCACCGGCGGCACCGCTCGTCGTCCGCCGGGTCCTCCCAGACGGCGAACGGGTGCACCACCCAGGCGGCGTCCCGGTACGGAACGGGGAAGTCCGCCGGACCCTCGGCGATGGCCCCGCCCAGGGGGAACAGGATGTGCTGGGTGCCGGTCGGGACCGGCATGGACGCCGCGCGGGCGCAGTACAGGTCGACCAGCTCGTCGGGCAGTCCCGTCAGGTACTCGGCGGACCAGTAGTTCCGCATCCCCGGCGGGTCGTCGATCATGCACTGGAGATCCGCGTACGGGATCGCGGTGACGATCTCCACCTCGTGCGGCACGGCCAGCAGCGGCGCCAGGAGCGTGCGCATGGCGTCCTCGGGACCGGCGTACGTCAGGAGCGCCGCGCAGAGCATGGTGCCGACCAGGTGCGGCGGCACGAACGGCTCCGGCGGCGCGGTCAGGTGGATCACGCCTCCGCTCGCCTCGGGCGGCGCGGCTTCGATCATCTCCCGGTACAGGCGGGTGACCTCGGGGCCCCGCTCGGGGGCGTACATGAGCATCGCGACCGACATGGCGGGCAGTTCGTGCAGCCGCAGCGTCAGCGAGGTGGCGATCCCGAAGTTGCCGCCCCCGCCGTGCAGGGCCCAGAACAGCTCCGGTTCGTCCTCGGCGGTCGTGCTGACGATCTCGCCGTCCGCGGTGACCAGGTCCACCCCGAGGAGGTTGTCCACGGCCAGACCGAACTTCCGGTCCAGCCAGCCCGAGCCGCCGCCGAGCACGAACCCGCCGACCCCGGTGGTCGAGACACGGCCTCCGGTGGTGGCCAGGTCGTGCGGGGCGCAGGCCCGGTCCAGGTCGCTCATCAGGGCGCCGCCGGACACCCGTACGGCCTTCGCCCCCGGATGCACCGTCACCTCGTTCATCCGGCGCAGGTCCACCACCAGCGCGCCGTCTCCCAGGGCCGTGCCGGCGACGCTGTGGCCGCCGCCCCGCACCGCGATCGGCAGGTCCAACCCGCGCGCGAACCGCACGGCCGTGACCACGTCCGACTCGCTCTCGCACTGGGCGATCACGGCGGGACGTCGGTCGACCATCGCGTTGAAGACGGTCCGGGCCTCGTCGTAGCCCGGATCGTCGGGCGCGATCACCGCACCGGAGAGGTCTTCGCGGAGCGCGGTCAACGCCGCGCCCGCCTTCGAGAGCGGGGCCATGACCGCCCCCTTCCGCGAGGGGCACACAAGACCCCTCCAGGTTAGGCCTTGTCGTCGAGGTCGCGCCGGTCGAACTCGACGACAAGGCCCGGGGTCAGCCTCCGTACGCCCCGCTCGCCGTCAGGCGCAGCGCGGTGTCGATCAGCGGGACGTGGCTGAAGGCCTGCGGGAAGTTGCCGACCTGGCGCTGGAGCTTGGGGTCCCACTCCTCGGCGAGCAGGCCCAGGTCGTTGCGCAGCGACAGCAGCTTCTCGAAGAGCCGGCGGGCCTCGTCGACCCGGCCGATCATCGCGAGGTCGTCGGCCATCCAGAACGAGCAGGCGAGGAAGGCTCCCTCGTCGCCCTCCAGGCCGTCCACGCCGCATTCCTCGCCGGCCGTCGGGTAGCGCAGGATGAAGCCGTCGGGGGTCGACAGCTCGCGCTGGATCGCCTCGATGGTGCCGATGACCCGCTTGTCGTCCGGTGGAAGGAAGCCCATCTGTGGGATGAGCAGCAGCGAGGCGTCCAGCTCCTTCGACCCGTACGACTGGGTGAAGGTGTTGCGGTCCTTGTCGTAGCCCTTCTCGCACACGTCCGCGTGGATCTCGTCGCGCAGTTCGCGCCAACGCTCCAGCGGGCCGTCCGCGTCACCGCTCTCCAGCAGTTTGATCGTGCGGTCCACGGCCACCCACGCCATCACCTTCGAGTGCACGAAGTGGCGGCGCGGGCCGCGCACCTCCCAGATGCCCTCGTCCGGCTCGTTCCAGTGGGTCTCCAGGTAGCGGATGAGCTTGAGTTGGAGCAGCGAGGCGTAGTCGTTGCGGGCCAGGCCCGTCATGTGGCCCAGGTGGAGGGCCTCGGTGACCTCGCCGTACACGTCGAGCTGGAGCTGGTGGGCGGCGCCGTTGCCGACGCGGACCGGCTGTGAGTTCTCGTAGCCCGGCAGCCAGTCCAGCTCGGTCTCGCCGAGTTCCCGTTCGCCCGCGATCCCGTACATGATCTGCAGGTTCTCGGGGTCGCCGGCCACCGCGCGCAGCAGCCAGTCCCGCCAGGCGGAGGCCTCGTCGCGGTAGCCGGTGCGCAGGAGCGAGGACAGGGTGATGGCCGCGTCGCGCAGCCACGTGTACCGGTAGTCCCAGTTGCGGCTGCCGCCGATCTCCTCCGGCAGGGAGGTGGTCGGCGCGGCGACGATGCCGCCCGTGGGCCCGTACGTGAGGGCCTTGAGCGTGATCAGGGAGCGGACCACGGCCTCCCGGTAGGGGCCGTGGTACGTGCACTGGTCGACCCACTCGCGCCAGAAGTCGGTGGTGACCCCCAGCGCCTCCTCGGCGTCCGGGGCCTCGGGGGCGCCCCGGTGCGAGGCCTGCCAACTGATGGCGAAGGTCACCCGGTCGCCGGGACCGACGGTGAAGTCGGAGTACGTCGTCAGGTCCTTGCCGTAGGTCTGCGCGTCGGTGTCCAGCCAGACCGAGTCCGGGCCGGAGACGGCCACCGTGCGGCCGTCCACCTTGTGCACCCAGGGCACGATCCGTCCGTAGCTGAAACGCATCCGCAGGGCCGAGCGCATCGGGACGCGCCCGCTGACGCCCTCCACGACGCGGATCAGTTGCGGTGCGTGATCCTCGCGGGGAGGCATGAAGTCGATGACACGGACGGTCCCCCTCGGGGTGTCCCACTCCGTCTCGAGCACCAGGGAGTCACCGCGATAGCGCCGGCGGTCGGCCCGCGGGGCCGGGGTGCCGGACGGGACCGCGGGGCCGACCCGCCAGAACCCGTGTTCCTCGGTGCCGAGAATGCTCGCGAAGACGGCATGGGAATCGAACCGTGGCAGGCACAACCAGTCCACGGCTCCGTCCCTGCAGACCAACGCAGCGGTCTGCATGTCCCCGATCAGTGCGTAATCCTCGATGCGCCCGGACACGTTGCATCTCCAGTCGAACGGCCACGTCCGCCCCTGAGGGCGCTTGCATTGCGCGGTTGCGCGGTCTCCGTGTGTGTAGGGATCCCCGCGTAGAGTCCATGATTCCGGAACCGGCGTGGTTACACCGTAGGCCGGACTGCTCGGCGGCGATGTACAGCGATATTCGAGCAGGATATGACGGCACCCTAGTGATCTCCTTAAGTCTCGGGACAATGCGACTCGTCCGAACGGGTGACCTGCGCAAATGCCGTAGCCACGGGTGTGGCGCGGTGTGGCGCGCGTCACCGGGGAGGGCCGCACCGGGTCGTCGGAGGCGGACCGGCCCGGGCGCTGATAGGCTGGTACCCCGTGGACCGGTGGTCTGCCTGTGCGAATCAGGAGCCCCGAAACCGCAGCTTCGGCGCCCCCTGAGACCCTTCCGGTTCGACGGTGGCCGGCGCCGGACGCACCTCACCTCGCGACCACGGGAGCCCCCTCTTGGCGACGCCGCCCGCTGCTTTTCGAAACAGCACAGCCATGACGACCAAGCACATCTTCGTCACCGGGGGTGTCGCTTCGTCCCTCGGCAAGGGCCTGACGGCCTCCAGCCTGGGTGCGCTGCTGAAGGCGCGCGGCCTGCGGGTCACGATGCAGAAGCTCGACCCCTACCTGAACGTCGACCCCGGCACGATGAACCCCTTCCAGCACGGTGAGGTGTTCGTCACCAACGACGGCGCCGAGACCGACCTGGACATCGGCCACTACGAGCGCTTCCTCGACGTCGACCTCGACGGCTCGGCGAACGTCACGACCGGCCAGGTCTACTCGCAGGTGATCGCCAAGGAGCGGCGCGGCGAGTACCTCGGTGACACCGTGCAGGTCATCCCGCACATCACCAACGAGATCAAGAGCCGCATCCGCCGCATGGCGACCGAGGACGTCGACGTCGTCATCACCGAGGTCGGCGGCACGGTCGGCGACATCGAGTCGCTGCCGTTCCTGGAAACCGTCCGTCAGGTCCGCCACGAGGTCGGCCGCGACAACGTCTTCGTCGTGCACATCTCGCTGCTGCCGTACATCGGCCCCTCCGGCGAGCTGAAGACCAAGCCGACCCAGCACTCGGTCGCGGCCCTGCGCAACATCGGCATCCAGCCCGACGCGATCGTGCTGCGCGCCGACCGTGAGGTCCCGACCTCCATCAAGCGCAAGATCTCGCTGATGTGCGACGTCGACGAGGCCGCGGTGGTCGCCGCGATCGACGCCAAGTCGATCTACGACATCCCGAAGGTGCTGCACACCGAGGGCCTGGACGCCTACGTCGTGCGCAAGCTCGACCTGCCCTTCCGCGACGTGGACTGGCGCGTCTGGGAAGACCTGCTGGACCGGGTCCACAACCCCGACCACGAGGTCAAGGTCGCGCTCGTCGGCAAGTACATCGACCTGCCCGACGCCTACCTCTCGGTGACCGAGGCGCTGCGCGCCGGCGGGTTCGCCAACAAGGCCCGCGTGCAGATCAAGTGGGTCACCTCCGACGACTGCAAGACCCCGGCCGGTGCGGCGGCGGTGCTCGGCGACGTGGACGCGATCTGCGTTCCCGGCGGCTTCGGGGACCGCGGCGTCAACGGCAAGGTCGGCGCGATCACCTACGCCCGCGAGAACCGCATCCCGCTGCTGGGCCTGTGCCTGGGTCTGCAGTGCGTGGTCATCGAGGCCGCGCGCAACCTCGCGGGCATCGAGGACGCCAACTCCACCGAGTTCGACGCCTCGACCCCGCACCCGGTCATCTCGACCATGGAGGAGCAGTTGGCCTTCGTCGAGGGCGCGGGCGACCTGGGCGGCACCATGCGTCTGGGCATGTACCCGGCGAAGCTCGCCGAGGGCTCCATCGTCCGTGAGGTCTACGGCGACGAGGCCTACGTGGACGAGCGTCACCGTCACCGCTACGAGGTGAACAACGCCTACCGGGGCGAGCTGGAGAAGAAGGCCGGTCTGGTCTTCTCGGGCGTGTCCCCCGACAACAAGCTCGTCGAGTACGTCGAGTACCCGCGCGAGGTGCACCCCTACCTGGTCGCCACCCAGGCGCACCCGGAGCTGCGCTCCCGCCCGACCCGGCCGCACCCGCTGTTCGCGGGTCTGGTCAAGGCCGCGGTGGAGCGCCAGCAGTCCGCCAAGTGAGCCTGCGGGGCCCGAGGGCCTGACCGCATAACGTAGACAGCCGGGGTACGGAGATCCGTACCCCGGCTGTCGCGCGTTGTGGAGGACATTCGGCATGGGCATCGACATCGAGATCAAGGACACCTCGGAAACCTGGGAGACGGTCTCGACCCGGCGGCCTTTCGAGGGCGCCAAGACCGCGGTCAGCTCCGACGTGGTCCGGATGCCGGACGGCGCGACCGTGCGCCGGGACTATCAGGTGCACCCCGGGTCGGTGTGCGTGCTGGCGCTGGACGAGGTCGGGCAGGTGCTCGTGCTGCGGCAGTACCGGCACCCGGTGCGCCGCAAGCTGTGGGAGCTGCCGGCGGGGCTGCTCGACGTGCCGGGGGAGAACCCGCTGCACGCGGCGCAGCGGGAGCTGTACGAAGAGGCGCACGTCAAGGCCGACGACTGGCGGGTGCTGGTGGACTTCTACGCCTCGCCCGGGGGCTCGGACGAGGCGATCCGGGTGTTCCTGGCGCGGGACCTGGCGGAGGCGGAGGGTGCCCGCTTCGAGGTGTCGGAGGAGGAGGCGGACATGCAGTTCGCCCGGCTCCCGCTCGCCGAGCTGGTGCGGGGGGTGCTGGCCGGCGAGCTGGCGAACCCCGGGCTGGTGGCGGGTGTGCTGGCCCTGTCCGCGGCCCTCGCCGGCGAGGGCGGTCTGGACGCCCTGCGCCCGGCCGAGGCGCCGTGGCCGGCCCGGCCCTACGAGGCGTAGTCGCCCGCCGGCCGTCGCCGTGACGCCCCGCCGCGGCCCGCTCCGGCGGCGGGCGCTGGGCCGTCGGGGGTCCGGTGTGACCATCGGCTGATCCGATCGGGCGATGTGCCCGCCGCGCTCCACACGGGTCGTCGCTCTGCGTGAACTACGCTCGGCAACCCCAAGGCAGGGAGAGGAGCGGAACCCGTGACGGATTTCGTCGGGCGGCGGCGTGAGCTCAAGGAGCTGCGCGAGGACATCGCACGGACCGGGCTCGACACCCTCTCGGGCCGCAAGGCGAAGGCACCCCGCGCGAGGGTCCTGCTCGTCGCGGGCCGCCCCGGTTCGGGGCGGACGGCGCTGGCCGAGGCATTCGTCCGCGAGGTGCGCGACGACTACCCCGACGGGGTCGTGAAGGTGCGGCTCACCACGCCCGTCGGAGAGACCGTCGCCACCGAACGTGCCGTCAGGACCCTGTTGGAGGGCCTCGGTCACTCCACGCCGCCCGGGGCCGGCGAGGACGACCTCAGCTCCGAACTGCGCTCCGCGCTGACCGGGCGGCGGGTCATCCTGCTCGTCGACGACGCCGCCGACCCGCACCAGGTCGACGCTCTGCTGCCGGACACCCCCGAGTGCCTGGTCGTGGTGACCGCCGAAGGACCGCTCACCGGGATCCCGGACGTCCGCCCGTGCACCCTCGGAGGACTGGACACCCCCTCCGCCGTCCAGATGCTCGGGCACAGCATCGGGGACACCCGGATCACCGTGGACCCGCGCGCCGCCGAGACCCTCGCCGAGGAGTGCGGGGGCCAGCCCGCCGCGCTCGCCCTGGTCGGCGGATGGCTCGCCGCCCACCCGAAGGCGGCCGTGGCCGACGTGGCCAAGCAGCTCCACGACATGCCGCCCGGCACCAGCGGCCCGCTGGCCCGCTCGTTCCGGCTCGTCTACGAATCGCTGCCGCAGCCCGCCCAGCGGACCCTGCGGCTGCTTCCGCTCGCGCCCGCCGGGTTCATCGACGCGCACACCGCCTCCGCCCTGGCCGGCTGCTCCGTGGCCGCCGCGCAATCCACCCTGGAGGACTTCGCCGGGCTGGGTCTCGTCCGGCACGCCTCCGACGGCCTGTTCCTGTTGCCCGGCTGCCTCGCGCCCCTGCTCCAGGCGCTGCTGGAGGCCAAGGAGCGGCCGGCCGAGGTGCAGCTGGCCCGGGCCCGGATGCTGGAGCGGACCGTACGGCTGCTGACCTCCTGCCGGGCCATGGCCGAGGAGGACGAGGAGCTCGTGCGGGAGCGGCTGGACGGGTTGCCCCGAGCACTCCGCTTCGCCGACCGGCGGGCCGCCGCCTGCTGGCTGGACACCCGGCTGCCCGCCCTGTCCGCGTCGGCCGCCCTGGCGGTGGCCGACGGCGACCTGGACACCCTGGCCCGCCGCCTGGTCTCGGCCCTCGTGCGGGCACTCGCGGAGCACCGGGGGACCGAGGCGGCGGCCCCCGAGCTGTACGGGCTGCACCGGCTGGTCCTGGACGTGGCCGAGCGGCGCGACCTGTACCGGGAGCAGGCCGCCGCGCTGCTGAACCTGGCCGACCTGGACGCCGAGACGGGCCGCACCCACGAGGCGCTGGAGCGCTACCGGGCGGCCCTGGTCGCGGGAAAGGCGGCGAACGACCCGTACGCGACGGGTCGCGCGATGGAATCCGTAGGCGGCGCGTACCAGGAGCTGGCGGACTGGTACCGGGCCTCCGACTGGTTCGGCCGGGCCCTGACCCAGGCGCTGGCCCGGGGGGAGCGCGCGGACGAGGCCAGGTTGTACGGCCGGCTCGGCAACGTGCACACGTACGCGGGCCGGTACGGGGAGGCGCTGCGCAGTTGGCGGGCCGCCGCCGCCGGCTACCGCCGGCTGGCCGATGTCCCGGGCCAGGCGAAGGCGTTGAGCGAGATGGCCCGGATCCAGGAGTACGCCGGACGACCCGAGGAGTCCCTGCACACCTGCCGTGAGGCGATCGAGTTGGCGCGCAGGGCCGGGGACCTGCGACTTCAGGCCGCGCTGCAGGTGCGGCTGGCCGACACGCTCGACAGGCTGGGCGACCCCGCGGCCGCCAGGCTGCACCGGTCCGCAGCCGACAGATTGCTGGGAGATGACCCTGCAGCCTGCGAAATCCGTAGTGATTCCGACTGAGATTATTTGTTTGCAAGGCTAGACAGCGACTCATCCTTCATTAGACTGGCTCCACCACGTCATCTCGTGGTGCATCCCGTTGCGCGTTCTTGTGAGCGGGTATGTATGGAAGTGACCCGAAAAATCCCCTGAGCCAAGGACCGTGATCGACGATGAAGGTCGGCATCCCCCGCGAGGTCAAGAACAACGAGTTCCGGGTCGCCATCACGCCCGCCGGCGTGCATGAGCTGGTCCGCAACGGCCACCAGGTCTTCGTCGAGCAGAACGCCGGTGTCGGCTCCTCGATCACGGACGCGGAGTACGTCTCCGCCGGTGCCGAGATCCTCGGCACGGCCGACGAGGTCTGGGCGACCGCGGACCTCCTGCTGAAGGTCAAGGAGCCGATCGCGGAGGAGTACCACCGCCTCCGCAAGGACCAGACGCTCTTCACCTACCTGCACCTGGCGGCCTCCCGCGAGTGCACGGACGCCCTCCTGGAGTCCGGCACCACCGCCATCGCGTACGAGACGGTCGAGCTCGCCAACCGCGCGCTCCCGCTGCTCGCCCCGATGTCCGAGGTCGCGGGCCGGCTGGCCCCGCAGGTCGGCGCCTACCACCTGATGCGCTCGGCCGGCGGCCGCGGCGTCCTGCCCGGCGGCGTCCCCGGCACCCACGCCGGCGAGTGCGTGGTCATCGGCGGCGGCGTCTCCGGCTGGAACGCGGCTCAGATCGCCATCGGCATGGGCTTCCACGTGACCCTGCTCGACAAGGACATCAACAAGCTCCGCGAGGCCGACAAGGTCTTCGGTACGAAGATCAAGACGATCGTCTCCAACGCCTTCGAGCTGGAGAAGGCCGTCACCGAGGCCGACCTGGTCATCGGCGCGGTGCTGATCCCGGGTGCGAAGGCGCCGAAGCTGGTCACCAACGAGCTCGTCGCCAAGATGAAGCCCGGAAGTGTCCTTGTCGACATCGCGATCGACCAGGGCGGCTGCTTCGAGGACTCCCGTCCGACCACCCACGCCGAGCCGACCTTCCAGGTCCACAACTCGGTCTTCTACTGCGTCGCCAACATGCCGGGCGCGGTTCCGAACACCTCCACCTACGCCCTGACGAACGCGACCCTGCCGTACATCGTGCAGCTCGCGAACCTCGGCTGGGTCGAGGCGCTGCGCCGCGACGCGGCCCTCGGTCTGGGCCTCAACACCCATGACGGGCAGGTCGTTTACGGTCCCGTCGCCGAGGCCCACGGTCTCCCGACGCTCCCGCTGAGCACGCTGCTCGGCTGAACCGTCAACGACTGACGTCAATCTCACGTCTCCGGCCGGACCTTGCTCGCGAGGTCCGGCCGGACGCGTTTTCGGGGCGCGCGTCGAGGGCGCTCAACTCGCCTCGAACGTAACCCTTTAACCCTTTCGCACACCTGCGAAACTTCGCGGCGACAGCCCGTACGCCCTTGACAGAGTGGTGTTCGGTTGCCGACACAACGCGTCGGGTCCGGTGGATTGTGTTGCCGCTGGGTGGTGACACGCCATAGAGTCGCCAACCGTCGGCATGGTGCCACGCTGACCTATCGATAAGTGTCCTGGTCACGTCCGAGGAGGTAAGACGACTTGTGAATGAGTCGACATTTGCTCCTGGGGGTGGTCGAGCAGGAATGCCTGCGCGGGGCCAGGGCCCTGCCGGAATCGAAGCTGTCGGCTCCGTCGCAGTCCGCACCTTCGCAAACCACCAGCACATGACGACGCCCCGAAACAGCATGGACGGCCTAGACGTGAACTCCAGGGCCGGCGACCTGAGCGGCGAAAAGCCCGTGGGTTTCGCCGACTACGAAAACGTGCCCGAAGGGCACTTCTACGACCCCGACGCGGAGTACGAGCCCGACCCCGAGTACGCGGCCACCCTCGCCCCCGACGCTGCCCGTCAGCGCCGTGAGCGGATCGGCCCGACCGGACGGCCGCTGCCGTACTTCCCGATCCCCGGTCCACTGACCGACCACGGTCCGGCGAAGATCATCGCGATGTGCAACCAGAAGGGCGGCGTGGGAAAGACCACGTCGACCATCAACCTGGGTGCCGCGCTCGCCGAGTACGGGCGCCGCGTGCTGCTCGTCGACTTCGACCCCCAGGGCGCGCTGTCCGTGGGTCTCGGCGTGAACCCGATGGAACTCGACCTGACGGTCTACAACCTGCTCATGGAGCGGGGCATGTCGGCCGACGAGGTGCTGCTGAAGACGGCGGTCCCCAACATGGACCTGCTGCCGAGCAACATCGACCTGTCCGCCGCCGAGGTGCAACTGGTCAGTGAGGTCGCGCGCGAGTCCACCCTGCAGCGGGCCCTCAAGCCCCTGATGGCCGACTACGACTACATCGTGATCGACTGTCAGCCCTCGCTCGGTCTGCTGACCGTGAACGCCCTGACGGCGGCTCACAAGGTGATCGTCCCCCTGGAGTGCGAGTTCTTCGCGCTGCGCGGTGTGGCGCTGCTGACCGAGACCATCGAGAAGGTGCAGGAGCGGCTCAACCCGGAGCTGGAACTCGACGGCATCCTCGCCACGATGTACGACTCCCGTACGGTGCACAGCCGTGAGGTGCTGGCGCGCGTCGTCGAGGCTTTCGACGACCACGTCTACCACACGGTCATCGGCCGGACGGTGCGCTTCCCGGAGACCACGGTCGCCGGTGAACCGATCACCACGTACGCCTCCAACTCCGTGGGCGCCGCCGCCTACCGCCAGCTGGCCAGGGAGGTGCTCGCCCGGTGTCCCGCCGAGTGAGTCTGCCCGGAGCCGACGAACTGTTCCGCACGACCGGGGGGATGGCGCTGCAGTCGTCCTCGCCGCGGCGGGGCGTCGAGGAGTCCGCGGGCGGCTCGGCGCAGTCGGAACACTCGGCTAACCCGGCGGAGGGCACGACGGAGGGGCGCGGCCGGGAGACCGGCGAGCCGGCGGTGGGCGCGCAGCGCCGGCCGCAGGAAGGTTCTGCCACCACCGCCGCCGGGGCGTCCGCGCCCCGGCGCGGCAAGGGGCAGGGCCGGGGCGCGAACCGGCGGCCGAGCGGGCGCGAGCGGCACGACGAGAAGATCACGGTCTACGTCTCCGCGGAGGAGCTCATGGACCTGGAGCACGCGCGACTGGTGCTGCGCGGGGAGCACGGCCTCGCCGTGGACCGCGGCCGCATCGTCCGCGAGGCGGTCGCCGTGGTCCTCGCGGACCTGGAGTCCCGGGGCGACGCGAGCATCCTCGTACGAAGACTGCGCGGGCGCTGACCGGCGCCTGACGCCAGGGCGAGGGCCGGCCCGCTAACGTCGCCTCGGCGGCACCGCCGTGCCGGCCCGTCCGTACCGCCCTCGCACCACCCAGGACCTCGATGCACCCTCCCGCCGAACCCGACCCACCCGCCCGCCGCCGGCTGGGCCGCGGTCCGGGCTCCCCCGTCGCGGGGGAGCAGGGGACGCGGGAGCCGGGAGGCCGGGAGCCGGCCCCCGTACCGCCGGAGGCGAGCCCGCGGACCCCGGCGCAGACACCGGCCCGGACACCGGCCCGGACATCGGACCGGATCCCGTCCGAGACGCCGACCCGGATGCCCTCCGAGACGCCCACGGGGCCCCCGGAGGTCCCCGGAGCCCCTTCGGTGGCCGGGGAGGCCCCCGAGGCGGCAGAGGCGCCCACAGGGCCCCCCGAGGCCCTCCAGGGGGTGGGCGGGGTTCCCGCCGGCGCACCCGCCGAGGCGGGCGACGGGCGGTTCACGCTCCGGCTCGAGAACTTCGAGGGACCCTTCGACCTGCTGCTCCAGTTGATCTCGCGGCACAAACTCGATGTGACCGAGGTCGCGCTGTCGCGGGTCACCGACGAGTTCATGGCGCACATCCGCGCCATGGGGCCCGACTGGGACCTGGACCAGACCACCGAGTTCCTCGTCGTGGCCGCCACCCTCCTCGACCTCAAGGCCGCCCGGCTGCTGCCCGCCGCCGAGGTGGAGGACGAGGCGGACCTGGCGCTGTTGGAAGCCCGGGACCTGCTCTTCGCCCGACTCCTGCAGTACCGGGCGTACAAGCGGATCGCGGAGATCTTCGAGCACCGGGCCGAGGACGAGGGCCTGCGGTACCCGCGCACCGTCGCACTGGAGCCGCACATCGCGGAACTGCTGCCCGACGTGGTGATCGGCATCGGCGCGGAGGGGTTCGCCCGGCTGGCCGTGCTGGCCATGCGGCCCAGGGCGGCGCCCCAGGTCTACGTGGACCACATCCACGCCCCGCTCGTCAGCGTCCGCGAACAGGCCGCCCTGGTCGTCGCGCGGCTCAAGGCCTGCGGGGAGGCCACCTTCGCGGAACTCACGCGGGACGCCCCGGACACCCTGACCGTCGTGGCGCGCTTCCTGGCCCTGTTGGAGCTGTACCGCGAGAAGGCCGTGGTCCTCGACCAGGAGGAGGCCCTGCGCACGCTCACCGTGCGCTGGATCGGCGGGGACGGCGACGGGATGCCGACGGTGACGGACGAGTTCGATCAGATCGTGGAGGCCAAGGAATGACCGAGCCGGCGGAGCTCGCCCTCAAGGGCGCCCTGGAGGCCGTCCTCATGGTCGTCGACGAACCCGCGACCGAGGAACACCTGGCCAAGGTGTTGGACCGGACCCCGCGCGAGGTCGCCGTCGCCCTGCGGGAACTGGCCGACGAGTACACCGCCCAGGAGCGGGGTTTCGAGCTGCGCCTGGTCGCCGGCGGATGGCGGTTCTACAGTCGCGCGGCCTTCGCGACGGCGGTGGAGGCCTTCGTCCTGGACGGCCGGCAGGCCCGGCTCACCCAGGCGGCACTGGAGACCCTCGCGGTCGTCGCGTACCGCCAGCCGGTCAGCCGATCAAGGGTCTCGGCGGTCCGCGGAGTCAACTGCGACGGGGTCATGCGGACCCTCCTGCAACGGGGTCTGGTGGCCGAGGCGGGGACGGAACCCGAAACAGGTGCGATCCTGTACAGGACGACGAACTACTTTCTGGAGCGGATGGGCCTGCGTGGCCTGGACGAGCTCCCGGAGCTCGCGCCCTTCCTCCCCGAGGCGGACGCGATCGAAGCCGAGACGCAAGAGGGTGTTCCGTCGTTCGATCCGGACGCACCTGATGCACCGGACTACTTTGAAGACGACAAGACGACGGAACTTTGATGCGAAGCAGTAACGGCAACGGTGGCGGCAACAGGAACAGCGGCGGCGGCGGCGGTGGCGGCGGGCGTGGCAACGCCCGCGGCGGCTCCTCCTCCGGCGGCGGTGGCTACCGCGGTGGCGGCTCCGGCGGTGGCAGCGGCTCCGGCGGCGGCTCTCGCGGCGGCTCCTCCTCCGGCGGTGGCGGCGGTTACCGGGGCGGTGGCTCCGGCGGTTCGTCCGGCGGCTCCGGTGGCGGCGGCTACCGAGGCGGCGGCTCCGGCGGTTCGTCCGGTGGCGGCGGCTACCGGGGCGGCGGCTCCGGCGGTGGCAGCGGCTCCGGCGGCGGGTACCGCGGCGCCGGCTCCGGCGCGGGCGCCTCGCGCGACCGTGACCGCGACCAGGCTCCCCAGCGTCCCCGCAACCCGCGCCCCGAGGAGCGTCGCTACGACGTGGGCCCCGAGGGCGAGCGCAACGGCCGCGGTGGCGCCAAGGCGGGCGGCGGCGGTGCCCGCGGCGCGGCCGACGGCAACCGCGGCGGTGCTCGCGGTGACTCCGCGCGCGGCGGCGCCAAGGGCGGCCCCCGTACCTCCCGGACCCCCGGCATCGGTGGAGCCGGCGGCCCGCGCAGCGGCCCCGGCAGCCGCAGCGGCCAGTCGCGCCCCCGCGAGCTGGACGCGCGGATCGAGGAGCGCGTGCGCGACCGGTACGCCGACAAGCCCGTGATCAAGACCCCGAAGACCTTCCCGGGTGCCGAGGAGGAGGGGGAGCGACTGCAGAAGGTGCTCGCCCGCGCCGGCATGGGTTCGCGCCGTGCGTGCGAGGAGCTCATCGAGCAGGCCCGCGTCGAGGTCAACGGCGAGATCGTGCTGGAGCAGGGCAAGCGCGTCCAGCCGAAGGACGAGATCAAGGTGGACGGCCTGACCGTCGCCACCCAGTCGTACCTGTTCTTCGCGCTGAACAAGCCGGCCGGCGTCGTCTCCACCATGGAGGACCCCGACGGCCGCCAGTGCCTCGGCGACTACGTCACCAACCGCGAGACCCGTCTCTTCCACGTCGGTCGGCTCGACACCGAGACCGAGGGCATCATCCTGCTCACCAACCACGGCGAGCTGGCGCACCGCCTCACGCACCCGAAGTACGGCGTGAAGAAGACCTACGTCGCGGCCATCACCGGCCCGCTGCCCCGCGAGATCGGCAAGCGCCTCAAGGACGGCATCGAGCTGGAGGACGGCTACGCCCGCGCCGACCACTTCCGCGTCATCGACCAGCTCGGCAAGAACTATCTGGTCGAGGTGACTCTCCACGAGGGCCGCAAGCACATCGTCCGCCGCATGATGGCGGAGGCCGGCTTCCCCGTCGAGAAGCTCGTCCGGACCTCCTTCGGCCCGATCGAGCTCGGTGACCAGAAGTCCGGCTGGCTGCGCCGCCTGACCAACACCGAGGTCGGCATGCTCATGCGCGAGGTCGGTCTGTAGGACCCTCGCGCGGGGTCACCCGACCCCTCGCACGACCGCGCCCCGTCCGCCGGGGCCGAAAAGCCCGCGGTGCCCTTCGGCACCGCGGGCTTTTTTGCTTGCCCGCACGCCCGATCATGTTTATAGTCAACCTGACTATTAAAGAGACGGGAGCCTCCATGGGCTGGCAGACGAGTTGGACCGAGATCCTGGCGGCCGCCACCGGAGCCCTGTGCGTCTGGCTGGTGGCGCGTCAGCACATCGCCAACTGGCCCGTCGGGATCGCGAACAACGTCTTCTTCATCGTGCTGTTCGCCCGGGCCGGCCTCTACGCCGACGCCGGGCTCCAGATCGTCTTCATCGCCCTCGCCGCGTACGGGTGGTGGTCCTGGACCCACGGGGGTGGACCAGGAACCGCCGAGACCCTGCCGGTGCGCCGGACCACGGGCACCGAATGGGCCGCCCTGGCCGCGGCGGGGGCGGTGGGGGTGCTCGCCCTCACCCTCCTGCTGGACCGCGCCACCGACTCCACCGTCCCCCTCTGGGACGCGCTGGCCGTCGGGCTCTCCCTCATGGCCACCTACGGGCAGTGCCGCAAACTCCTGGAGTCCTGGTGGTTGTGGATCGCCACCGACCTCGTCTCCATCCCGCTGTACGTCCACAAGGACCTGTACGTGACGGCCGTGCTGTACGTCGTCTTCCTGGCCCTGTGCGTGGCCGGACTGATCGGCTGGCGCCGCGCCCTCGCCGCGACCGAGGGGACCGGCGGGACCGAGGGCACCCGCGGGCTGAAGACGGCGGCGACGGCATGAGGCGCCACCGCCACGGGCTGGTGCTCGGCAAGTTCTACCCGCCCCACGCCGGCCACCACCACCTGGTGCGCACCGCCCAGGACCAGTGCGAACGCCTGACCGTGCTGGTGTGCGCGGCCTCCGTCGAATCGGTGCCGCTCGCCGACCGGGTCTCCTGGATGCGCGAGGCCCACCCCGGCGCCCACGTCGTCGGCGCGATCGACGACATCCCGGTCGACCTGCACGACCCGGCGATCTGGGACGCGCACATGGCGATCTTCCGCGCCGCCGTGCCCGGCCGGGTCGACGCCGTCTTCACCTCGGAGGCGTACGGAACGGAACTCGCGCGCCGCTTCGGCGCCGAGGAGGTCTGCGTGGACCCGAACCGCGCGCTCTTCCCGGTGTCGGGGACGGCCGTCCGCGCCGACCCGGCAGCCTGCTGGGAGTTCCTGGGCCCCGCCGTACGGGCCGCCCTGACCCGGCGCGTGGTCGTCCTCGGCGCCGAGTCCACCGGCACGACCACGCTCTCGCGCGACCTGGCGGCCCACTACCGCCGCCGCGGCGGCGTCTGGTCCAAGACGGGCTGGGTCGCCGAGTACGGGCGCCGGTACAGCGAGGAGAAGCTGGCGGCGGCGCGGGCGACCGACCCGACGGCCTCCTGGTCCGAGGTGACCTTCGCCTCGGATGAGTTCCCGCTGATCGCGCGCCGCCAGGACGCCGAGGAGGAACAGGCGGCCCGACTCGGCTCGCCGGTGCTCTTCTGCGACACGGACTCCTTCGCGACCGGCATCTGGCACGAGCGGTACATGGGCGGCCGCAACGAGGAGGTCGAGGAGATCGCCTCCCGCACCCGCCGTGACCTGTACCTGCTGACCGACGACGTCGGCGTGCCCTTCGAGGACGACGGCCTGCGCGACGGACCGCACCTCAGACCGTGGATGACCGGACGCTTCCGGGAGGAACTCACCGCCACCGGGAAGCGCTTCCTGCTCATGGGCGGGGACCGGGAGGCACGGCTGACCGCGGCCGTGGCCGCCGTCGACGACATGCTCGCCGAGGGATGGCGGTTCACGGACCCGCTGCCCGAGAACGTACGGGTGGAGAACGGATGACCACCGGATACGACCCCCACGCCTTCGAACCGTTCGCCGTGACCGTCGACCTCGCCGTCTTCACCGTCCGCGCCGGCGACCTGCACGTACTGCTGATCCGGCGCGGACAGGAGCCGTACGCGGGCGCCTGGGCCCTGCCCGGCGGGTTCATCCTGCCCCGCGAGTCCGCCGAGAGCGCCGCACGCCGCGAACTCGCCGAGGAGACCGGCCTGTCCGACGCGGTGGTCGCCGCCCTGCACCTGGAACAACTGCGGACCTACAGCGAACCCGACCGCGACCCCCGCATGCGGGTGGTCTCGGTCGCCTTCACCGCGCTGGTCCCGGACATGCCGGAGCCGGCGGCGGAAGGCGGCGGCGACGCAGACCGGGCCCGCTGGGTGCCCGTGGGCGAGGCCGCCGGACTGGCCTTCGACCACGCGGTCATCCTCGACGACGCGCGCGAGCGGATCGGTTCGAAGCTGGAGTACAGCTGCCTGGCCACCGCCTTCTGCCCGCCCGAGTTCACCCTCGGCGAGCTCCAGGCCGTCTACGAGACCGTCTGGGACACCGCCCTGGACCGCCCCAACTTCCGCCGCAAGGTCCTCGCCACACCCGGCTTCGTCGAGGCCGTGGCAGGAGCCGCCCGACTGACCGGCGGCCGCGGCAAACCGGCCGCGCTCTACCGCTCCGGGCCCGCGACGGCCCTGCACCCGCCCCTGCTCCGCCCCTCGGAAGGACACGCACGATGACCGTGACGACGAAGAAGCGCGCGGCGACCGGGGCCCTGCTCGGCCTCGCCCTGGGCGACGCCCTCGGCTTCCCGACGGAGTTCCACGACGTCCCGTCGATCCTCGCCAGGACCGGACCCTGGCGGCAGATGCCCCTGCCCCGCCCGGCGATCGTCACCGACGACACCCAGATGACGCTCGCGCTGGCCCGGGGCATGCGCACCGCGGGGGAGCGGGGTCGCACGGGACCGCTGCGGCTGACCCGACCCGTCCGGGAGGAGTTCGTCGAGTGGTACCACTCGCCGGAGAACAACCGGGCCCCGGGCAACACCTGCCTGCGCGCCTGCCGGCTCCTCGACCAGCCCGAGCGGGACTGGCGCGACGCCAGCCAGATCGGCTCCAAGGGCTGCGGCGCGAACATGCGGGTGGCCCCCGTGGGCCTGGTGCCCGGCTGGACCGAGGAGGAGCGGGCCGGCGCGGCCCAGCTCCAGTCCGCCCTGACGCACGGCCACCCGACGGCCCTCGCCGCCTCCGACCTGACGGCCAGGGCCGTGTACCTGCTCGCACGGGGCACCGAGGTGACGGGCCTGGTCGGGCAGTTGCGCTCGTACGCCCTGGAGAACCGCACCCGCTACCACGAGCACTGGCTGGGCGACCTGTGGATGCGCGGCACCTCCGACGCCACGGAACGGACCTTCATCGCCCGGGGCTGGGACGAGTGCCTGGGCGTCCTGGACCGGCTCGCGGCCGCGCTGAAGTCGCCCTCCCCGGAAACCGACCCCTGCCTGACCACGGGTGACGGCTGGATCGCGGAGGAGGCCTTCGCCACGGCCCTGCACTGCTTCCTGCTCTTCCCCGAGGAGCCGCTGACCGTCCTGCGCCGGGCCGCCTGCACCAAGGGCGACTCCGACTCCATCGCCTGCCTGGCCGGCGCCTTCGCGGGCGCCCACCTCGGCGCGGACGTCTGGCCCCGGGACTGGGAGGGCCGCATCGAGTACCGCGACGAACTCCTGGCCCTCGGAGCCCTCTGGGACTCCTGACCCCTGCGACTGTGACCCGAGCCGGCCTCAGGGGGTCCCGGCCGCCGAGCGCCGGCGGGCACGGATCAGGAAGTCCTCCACCCGGGCGTGGTCCGGCTCTGCCGGCAGGGGACTGCCGGCGAGGGCCGCCTCCGCCTCCCCGGTGAGGCGGGACATCCAGGAATCCACCTCCGCCCAGCCCAGCTCACCGCGCCGCACCGCCAACAGGCGCTCCCGGTCGGCGCCGGCGTCGATCTCCAGGCGGCCCGTGCGCAGCAGGTCCCGGCAGGACACGAGCAGGCGCAGCAGGTGCATGGCGTGCTTCCAGCGCGGCGCGCCGTGGTTGCGCACGTCCGTGAGGAGCCTGCCGTGCTGGCCGGCCGCGTAGCGGGTGAACGTGAGGTGGGCCCGGCGGGAGAGGAAGGCCCCCCGCAGGGAGAGCAGTTCCTCGCCGACCGGGGTGATCCGCTCCACCAGCGGGGAGTGCAGGCACTCCAGGATGTTGGGGTTGGCGCGCACCGCCAGTTCGCAGAAGCGTTCCAGCTCCCAGGAGAACTCCTCGTCCCGCGGCCCCTCCACGTGCGTGGGCGGCTTCTCGAAGCGCCAGAACAGCGGCGTGGGGGCGAGGTAGACACCGCGCACGTCGGTGTCGCTCGCCTCCGTCGCCAGCCCGAACGCGCGGGAGCCCATCACGCAGGAGTAGACGGTGTGGTCCCGGACGAGGGTGAGGTCGTTCATCCCGGGAGGGTAGGCGGACGCCCCCGCGCTACGCGAGGGAGATTTCGCCGCCCGGGGACACGGTGATCTTCTTCTCGGCGAGCCCGGTGGTGGCCGGCCCCTTGGTCACCGCGCCGTCCGTGATCTCGAACTTGCTGCCGTGACAGGGGCAGTCGATGCTGCCGTTCTCCACCTTGTTCACCAGGCACCCCTGGTGGGGGCAGACGGCGGTGAAGCAGCGGAACGACCCGGCCGTCGGCTGGGTCACCACGAGTTTCTGCTCCTTGAGGACGGTGCCGCCGCCGACCGGTACGGCCGAGGACTTCACCAGCGCGGCGCCCCCGGCCGAGGACCCGGCGGGCGAGGACCCGCCGTCCTGTGGGGTCGATCCGGTGCCCGCCTCGCTCGCGGGCTTCTCGGAGGACGAGCCGCACGCCGCGAGGGCACCGCCCGTCAGGGCCACCGCCCCTGCCGCCAGTACGGTGCGCCGGGCGGTCCGTGTGGGGTCGCTCATGACTGTCTCCTCGCTGTGTGGCCAGGCTGGGCCAGCAGCATCCTGGTCTGCGGCGGGCCTCAGGAGAAGTCCGCCGCGCCAGGCTCTTCGCTGCCGTGCGGCGCGCGTCGGTCGCCCGACTGCCACGGTTCCCATGTGGCAGGAGTGCCGGGTGTGCGCACCACCTCCCACACGCGTACCACCGCGTCCCGGTTCAACGGGCCGTGGACGTGGGGGTAGAGGCCCCCGGATTCACCCTCCCGGCGGACCTCGGCGGTCAACGCCCCCTCGTCCAGCTCCACGGTCAGCAGGGTGCCGGGGGTGTCCCGGTAGTACGCCTCGGTGATCGCGAGAGCCGTCGCGCGGTCCGCCGAGCAGTGCACGAACCCCTCGGAATCGAGGGAGGCGGGGGCGTACGGGAGCTCGGGCGCGGCCGTCCAGTCGGTGAGCGCGACGATGTGGAAGATCATGCCGATCGTTCTACCCCAGGTGACTCGGGGGCGGGTTCGGGGGCCGTGCGCCAAGTGGCGTTATGGGGTGATCCGGGTGAGATTGTCCCTATCTCGAAGCCGGAGGCGCCGTACGGGCGCGGAACCGGTCCCTCTCCGAAAGGCATGACGATGGCGGGTAACGACCTCGGCTCTCTCCTGGGCTCGCTCCTCGGCGGCAGTGGCAGTGGCAGCGGCGGCCAGGCGGGTGGCGGTGGTGGCGGCAACATCCTCGGCGCCCTGCTCGGCGCCCTCACCGGCGGTGGCGGTGGAGGTGGTGGAGCCCAGGCGGCCGGAGGCGGCGGCAACCCGCTCGGCGGGCTGATGGACATGCTGACCAAGTCCGGCCTCGTCGACCAGGCCCAGTCGTGGGTCGGCACCGGCGAGAACAAGGCCGTCACCGGCGCGCAGATCGCCGAGGCCCTGCCGAACGAGACCCTGCAGAAGGTGGCCGAGCAGACGGGCGTCAGCCCCGAGCACGCCGCCGACCAGATCGCGCGGTCGCTGCCCCAGGCCGTGGACAAGCTGACCCCCGACGGATCGCTGCCCTCCGGATCGCTGGAGGACATCATCAGGCAGCAGAAGCTCTAGGCCGTCTCCTTCGGGTCTTGCCGGGCGACGCGGGTCAGGCAAGATCCGGAAGAGACGGCCCGGTTCGCGAGGCCCGGCGGTCGTCCCACGGGGCGACCACCGGGCCCTCGCGCCGCGCGCGCCGGCTACCCTGAGTCAGGCCCGCCGTCACGCGATCATCCTGGAGCAGCTCGTGAGAACCGCCGTCGTCATCGGAACCGGACTGATCGGCACCTCCGCGGCGCTCGCCCTGACCGCCCGCGGCATCACCGTGCACCTCGTCGACCACGACCCGGCGCAGGCGCGTACGGCCGCCGCCCTGGGCGCCGGCACGGACGAGGCCCCGGAACACAAGGTGGACCTGGCGATCGTGGCCGTCCCGCCCGCCCATGTCGCGACGGCGCTGGCCGACGCGATCGGCCGGGACCTGGCCCGCGCCTACGTGGACGTGGCCAGCGTCAAGGGCGGCCCGCGACGGGAACTCGCGGCGATGGGCGTGGACGCGGGCACCTACATCGGCACGCACCCGATGGCCGGCAAGGAGCGGTCCGGGCCGCTCGCGGCGACGGCCGACCTGTTCGAGGGTCGCCCGTGGGTGCTGACGCCGACCCGGGACACCGACCACGAGGTGCTGAACCTCGCGCTGGAACTCGTGGCGCTGTGCCGGGCCGTCCCGGTGGTCATGGACGCGGACGCCCACGACCGCGCGGTGGCCCTGGTCTCGCACACCCCTCAACTGGTGTCGAGCATGGTGGCGGCCCGACTGGAGGAGGCCGACGAGACGGCCGTGCGACTGTGCGGGCAGGGCATCCGGGACGTGACGCGGATCGCGGCGTCGGACCCGCGGATGTGGGTGGAGATCCTCTCCGCGAACCCGGGGCCGGTCGCCGACGTCCTGGCCGGGATCGCCGCCGACCTGGAGGAGACGGTGGAGGCCCTGCGCGGGCTCCAGTCGGCCGACGAGGCCAAGCGCAGGGGCGGGGCCGCCGGGATCGAGGACGTGCTGAGGCGGGGCAACGCGGGCCGGGTCCGGGTCCCGGGCAAGCACGGCGCGGCGCCGATGGCGTACGAGACGGTCGGGGTGTTCATCAGCGACAAGCCGGGCGAACTGGCACGGATCTTCGCCGACGCCGGCCGGGCCGGCGTGAACATCGAGGACGTACGGATCGAGCACGCGACGGGACAGCAGGCCGGTCTCGTCCAGCTGATGGTGGAACCCCGCGCGGTGGCGCCCCTGGAGGCCGAACTGCGCGAGCGCGGCTGGTCACTGCGCCAGCAGTAACCCCCGGGCCGGGGGGGGGGGGCCGGGGGGGGGCCCCCCCCCCCCCCCGCCCCCCCCCCCGGCCCCCCCCCCCCCGGGGGGCCCCCCGGGCCCGCCCCCCCCGGCGGGGGGGGGGGGGGGGGGGGGGGGGCGCCCGGGGGGGGGGGGGGGGCGGCCGCCCCCCCCCCCCCCCCGGGGGGGGGGGGGCGGGGGGGGGGCCCCCCCCCCCCCCCCGACCCCGTATCCCCGCCGGTCACCGCCCTTCCCGGGCGTCCACGCGGGCCCGTCCCTCCCGGGCGGGACGGGGAGCGGCCGGGGCCCGGTAACCTGGGGAGGGGCGCTATTGGCGCGCCCGGACACGTACGCGCAACCAGGAAGGTGCCCGCACCGTGGAATCCGCAGCTCCGTCCGCCGTGATCGTCGCCATCGACGGTCCCTCCGGCACGGGCAAGTCCAGCACCTCCAAGGCCGTGGCCGCCAAGCTCGGGCTGCGCTACCTGGACACCGGTGCCCAGTACCGGGCCATCACCTGGTGGATGATCACCAACGGCGTCGACATCGACGACCCGCAGGCCATCGCCCTCGCCGCGGACAAGCCCGCCATCGTGTCCGGCACCGACCCGTCCGCGCCCACCATCACCGTCGACGGACTGGACGCCTCCGGCCCCATCCGCACCCGGGACGTCACCTCCAAGGTCAGCGCCGTCAGCGCCGTCCCCGAGGTGCGCGCCCTGATCACCCGACTCCAGCGCTCGATCGCGGCCGAGGCCGCCGAGAGCGCCGAGGGCATCGTCGTGGAGGGCCGGGACATCGGCACCACGGTCCTGCCCGACGCCGACCTCAAGGTCTTCCTGACCGCCTCGGCCGAGGCCCGTGCCGCACGCCGAAGCGGCGAGCTGCGCGGCAAGGAGGCCGCGGACCTCGCGGCCACCAGGGAAGCCCTGATCAAGCGGGACGCGGCCGACTCCGGCCGGAAGACCTCCCCGCTGGCCAAGGCCGACGACGCGGTCGAGGTGGACACCACCGAGCTCACGCTCGACCAGGTCATCGAATGCGTGGTGACGCTGGTCGCGGAGCGGCAGAGCGCGGCCGAGGACACCGGGGAGCGGGCGGGTCGCCAGTGAGCGCAGCGCCCTCCCCCAAGGGTGCGGCGGTCGGCCGGAGGATCGGCATCGGGCTGATGTACGGGCTGTGGAAGCCGCGCGTACTGGGAGCCTGGAAGGTGCCCGCGAAGGGCCCCGTCATCCTCGCCGTGAACCACTCCCACAACATAGACGGGCCCATGGTGATGGGGACCGCGCCGAGACCGCTGCACTTCCTGATCAAGAAGGAAGCGTACGTGGGTCCCCTCGGCCCGTTCCTCGACGGCATCGGGCAGGTGAAGGTCGACCGCACCGGCGCCGACCGCACCGCCATCGGCCGCGCCCTCGACGTGCTCGACAACGGCGGCGCCCTGGGGATCTTCCCCGAGGGCACCCGGGGCGAGGGCGACTTCGCCTCGCTCCGCGCCGGCCTCGCCTACTTCGCGGTGCGCAGCGGCGCCCCCGTCGTACCCGTCGCCGTGCTCGGCAGCACCGAGAGCCGCGGCCGGCTCGTGAAGGGCCTGCCGGCCCTCAAGAGCCGGGTCGACGTGGTCTTCGGCTCCGCCTTCGACGCCGGGGACGGCACGGGCCGTCGCACGCGCACCGCCTTGGACGAGGCCACCGTACGCATCCAGGACCGGCTGACCGCCCACCTGGCCGACGCCAAGCGCCTCACCGGGCGCTGAGCGAGACTTGACCCAGTAGTGGAACCGCGCCGCGCGGGCACCACCGATCACCACGAACGACGAGGAACGGACTTCATGAACGACCAGCACGACCACGGAGCACTTGGCGACGCCGAGTACGCGGAGTTCATGGAGCTCGCCGCGGAAGAAGGCTTCGACGTAGAGGACGTCGAAGGCGCCCTGGAGGAGGCGGGCCACGGCCCGCTGCCCGTCCTCGCCGTCGTCGGCCGGCCGAACGTCGGCAAGTCGACCCTGGTGAACCGCATCATCGGCCGCCGCGAGGCCGTCGTCGAAGACAAGCCCGGCGTCACCCGCGACCGCGTCACCTACGAGGCCGAATGGGCCGGCCGCCGCTTCAAGGTCGTCGACACCGGCGGCTGGGAACAGGACGTCCTCGGCATCGACGCCGCCGTCGCCGCCCAGGCCGAGTACGCCATCGAGAGCGCCGACGCGGTCGTCTTCGTCGTGGACGCCAAGGTCGGCGCCACCGACACCGACGAGGCCGTCGTCAGGCTGCTGCGCCGGGCCGGCAAGCCCGTCGTGCTCTGCGCCAACAAGGTCGACGGCCAGAGCGGCGAATCCGACGCGGCGTCCCTGTGGTCGCTGGGCCTCGGACTGCCGCACCCGGTCTCCTCCCTGCACGGCCGCGGCACGGGCGACATGCTCGACGCCGTACTGGAGGCCCTCCCCGAGGCTCCCGCGCAGACCTTCGGCACCGCCATCGGCGGCCCCCGCCGCATCGCGCTGATCGGCCGCCCCAACGTCGGCAAGTCCTCGCTCCTGAACAAGGTCGCGAAGGAGGACCGCGTCGTCGTCAACGAACTGGCCGGCACCACCCGCGACCCGGTCGACGAGCTGATCCAACTCGGCGGGGTCACCTGGAAGTTCGTGGACACCGCGGGCATCCGCAAGAAGGTCCACCTCCAGCAGGGCGCCGACTACTACGCCTCGCTGCGCACGGCCGCCGCCGTCGAGAAGGCGGAGGTCGCGGTCATCCTGATCGACTCGACCGAGACCATCAGCGTCCAGGACCAGCGCATCATCACCATGGCCGTCGAGGCGGGCCGCGCGGTCGTGATCGCGTACAACAAGTGGGACGAGCTCGACGAGGAGCGCCGCTACTACCTCGAGCGCGAGATCGAGACCGAGATGCAGCAGGTCGCCTGGGCGCCCCGCGTCAACGTCTCGGCGCTCACCGGCCGCCACATGGAGAAGCTGGTCCCGGCGATCGAGACCGCGCTGGCGGGCTGGGAGACGCGCGTCCCCACCGGTCGGCTGAACGCGTTCCTCGGCGAGGTCGTCGCCGCCCACCCGCACCCGATCCGCGGCGGCAAGCAGCCCCGCATCCTGTTCGGGACCCAGGCGGGAAGCAAGCCGCCGCGCTTCGTCCTCTTCGCCTCCGGCTTCCTGGAGCACGGCTACCGCCGCTTCATCGAGCGCCGGCTGCGCGAGGAGTTCGGTTTCGAGGGCACCCCGATCCACCTTTCGGTGCGGGTGCGCGAGAAGCGCGGCGCGCAGTACAAGAAGAAGAAGTAGGCGTACGAGCCGACGTGCCGCCGGGGTCAGTAGCCCCGGCGCGGAGCGGGCGGCAGGGCCGCCGGGACGTGTTGCATCCCGGTCTGGTGCTGCCGCCCGTTGGCGTATCCCTGACCGGATCCGGCGGAGTGCGCGTACGAGGGCAGCGGGGCCGGGACGTACGGGGCGGGCTGCCAGGCGTCCACCGGCTGCCAGGAGGGCGCGCTCCAGGCAGCCGCGTACGAACCGCCCCCCGCCCCGGACCCGCCGTGGCCGCCCCCGTAGGTGAAGGCCGTGAAGCCGAGGTCCTCCTCGCCCGTACGGTCACCCGGCAGGGTCCGGAAGGCGCGCAGGTACTCCGAGTACAACGTGTCGTAGATCGGGGTGTGCGAGGCGACCGGGGCGATGTCCCGATCCCGGGACGGACGCATCGGGGGGACGGTGCTCGGATGGGACGGGGCGCGGGAGACGTCGTGTGAATGCACGTATCAGCCAACGAAACCGGGGCCCTGCGGATGCGGGGTGAACGGGGAGAAAACGCAGATCGCCGGGGGTGCGCGGGACGGACCGCGCACCCCCGGCGCATGCGGTCCGGCCCCTTCGGCGGGGGCGGGAGACCGTTTCGGCGGGGAGATGAGGGACGAGCGGGAAGGGCGGGGATCAGGCGCCCGGGGTACCGGCCAGCGGCATCGAGGCGGCCACCAACTGCCCGTTGGCGGCGGCCTTGTCGAGGGCGTCGCGGAGCAGGTCCTCGCGGGGCTGCTGGCCGATGGAGCCGACCGGAGCCGCGTAGATGAGCACGCGCTGGGTCTTGTTGACGGCGGCTCGCCAGCCGTCGGTCACGGACAGGGCCTGGTGCGCCTGCCACCAGTGGATGGGGCTGCCGCCGGCCGGACCGGGCTGGAGCACGGCGTGCAGTTGTCCGGCGGCGAGGAGGACCGACCAGCCGGCCAGCGGCGAGGGGAGCTGCTTGGTGTCGGTGACCGGGATGAAGCCCTGCTCGATGAGGAGCGGCAGGAAGTCGTCGCCGGGGCCGGTGGTGCCGGGACGGGCGATCGGGGCGGTGGGCTCGACGACCAGCGCGGGGTGCAGCTCGTTGTCGATCAGGACCAGGCCGCTGGTGATGCCGAGGACGGCCTGACCGCCGGGCACGGACTGGGGTGCGCCGTCGGCGGCGACCGGGGAGGGGGCGGGCGCCGGGCTGTCGCCGGTGATGCTGGCGACGGCGCCCTGGAGCTGCGCCTCGGGCACGGAGACCACCTGCGAGGGGATGCAGGTGGCGTGGGCGAAGGCGAGGACCGCGGTCTCCTCGCCGACGAACAGCACGGTGCTGGTGCGGTCGCTCTCGGGGTTGCCGGGGGTGCGGCAGGAAGTGCAGTCGTAACTGCCCGGCGCGTCGTCGCCGACGAGCAGCCTGTCGGCTTCTTCGTCACCGATCTCGGCACGTACCTCATCACTGACGTCGAGCATGCGCGGCACGGGGTGACTCCTCGGACTAGGCGAGCGGGGGCCGGGGGGTCCCGGCTCGCCGGGCACAACGCAGCAGCGGCGGGCTGGGTCACGCCGTTTGAGGGAACGGAATCGAACCGGCCACCCGGGAGGGTGAACGGCCCGACCGGGGCTTTGTTTTCGTGCCAACTCTTTTCTGTTTGTGCTCAGTTGTCGGCCGCTGCCGGCTGGTTCGCGGGAGGCCGCAGGTCGGCCGTCCGGGTGGGCGCCGGGGCGCACGCGTGGCGGTCCGAGAGGTCGGGGGAGGGCCGCGTAGCGTGACCCGATGCCCAACCTCCGGATCCGGTGGGTCGCTTCGGCGACCGCGGTCGCCGCCGCGCTGGTGTTCGTCCCCCCGTCCCGCGCCGCCGCTCCACCGCCACCGGCCCCCGGCCCCGCGGGCGGGGCGCATCCCGGTTCCCCCGGGGTGCTGGGGAACGGTCCGGGGGACTGCGGGCCGGGTGGCGAGTGGCCCTGGGACTGCGTGGCCGACTGCGAGAGCGGCGGGCGTTGGGCGGTCAACACGGGCAACGGGTTCTACGGCGGGCTCCAGTTCCGGCAGCCGACCTGGGAGGAACACGGGGGGCCGCTGTTCGCACCGAGGGCGGACCTGGCGACCAGGGAACAGCAGATCCGGGTCGCCGAGGACGTGCTGGACACCCAGGGGTGGGAGGCCTGGCCGGTGTGCGCGAAGCGGTACGGGCTGACCGGGCGGACGCACGTGGTGCGGGCGGGGGAGTCGCTGTACACCATCGCGCGCGAGCACCGGGTGCGGGGCGGTTGGCAGGCGCTGTACGAGGCGAACCGGGCCCTGATCGGTCCGACGCCCGAGGCGCTGGTGGTCGGCACGCGGCTCACCCTCCCGCCCTCGGAACCGGCGCACGCGGCGCCGCTCCCCGCACGGCCCGGCCCCGCGATCAAGCCGCCGGCTCCGCCCGCCGGGACGGCTCCCGCGGTCGGCGCGCCCGCGCCGGGCAGGACCCGGGGGCCGGCGCCCCGGCCCCGCTGACCGGCTCCCGGGCCCCGTCCGACCGGCTCCGGGGGCATTTCTTGCGGGCGGTCCCGAACGCGCCGACCCTGGAGACATGAGCGGACACGGACACTCCCGCAGCGTCGCCTGGGCGGCGGCAGCGGTGCTCCTGCTGGTACCCGCCACCGCCGCCTGCACCGCCGGGGCGACCGAGAACGGGGCCGCGAGCGCCTCGTCCACCCTCACCACGGCCACCCGGGCGGACGGCCCCGCGGACCCGGCGGCGGCCACGGCGCGGATCGAGAAGAACTGGGCCGCGTTCTTCGACCCCTCGGTCTCCGCCGACCGGAAGGTCGAGCTCGTGCAGAACGGCGACCTGCTCAAACCCCTGATCGCCGCCGTCGCGGGCCACCCCAGGGCCGCCGCGGTGTCCTCCGAGGTCACCGGCGTCACGTTCACCTCGCCCACCGAGGCGGAGGTCACGTACGACCTGCTCGTCAGCGGATTCCCGGTGCTGTCCGACGCCAAGGGGGGCGCCGTCCTGGAGGACGGCGTCTGGAAGGTCTCCCTCACGTCGCTCTGCGCCTTGGTGAAACGGGGCGGCGACCTCGCCGTCCCGGGCTGCTGACACCCCGGCCCCCCGGCCCCCAACCTCCAGGCCCCGCACGGCCGCGCGTGGCGCCCGCGTCCCGCGCCGGCAGACTTCCGGTCATGCTGGAGACCTCCGCCCGACTGCTGCGCCTGTTGTCCCTGTTGCAGGCCCACCGCGAATGGACCGGCGCCGATCTCGCCGGCCGGCTCGGGGTCACCCCGCGCACCGTGCGACGGGACGTGGACCGGTTGCGCGAACTCGGCTACCCGGTGAACGCCAGCCCCGGTACCGGGGGCGGGTACCAACTGGGCGCGGGGGCGGAGCTGCCGCCGCTGCTGCTCGACGACGACGAGGCCGTGGCCGTCGCCGTGGGGCTGCGGACGGCCGCCGGCAACGGGGTCGAGGGGATCGGCGAGGCCTCGGTACGAGCCCTCGCCAAGCTGGAGCAGGTCCTGCCGTCGCGGCTGCGCCGACGGGTCTCCGCGCTGAACGAGTTCACCGTGCCGATGTTGAGGGGGCCGCAGCGGTCCACCGTCGACCCGGCCGTGCTGACCGAGCTCGCGACCGTGTGCCGGGACGGCGAGAGACTGCGCTTCGGATACCGGGACCACGAGGGCAACGTCACCCGCCGCACGGTGGAGCCCCACCGGCTGGTGTGCACCGAGCGGCGCTGGTACCTCGTCGCCTGGGACGTCGACCGGGAGGACTGGCGCACCTTCCGGGCCGACCGGATCGAGCCCCGGCCCCCGCACGGTCCGCGTTTCCCGCCGCGCCCGGCGCCCGCCGAGGACCTGGCCGCGTACGTCTCCGAAGGCGTGTCCGGACGGGCCTACGCGGCCCGGGCGCTGGTGCGGCTCGCCGTCCCCGCCGAGGAGGCCGCCGCGATCGTCGGGCCGAGCGACGGCACCCTGGAACCGGTGGACGGACAGAGCTGTCTGCTGCGCACCGGGGCGGTGAACCTGGACGTGCTGGTGATTCACATCATGATGCTCGGGTGTGAGTTCGAAGTCGTCGAGCCGGTGGAGCTTACCGGGAGGATCCGGGCCCTGCGTGACCTTCTCGACCGATCGGTGAAGAACCCGCAAGGAAGCTGACGAGGGTTCAGTCCCGCGCCTTCGGCGGCTCTCCGGCAATCCTCGGGCAGGAATTCGGTGGCCATGGAACGGAATGGGAAAACAGCCTTCACGGCGGGCGTGTCGCGGGTCGGAAAACAAAGACTCCCGGGCCTCTTGTCGACCACTTCCGGGTAAGGGGGCCAGGGCAAAGCACTGTCGACAATCCGTGACACAAGCGTGACCCGGTACGGAGGAACATCAGGGCGCGATGCTGACGGACCGGGCACGTGAACGACAACGGCGGGCCGGTTCGATGAACCGGCCCGCCGTTGTCGGGGCCATGTCGCGGGAGGGGTCGTGCGTACCGCTCCGCGCGGTGGTCGGGGCGGCTCAGCCGCCCGCGATCGGCCGGGCCGGCGTGCCCCGGGCGGTGGTCCGCTCGGTGTGCGGCGGCCGGCGGCTGCCGACCGGGGTGACCGGGGTCCGCTCGGACCGGATCACGTGCGGGCGGGTGGTCAGGTGCGCGGCCGGCCTGGGCGTCGGGCCGTGGCCCGTCGCGGTGTTGGCGGCGGGCTGGCCGGCGGCCTGCGCCTGCGGGTTGGCCGGAGCGGTGGCCGGGACGGGCGCCGGGGCCTCCGCGTTCCGCCGGAGCTGCCACTTGCCGCCCGCGGAGAGCAGCGGGGTGAGCGCGGCGGCGACCGGCTCGGACACCCGGCCCTCCTCCAGCCGGCGGCGCAGCAGCTCGCGCAGCTCGAAGACGTAGGCCTCGGCCCGGGCGACCAGCGGCTCGAACCAGGGCAGCGCCAGCAGGATCAGCAGGCCGGCGGTCCACCCCAGCAGTACGTCGCTCACCCAGTGGGTGCCGAGGTACACGGTGGTGGCGCCGACGCTCAGCGAGACGACCGCGGACACCACCGACAGCACGCGCCGGGTGACCACGGTGGAAGCCAGGTAGGCCAGGATTCCCCAGGTCACGACGGCGTTGGCGGTGTGACCGGAAGGAAATATATCGCCGCCCGCGAAGAGCTCGGCGGAGCCGATCTCGGTCGCGTAGTGCGGGCCGAGCCGGCCGAGGCCGATCTTCACGGCGCCGACGGTGACGTTCAGCAGGAGCAGCGCCACGCCGAGGGTGATCAGCGGGCGGAGGGTGTGCTGCCGCCAGGAGCGCCAGCCGAGCCAGGCCGCGACCATGACCGCGGTGGGCCCGCGCTGACCGAGCACGACGAGGTAGTCGAGGAAGGCGTGCAGCTGCGGCCACTGCTCGTAGGGCCGGAAGAACATGATCTGCCAGTCCAACCGGACGAGCCAGGATGTGGTCAACACGGCTACCACGATCGCGAGATAGAACGCGAGCGTGGAACCGAGGAGCACGACGCGGTGCCGGCTCATCCGCGGAGTTTGCAGATGAGCCGGTCGCTCTGGTTCCCGGTCGAGCCGGGCGAAGACCCGCTCGAGACGGGTCAGCATATGGTCGGTACGCACTCAATCGACGTTACCGCGCGTCGAAGCTCGGCCCGGTCGAATCGCCGGCTTTGTGATGACCATGTGATGTGGACTTGGTCTCACGCGGTACTTAATTCTCGTTATTCCACTGCCGATTGAAACGCCCGCAGGGCGATTATCGACACACTTACCGAAGGTTTATCACTCCAGCTCAATTGCTTTACCCAAGCATGGATCGGAATGATCCCTTCCGTGACCGGGGCCCCGGCCGGGCTCACGGGGGCCCCGACCCGTTGAGCCAGAACGCCCCGTACACCGCGGAGACCGAGGCCACCGCGCCCAGCACCGCGACCGCCCGCCCCGTCCGCAGCCGGGCCAGCGCCGCGGCCACCGGCAGCATCAGCGGGAAGGCGGGCAGCAGCAGCCGGGGCTTGGACCCGAAGTACCCGGACGCGCACAGCGCCAGCGCCACCACGATCCCGCAGTAGACGAGCAGGGGCGCGGGCTGGCGTTGCCGTACGCACAGCCGGTACAGCCACAGCACCAGCGCCACCCCCGCGATCAGCCCGATCCCCGCCGGGAACGCCGGCGAGGCCAGCCGGGCCCCGATGAACCGGGCGAAGGCCCAGCCCCCGTCGAAGCCGTTGCCCCAGCCGCCCTGCACGTCGAGGTAGCCCAGCAGGCCCTCGCCGGTGCGCGCCCCGACCCACAGCACGTACGCCGCCGCGCCGAGCGGGGCCAGCAGCGCCCCCGCCGCCATCCGCCACGACCGCTCCCCGCGCCGCAGGGCCAGTACCGCCGCCACCCACACCGCCGCGACCACGGCGGCGCCGACCGGTCGGGTCAGTCCGGCCGCCGCCGCGAGCAGGCCCGCCGTGACCCAGCGGCCGCGCAGGACCCCGTACAGGGACCAGGCCGCGAGGGCGGTGAACAACGACTCGCTGTACGCCATGGACTGCACGATCGCGACCGGCAACGCCGCCCAGGCGGCGACGGCCAGGACCCCGACCCGGCGGCCGTACAGCGAGTCGGCGACCGCGAAGATCCCCCAGGCCGCCGCGAGCCCCGCGACCGCGGAGACCACCAGGCCGGCCGAGCCGAAAGAGAAGCCGGTCACCGCCGCCACCAGGCGCTCAAGCCAGGGCAGCAGGGGAAAGAACGCCAGGTTGGAGTGGACGTCGCCGTTCGGCAGGAGCACCTCGTACCCGTAGCCCTCGGCGGCGATCCGGGCGTACCAGAGGGAGTCCCAGCGCGCCGACAGCAGTGTGTGCGGGCTGCTGTCGACCGCCGCCCCCCACAGGGCGAGCACGCTCAGCCCGAGCAGCCTGACCGCCGCGAACGCGGCCAGGGCGGGCGCGGCCCGACGAAATCCAAGATCCTTCACGGGAATGATTATCGACGCCGGCCCACCGGGCGCCGGACCAGAACCACGGGCCGTGACCAGGCGTGTACACGAGGGAAGGGAGTGGGGCCGGAGCGAGTGGCACACACCACACGACGGCCGCCGTCGGGATGAGAGCTTGACCACGTGTGGGTCAAACGAACTCGCGTACGCTGACCGTTCACTCGCTTGTCGATGCCGGACCCCGCAGGACGCCGCACCCCCACCCCGTGGCTCCACACGACGCTGGTCCGCCGAGTGCGAGGGATCACCTGGGAGGTACATGCATGTCGGGGACGAACGTGACCGGCGACCGGAACCCTTCCCCCTGGCAGCGAATCAGCGCCGCCTCCGGCGGGGCGAACCGTTGGGTCGTCCTCGCCGTCCTCTGCGTCAGCCTCGTGCTCGTCGCGCTCGACGCGACGATCCTGCACGTCGCCGTTCCCGCCGTCACCGAGGACCTGCGCCCCGGCTCGATCGAGCTCCTCTGGATCGTCGACGCCTACCCGCTGGTCTGCGCCGCGCTGCTGATCCTCTTCGGCACCCTCGGGGACCGGGTCGGCCGCCGCCGGATCCTGCTCCTCGGCTACGGCCTCTTCGGCATCGCCTCCGCGATCGCCGCCCTCGCCGACAACGCACAGGTCCTCATCGCCGCCCGCGCCCTGCTCGGCATCGGCGGAGCGATGATCATGCCGGCCACCCTGTCGATCCTGCGGCAGGTCTTCCCCGACCGGCGCGAGCGGGCCCTCGCCATCGGCATCTGGACCGCCGTCGCCGCGATCGGCGCGGCCAGCGGCCCCGTCCTCGGTGGATTCCTCGTCCAGCACTACTGGTGGGGTTCCGTCTTCCTGATCAACATTCCGCTGATGGCGCTGATCCTGCCCCTCGGCCGGTGGCTGCTGCCCGAGTCCAAGGGGTCCACCGAGGGGCCCTGGGACGTGCTCGGCGCGCTGATGGCCGCCGGCGGCGTGCTCGGGGCGGTCCTCGGGGTCAAGCGGCTCGGTGCCGAACGGCAGCTCCTCGACCCCGAGGCGCTGGTCCCGCTGCTCCTCGGCGTGGCGCTGCTGGTCCTCTTCGTGCGCCGCCAGCGACGCCGCACCCACCCGCTGATAGACATGCGGCTGTTCTCCCGCGCGGCCTTCACCACCTCCGTGGGCTGCATCGTGCTCGCCATGCTGGCCCTGGTCGGCCTGGAGCTGATCGCCGTCCAGTACCTCCAACTGGTGCTGCGCCTGAGCCCGCTGGAGACCGGCCTGCGGCTGCTGCCGCTGACCTTCGCGGCGATGGCCGCCGGCGCCACCGGCTCGTACACCCTGCAACGGGTCGGCCCGCGCACGATGGTGTCGCTGGGCTTCCTGCTCACCGCCTGCGCCGTGCTCCTGCTGACGCTCATGGGACAGCAGGACCGGCCCGTCCTGCTCACCGTCGGGTTCATCCTGCTCGGCTTCGGCCTCCAGACCACGCTGTTCGCCGCCTACGAGTCGATGCTGAGCGAGGCCCCGGCGGCCACCGCCGGCGGCGCGGCCTCCATCGGCGAGACCTCGTACCAGCTCGGCGCGGGCATGGGCATCGCGCTGCTCGGCAGCGTCATGAACGCGGCCTACGCGCCGGGCCTCGCGCACGTTCCGGGGGTCTCGGCGGCCGACTCCGCCGACGCCGCCAACTCGCTGGGCGAGGCCTACCAGATCGCGGCGCACCTCGGCGGTCCCGCGGGGGCCGCGCTGCACGCCGCCGCCCGGCACTCGTTCGTCCACGGACTGCACGTGACGCTGGTGGTCAGCGCCGGGCTGCTGTTCGCCGGCGCGGTCATGGCACTGAAACTGCCGCGCACGATGGACTGCGCCGCCGACACGGACACCGGCGAACCGATGCGGCTGCCCGCGCAGGCGAACGCCGCGGACCCCGCCGGCGAACCCCTCGCGCGGATCCCCGGCCAGGCGCACGCCGAGTGCGACCCGGCCGCCCGCTCGGCCTGACACCCCGCGTCCGACCCGGACCCTCGCAGGTGGGGGGGTGGACCGGGGGCGGGGTCGCGGACACACTGACACCGCCAGGTTTCCGTCCCTCAGGCCGCCGGGAGGCCACGTGTCCTTCGTACCCACCGATCCGCTCGGGATCGACGAGCTGCTCAGCCCCGAGGACCTCGCGGTCCGCGACACCGTCCGGGACTGGGCCGCCGACCGGGTGCTGCCGCACATCGCCGAGTGGTACGAGAACGGCGAGCTGCCCGGGATCCGGGAACTCGCCCGGGAACTCGGCTCGATCGGCGCGCTCGGGATGTCGTTGACCGGATACGGGTGCGCCGGCGCCTCCGCCGTGCAGTACGGCCTGGCCTGCCTGGAGCTGGAGGCCGCCGACTCCGGCATCCGCTCGCTGGTCTCCGTACAGGGTTCGCTGGCCATGTACGCGATCTGGAAGTACGGCTCCGAGGAGCAGAAGGAGCGCTGGCTGCCCGGCATGGCCGCCGGCGAGCTCATCGGCTGCTTCGGCCTGACCGAACCCGACGTCGGTTCGGACCCCGCCGCGATGCGCACGTACGCCAAGCGTGACGGCACCGACTGGGTGTTGACCGGCCGCAAGATGTGGATCACCAACGGCTCGGTGTCCGCCGTCGCCGTCGTGTGGGCGCAGACCGACGAGGGCATCCGCGGTTTCGCCGTGCCCACCGACAGTGCCGGGTTCTCCGCGCCCGAGATCAAGCACAAGTGGTCCCTGCGCGCCTCGGTGACCAGCGAGCTGGTGATGGACGACGTACGCCTGCCCGCGGACGCGGTGCTTCCGGGCGTCACCGGGCTCAAGGGGCCGCTGGGCTGTCTCAGCCACGCGCGGTACGGGATCGTCTGGGGCTCCATGGGGGCGGCGCGCGCCTCCTTCGAGTCCGCGCTCGACTACGCGAAGACGCGGGAGCAGTTCGGAAGGCCGATCGGCGGCTTCCAGCTCACCCAGGCCAAGCTCGCGGACATGGCGCTGGAACTCCACAAGGGCATCCTGCTCGCCCACCACCTGGGTCGCCGCATGGACGCGGGAACCCTGCGGCCGGAGCAGATCAGTTTCGGCAAACTCAACAACGTCCGCGAGGCCATCGACATCTGCCGCACCGCGCGGACCATCCTCGGCGCGAACGGGATCTCCCTGGAATATCCCGTGATGCGGCACGCCACCAACCTCGAATCGGTCCTCACCTACGAGGGCACCGTCGAGATGCACCAATTGGTGCTGGGCAAGGCACTCACCGGGCTCGACGCCTTCCGGTGAGGGCCCGGCTCAGCTCTGGTTGAAGAAGTCGCGCGAGCGCCCACCGGGCTCGCCGCTGACGATCTGGGTGTCGGCCGGGGTCAGGAGGAAGACCCTGGTCGCCACCCGCTCGATCGATCCGCGCAGACCGAAGGTCAGACCGGCGGCGAAGTCGACCACGCGCTTCGCGTCGCCCGGGTCCATCGACGACAGGTTCACGATGACCGGGACGCCCTCGCGGAACAGCTCGCCGATGCCGCGGGCGTCACGGAAGCCGTCGGGCGTCACCGTCGCGATCCGCCGACCCTGCTCGACCGCGGACTCCGAGGCCACCTTGACACGCGGGTCGGTGACCCACTGGTCACCGGGGCCCGAGACGGACCCGCCCTGCTGGCGCTCCACCGCCTCCGCGTAGTCGTCGTCGTAGTACCGCTCGTCGTCGTTGTCTTCCACGAGACCCAACCAGGCACTCGCCTTGCGCACCGAACCCATGGACGCCTCCTTTCACCGCGGTCAGTTGTCTTCTCTCCGCTGCCCCTATGGTCGTCCATGATGCTGACAACGCGCCAAGTGGATAGCCGCCGCGCCGGCTTTTCGTGACGGTACTGGTGCAGAACATTCGTTGCACGACTAAGGTGCGCGACGGCCTACCGCTGCTGACTGAGTGAAAATACGACCGCCACCTCCTTTCGGGTGATGCGCTGATGCGTACGGGTGACGGGGATGGCTGGATACCATGCCCGGAAAGCACGCGCATGACACACGGGGGAAGCAGATTGTTCGGCATCGTCAGGCCTTGCACGCACCGGCTGGGAGAGCGCTTCAAGACCGAGTGGATGGCTCATCTCTGCGGTCTCTGCCTGGCACTTCGCGGTGACCACGGACAGTTCGCCAGGATCGTGACCAACTACGACGGCCTGCTGGTATCCGTTCTGACGGAGGCTCAGTCCGGTCCGGATCCGCGGGCGCGACGCACCGCCGGTCCCTGCCCGCTGCGCGGCATGCGCACCGCCGCCGTCGCCAAGGGGGAGGGCGCCCGTCTCGCGGCGGCCGTCTCGCTCGTGCTGGCCTCCGCGAAGGTGCGCGACCACGTCGCCGACCGGGACGGGCTGTTGGCCCGGGCGCCGATCGCCGCCGCCGCGCGCAAGGTGGCCCGGGGCTGGGACCGGGCCGGCGCCCGCACCGGGGCCTCGCTCGGCTTCGACACGGCCGTGCTCGTCGACGCCGTGGACCGGCAGGGCGGCATCGAGGCGCTGGCCGGAATCGGCACATCCGTGCTGGTGGTGACGGAACCGACGGAGACCGCGACCGCCGCCGCCTTCGCGCATACCGCGGTCCTCGCGGGACGGCCAGGCAACGCCGCCCCGCTCGCCGAGGCGGGCCGGTACTTCGGCCGGCTCGCGCACCTGCTGGACGCCGTGGAGGACCAGCGGGCGGACGCCGCCGCCGGTGCCTGGAACCCGCTCACCGCCACCGGCACCTCCCTCACCGAGGCGCGCAGGCTCTGCGACGACGCCCTGCGCGGCATCCGGCCGGCGCTGCGCGAGGTGGAGTTCGTGGACGCCGGTCTCGTCCACCGGCTGCTGGTGCACGAGCTGCGCACCTCGGTCGACCGGGCCTTCGGCACGACCGCCTGCGGTCACACGGGCGGCCACGCCGCAGTGAACTCCGGCGGGGGCTTCGGTCCGGCCCCGCAGGGCTACGACGCCCCGGGCGCGGGGAACCCGTACGGCGGCGGGAACCCGTACGCGCCGGGCACCCCGTACGCCCCCGGGGGTCCCGGGACTCCTCCGCCGATGGGGCCGGGCGGGCCGGGCGGCGGCGGTGGCGGCGGGCTGCCCCCGCAGCGACCGCGCCGCGGGCTGCTCGCGGGCTGCGCGGTGGCCGTCGGGCTCTTCTGTACCTGCCAAATCTGCTGCACGGAGCACGAGGGGCCGTGGTCCCGACAGAAGCGGGACCCGTGGTGCGACGGCTGCGATTGCTGTGACGGGTGCGACTGCTGTGACAGCTGCGGCGACGGGTGCTGCTGCTGTCCTTGCGACGGCTGCTGAGTTCCCCTCAGATATTTCCCAGGTCCGGACGGGGTACCCCGCGGTTCCCGTCCGGACCGGCGTGGAAGGGTTGAGCGGCATGAACCATGACGACGACACCGACCCCGAGACCGCCTGGCGGCACTGGCACGAGCACCGGGTGGCGACCGTGTCCGCCCCGCACGGGCCGCTCGCGCTGACCGGTACCCACTGGCTCGCCGACTACCCGGAAGGTCGAATTCCGGCCGTTCCCGGGGAATGGCGCACCACCGACGCGGGGGTCGCCCTGCGCGCCGACCCCGAGGACGGGCTGCGTCTCGACGGTGCCCCCTTCACCGGCGACGCCGTGCTCGCGGCCGACGAGGCACCGCCCTCGCACTCCCGGATCTCCGCGGGCGACCTCCGGATCGTGGTGATCCGGCGGGAGGGGGAGTGGGCGGTGCGCGTCTTCGACCCGGCCTCCGAGGCCCGGCGGGACTTCACCGGCATCGAGGCCGGCCCGTACCGCCCGGATCTCGCCCTCCCGGGGCGCTTTCGACCGTACGACCGGGACCGGACGGTCCAGGTCGAGAACGCCGACGGGCGGGACCGCGGGCTCGGCCTCGGCGGGGAGCTGCTCTTCACCCGCGACGGTGTGGAACACGCCCTCAAGGTGGCCGTGGACGAGGAGGACGGGAGCCTGTGGGCCGTCTTCGGCGATGCCACCGGCGGGGTGTCCAGCTACCGGTTCCGCTTCCTCAAGCCCGGGGTCCCCGGCGAGGACGGCTCGATCACCGTGGACTTCAACCGGGCCCAGTTGCCGCCCTGCGCCTTCGCGGACCACTTCATCTGTCCGTTCCCGCCACCCGGGAACACGCTGCCGTTCGAGGTTCCGGCGGGCGAGCGGAGGCTGAAAGCCGCTCTTGTCGCGGGAATCTGACGCCAGGACACTCCCGAAAGCTTCTCTCACGAGGCTTGTCAGGGGCACGACGAACGGGCATGCGCCCGTCGTGCCCCCGACCGCCTCTCTCCCGGGCTCCGGCACCCCCACCCCAGCCGGGCCCCCCATCCCCTCCGGGAGGACGAGTCAGTGAGAATCCAGAGCATCACCCGAATCAAGCTTCTCGCGGCGGCCACCGGGCTGGCCGCCGTCGCCGCGCTCGGCGCACCCGCCACGGCGAGCGCCGACAGCGGCTTCAGCGCCGATCGCCTCGCCTCGGCCGGGGCATCCGTCCTGCGCGCCGACGTGGCGGGCACGGCCTGGCACACCGACCCCGCCAACGGAACCCTCGTGGTCACCGCGGACTCCAGGGTGTCGGCCGCCGACATCGCCAGGATCCGCCGCGAGGCCGGCGCCGACGCCGGAGCCCTGCGCATCGAACGCACCCCGGGCAGACTGACGAAACTCCTGTCCGGCGGCGACGCCATCTACGCGTCGAGCTGGCGCTGTTCGCTCGGCTTCAACGTGCGCAGCGGCAGCACGTACTACATCCTGACCGCCGGCCACTGCACCGACGGAGCCGGTACCTGGTGGAGCAACTCCGCCCACACCAGCGTCATCGGACCCACCGTCGGCTCCAGCTTCCCGACCAATGACTACGGCCTGATCAAGTACAACAGCAGCACCCCGATCCCGCCGGGCACCGTCGGCAGCCAGGACATCACCAGCGCCGTCAACGCCACCACCGGCATGTCCGTCACCCGGCGCGGCTCCACCACCGGCATCCACAGCGGCTCCGTCACCGGCCTCAACGCCACCGTCAACTACGGCGGCGGCGACATCGTCTACGGCATGATCCGCACCAACGTCTGCGCCGAACCCGGCGACAGCGGCGGCCCGCTCTACTCCGGCAGCCGAGCCGTGGGTCTCACCTCCGGCGGCAGCGGCAACTGCTCCTCCGGCGGAACGACCTTCTTCCAGCCCGTCGTGGAAGCCCTGAACGCCTACGGCGTCAGCGTCTACTGACCCGCGCGCCCCCGCTCGACCCCTGGACGTCCTCCCGCCTTCTGGGAGGATGTCCAGGCGTCCACGGGGGAGGATTGAGCATGAAACGTATCGGCGTGACCGGACACCGGTCGATTCCCATCGAGGTGCTCGACCACGTGAGGGACGGCCTGCGGGCCGTCCTCGACGGCCACGACGGACCGCTGGAGGCCTTCTCCAGCCTCGCCGAGGGAGCGGACCAACTGTTCGCCGACATCGCGCTGGAATGCGGCGCGGACCTCACCGTGGTGATCCCCAGCGGCGACTACGAGGAGACCTTCGAGGGCGCCGAGTCCCTGGCCCACTACCGACGGCTCAAGCACCGGGCGGCCCAGGAGATCCGGATGGCCTTCGACCGGTCCACGGACGAGGCCTACTACGCGGCCGGCACCTTCATCGCGGACTCCTGCGACCGGCTCGTCGCCGTCTGGGACGGCCTGCCCGCCCGCGGGCACGGCGGCACCGGCGAGATCGTCGCCTACGCGCGGGCGCTCGGCAAGCCCGTCACCGTCCTCTGGCGCGAGGGCGTGACCCGGGTCTGAGCCACACCCTCCCGCCACGGACGTCAACTGCTGTGTCGCGCGAGCCAGTCCGTGTGCTGCGGAGACACGTAGCGTTCCGTCTCGTACACCGAGGAGGGCCACTGGGCCTCGGTGATCGTCGTCTGCATCACGACCATCATCGCCGACAGGTCCTGCTCGATCAGGGTGTGCGCCTCGATCAGCGGATGGTGCCGGCGGACCTCGTTCCAGGCGATGCCGGCCGCCGCCGCCGCGCTCAGCAGCCCCGTCAGTCGCGGCCCGGGACCCGAACCGAAGGCCGCCAACAGGGCGAACAACAGGCCCAGGCACGTCAACAGCACGATGGTCCACGACCACAGGGCGGTCGCCCGACGCGACACCTCCGTCTTGCGCTGGTACCAGTTGCGCTGCTCGATCAGCCGGTCCCGGACGTACGTCTCCCGGCGCACGTGGTAGCCCAGACCGCGCAACCGGTGCATCGCCCCGGTGATCTCCCCGCCCTCCGGCACCTCGCCCGAGACCCGGGGATCCTCCCAGCCCATCTTGCGCAGCTCGTCCAGGCCCTTCTCCAAACGGGTCCGGTACGTCGCCTCCGGCCCGGCGACGTCACTGCCGAACGGCGCCCCGTGCACGGCGTACCGCCAGGCCAGGGACTTGATGAACTCGGCCGCGCTCCGGTTCAACTGCCACTGGGGCCGGGCCCGGCGCCGGGTCGCCCGGATGCCCACCCCCAGGACGCCGGCGTACGCCAGCGCGCTGATCGCCCCGAACAGTCGCAGCGATCCCACGGTCGGTCCCGCGGGCAGGGCGGCGGCTCCCGCCGCGACGACGAGCAGCACCAGCTGGGCGCGCGTGGCCTGGGTGGACTCCCGCTGTCGGGAGATCGCCGCCTGATCGGTGTGGTGGAAGAGGGCCGGCAGGTCCTCGTTTCGAAAGGTCATGCTGTCGCTCACAGCGAACCCCCCAGGCTGCTGTCGGGGTGGAGGGCGACCCGTGCGGGGGCCGCCCTCCGTCGGATCACACGGCGAGGGGCTCCAGATCGCGGTGCACCCGCCGCTCGTCGCGGGCGTAGCGGGTCAGACCGTGGTCCTCGCCCAGCAGCCGCGTCAGTTCGGCCACCGCCTCCGCCCGTACCCGGGCGGCCTCCTCCTTGCGCCCCATCATGTCCAGGCTGACCGCCATGTTGGAGGCGCTCGCCAGGGTCTCGGGGTGATGCACTCCCAGTGCCTCGCGCAGCCGCATCACCGACAGCCGCTCCAGTTCCAGCGCGCCCTCCGGATCACCGAGGTCCGCCCGGGCGTTGGCCAGGTTCAGATGGGTGAAGATCGTGTGCGGGTGGTTGTCGCCCAACACCTCGCGCATGTGTCGGATCGTCTGCCGCAACATCGGCTCCGCCGTGTCCGCCGCTCCCGTGCCCCAGTGGAACACCGCGAGGTTGTTGACCGCGGCCAGGGTGTACGGGTGCCGCTCGCCCGGCACCTTCATGAACTCGTCCACCACCTCCTGCGCCAGGTCCCGCGCCGCACCCGGATCGCCCGTCGCGAACAGGTCGGAGGCGAGGTTGAGTTCGCAGGCCAACAGGTCGGGGTTGACCGAGGTGTACTTGGCCCGGTACCGGTTGCGGGTCGCCGTCGTCAGCCGCAGCGCGTCCTCCAACTCGCCCGCCCTGCGCAACGACACCGCCAGGTTCTTCGCGGCCGACAGGGTGCCCGGGAAGGCCCGGCCCAGCGTCCGCTTGTAGATCTCGTACGTCCGTGCCAGGAGCTGCACCGAGTCGTCGTACCGGCCGACCTCGCGCAGGTCACGGGCCAGGTTCTGGGCCGACGAGAGCGTGTACGGGTGGTCCGTGCCCAGCACCTCGGTACGCCGGTCGAAGACCTCCTGGTCGATCTCCCGGGCCCGGGCGTACTGGCCTACCATGCGCAGGTTCAGCGCCAGGTTGTTGGCCGCGGCCAGGGTGCGGGGGTGCGCCTCGTGGAATATCTGGCTGAAGCCCTCGTGGGCGGCCGTCGCCAGCTCCATCGCCTCCGCGTACCGACCCAACGCCCCCAGGTCCATCGCCAGACCACTGGTGGTCATGTACGTGTGCGGGTGCGAGGGGCCGAGCACCGTCCGCTGCCGCTCCAGCGTGACCTCGCCCAGCTCCTGCGCCTCCACGAACCGGCCCTGCGAGCGCAGGATGTTGGACAGGTGGAAGCGCAGGTACAGGTACTGGAGGTCGTCGTTGCCGAGGGTGTCCTTCCAGATCTCCCTCAGCTCCTCGCCGAGTTGGTACGCGGCCTTGAAGTCGCCGCGCTTCCAGAGGTAGCGGACCCGGTCGATCAACAGCCGGCGGGTCTCCGGCTCCTTGCAGTTGCGGGCCTCGGAGGGGGTCAGGTGCGGCCAGATGGTGTTGAACCGCGGCCAGGTCTCCGGGTTGTCTATCGGCTCGTCGTCGTCCGGCCTCGCCCCCGCCAGGATCCGGTGCACCGCGTGCCGGGCCTCGCGCTGCTCCTCCTCCGAGAGCTGGGCCCGGATCACGGCCTGGACCAGCCGGTGCACCTGGATGCTGTTGCCGACCTGGTCGACCTTGGCCATCGCGAACCGGCCGATCTCCCGGATCACCCGGCCCAGCATCAGCTTCTCCTGGAGCGAGGAGTCGTACGGCTTGAGCGCGTTGATCATCTCCTTGCTGTAGAGGAGGTTCGCGGAGATCGGCTCGGGCGCGAAGAACGCGCAGAGCTGGAGCAGCCGCACGGCGGCGGGGGAGCGGGACTGGAGCCGCTCGATGGACACGTTCCAGGTGGCGGCCACCGGCTCCGGGTACCCGGGCGGCTGGTTCAGCCCCAGTACCCGGGCCGCCTGCTCCGCCAACTGCTCCAGGTACGCGGACACCGGCGTCGCCGTCTCCGCGATCCAGGCGCCCGCCTGCTCGACCGCCAACGGCAGGTCGCCCACCGCCACGGCCACCTGCTCGGCGTCCTCCTTGGTCAGGCCCGGCGCCCGGCGCTGGAGGTGCTCGATGGACTCCTCGCGCAGGAACACGTCCACCGGGAGCGCGTCGCCGTACTGCGACCAGGACTGGTTGCGCGAGGTCACCAGCACGTGCCCCGGGCCGCCCGGCGGGAAGAACCGCTTCAGGGTCTCGGGATCGTCGGCGTTGTCGAAGACCAGCAGCCACCGCGAGGTCGGCACCCCGCGCCGGAGCAGGTCGATGGCCTCCTGGGAGGCGGCCGACATGTCCTCGCCGGTCTGCGCGCCGAGACGTACGGCCAGCTCCGCGAGGGCCGCCACCACGTCGTCGGTCTGCTCCGAGGAGATCCACCAGACCAGGTCGTAGTCGGCCATGAACCGGTGCACGTACTCCAGCGCCACCTGCGTCTTGCCGACGCCGCCGAGCCCGTACAGGGTCTGCGGCTGCGGCAGCACCACGGCCATGCCGCCGCCGAGCTGGTCGCGCATCCGCTCCAGCACGATGCTGCGCCCCGTGAACCCGGGGTTGCGGGGCGGCGCGTTCCAGATCTTCGGGACCGTCCCCGGGAAGCGGGGCCCGGGCTGGGTGGTGCTGTTGACGGAGTCCGGCAGGGCCATCGGCCGCTCCACCGCGCGGAGCAGCGCCGTGGTGGCGTGCACCTCGTCGAGGCGGAACAGGTCCACCGGATTGCGGTCGATGTACGGGGTCGCCAGGCGCACGTCGCCCACGCGCAGCGGCACCAGTTGGCGCCGGCCCCCGGTCGGGTCCTCCGCCGCCGCCCGGTTCCAGACGTCCACGGCCCGGGCGGACTTCAGGTAGGCGCTGGAGAGCAGCACCACGGTCCGGGCCGCGTTGTCGACGCTGATGCCGGCCCCGCCGAGGGTGTCCCCGCTCCCGCCCCCGTCGACCGGCGCGCGTTCGGCGGAGACGTCCTGCGGCACCACCCGGAACCCGGCCCGGGTGAGGACCGACTCGATCCAGTCGGCCCACATGCGGTTCTCGGCGACGTAGGAGAGGAACAGGTCGGCGGGCAGGGCCGGGCGCCGCCGGGTGAAGGCGTCCCGGATCCGCATCCGGACGTCCTCGGCGATGGCGGGCATCGAGACGATCTCGCCCTCGGTGACCACCGCCGTCAACCGCTCGAACGCGGAGAGGAGGGAGTTGGTGAGGCCGGCCTCGTCACCGAAGGTGGCCAGGGTCTCCTCGTAGGCGTAGTAGGGCCGGTAGGGGATCTCCACCGCACCCCAGTACGAGGTGAGTTCGTCCCCGACGAGACCGTTGGGGAAGCGGTCGAACCTGATCCGGGCCAGGGCCCGGCCCGCGTCGGCCTTCTCCTTCTCGCCCTCGTCGATGCGCATCGGAACCGGGTAGATCTTGATGCCCCGGTCGTTGAACCGCTCGTCGATCTGGCGCGCCACCGAGGCGGCGCCGTCGATCGACTGGTCGGAGAGGGTGAAGCAGTCGACCAGGACGTCCGGCAGGTGCACGGTGCAGATGTCCGCGATGTCGGACAGACCGGTCCGGCTGTCGATCAGGACGTAGTCGTAGTTGCGCTTCATGTCGGCGCGTAAGGCGTCGAAGAAGAGACCACCGCCGAGCCGGTCGTAGAAGTTGTCCCAGTCGAAGGTGGAGACGGTCGCCGAGTACTCGCGGTTCTGTCGGCCCGCCGAGACGAAGTCGAGCGTGCCGCCGTCGGGGAACTCCCAGCCCAGGGTCTCCGGGGTGAGCGAGACGGCGTGCGGCTGGATCCGCGCGTAGTCCTTGTGCCAGTCGTCGGCGCGCTGCACCGGGCTGGTGGCGGCCCAGGCGTACTCGCTGATCAGGTCGATGACCCCGGTGGTGGCACCCAGGGTGGAGGGGTCCAGGAAGGGATGGAAGAAACGGTGCAGCCCCGGGGCTTCCAGGTCCCAGTCCACGGCGAGCACGCGCTTGCCGTTGGCCGCGAGTATCCAGGCGGTGTTGGCGAGCGCCATCGTGCGGCCGGTACCGCCCTTGTACGAATAGAAGGTGACGATGCGTCCCCCACGGCTGTCACGACTCGCTGTCATCCGCGTCCCCCCGGTCTGATTCGTTGTGGTCGGCGGCGTCCCGGCCGCGCGGCTCGCTGTTCCGGTCTTCTCCGTTCCGGTGCTCGTGGTCGCGACCCGCACCGCCGCGGTGTTCGCCGTCCCTGGATTCGCCGTCCCCGGATTCGCTGTCGGGCGGGAAGGGGGCGGGCGGCGGCAGCGGCACGGGCGGCCCGTTCATCCCCATCGGCCCGATCAGCCGAGGGCGTTCGGTGTGGGTGCCGCCGGCCGGCGGATAGACCTGGGCGTGTCTGAGGAACTGCTGCGCGGCGGCCTCCACGACCTGCGGCAGGATCTGCCCGAGCGTCTCCATGTTGGCCACGCCGTTCGCGGCGGCCCGGCACGCGGCCCGACCCTGGCTCATCTTGACGGGCATGGTGTCCTCCAGCCGGTGCGCCAGCTCGTTCTCCTTCGCCCGGCTCTGGTGGTCGTACCGGTTCCACGGCACGACCACGTTGATCCACGGCCGGGACTCCTGGTCGAAGGCGGCGAGCCGCCGGCGGCGCTGCTCGTCCTCGACCGCCCAACGGTCGACGATCAGGATCTCGGGGCGGGTCGGCGGCTGCTTGCTGTCGAAGTGTCCGGCCTCGTCGTCGAAGGAACCGATGCTGGTCTGGTAGTTGAGGTTCCTGACCAGGTCCTCCGCGATCAGGGCGACGGGCCGCTGGGACGCCGGGTGGTACGGGTTCCAGTCCAGCGCGCTGTCCCCGTAGTACTCGGGGCTGCGCCCCTCCGGCAGGTCGTGGCGGGAGGCGGCGGCGACGGTGACGTGGAGGGAGCGGGCCGGATTGTCGGAGCTGCCGAAGGCGCTGGGCACCACCCGGTAGTCCACCGGGCGGACGGGGTCGAGACGGACGGTCTCCGCGACCCGGACGATGCGCTTGGCGAGTTCGTAGACGGCCCGCTCGTACTGCTCGGCATACCCCCGCAGTTTGATCAGCCCGTACAGCCCGTCGGTGACGTAGCGCTCGCCGAAGGTGTTGTGGTTGAACTGCAACCGCTCGGCGGGGCCGGGCAGTTGGGACGGTGGCACCGGTACCCACAGGGCGGGGACGATGGCCTCGGCCGGCTCGTTGCTCGCCGCTCCGTGCTGGATGGCGCGCTGCGCGAAGGCGAACCACTCCTTCCCGCACATCTCGCTGGCGAAGTAGCGCGGCGAGAACAGCGGGACGAAGACCCGGCAGGTGGCGAGCGCCGTCCCGAGCCGCTCCGACCATCCCTCGCCGCTGCGTATCTCCCGGTCCATGAAACCCGCCTCGGACCCGGCGGGCAGATCGGTCAGCGCCATGACGTGACTGCAGAGATCACGGAAGAGACGCTCGACCCACATGTCCGGGTCGGGCCCCCCGGCCCCGAATCTCGGTGTATGCGCATAGCTGAGAAAGAAGTACGGCTGCACTGATGCGGGCACACGCCCCCCGTCCCGAAGATGCGAGCGAAGAAACATCATTCCGGAGCTGCTTCGCGACATCCCCTCATCGTTCAGTCAATCAGCATCTGTTTTCGGTCATCCAGTCAAGGGCGTGATCGACGGCATCCGGAATCGAGAAGAGCAGGGCCGAGACTCCGCCCACCCGCCCCCTGCGCACCTGTGAATCCGGGAACGTCGCGCCGATCTCCGCGAAGTCGCCGTCGTCCAGTGCCACGTCCTCGTACGTCGTCCATTCCCCCCCTTGTCGGCCCCCCGGAAGGTTCACCTTCACCACACAGTCGTACATGCGCAAGGGGGGCTTCGGAATTCGATACTCCGCGAGATGGAAAGCAGTGCAAACTGAAAACCCCACATTGATCATGAGTACCTGCCCTCCCTCCCAGCACAGCTTTCCCAGAGGCGACTCCTCGCCCATGTGGCTTTCGATCCGATGCCCCGCGCACAGCCCCTCCGCGTCCTTGCCGAGCGCGGCGAAGGAGGTCTGCGGGTGGGCGCTGCGCACGGCTCCCGGCGCGGTGCGCACGGCCTCGGCCAGGGCGCCCATGCCCTGACTCGGTGTGGTCGCCGGGTCGAAGGCCGGCATCCGGGCGCGGAAGGTTGCCGTCTCGGACGGGCTCAGCCCGGCGATCCCGGCCAGGTGGGCGTTGGAGGTGAGGGAGTTCTCCGGGGTGAAGGTCGGTACCACCAGCGTGCCGTGCGGGCCGAGCACCCCGGTCAGGGCGTCGCGCAGCACCTCGGCGCGCAGGCCGGTCCCGCCGAGCGCGGCGTGCACCAGGAGCCGGGTCCGGGGTCGGACGCCGAGCAGGCGCAGGTGGACGGCGAGGGCGAGGGCGCTCACGCGTCGACCGCCTTCAGTTCCCAGCGCAGTTCCTCCACCAGGCGTTTGCCCGTGACGGTCAGTTCGGCCGCTCCGGACAGCCGGTCCAGGGCCCGGTGGATGGGGTCGGCGGCGCCGGGCTCGGGGCCCGCGACGGCTCGCCGGTACGCCTCCATCGCCACCCGCTCGTGTACGTCGGCGAGCAGTCGGGACACCGGGACGCGCCGCTCCCGCCAGGGCGACGGGTGCTGCCACTCCCCGTCCAGGGCGTACAGGTCGGCCACCTCGGTCAGCGCGCGCAGGCGGGCCCGCCTGCGGCCGGTCAGCAGGGCGAGCGCCGTCTCCCGCACCCCCGCCCCGTACGGGACGCCGAGCGCCCCGGGGGCGTGCCGTCCGGCCTCTCCCCAGCCGTGCTCCCGGGGTCCGCCCGCCAGCGGGGTCAGCGTGGTCAGCCCGGCGGCGGCCGCCCGGGCGAACTCCGGGACCGTGTCGTGCAGCAGGGCCCAGGCCCGGTCCAGGAGACCCCGCCACTCCTCGGCCTCGCCCGCCCCGAGCCGCAGCCGGGGCGGGCGGGCGAAGCAGTTGCGGTACGGGTCCAGGTCCTCCAGGGCCACCGGCGCCGCGTCGGGCCCGGGCGACCAGGTCCGTACGGGCTGCCAGCGCGCGTCCCCCGCCGTCGGGCCGAAGCGGTGTTCGGCGCGGCCGTCCCGTACGGCGTACCCGTCGTCGACGGCGCGGAGCGCGGCCCGCCCCCGCGTGCCCGGCTCACCGAGCCGCAGCAGTCCCAGGGTCGGCAGGTACACCTCGCCGTCCCGGTAGGCCACCTCGGCCGGCAGGTCCAACCCGCCGCGCAGCACGGCCGAGGCGGCCAGCGCGGCCAGCCGGCGGGCCGGGCCGGTGTCCTCCCGGGGGCCCCCGTGCTCCGGGTCCAGGGCCGCCAGTACCCACGTCCGGGTGAACGGGTGGTCCAGTACGGCGTCCAGGGCGTCCGCGCCGGCGTCCCCGGACCGCTCCACGGCCGCCAGCAGTTCCCAGGCCCGGGCCCAGTCGGTGTCACCCGTTTGGTCGGCGTTCAACCGGGCCAGCAGCACCCGGGTCAGCTCCTGCTGGGAACGGGCGAGTTCGGTCGGGTCGGTGAGTTCCGGGGCGGTCTCGCGCCGCGCGGTGCGCCCCTCCACGCCGTCCACCAGTTCGCGCAGGTCGGCACAGTACACGGAGGGGTGGTCGAAGCTCCCGCCGGTGGCGGGGTCGGGCCGGTAGCGGTGGGCGTAGAGTCCGCCGCCGCACGAGCGTACGACGGGGCAGCGCCGGCACGCCTCGCTGACACCGGCCAACCCCTGTTGCCGGGCGCGGACTCCGGGGTGCGCCGCCACCTGGTCGAACGCGTGGTCGAAGACGTTGAAGCCGGTGGCCGCGGCCCCCTCGAAGGCGGTCTTGAGGGAGTCGACCTGCTCCAGTTGTCCGTCGGTCTCGACGACGACGAGGTCGGTCGGGGCCAGGCCCAGGGACTCCGTCAGGCTGGGTCCGCCGCGCAGGGTGGACAGCAGCGACTCGAAGAGCCGTACGGGGACGGGGCGTTCCCGGCGCTCCCAGTGGTCGAAGACCCGCAGCAGCCAGCGCGCGTACGCGTCGGGGGCGCCGTCCGGGCGGACCGGAGGGGTCTCCCAGGTGGCGTGGGGGAGCAGGAAGTCCACCCGGGGTGGCTCCAGCTCGACGAGGGCGTCGAGCACGGCGACGGGGTCGTTGGCCACGTCCACGGTGCAGAGCAGCCCCTGGTAGAGGTGGCGGTAGGGCTCGGAGCGGAGCAGGGCGACGGCGGCGAGGACCAGGGGGTGGCTGCTGCGGCCGTCCGCGAACCGGCGGTGGCGGTCGTTCGCGGCGCGGTCCCCGTCGAGGGAGATGCCGACCCGGACGTCGTACTCGGCGAAGAGGTCCAGATGGCGGTGGCCGAGCTGGAGCCCGTTGGTGTGGATGCGCAGATCCAGGGCGGCGATTCCGTCGAGGGCGCGGGTGAACTCCTCGCACACGAGGCGGAGTCGGGCGGTGCCCGCCAGCAGGGGTTCCCCTCCGTGGAGAATCACCGTGACAGAGGGGAGAGCATGGTCACGGGCATGTTCGGCGAGCCGCGACGCGGTGTGCGCGATCACCTCGGGGGAGATCACCTTCGGTCGGGCTCGCCAGCTCTGATCTGCGTGTTCGTAGACGTAGCAATGATCACAAGCGAGATCGCATCTGCTGTGAACTTTCAGGACGATCTCGCGAAATGCGATCAGGCCGGTCATTCCACCAGTCTAGAGCGCGTACTTCATTGTCAGAGCGCAGAGTTGAAGATCGGTGCCTGAACGTGACGACCGGATTCCGTCCGCAACACGCGGCCGAGTGTCGTCGCCGCCGAGGTGCTGTGCACGTCGATGCGGTCGAGCGGGACCCGGGAGGTCTTGACCGTGGTGGTCGGGGGGGTTGCGGAAGTGTTCACGACACCGTCCTTGGGGAAGCCGGGTGGAATGGGCAGGGGGTTGACAGCGGCGCGCGCCAGTGTCAAGCGTGGACTTTACTCGTCCACGCCCCATTGGCAACCGAGACATGACGCCTGGTCAAGCGTTCTATGGAAAGCGTGACGCAATTCTCGCGGTGTCGCATTCGGCCGTTTGCCGTACGGCAAGATCCATTTCTTCCCGGGTGCGCCTCCTCTCTCCCGTCGGGGAAATGGATCATGGTGTGCGAATCCGCCTAGCATGTGCACGCCACCCTTGCCACCTGCTGTTTCGGACGGAAGCACCCCATGCGCACCCAGCGGATCCTCGCCATGACCGCCGCCCTCGCCTGCCTCGCCGTGCTCCCCGCCTGTGAGGGGGACCCGGCCCCGCCCACGTCCGGCGCCACACGGCCGGCCGGCGCCACGGCGACGCCGGCCGGCGGCGAGAGCCCGGCGGCGGTCACCCTCGCCGGTGCGCAGCAGTACGTACGGCAGTTCACCAACTGTGACGACCTGAGCGACCAACCCGGCGACCCCCGACTGCCGTTGACCGAGTTCGTCGGTGTCGGCGAGTGGTCGGTGACGCAACGGGGCGTGTGCAGCGACGCCGCCAAGGACGGGCAACTCGTCTTCTACATACCGTCGGACATGAAGGAGTTCCAGGAGCGGTACAAGCGGAGCGTCATGGAGTCCTCCGACGGCTCCCGGGGGCTGTTCAGCCGGGTCTTCGTGGGGAAGGGCTTCGTCGTCACCCCGACCTCGACCGAGTCGGCCCTCGCCCTGGCCCGGTCCGAACTGCGCGTCCTGTACTGCAACCCGAGCTTCTGGGCGCCCAAGGGCTACAAGATGGACAAGGCGCTCGTCGAAGGGTGCGGCGTCAGCGACTTCGTCAACGCGGAGGACGGCACGGGCAGCCCGAACTTCGAGACCCCACAGGACCCGGGCGGGCAGAAGCCGGGCCAACCGGCCAAGGGCAGCCTCGGGTTGGCGCGCGCCGGCAGCGTGGCCGAACTGCGCAAGCTGGTGGCGCCCAGCGTGGACTGCACGCGGTTCTCCACCGACCCCGACACGGTGGCGATCGAGTCCATCGACTACGCGCCCGTGGTCGAGGGGAACGCCCTCGAATGGGGTGTCACCGGACGGGCCCTGTGCGGGGAACCGGGCGGCGAGCAGCGCGCCCACCACCTCAACTGGCTCGACACCGTGGGCGACATGAAGAAGCTCCAGACCAGGGCGAAGGTCGCCCAGCAGGCGGACCTCAAGGACGACGGGAAGCTCAGGCGCACGGCGAGCCGGCTGCTGGTCGGCGAGAACGTCGCGGTCGAGAGCAACGACCCGGCCGTCCGGTTCGGCCTCTACCAGCAGCAGTTCCTCTACCTGAACTGCGTCCCCGGCTTCTCCGCCCCGACCGGCTACCGCATGGAGCGCGCCCGGGTCGAGGGCTGCGTCCTGACCAACTACGACCCCGAGAACCCGGTCGTCGGGGGCAACTGACCGGGACGGAGGCACCCCGTGCGGCGGTCAATCGGGACGGAGGCCCCGTGCGGCAGTCAATCGGGGTCGAGGCCCCGTGCGGCGGTCAATGGGGGCCGAGGCCCCGTGCGCCGTGCGCCTCAGGCCGGCTGTTGCTCGCTGACCGGGGGTGCGGGCACGTCCCGCAGCAGCCAGTTCAGTACGTCGGGCAGGGCGCGCAGGGCCGCGAAGTGGGCCGCGGCCGGGTCGATGGTGGTGGTGGCGCCGGGGATCCGGCGGGCCAGCCAGCGGGAGTGCCCGACGGGGGAGAAGACGTCCAGTTCCCCGTGCCAGATCATCACCGGGGTCCGGATGTCGGCCGGGTCGAAGCCCCATGGGCGGCTGAAGGCGAGCACGTCGTCGATCCAGCCGTCCGCGGAGGTCCGCAGGCCCTCGCGGTAGTTGCGCAGCAACATGGACCGCAGGCCGGCGTCCGAGACGATCATGCGGTCGTTGTCGGTGAGGTCCCGGCGCAGTTCGTCCAGGAGCCGGCCGGGGTCCGCGCGGATGCCGGCGGCGCGGGGGGTCAGCCGGGCCGCGAGTTCCTCGGGGTCGTCGGCGGCGGTGGTGTACTCCCGGACGTTCGAGTCCGCCATCCCGGCGAACCAGTCCAGGTCCTCCGCGTCCCGGGGGGCGAGGCCCACCATGGCGGCCGTCCGGGTGACCCGGTCCGGGAGCAGGGCGGCGCAGGCCAGGGCTCCGGCGGAGCCGCCGGAGCGGCCCGCCACGGCGAAGGTGTCCAGGCCCAGGGCGTCCGCGACGGTGGCCACCTCCTGGGCCACGTCGGCGACGGTGCGGCCCGGATGGCGGTCGGAGCCGCCGTAGCCGGGCCGGTCGTAGGCGATGAGCCGCATCCGGCGCTGGTAGAGGACCATGCCCCGCGGGGCTGGTCCGAGTCTGCTGCCGGGCATGCCGTGGAGCAGGAAGACCGGTTTGCCGTCGGGGTCGCCCCAGCTCTCCACGGCCAGAGCGCGTCCGTCGGCGGTACGCACCTGATGGCGCACGCGCTCCCTCCCTCACGGTCGACGCGAGTCGTCACGGTGATTGTGCTCGCCGGAAGAGGGGTGCGGTAGGGCGCACTTCGCGGGAATTCTTGTGAATGCTTTCGCAAGCAGGTGGAGGTCTTTGGTCCTCTTGCATATGCCCAGGTCAACAAGGGTGGTCACAGGGGCGTGAACGGGCGTGGGCGGACGCGAATGGCCCTTCTGTCCCCTCGGAGAGGGCCTTTTCGGCACCCCGTCTTCCGCTTTCGGGTGTCGAATTGAGACACGGGGAAAACGGGCCGCCGCTTCGAACCGGGTCGAAATGAAGGAGTTCCCGTCGCCGCGGACGAGGACACCCACGCCGGGGACGAGGACACCCACGCCGGGGACGAGGACACCCGCGCCGGGGAAGCGGAGGCCGTCCGGGACCCGGGCGGCCTCCGTCGCGCGTGCGGCGCCCGGGATCTCAGAGGTGCGGGATCAGCAGCGCCGCCGCCGAGCGGGCCCGCTTCAGGGCCACGTCCCGCTCGGCCCCGCGCTGGCCCAGGACCACGCGGGTGCTCAGTCCGTCCAGTAGTGCGAGCAGCTCCGAGGCCCGGGCCGGGACGTCCAGGTCCGCGGCGAACCGGCCCTGTCGCACGCCCTTGTCCAGCAGGGTTTCCAGGTCCCGCTGCCAGCCGTCGTCGATCTCCTGCTGGGCGACCTGGAGGGGCTCGTTGGAGGGCGTACGGGCCCACAGTTCGATCCACAGCGTCCAGCGCGGATCCCTGGGGCCGCGGGGCAGGTACAGCTCCACGAACAGGGCGAGTTTGCGGTGGGCGGTGAGCCGGCGGCCCAGCAGTTCGGTGCGCTCGGCGGTCAGCTGCGTCTCGCTCCAGCGCAGCGCCTCCAGCAGCAACCGGTCCTTGCTGCCGAAGTAGTACAGGATGTGGCCTCCGCTGGTGCCGAGCCGCTCGGCCAGCGCCGACATGGTGAGCGTCGCCAGCCCGTCCTCGGCGATCGCCGACATGGCCTCTTCCAGCATCCGCTCCTGGGCGATCTGCCCGTCGCGCCGCCGCGCCGCTCCCGCCACCGGTCCCGCCTTCCTGATCTTGCCTGGTCGGACCTTATCCCGGACAGGGTCTTGACGCGGCCCCCGGAGGCGGCGCATCTTGAATGTCATTCAAGAACTTAGAACGCCATTCAAGGTCCCTGGAGGGCCGAGGGTGCCAAGGTCAGAGGTGCGGCGGATGACACAGCAGGAGACGACGCAGCAGGAGCCGAGACTGCAGGAGCCGAGCCGGCCGGAGACGGCGGCCGACGTCGACGAAGACTTCAAGGGCGAGGTCTTCAAGGACGAGGTCTTCAAGGTCGAGACGCACGGCATCGACCCCATCCCGGACGCCGAGCGCCACGGCGGCGCCAAGGACCTCTTCTGGCTCTGGTTCGGATCGAACCTGACCTTCACCTACGTGATCAACGGCGCCCTCGCCGTGGCCTTCGGCCTCTCCTTCTGGCAGGCCACCCTGGTGGTCGTGCTCAGCGGACTCTCCTTCTTCGCCGTCAGCGCCGCCGGACTCAGCGGCATCCGCACCGGCACCGCCACCCTGGTGATCTCCCGCGCCGCCTTCGGGGTACGCGGCAACTTCCCCGCCGGCGTCCTCAACTGGGTGGTGAGCATCGGCTACACCATCGTCAACACCGTGGTCGGCACCCTCGCGCTGGAGGTGTTCCTCGACGAGATCGGCCTCGGCGGGGGCACGGCGGTCCGGGCCCTCGCCCTCGGCGTCACCCTCGCGCTGACCTTCGCCGTCGCCATGTGGGGCCATGCCACCGTGCAGTTCGCCGAGCGCTGGATGGCGTACGTCCTCGCCGTCGGCTTCGGCGCGCTGCTCGTCTTCGTGCTGCCCGGCGCCGACACCTCCGCGCCCGCCGCCGGCGCCGGGCTGTCCGGCTGGAGCCTGGCCTTCGTCGTCATGCTGGCCGGCCCCTTCTCGTACCTGCCGATGCCCGCCGACTACACCCGCTACCTGCCCCGGACCACCTCGCTGAGGTCGATCACCTGGATGGGGGCGTCGGGCGGGTTCATCTCCTCAGTGGCCCTCGGCGTCGCGGGCGTGGCGGCCGCCACCCAGACCGACATGACCGACGCCGTCGCGGGCGCCGAGAGCCTGCTGCCGGGCTGGTTCCAGACCGTGTTCCTGGCGCTCGTGCTCGGCGGCTCCGTCACCAACTCGATCATCACCCTCTACTCCTCCAGCCTGAACCTCCAGGTCCTCGGCATCCCGTGGAGCCGCTCCCGGGCCATCGTGATCAGCGCCGCCGTGACCGCCGTCGGCTCGCTCGCCGCGCTCTTCCTCACCGACTTCACCACCTCCCTGCTCTCCTTCCTCTCCCTGCTGATCATCGTGTTCGCGCCCTGGGGCGGGGTGTTCCTCGCCGACATGCTGCTGCGCCGCTGTCGGTACGACTCCGACGCCCTGCACGCCGGGAACGCGGGCGCCTACTGGTACCGGGCCGGCTACCACCCCGCGGGCATGACCGCCCTGCTCGCCGGCATGCTCTTCGCCGCCCTGACCTGCGACTCCGAGCTGTGGACCGGCCCCCTCGTGGCCCCCCTCGGCGGCGCCGACCTCACCCTCCTCGGCTCGGTCGTCTCGGGGCTCGCCTACTGGGCCCTCGTCCGGCGCGCACCCGCCCACACCCCGGCCGCCTGACCCTCCGTACACATCCCCCCAGCTGCCACAGGAGCACCACCCCATGTCACACCCCATCGCCGCCGACCTGCTGCTCACCGGGGCCCGGATCCACACCGTGGACCCGGACCTGCCCGAGGCCGAGGCCCTCGCCGTCCACGACGGCACCATCGTCTGGGTGGGTCCGGACGCCGAGGCCGAGGCCTGGGCCGGACCCGACACCGAGCGCGTCGACGCGGGCGGGCGGCTGGTGCTGCCCGGCTTCATCGACGCCCACAACCACGTACGGCTCGGCTCCGACGACGCGTGCGTGCAACTCGCCGGGGTCCGCACGCTCGACGCGATCCTCGACAGGATCGGGGAGTGGCGCGAGGCCCACCCGGACGCGCAGTGGATCGAGGCCGAGGCCTTCGACTATTCCGCCATCCCCGGCGGCCGGATGCCGACCGCCGCCGACCTGGACCCGGTCACCGGCGACACCCCCGCGATCGTGCTCTCCTACGACGTCCACACGGCCTGGCTGAACACCGCCGCCATGCGTCGCCTCGGCGTCTCCCGCGACCGCGTCGACCTGCCCTTCGGCACCGCCGCCGTCGACCCCGCCACGGGCGAACCCACCGGTTTCGTCAAGGACTTCGCCATCAAGGGACTCTCCCGCGACGGACACCGGGCGCTGCGCGAACTGGGCGTGCCGTGGGCCTCCCCGGACCGCCAGTACGGGCGGCTCGCCAAGAGCCTCGACGACGCGATCCGCTTCGGCATCACCACGGTGGTGGAGCCGCAGAACTCCCTGGACGACCTGGAACTCTTCGAACGGGCCCGGGCGGAAGGGCGGTTGAGGTCCCGGATCGTCGCGGCCCTCTTCCACCCCCGCGGCACGGGCGACGAGGAACTCGACCTCTTCGCCGCCTGCGCCCGGATGTACTCCGGGGACCGCCTGCGCGTGGGCCCGCTGAAGCTGTACATCGACGACGTCGTGGAGCCGCGCACGGCCGCGCTGCTGGAGCCGTACACCGGATGCGGGGCCCACCGGGGCGAGACCTTCTACCCGGCCGAGGAGTTCGCGGAGCTGCTGGCCGGGCTGGACGCCCGCGGCTTCCAGTGCTTCGTGCACGCCACGGGCGACCGGGGCATCCGTACCGTCCTGGACGCCGTCGAGCACGCCCGGGCGGTCAACGGGCCGCGCGACGCCCGCCACCAGGTGGTGCACGTGGAATGCCTGGACCCCCAGGACGTGCCGCGCTTCGCCGAACTCGGCGTGGTGGCCTGCATGCAGCCCCGGCACTGCGCGCCGGAGATCGCCGGACCGGGCCAGGACTGGGCGGAGAACGTGGGCGAGGGCCGCTGGCACAAGGCGTGGCCCATGCGCAGCCTGCACGACGCGGGCGCGGTGCTGGCCTTCTCCAGCGACTGGAACGTCGCCGAGATGGACCCGATGATCGGCATCTACACGGCGGTGACGCGCCGGCCGCTGGACGGCGGCGACCCGTGGCAGCCGGGCGAGACGGTGGACGTGGCCACCGCCGTGCACGGCTACACGATGGGCTCCGCGTACGCCAACTTCCTCGACACCGAGCGCGGCTCCCTGACGGTGGGCAAGGCGGCGGACTTCGTGGTGCTGTCCCGGAACATCCTGGAGATCCCGGCGGAATCCATCCCCGGCACCGTCGCGCGGACCGTCGTGGTGGCGGGGGAGATCGTCCACACCGCACAGGAGGTGCCGGCCGAGGGCGGGCCCGTGTCGTTCGAGGGTCAGGGCGTGGGATCCGAGGGTCGGACCGTGTCGCCCGAAGATCGGGACGTGTCGCTCGACGCCTAGTGCTGTGGCCGGAATGGCTTGCCGGGTCGCGGTGTCCGGTGCGGTGCATCGCAAGGCGGAGGACTGCCTCTTGTACTGGACGTACCTGAGCGGTCCGACAACGCGGCGAGGTGCCGTGCCGGGCGCCGTGACACGGTGAACCTTTCCGGTCACAGCACTAGGCTGTGCCGATCGGAGTCGGTCGGGAATCGGGGGCGCGGGCATGTTCGTCGATCTGGTGGGGTCGGCCGTCGGCGCGGCGGCGGGTCTGGGGGTGGTGCACCTGGCGCGTCGCCGGCTGGCCGCGCACCGGGCCGCCGGGGTGGCCGCGGGAGTGCGGACCGCCCTCTCCTGCCGGGTCGAATGGCGCGAGGGGCTGGGCCGCACGGGCTTCGTGTACGGGACGCTGAGCACGGGCCCGACCGGCGGCCCGGTCTTCAAGCGGCCCGCCCGCCGGGCGGTGGAGCTGCCCGGCGGCGGCCGTGCGACCCGCCGGCCCTCCTGGCGGCCCGGCATGCGGATGGTCGAGTACCGGGCGCCCGACGGGGACCGGCTCGGGTTCCTCGTCCACGACACCGACGTCGATCTCGCGGCCCGTTTCCTGCGCGTCCCGGACCCGGCCGACTACTTCTGAGCGCCGCCGTCGGGCGCGTGCGGGCCGTCGGGCCGGTCACCGCTCGGAGCCGCTCCCGGCGGGCGCGGGGTCCTGCGGGGCGTCGTCGATCCCGCTGCCCACCGCGGGCCCGGCCTTCCCCTTGTGGAACATCGCGCAGGCCAGGGTCACGGCCGAGCCGAGCAGTGCCCAGCCGGCCAGCACCAGCATCGGGCCGCCCGCGTCGTTGCCCCGGAAGTACGCGATCGAGCGGGCGGCGTACGTGCCGGCGCCCGGCGGCAGGGCCGGTCCGATGGTCCCCCAGAACGGCGGCAGCAGCGGGTACGGGTAGGCGCCGCCCGCGCTCGGGTTGCCGAGGACCACCACCACGAGGATGGCCAGGCCGATGCCGACCACGCCCGCCAGCCCCTGGAGGGCCAGGGTGAGCGCGCCGACGGCGAAGACGACCAGGGTGCCCAGGCCCCAGAGGGCCACGATGTTTCCCGACAGCGCTCCCAGGACGGGACCGGCGATGACCGCGCCCAGCAGCCCGGCGACGATCGAGTACACGAGCAGGGCACCCAGCCGGATGACGGCGCGGGCGGAGTTCGCGGGCCGGGCGCCGGCGCTGATCGCGAGGATCGCGGCGCACAGGTAGCCGCCCACGCACCAGCCGACGACCAGGTAGAAGGAGCTCAGGCCGCGGGCGTCGCCCCGGGCGGCCGGGGCCACGTCACGGAACCGCACGCTGCGCCCCGCGGCCGTCTCGGCGCGGCCGACGACCTCCTCGACGGCCTGGGAGAGGGAGGCTCCGGCGCCGCTCGCGACCAGCGACTCGTCGGTCTTGCCGTTCGGGTCGACGATCAGCGCGCCGTCCACCTCGCGGTCCCGGACCTGCGCGAGCGCCGCGTCCGCGTCCTTGACCGCGTGGGCGTCGAGCGGTGTGCCGGGCAGGGTGTCGAGCTGCTCGGCGTACTGCTCGGCGACCCCTCGCGCGGGGGCGGCCACGGCGAAGGGGATCTCACTGGGCACGGGGTGGTGGAAGGCCCCGATGTACGAGGTGACGAAGGCGAGTTGGAGGGCCAGCACCCCCAGGACCAGCAGGGCGGCCCGGGTGGTCACGGCGTCCTTGACCTCGGCGAGGAAGCCGCCGGGCGGACCTGTGGAGGTGGTCTGGGTCATGCCTCACACGCTCGGCGTATCGGGGGAGGGGCGCAGCAGGGGCGGGCCGAACGGATGACGAGGGGGCCGGTCCCGAGGGCTTGTCCGGGCCGCCTGGGGGCAGGCCCTCCATCAGTTGATCGAACAAGTGTTTCGCACGCGTATTCGAATTGCTCTATGGTGGAGAGGGGAGGTCGAGTATCGAGCGAAGCAGGAGGCCGCGGGTGCCTGGTTTTACGCATCTGCACACCGTTTCGGGGTTCTCCGCACGCTACGGAGGCTCGCACCCGGAACGACTCGCGGAACGCGCCGCCGAGCGGGGCATGGACGCCCTCGCCCTCACCGACCGCGACACCCTCGCGGGCGCGGTGCGCTTCGCGAAGGCCGCCGCGGGGGCCGGGGTCCGGCCCCTGTTCGGAGTGAACCTCGCGGTCGCCCCCGCCGCGGACTCCTCGCCGTCGGGCGCCGGGTCCTCGGGTGGCGCGGGGTCCGGCGGGGGCGGGACCTCCCACGCCGAGGCCTCCTTCCGCCGACGCACCCCCGTCAGGGGCGGCGCCTTCGTCGACGAGTCCGCCGCCCGGGCCGTCTTCCTCGCCCGGGACGGCGCCGCCGGCTGGGCCGAACTCTGCCGGCTGGTCACCGCCGCCCACACCGGCGCCCCCGAGGTCCCGCTGGTGACCTGGGACGCCCTGCGCGAGGCGCTCGGCTCCTTCGGGCTGAGCGGCGTGTTCGTCCTGCTCGGCCCCGACTCCGAGGTCGGCCGGGCGCTGGCCGCGGGCCGCCCCGACCGGGCCGCGCGGCTGCTCGCCCCCTGGCGGGAGCTGTACGGGGACGCGCTGCGCCTGGAGGCCGTCCACCACGGCCGCGCCGGCGCCGACGTCGACACGGGCCCCGGCTCGCTGCGCCTCGCCGCGCGCACGGTCGGCTTCGCCGTCGAGCAGGGCGTCCCGGCCGTGGTCACCAACGCCGTCCGCTACGCCGACCCCGGCCAGGGCCCGGTCGCCGACGTCCTCGACGCGGCCCGCCGGCTGGTCCCCGTGGACCCCCGCAAACGCCTGGACAGCGGCGAACGCTGGCTCAAGGACCCCGCCGCCATGGCCGAGGTCGCCGACCGGATCGCCCGGGCGGCCGGCCTGCGCCCCACCGACGCGCGCCGACTGCTCGGCGAGACCCGGCGCACCGCCGACGCCTGCGCCGTGGACCCCGAGGACGACCTGGGCATCGGCTCCGTGCACTTCCCCGAGGCCCGGCTCGTCGGCGCCGGCCACCGTACCGCCCAGCGGGTGCTGGCCTCCCGGGCCTCCGCCGGCATGGTGCTCCGCGGGTACGCGGACGACCACGCGTACTGGGACCGGATGCACCGGGAACTCGACGTCATCGCCTACCACGGTTTCGCCTCGTACTTCCTGACGGTCGCGCAAGTCGTCGACGATGTACGGGACATGGGCATCCGGGTGGCCGCCCGGGGCTCCGGCGCCGGGTCCCTCGTCAACCACCTCCTGGGCATCGCGCACGCCGACCCCGTCGCGAACGGCCTGCTGATGGAGCGCTTCCTGTCCAAGCGCCGCCACGTCCTGCCCGACATCGACATCGACGTGGAGTCCGCCCGCCGGCTGGACGTCTACCGGCGGATCATCGACCGGTTCGGCGCCGAACGCGTCGCCACCGTGTCCATGCCCGAGACCTACCGGGTCCGGCACGCCATCCGCGACGTCGGCGCCGCCCTGTCCATGGACCCGGCCGCCGTAGACCGGCTCGCCAAGGCCTTCCCGCACATCCGGGCCCGCGACGCCCGCACGGCCCTCGCCGAACTCCCCGAACTGCGCGACGTGCGGGGGGAGTCGTACGGGCGGCTCTGGGAGCTGGTCGAGGCGCTGGACGCACTGCCGCGCGGGGTCGCCATGCACCCGTGCGGGGTGCTGCTGTCCGACGCCTCGCTGCTCTCCCGCACCCCGGTCGTCCCGAGCGGCGGCGAGGGCTTCCCGATGTCCCAGTTCGACAAGGACGACGTGGAGGAACTGGGGCTGCTCAAGCTGGACGTGCTCGGCGTGCGGATGCAGTCCGCGATGGCCCACGCCGTCGCCGAACTCCGGCGCGCCACCGGCGAGGAACTCGACCTGGACGACCCCGCGCAGGTCCCGCCGGGCGACCCGGCCACGTACGAACTGATCCGCTCGGCCGAGACGCTGGGCTGCTTCCAGATCGAGTCCCCGGGCCAGCGGGACCTGGTGGGACGGCTCCAGCCGGCCACCTTCCAGGACCTGGTCGTCGACATCTCCCTCTTCCGCCCGGGGCCGGTGGCCGCCGACATGGTGCGGCCCTTCATCGAGGCCCGGCACGGCCGCGCCCCGGCGCGATACCCGCACCCGGCCCTGGCGGACGCGCTCCGCGAGACGTACGGGGTGGTGGTCTTCCACGAGCAGATCATCGAGATCGTGCACGTCATGACCGACTGCGGTCGGGACGAGGCGGACCGGGTGCGGCGCGGACTGTCCGACCCGCTGTCGCAGGGCCGGATCAAGGTCTGGTTCGCGGCGACGGCGAGCGCGCGCGGCTACTCGGCCGAGGTGATCGCCCGGACCTGGGAGATCGTGGAGGCCTTCGGCTCGTACGGGTTCTGCAAGGCGCACGCGGTGGCCTTCGCCGTGCCCACCTACCAGTCGGCCTGGCTCAAGGCCCACCACCCGGCGGCCTTCTACGCCGGGCTGCTCACCCACGACCCGGGGATGTACCCGAAGCGGTTGCTGCTGGCCGACGCCCGCCGGCGGGGCGTGCCGGTGCTGCCGTTGGACGTGAACCGGTCGGCGGTCGCCCACCGTATCGAACTGGTGTCCGAGGAAGTGTGGGGGCTCCGGCTGGCCCTGGCCGACGTCCACGGCATCGGCGAGGCCGAGGCGGCCCGGATCGAGGCCGGACAGCCCTACGCCTCCCTGCGCGACTTCTGGGACCGCGCCCACCCGGGCCGCCCCGTCGCCGAACGACTCGCCCAGGTCGGCGCGTTGGACGCCTTCGGCGCGAACCGCCGTGACCTGCTGCTGCACTTGACCGAACTGCACGGGGCGCAGCGAGCCGCCGGCGCTCGCGCGAACACCCAACTGCCCCTGGAAGGAGGCCGGTCCACCGCATCCGTCGGCCTGCCCGACCTGACCGACGGCGAACGCCTCAGCGCCGAGCTCGGCGTCCTCGGCATGGACGCCTCCCGCCACCTCATGGGCGACCACCAGGCCTTCCTGACCGAACTCGGCGTGGTCCCGGCCGCCCGGCTCCGCGACGTCGAACACGGGCGGACGGTGCTCGTCGCCGGCGCCAAGGCGGCCACCCAGACCCCGCCGATCCGATCCGGGAAGCGGGTCATCTTCACCACCCTCGACGACGGCACCGGCCTGGTCGACCTGGCCTTCTTCGACGACAGCCACGAGGCCTGCGCCCACACCGTCTTCCACTCCTTCCTGCTGCTGGTGCGAGGCGTCGTGCAGCGCCGCGGCCCCCAGAGCCTGAGCATCGTCGGAGCGGCCGCCTGGAACCTGTCCGAACTGGTCGAACTGCGCGGGGAGAACGGCCTGGAGGCGGTCACCGCCCGACTGTCCGAACCGGCCCGCGAGCGCGCCCCCGAGTCGGACGGCGAACCGGCCGACCGTCGCATCCACCTGGCGAACGGCTACGAGATGAACCCGTGGGCCGACCTCCGACCGCCCGGCGAGGGCGCCGCGACCGGCCGCAAGCTGTGGCACTCCAGCCCGGGGAGCGCGGGATGAGCGCGATCCTGCACGTACGGTGCGCCCCCACCCTCACCGGCGAGGGCTACCGGGAGGTCCTGGAACTGCTGCGGGAGTTCTCCCCGCTCGTCCAGGCCCTGCCGCCCCGCGCCGCCCTGGTCCAGGCGCGGGGAGCCCAGCGGTACTTCGGCATCGAGGCCGCCGGGATCGCCGAGGTGGTCCGACTGCGCGCGGTGGCCCGGCTGGGCACGGACGTACGGATCGGGATCGCCGCGACCTGGGCCCTCGCGGCCATGGCCTCCGCCAGGATCCCGGGCCCCGGCGGGATCCTGGCCGTCCCCGACGACCCGGACGCGGTGGCCGGCTTCCTCGGGCCGCTGCCGGTGGAGGCGCTGTACGGGCTCGGCTCCCGACAGGCCGAGGCGCTGCGCGGGTACGGACTGCACACCGTGGAAGCCCTCACCCGGGTACCGCCCGGCGTCGTCGAACGGATCCTGGGCAAGCGGACCGGCCGGCTGGTCGCCGAGCGCGCCCGGGGCATCGACCCGCGCCCGGTGACCCCCAGGGACCTGCCCTCCTCGGCCGCCGTCAGGAGCGGGTTCACCCGCGAGGAACTGGACGGCCCGCACGCCCGGGCCACCCTGCTCGCGCTCGTCGTCCGGCTCGGCGCGCTCCTGCGCGGGCGCCGCCAGGCGGCCCGCTCCCTGTCCCTGACCCTGCGCTTCGCGGGCGGCACCCGCTGGGAGAAGACCCGGCGGCTCGCGGAACCCTCCGCGCACGACGAGGACCTGCGCACCGCGGCGTACCGGCTGATGGACGCGGCGGGCCTGCAACGGGCCCGACTGACCGGGATGGTGCTGCGGGCCGAGGACCTGACCGGCGCCGAGCGCGTGGCCCGGCAGATCTCCCTGGACCCGGTACGGGAATCCCGGCTGACGGTGGAGGCGGCCGTCGACCGGGCCAACGCCCGCTTCGGCGCGGGCACGGTCCGCCCGGCGGCCACCTTCGGGGCGGGCGCGGTCCGGGATCCCGCCGGCCTCGGCAGGGCCTCGTGACCCGACGGGCCCCGGGCCCGAGCCGGTGGATCAGGGCCCGTCCACCATCAGCCGGGCCACCTCGCGCTTGAGCCCGCCGGTCTGGGCCTGGACCAGGTGGAACTGTGCCTCCCGCGAGAGCCGACCCGCCGTGTTGCCGTACTGGATCGCGCGCCCGCCGGCCACCGCCACACAGGCCGAGGCGGCCCGTACGGCCAGGTCCAGGCTCTCGGCCCGCAGCCGCAGCCGGTCCGCGGGCCGTTCCCCGGGCGGGAGTTCGTCCCGCAGCGCGTACGCCTCGGCGCGCAGCCGGGCCGCCCGGTCCGCGATCCGCAGCCCGAGGTCCTCGTGGCCCTCGGAGTCGAGCAGGAAGTCCGCGGTGGCGCGCAACTGCCCGAAGACGGCGGGCTGGGCGTCGGCGTTCTCCAGGTCGTACGCCCGCACCCAGTCGGCCCGCGGCTCCCGGACCACCACCTCGGCGTCCGGCACGAAGACGCCCCGGACCTCGACGGCCGCCGTGCGCGTCCCCCGCATCGCCCACAGCGGAGCCGACGGCGCCGACGCCAGCCCGGCTCCCGGGGCGCAGTCCACCGGCGCGAACAGCACCTCGTCCGACGGCGTGAGGGCGCCCAGGTACACCACGTCGGCCAGCCCCCAGCCCGTCATCCACGGCACCCGCCCCGACAACCGCCACCCGCCCGACTCCCGCTCCGCGGTGACGGGCGGTCGCGGATGGCGCAGGAAGGCGAAACCGGCCGTGGCCCGCCGGTCGCCGCGCGCCAGGGCCGGCAACCAGGCCTCCCCGAGCGCGGCGTCACCACCGCGCAACAGCCCCTTGGCCAGGGCGTGGTGCTGCGTCCACACGAACCACGTCGACGGATCGGCGGCGGCCAGCAGCTCGTGCACCTCCCGCGTCACCCGCCGCGCGGCGACCCCGCTCGCGGGATCCGGTTCGTATGCGATCAGCCCGTACGCGCCACACGCCGCGAGCGCGTCGAGGTGCGAACGCGGCACCCCAGCCTCGGCGGTCTCCTCCACGCACGGGCGCAACACGCGCACCGCGGTCTCGGTGACGGCCGCGACCAACGGTTCGACCGCCAGGTCGGGCGGGGTGGCCAGTGCGGTTCCGGCGCCGGGGACCCTGTGCATGCGGCTCATTCTTCTGGTGCGCGGCCGGCGGGAGCCTCGACACGCGAGTTTTTACCGACGCGTAACTTCCAAGTCTTGCTACTCGCCCGTAATTTAACGGCAGCAGCCCCCCCTTGTGATCCGGATCACGGGACGAACCCCCACGCCCTTTCCCCTTGACCCGCAAGGAGATCACACGATGCTGCCCTGGAGACGACTGCTCCGCCCGCTGGCCGTCCTCGCCCTCACCACCGCCGCGCTCGTCGCCCCCACCATCCCCGCCGCACAGGCCGCGTCGGCGCCCCGCAGCGGCTGGAACAACTGGTCCTGTCGGCCGACGGCCGCACACCCCCGCCCCGTCGTCCTCGTCCACGGCACCCTCGGGAACTCCGTCGACAACTGGCTCGGCTTCGCCCCGTACCTCGTGAACCGCGGCTACTGCGTCTACTCCCTCGACTACGGGCAGCTCCCCGGCGTCCCCTTCTTCCACGGCCTCGGACCCATCGAGGAGTCCGCCGCCCAACTCGACGTGTTCGTCGACAAGGTGCTCGCCGCCACCGGAGCCGCCAAGACCGACATCGTCGGCCACTCACAGGGCGGCATGATGCCGCGCCACTACCTGAAGTTCCTGGGCGGCGCCGCCAAGGTCAACGCCCTCGTCGGACTCGCCCCCGACAACCACGGCACCACCCTGAGCGGGCTGACGCGACTGCTCCCGTACTTCCCCGGCGCCGAGGACCTGATCAGCTCCGCGACCCCCGGCCTGGCCGACCAGATCGCCGGCTCGGCCTTCATCACCCGCCTCAACGAGGGCGGGGACACCGTCCCGGGCGTGAAGTACACCGTGATCGCGACCCGCTACGACGAGGTGGTCACCCCCTACCGCAGCGGCTTCCTCGACGGGCCGAACGTACGCAACGTCGTACTCCAGGACCTCTGCGCCCTGGACCTCTCCGAGCATGTGACCATCGGCCTGACCGACCGCATCGCCTGGCACGAGGCCCTCAACGCCCTCGACCCGGCACACGCCGAACGGACCACCTGCGCCTCGGTCTTCCAGTGACGGGGCGCGGGCGGTCCGTCCGGCCGGACCAGACCCGGCGGGATCCGCGGGAGACGGCTTAGCGGCCGTGGCGGCCCGCGGCGCTCCGGCGGCGGGCCGCCACGAACAGCGCGGCCGCGCCGACGGCCAGGGCGCCGGCCCCGGCCATCGCGATCGCCGGAGTGGCGCTGTTGCCACCCGTCTCCGCGAGGTTGCCGCCCTTCGGGGTCACGGGCGCCTCCGAGGCGAGGAGCGGAGCGGCGGCGTTCCCGGCGTTGGTCTTCGGGTCGTCGTCACCGTGACCGTGGTGCTCCACGGAGGACTTGACCGCGCCGGCGGCGATCTGCCGGTCCGTGGGTGCCTTGGCCAGGGGGCAGTCCTCGTCGGTGCCGGGCACGCCCGTACCGGGCTTGGCGCCCGGCTTGCCGGGCGCCTTCGACGGCTTGCCGCCCCCACCGGTGCCCGGCTTCGCGCTCGGACCGGTACCGGTACCGGTGCCCGTGCCCGTGCCCGTACCGGTGCTCGGCTTGCCGGTGGGCTGCGCGCCGCCGCCGGTGCCGGCACCCGCGCCGTTGTCCTTGCCGAAGACCACGTCCGAGCAGCTGTAGAAGGCCTCCGGGCTGTCCGAGCGCTGCCACACGCTGTAGACGAGGTGGCGGCCCGTCTTCTTCGGGACGGTGCCGGAGAAGACGTAGTCACCGTTGCGCATGCCCGGGTCGGTGACCTTCACGAACGGCTTCGACTCCAGGTCGGACCACTTGAGCGGCTTCGTCGGGTCGTAGCCGTCCTTCGTCACGTACAGCTCGAAGGACCCCTTGTGCGGGGCGGTGCCCTTGTAGCGGAAGGTGTGCGCGCCCGCGGTCATCGAACCGGCCGGCCAGTCGGCGCGGGGCAGGTCCAGGCCCTTGTACTTGGCGTTGCCCGCCGAGCACAACTGCCCGTCCGGAATGAGGGACTTGCTCTTCCCGGCCGCGTTGGCGATGTTCACCGCGTTCCAGTCGTAGAACGCCTGCGCCCCGCTCGCCGCCACCGCCGCCTTGCAGGCGGCCGACTTCGGGGACTCCGGGCCCTCCGCGTAGCACGCCGCCACCCGGCTGACCGGGTCCGTCATCGAACCGTGGGCGGCCGCGGGCACGGTGGCGTACGCGGCCACCGCGAGCGGGGCCAGGCCGACGGCGGCGATTCGGGCGGCGGTACGGCGTGCGTGGCGCATGGATGGAACTCCTCTGGGCAAGGCGGCGGAACGGGCTGAACACGTCAGGGGCGGGCCGGTGCGAGTCGGCCGGGCCGGACGCCGTCCCTCACGGGTTCCGGCGCCGCCTCGGGCCCTCCCTGGCTCGGCCAAGCTAGCCCCCCGAAACCCCCGTCCGGCCCGGATCCACCGTCGATCGCGGATCCTTAGGGCGCACTTAAGGCAGGGACAAGCACCACCTCAGGAACGCTTCCGCACCGCCCCGGGAAGGCGCCCACAGCGCCCCGGCTCAGCCCCGGGACCGCGTCGGCTCAGTCGAGGAGCGCGGCCAGACCGGCCGGTGTGCGGGCCTGGCGCTCCAGGGCGTCGAGCGCGCGGACCGCCTCGCCGGCGGCCTCCGGGTCGGTCGTGGCGAGTCCGCTCGCCTCGAACTCCTCCTCGTCCAGGCGCAGGACGAGGGCCCCGTCCGCCGAGACCCACAGGTCCAGGTCCAGGTCCTCGACCAGGACCTCGCCGTCCCTGACCACGGCCGGGCGGGTGATGTCGCAGTACCAGCCCTTCAGGACGCCGTCGCCCGTCCGGACCTCCTTGACCGCGTACCAGCGGCCGCGCCAGAAGTGCTCGGTGAACACGTCGCCCGGCTCGAAGCGCACGAACCCGAAGTCGCGCACGGTCGCGGCCGCCCAGGGAGCGCGCACGGAGATCCGGTCGCCGGTGTCGGCGAGGAGCCCGGCCGGATAGCGGATCTTGGTGCGGCCCGCCTTGGTGAGGGTGACGTCGACTCGCTCGCTCATCGCGCTGTGGGCTCCAGACGTTTGGTGAACCGGGTCTCGGTGGCGCGGATCTCGTATCCGAACCAGGAGTTGATCGCGAGCATCGGGCCGTTGCCGGCGTCGTTGCCCGTGAAGGCCTCCGTGCAGCCGGCCGCGACGGCCCGGCGCAGGGAATCGATCTTGGCGAGCCTGGCCAGGCCGCGGCCCCGGTGGGCCGCCAGGGTCCCGGTCATCCCCGAGGCGTACCGCCCGGTGCCGTCGGTCCGGGCGGCGGTGAACGCGGCCGGCTCGCCGCCGACGAGGACGACCGCGGTCAGCTCCTTGTCGAGCGTGGGATCGTGCCAGACACCGCTCAGCCAGTCCTCGTAGTCGTCCAGTTCCACCGGCAGGTCGCCCGGCTCGTCCCGGCTCACCGCCGCGTCGACCTCGTACAGCGGCCGCGGATCGTCGACGAAGGCGGAACCGGGGCGCAGCTCCACCCCCGGCGGCAGCTCGGCCGGGTACGGGGGAAGGACGGCGGTGGTGAGGTCCAGCCGCAGGAAGTGGGCGGAGCGGCCGGGACGGTAGCCGTGCCGCTCGGCGAAGGCCCGGTGGCCGGGCTCGTCCATGACCCAGGCGTACGTGTCCACCGCGCCCCGCGCGAGCAGGTGCTCCTCGGCCGCGCGCAGCAGGGCGGTCCCGGCCCCGAGCCCCCGGTGGTCGGGATGGACGTGCGTGTTGACGAAGGACGCGCCCGGCTCGGCGCTGTCGTGCGCAATGCCGACCTGGGCAGTGCCGACGACCCGGCCGTCCCCGGTCTCCGCGAGGAGCAGCCGGTAGTGCCCGGCGGGGTGGGAGGAGGCGAGTTCGTGGGCCACCCCGGCCCTGCTGGCGATCATGAACGGGAGCGTGGCGCGGCGCACCGCGGCGACGGCCTCGGCATCGCGGGGGTCGCCCGGGCGCAGGTCACGGATGGTGAGGGTCATGGCGCCGACGCTAGGACGATCAGAGCGGGGACGCCTGCGAATTACGCGGGCGATGGGAGACAATCGGCCGCGTGACCCCGACTTCCACGCACCTGAAGATCAAGATCGACGGCTCGGCCGGCGCCGCCGCTCCCTACGAGCAACTGCGCGCGCAGATCTCGGAAGGAGCCCGGGCGGGGCGGCTGCCCGTGGGGTTCCGACTGCCCACGGTCCGGGCCCTCGCGGAGGAACTGGGGTTGGCGGCGAACACCGTCGCGAAGGCCTACCGGGCACTGGAGGCGGACGGTGTCGTCGAGACCCGGGGCCGGGGCGGAACCCTCGTCGCGGCCGCGGACGACTCGGCCTCCCGGGAATCGGCCACCGCCGCGCAGGCGTACGCGGAGCGGGCCCACCGGCTGGGGCTGACCTTCGACGAGGCCACGGCCGCCGCCCTGGACGCCCTGCGGGCCCGGTACGGCAAGTAGGCCCCGGCCTCAGGCCTTGTGGCGTCCCAGTTCCGCCCGGAGGTGGTGCCGCATGGGCTGCCCCATCGCCGCCATCTCCTGCGTGATCGTCAACTCCCCTTCGGCGAAGGAGTACCGGCGCCTCATCCCGGTCACCTCCTTCGCCCGCGGGGTCCGCTCCACGTGATCGGTCTCGATCTCGATCTCCGTACCGGACACGCGGCCCACGTACGTCTCCACGATCCCGGTCGGGTGGGCCAGCGTGACCTCCAACGAGGCGTCCGGCATGATCCGCCACCAGCCGCTCTCCCGGCCCGAGGGGCGCAGGGGCGTACCGGACTCGTCGATCAGCCAGGCCCGCGACTCGTACCGCAGGAAGGGCCTGCCGTCATGGCTGAAAGTGATCTCCTGCTCGTACCGGAATCCCTGCTCCAGGGTCGGGTACTCGCCCCGCCCCCGGCCGTGCCAGCGCCCCAGCAGGGCCAGTACCGGCGCGAGCTGAGGGTGCGGTTCGGGGCCCTCGCCCGGCGTGAGGCTGTCGGGATACGGATTCTCCTGCGCCGGCTCGGGCACGGGGCGTTCTCCTGTTCGGTGGGTCCTCCCCGCGGCGGGCTCGATCGACCGGCGGGGTTGCGACTACGGGGCCATTGTTCCCGGCCCGCCGTTACCGGAGCGGCACCGCCCCGACGCGGGTCGGGCTACAGGTACAGCCCCGCCTCGGTCCCGTGCCCCTGCGGGGGCAGCAGCGCGGCCGGCCCGGCGCCCCGCCGGAGGGCGAACAGTTCGGCCAGGGTGGCGCCCTCGCGGGAGACCCCCTCGTCCGTGCCGAGCCAGTCCACGGCCTCGCGGTGCGTCAGCCGGCCGACCTCGATGCGGGCCAGGCAACGGCCCGGCCGTACCACCGCCGGGTGGAGCCGCTCCAGGTCCTCGTTGGTCGTGACGCCGACCAGGACGTTGCGGCCCTGGCCCAGCAGACCGTCCGTCAGGTTCAGCAGCCGGGACAACGCCTGTCCGGCCTGGTGCCGGGCCTCGCCGCGGATCAGCTCGTCGCAGTCCTCCAGCAACAGCAGCCGCCAACGACCCTTCGCCGTGCCCTCGTCCTCGCCGATCGCGATGTCCATCAGGTAGCCCACGTCGTTGAACAGCCGCTCCGGGTCCAGGACGCAGTCGACCTGGCACCAGTCCCGCCACGACCGCGCCAGCGTCCGCAGCGCCGAGGTCTTCCCGGTACCCGGCGGCCCGTGCAGCAACAGCAGTCGGCCCGCGATGTCGTCGGGGGTGACCTTCATCAACCGGTCCATCGCCCCGGCCACCGGTGCCGTGTAGTTGGCGCGCACCTCGGGCCAGGTGCCGGCGGCGATCTGCCGGGTCGTGCGGTACGGCCCGCGGCGCGGGGAGACGTACCAGAACCCCATCGTGACGTTCTCCGGCTGGGGTTCGGGCTCGTCCTGCGCCCCGTCCGTGGCCTCCCCGAGCACTCTGGTGGCGAGTTCGTCGCTGACGGCCGTCACCGTCACGTCCGCGCCGCGGCTCCAACGGGACACGAGCAGGGTCCACCCCTCGCCCTCCGCGAGGATGGCGCTGCGGTCGGTGTCGCGCGCCGAGCGCAGCACCCTCGCCCCGGCCGGCAGGAGGGTCGCTTCGGCCTTCACTCGTTCGATGGAAACGCTCTGGGAGAAAGGCTGCTCGCCGGAGGCGAACCGGCCGAGGAACAGGGCGTCGACGACGTCGGACGGCGAGTCGCTGTCGTCTACGTTGAGCCTGATCGGCAGGGCCTCGTGCGGGTTGGCTGGCATGGCGCCCATGATCCGGCACGATCTGGCCCCGTGCACCCGTGTTTCGCCGGAACGGGTGCCCAAGTTCCCTCTTCAAACGCATGGGGAGTGAAGATTCCGGCGCAAGCCTGCCCCGAACATTCTTGGCATGGCCACTTCCAGAAGTGCGCGGCTGCTTGTACCACGGACTCAGGAGTAACCCCCACAAGGAGCCGCACACATGAGCATGAGAATGTCGCGCTTCGCCGCCCTCACCTCCTCCCTGTTACTCGCCGCGGGCGCCGCCCTGTTCGGCGCCGGCCAGGCGGCCGCCTCCGCCCGGGCCGACTTCGGCTACGTCGCGCTCGGCGACTCGTACTCGTCCGGCGTCGGCGCCGGCAACTACGACGGTTCGAGCGGCAACTGCAAGCGCACCAACCGTGCCTATCCCGCCCTCTGGGCCGCCGCCCACTCCCCGCAGACCTTCTCCTTCGTCGCCTGCTCCGGTGCCCGAACGGGTGATGTCCTCGCCAACCAACTCGCCCCGCTGAACTCCGGCACCGACCTCGTCAGCATCACCATCGGTGGCAACGACGCCGGCTTCTCCGACGTCATGACGACCTGTGTGCTCCAGTCGGAATCCACCTGCGTCAACCGCGTCAACCAGGCCAAGGCCTACGTCGACTCCACCCTGCCGGGCAAGCTCGATCAGGTCTACGACGCCGTCTCCGGCCGATCCCCGGGCGCCCACGTGGTCGTCCTCGGCTATCCCCGCTTCTACAAGCTGAACGGATCCTGCGTCACCGGCCTGACCGAGGGCGAACGCGCCGCCATCAACGGCGCGGCCGACTACCTGAACGCCGCCGTCGCCAAGCGCGCCGCCGACCACGGCTTCACCTACGCCTCGGTCGCCGGCGCCTTCACGGGCCACGAGATCTGCTCCGGCAGCCCGTGGCTGCACAGCGTCAACTGGACCAACATCGGGGAGTCCTACCACCCGACCGCGTCCGGCCAGTCGGGCGGCTACCTGCCGTCCTTCGCCTCCAAGGCCTGACCCGGGCCCTGTTCAGAGCGTGACCCCCGGGCTCGGCGCCGGCGTCGGCGTCGGGTCCGGGGAGCCCGGTGAACCGGAAGGGCCGGGGGAGGAGGCCCCGCCCGTCGGGGTCTCCTTCTCGCAGGTCACGGAGAACTCCAGCCACGGCGAGGTCACCCGCGCGGGGCCCCGCACCTCCAACCGGACCGCGTCGTCGAGGGTCGCACCGGCGCGGTGGCCCGGCTCGACGTGGTCCACCTGCCGGGTCGTGGCACCGTTCGCCTCGTACGTGAGGCCCTGCCAGCGGGGCTCCGCCCCGTCCGCCGACCCGCCCCGGGTCACCCAGCGGTACTCCAACTCGGCGGGAACGCGCGCCACCTCCACGGTGCCGGTGAAAGCGGGCGCGTCGACCGGAGCCGGCGGGCAACTCCCCGCGTAGCGACCGCGCAGGGTGTGGACGTACACGGTGACCTTCCGCGCGGGCGCGCCGGCGCTCGCCGATGCCGACGCCGACGCGGAAGCCGAAGGGGAGGGAGAGGCCGGGGCGGACGGTGACGGCGTCGACCGCGTGGCCGCGGAACCCGACCCGTCGGTCCCGCCCGCGGGCGCCCCGACCGTGTCCCCGTCGTCCTTCCACAACAACCAACCCAGCAGGACCAGAGCCAGGAGCAGCACCACGATGCCCACCGTCAGCACCGTCCCGGCCCGCCCCTGCGGCGGCGTCGGTCCCGATGAGGACACCACGGTCGGCGCCGTGCCCGGCCCCGGCGGCACCGACAGGGGCATCGGCGGCGTCGCGGCCCGGGAGCCCGCGTCCCGATCGTGCCCGTGCGCGGCCGTCGCCACCGACGTCGGCCCCGACACCGGTCCGCCGGAGACCCGTGCCGTGCCGCCCGCGCCGATGATCCGCAGCATCCGGGACGCCTCCGCCGCGGACAGCCGCTCGGCGGGGTCCTTCCGCAGCAGCCCCTCCAGCACGGGCTCCAGCGACCCGGCCCGGCGCGCCGGGGTCAACTCCTCGTCCACCACCGCCTGAAGCGTGGACAACGGGGTGTCTCGCCGGAAGGGCGAGGTCCCCTCGACGGCCGTGTACAGCAGCACGCCGAGCGACCACAGGTCCGACGCGGGACCCGGCTCGCGCCCCAGCGCCCGCTCCGGGGCCAGGAACTCGGGAGAACCCACCACCTCGCCGGTCATGGTGATGGCCGAGGAACCCTCCAGGCTCGCGATGCCGAAGTCGCCCAGCACCACCCGCCCGTCATTGGCGATCAGCACGTTGGCGGGCTTGACGTCCCGGTGCAGGACCCCCGACTCGTGCGCGGAGCGCAGCGCGGCCAGTACCTGCTCGCCGATGTGCGCAGCCCGCTGCGGGGCCATGGGCCCCTCGCCCTCCAGCACCTCCGCCAGGGACAGCCCGCGGATCAGCTCCATCACGATCCAGGGGCGGCCGCCCTCGCTCGCCACGTCGTACACGGTGACGACCCCGCGGTGGGAGACCCGGGCCGCCGCCCAGGCCTCGCGCTCCAGGCGCCGGTACAACCGTTCCACCTCGGCCGTGTCCAGTCCGGCGGGAGCCCGCACCTCCTTGACGGCGACCTCGCGCCCCAGCACCTCGTCGCGCGCCCGCCAGACGATGCCCATGCCGCCGCGCCCCAGGGGACCCAGCAGTCGGTACCGGCCGGCGATGACACGCCCGTCCTCACCCGTGTTCCCACTCAACCGAGCCCCCCGAACGTGTTACCGGCCGATCACTCCAAGTTAGCGCAGTGTGCGTCGTGTGGCCCCTGTCACGACAGGACTCCCCGTATGAATCGCCACGACTCCCGAAGGGGCGTCAATTCCACCCAATCCATGCGGAGAGTGACGATTGACTCCGGTGAGTAATCGTCAACTCCCCGTAGGTATAGGGGTAATTCACACCACCGGGATACCCGGGCGCGACGCGGGGGCGATAGGGTTAACCTGCCCGGGCCGGGTGCCCTCGTACGGGTGGGGAGAGACATGGAACAGATAGCAATGCGCAGCAGGCCGCCTCGCGTGCCTGCCATCACCTGCGGGAGCAGCGCGACCAGCTCGCGCCTCGACCGCCATCTCGCCGTGTTGGGCGGTCCCGCCGTCCCGCACCACGAGACCGCCGAGGCGACGCTGCTGATGCGCGAGCTCACCGCCCGCGATCACACGCACGTCCAGCGGAGCCGGAGCGCGCGCGTCGCGCTGTTCGCGCCGCTGCGCCGCCTGCGTCGTACGCTCTTCGGCAGCCGCCGCTCGTAACTGCCCGCAGAACGCGGCCGGTTGACCCGGCTGCGCCCACCCGGCCCAGTACGTGTTCGCGGTGCCACCGGTGTCGTCGCTCTCGTCGGCGTCATCGGCGTCATCGGTGTTCTCCGGCGTGGACCCGCCTCAGGCGACCACGCCGTCCTGGCGCAGAGTCGTGATCTGCGCGCCCGTCATCCCCAGGGCGCGCAGCAGGGCATCGGTGTGTTCGCCGAGCGCGGGTACCGCTCCCATCCGCGCCGGCGCGCCGTCCGGCAGCCCGATGGGCGGCAGCAGCGCGCGCAGCGGACCCACGGGCGACCCGATCTCCCGCCAGCGGTCGCGAGCCGCCAACTGCGGATGCGCCGCCACCCGCGCCACCGAGTTCAGCCGCGCACAGGCGATGCCCGCCGCCTCCAGCCTTCGGATCGCCTCGTCCGCGTCCAGCGCGGCCAGCGCCCCGGCCACCACCGCGTCGGTCCGCTCCCGCCCCAGGGTGCGTGCCGCGTTCGTCGCGAACGCCGGATCATCCGCCAACTCCGGCTTCTCCAGCACCTGTTCCGCCAGTCGCCGCCACTCCCGGTCGTTCTGCACCGACAGCAGCACCCGGTCCCCCTCCGCCGTCGGGTAGGCGTCGTAGGGTGCGATCACGGCATGCGCGAGGCCGGTCCGCGCGGGCTGCTCCCCGCCGTGCATCGTGTGGTGTAGCGGGTGCCCCATCCACTCGGCGAGCGCGTCCAGCATCGACACCTCCACCCGGCCCCCGCGCCCGGTGATCCCACGGCGCAGGAGCGCGGCGAGCACCCCCGAGAACGCGTACATGGCCGCCGCGATGTCCGCGGCCGGGATCCCCGCCTTGACCGGCCGCTCCGGCGTCCCGGTCACCGACACCAGCCCCGCCTCGCACTGCACGAGCATGTCGTAGGCACGCTTGTGCGCGTAGGGCCCCTCGGCCCCGTAGCCGGAGATGTCCACGGCGACCAGTCGCGGGTACCGGGCGCACAGTGCCGCCGAGTCCAGCCCGAGCCGGGCGGCGGCCCCCTGGGCGAGGTTCTGGACGAAGACGTCGGCGTCGGCCAGCAGCTCGTGCAGGACCTCCCGTCCGCGCGCGTCCTTCAGGTCGAGCGCCAGGGACTCCTTGCCCCGGTTGGCCCACACGAAGTGTGAGGCCAGGCCCTTCGCGGCGGTGTCGTAGGCACGCGCGAAGTCGCCGCCGTCGGGACGCTCGACCTTGATCACCCGGGCGCCGAGGTCGGCGAGCTGGCGGGTGGCGAAGGGGGCCGAGACGGCCTGTTCGACGGCGACGACGGTGACACCGTCGAGGGGCAGCGGATCGTGGGCACGCGAGTCGGGTGTCATGGCAGCCTGCCTACCCGGTCCGACCCGGATCTGTCACCCCCCGCCCGACCGCTCCGCCCCCGCTCCCGGTCCTGACGGTGTCCAGGGCCTGACCGCGCGCGGCGATCGGGATTCGCCCGGGCCGGGCCGGGCGGGGCGCCCGGTCGTCAGGGCGCCGGTGTCGACCGCGCGCCCGGGCTCAGAGCAGTGCGAACTGACCGCCCGGGCCCTCCTCCCGGTGGTCCAGCACCGAGGCCGGCCGCCGGGACCCACGCGGCGGCGGCAGCACGCCGAGGGCTTCGAGTTCGGTGGCCGTGATCGACGGGCCGGGCTCGAACGCGGCCCGCTCCGGTGCCAGATCGGCCAGCAGGGTCAGGCTCGTGACCAGCGCCAACAGCTCCGAGGTCCATGACTGCGGCCACTGCGAGGGCCCCAGCGCCTCCAGCCCGTCGACACCGTCCGAGCGGTGCGCGGTCCGGGCGGCGAACCAGGACTCCAACACCCGCTCGCCCTGGGACTCCTGGTCCCACGCTCCCGACGGCACGGGGGAGATGGTTCCGTCCCCGAGGCCCAGGGTCTCGGTGTCCGGGTCGTAGGAGAGCTCCCGCGGCCACGCCGTGACCGCCGAACGGACGTACGGCCGCCGCCCGCCCGGCAGGCGGGGCGGTTCACCGCCGCGCGCCCCGCGCAATTGGATGGTGAGCAGGCGCTGCCCGAGCTCCAGCCCGGCCCGCCAGCGTTCCGGGTCGGCCGCCAGCGGGACCTCGTACGCGCCCCGGACCCCGGGACGGGCCGCCGCGAGGACCCAGCACAGCACGTCCTCGGGAGTGACCCAACCACCGAGTCGCTCGCCCAGCAGGTGCAGCAGGCCCGGCGCCAGGTTGGGCTCCGCGCCGCCGGGGCGCCGGTGCAGCGGGCGGATCCGGCCGAGCCGGCCGGCCGGGAGATGGGCGGTGACCAGCGGTTCCGGCGCCTCCACGACGAACAGCTGGTGAGCGTCGTGGACCCGCCACAGCTCGGGGCGGGCCCGGTCGATGAGCCGCTGGTCGGGCAGCAACCACTGCTCGTCGAAGGGTGCGGTCAGCACCCGTACGGGCTCCGGGAACGGGCCCGGCGCCTCGGCGAAACGGGCCGTGGACGCGGACCGCTGCCCGGGCAGCGCGGCAGCCCCGGAGGAAGGCGTACGGGCCCGGGTCGGACGGAACAACCTCTCGCGCTCGGCCCCTTCGGCACCGGCCAGGGCCGCCCATCGGGCCCGCAGGGTCGCCGGCTCGGGGGCCGTCACCCAGTCCCGCCCCAGCCGCAGGGAACCCACGGCCCAGGGCATCAGATCGTCCAGCAGGGGTACGTCGTCGCTCACCCGGCAGATGGTAGCGAGGGGAGGCGACGCCCGGGCCGTGTCCAGGCCGAAGCGTTACGCTCCTTATGGGCGTATCTGTGCCGGTGCGTGGGCCGAGCCCGATGCGGGGCCTGTGCGGGGCTCCTGTGCGCGGCTCCTGCGCGGGGCTGCTGCGTGTGACTCCCGTGTGGGACTCCTGTACGGGACTCCTGTGTGGACCGACCCACCTGCGGGCCCACCCCGTGGACCGAACCCGTGTGGACCGAGGAGACGGCTGATGAGTCAGTACGACGAATACTCGACTCCTTCCCAGGCCGAGGGTGAACGCCTCGACGAGGACATGGACGAGCGGGAGAAGCGCCAACGGCACCCGCAGACCACGCGCACCACCCCGTCACAGGCCGAGGGCGAGCGGGGCGCCGAGGACGACGCGAAGCAGCCGCCGGGCGCGTAGGCGGGCTTCCCGCGCCTCGACCGGCTCGGGTGTGCGTAGGCCGGCCTCGTTCCGCGGTCTCGGCCTGCGGTTTCGGCCTGCGGGCTCGTTCTGGGGTCTCGGCCTGCGGTCTCGGTCTGCGCTCCGTGGTGGCCGCTCTCAGTGTGCGTCGACCGTCACCGTGAAGGAGAACCGGTCGCCCCGGTAGCGGATGCGCGCCACGTCCACCACCCGTCCCTCGTCGTCGTACGTCACGCCCGTGTAGTGCAGGATCGGGCTCAGCAGCGGGACCTGGAGCAGCGCGGCCGTCTCCGGGTCGGCGAGCCGCGCCTCGACGGTGTCCGTGATCCGGCTGATCCTCACCCCGACCAGGTCGCGGAGGACCTTGGTCATCGGGTACCGCTCCAGGTCGCTCAGGTCGATGGAGTCGGCCAGCTCCGTGCGGACCGCGTTCTCCGCCCAGTTCGTCGGCTCGCCGCTCACGCTGTCGTGGCGCAGCCGCCGGTAAGTGACCAGCTCCGACGTGTCCGGGAAGTGCTCCAGCAGCTCCCCGGACACCGCCGTCCGCTCGTGTCCGAGAATCGTCGTACGCTCACCCGACTGCTGGGCCACGATCGCGTCGACCGAACCCAACAACCGCACCGGGGCCCCGCGCCGCGCCCCCGGCTCGATGAACGTTCCGCGCCGCCGGTGCCGACTGATCAGGCCCTCGCCCTCCAACTCCTTGAGGGCCTGCCGCATCGTCAGCACGCTCACCCCGTAGTGCCCGGCCAACTGCTCCTCGGTGGGCAGGCGCAGCGAGGCGTCCGGGGCGCGCCCCAATATCGAGGCGCGCAACGACTGGGACACCTGGTACCAGAGCGGCAACTTCCGGTTCAGCACCAGGGAGTCGGGGGCGAAGGCGGTCACGGGTGGTTCTCCGTACGGCTGGACGTCTGGGGCGGGCGTGCAGCGCATGCTAGGCGCGGAAGTGGCGTTCCAGACCCTGCCAGACGTCGTCGTACGCGCGCTGGAGGTGTTCGGCGCCGGCCGCCTGGTCGGTGGCGACGATGGGCCAGCGGGTCTCGAACATGAAGGCCAGCCCGTCGTCGATCTTCTGCGGCTTCAGCTCGGCGGCGCTCGCCCGGTCGAAGGTCTCCCGGTCCGGGCCGTGCGCGGACATCATGTTGTGCAGCGAGCCGCCACCGGGCACGAAGCCCTCGGCCTTCGCGTCGTACGCGCCCTCGATCAGGCCCATGTACTCGCTCATCACGTTGCGGTGGAAGTACGGCGGACGGAAGGTGTCCTCTCCCACCAGCCAGCGGGGGGCGAACACCACGAAGTCCACCCCGGCCAGCCCCGGGGTGTCCGAGGGCGAGGTCAGCACGGTGAAGATCGACGGGTCGGGGTGGTCGTAACTGATCGAGCCGATCACGTTGAAACGGCGCAGGTCGTACACGTACGGGACGTGGGTGCCGTGCCAGGCGACCACATCGAGCGGCGAGTGGTCGTACGTGGCCGTCCAGAGGTTGCCGCAGTACTTGTTGACCACCTCGGTCGGGCGGTCGACGTCCTCGTACGCGGCCACGGGCGCCCGGAAGTCCCGCGCGGCGGCCAGGCCGTTGGCGCCGATCGGGCCGAGGTTCGGCAGCTCGAAGGGCTGCCCGTAGTTCTCGCAGACATAGCCGCGGGCGTTCGCGTCGAGCAGCTCGACGCGGAAGCGGACCCCGCGCGGGATCAGTGCCATCTCGCCGGGGCGGGCGCTGAGCAGGCCGAACTCGGTGCGCAGCAGCAGACCGCCGCGTTCGGGAACGATCAGCAGCTCGCCGTCCGAGCTGCTGAACACCCGGTCCGTCATGGCGGCGTTGGCGGAGTACAGGTGGATCGCCATGCCGGCGCGCTGGGCGGCGTCGCCGTTCCCGCCGAGGGTCCACAGGCCGGCCAGGAAGTCGGTGCCGGGCGCCGGGTCGGGCAGCGGGTTCCAGCGGAGTCGGTTCGGATCCGGCACGGTCTCGGTGAAGGGCGCGCTGCGCAGGCCGCCGTTGTCGACGCGGGTGAACGGCGGGTGCGCCGCCGAGGGGCGGATCCGGTAGAGCCACGAGCGACGGTTGTGGGTGCGGGGCTCGGTGAACGCGCTGCCGCTGAGCTGCTCGGCGTAGAGGCCGAGGGGGGCGCGCTGGGGCGAGTTCCGGCCGTGGGGGAGTGCGCCCGGAACGGCCTCCGAGCTGTGCTCGTTGCCGAATCCGGAGAGGTACTCCAGCGCCTCCGCGGTCTTCCTGGCCTGCTCGCTGGTGTCGCCGTCACTCATGGAACGCTCCCGGTCTGCCGTAGGAATCCTATGGGTGACAGTAGGATTCAGGGGTCCCCGCGTCAACGGTGACCTTCCGGCCGGCCCGCGCGGCCCGTCCGAAGACTCTCCGTTCGGCCGTGCCGGGCGGCGGATCCGGGCGGCGGTTTCGGGCGGGCTTCGCTGGGCGGCGGACCGATTCGGGTCGAGGGGGGTCCCAAAAGATGAACATTGCTCTACTCTCTCGCGCATGTCGTGGACCCGCAGGTTTCCTGCCGTGCCGGCGGCGCTCCTCGCCGCCCTCCTCGCGTTCCTGTCCCTCCTCGCCGCCGCGCCCGCCGCCCGCGCGCACGAGGAGCGCCCCGTCACCCTCCCCGACGGCAGCGGCTCCGTACCCGAGTACCGCAAGGCCGAGCCCGACCTCCTGGTGTGCAAGACCGACCGACCCGCCTTCGAGCGCCGGATATCGGGCTTCCCGCAGGAACTCAGGCAGCGCAACCTCGCTCTCTACGCGCGATGCGAGAAGACCGGCTTCCGCCACCTCCAGGAGGCCGTGGACGCGGTGGACCGGCCGGGGATGAACATCGCGATCCTGCCCGGCCTGTACGAGGAGGAGCCCTCGCTCCCCAAGCCCACCGGCGAGTGCGCCACGCTCAAGGCACCCAACTCCTCGCTCGGCTACCAGATCCTGTCCTACGAGCAGCAGGAGCGGTGCCGGCACAACCAGAACCTCGTCGCGATCCTCGGCAAGACGAACCTCCAGATCGAGGGCACCGGGGCGTCCCGCCAGGACGTGGTCATCGACGCCAAGTACCAGAAGCTGAACGCCATCCGGGCCGACAAGTCCAACGGCATCTACTTCCGCAACTTCACCGCCCAGCGCACCACCTTCAACTCGCTGTACGTGCTCGCCGGCGACGGCTTCGTCATCGACGACGTACTGACCCGCTGGAACGACGAGTACGGCTTCCTGACCTTCGCGAGCGACCACGGGCTCTACAAGAACTGCGAGTCCTACGGCAACGGGGACTCCGGCATCTACCCCGGCAGCGCCTCCGACATCAACGACGGCCGGGGCTACGACGTCCCCCGCTACTCCATCGAGATCACCGGCTGCCGCAGCCACCACAACATGGTCGGCTACTCGGGCACGGCCGGGGACTCCGTCTGGGTCCACGACAACGAGTTCGACCAGAACATGGGCGGCGCGTCGATGGACAGCGCCTTCCCCGGCCACCCCGGACTCCCGCAGAACCACGCCAGGTTCGAGCGGAACCTGATCCACGACAACAACCAGGACTACTACCGTCACGTCGCCGACGGCACCTGCGCCAAACCGCCCATCGAACGGGGCTACGAGCAGGGCGTGGTCTGCCCACAGATCTCCATGCCCCCCGGCACCGGCATCATCACCGCCGGCGGGAACTGGAACCTGTACGAGGGCAACTGGGTGTACGGGCACCAGCGCGCCGGATTCTTCCTGAGCGCCGTCCCCGCCTTCATCCGGGGCGAGGAGGCGTGGGCCAAGCAGGCCGACACCTCCCACCACAACCGCTACGCCGCCAACATCCTCGGCAAGGACAAGGCCGGGGCCTCCCGCCCCAACGGCATGGACGTCTGGTGGGACGGACAGGGCAGGGGCAACTGCTGGCAGGACGGCCCCGACGGTTCCACCCCCGCCACCCTGCCCGAGTGCGGCGAGCGCCGCGGCGCCGTCTCCGGCGGCTCCGCGCGTCTGGCCGGCGAACCGGTCAAGCTCGTCCAACTGCTGGTCTGCGCCGACTACAACGTCCAGGCCCGCAAACTGCCGGCGGGCTGCGACTGGTACGGCGCCCGCGGCCTGGAGCGGGTCGAGACCCAGATCGCGCTGGCCGTCGCGGCCGTGCTGCTGCTGGTCGGCGGAGTCCTGTGGTGGCGCCGGCTGCGCGGCTCCCGAACGGGGACGATCGCCTCGCTCCTGGGCCTGGCCGGGCTGTGCCTGGACGTGGCCGGGTCCACCACGGCCCTCACCCCCACCTTCGTGCCGGCCCTGGCCCTGCTCCTCCTGGGGCTGTGGTGGACGGGCGTCGGGCTGGTCCTGCGCGCCGACCGGCCGTGGCTCGCCCGGCTCACCCTGCTGCTGGCCGCCCTGACCCTGCTCGACGCTTTCGACAGGGCCGTCCTCATGATCCCCTGGATCCCGCTCGGCCCCGCCTGGGTGCGGGCGCTCGTCGCGGTGGTGTGGGTGCTCTGGGCGGTCGTCGCCTCGGCCCGTCCGGGCACGCCGGCCCGCCCGACCGGCCCCGGCGGCGACCCCGACGGAGACCGCGCCCCGACCCCCGACGGCCCGCCCCCGGCCCTGAGCGCGGCGGCCACCACCCACTCCCCGGCCACCACCCACTCCCCGGCCCCCACCCACCCCCAGGCCCCCACCCACCCCCAGGCCGACACCCACCCCCAGGCCGACACCGAACCCCCGGCCGGGAACGGAGGCCCGCGATGAACCGAGACCACGCCGACCGCATCGGCTGCGCCACCTGCGCCGCGCCGCCCAGCACGGCCCGACCGCCCAGCGTGACCCGATCGCCCAGCGTGCCCCCACCGCCCAGCGTGACCCGATCGCCCATCACGGCCCGACTGCCCAGCGCTGACCGTCCTCGCCGCCGCAGCGTCCGCACCGCGGCCCTGGTCGCCCTGCTCCTGCTGCTCGCCGGCGGCACGGCGACGGGATGCGGAGGCAGGGCCACCACCCACCACAAACCCGGCACCAGCCACGAACAGGCCTCGGGTGACGTGGGCACCCTGCTCGACGCCCAGGACGGCGCCGGCCACCGCCTCCGGCAGGTCCCGGCCCAAGGCGCGCCCGAGGTACGGCTCACCACCCGGCCCGACTCGGAGGACGGCTGGAACCTCCAACTCGGCGTGAAGAACTTCCGCTTCACCCCCGACAGCGTCGGCGGCGCGGCCCTTCCCGGCGCCGGCCACGCCCACCTGGAACTGGACGGGCGCAAGCTGGCCCGGGCGTACGGCCCCTGGTACCACCTGTCCGCGGCGCAGGTGCCCGAGGGCGCGCACACCCTGACCGTCCGCCTGTACGCCGACGACCACACCGCCTGGGCCGTCGGCGGCAAGGCGGTCGAGGCCACCGCCGAGCTGACCGGAGGCCCCCCGGGCCAGGGATCCCACAGCCACGCCACCCCCACGCCGACGGCGCCACCCCAGGCAACCCGGACACCCCAGCCGGCCCAGACCCCCCGGAGCTCCGAGACCCCGGACGTCGACCGCACGGTCACCGTCACCGTCCGGGACGGCAAGGTCGTCCCCGCCCCCGGCCGCGTCGAGGTGGGGCGCGGCGAACGGGTGGCCCTGCGGGTCACCAGCGACCGCGCGGACACCCTGCACGTCCACGGCTACGACAAGGAACTGGCCCTGCCCGCAGGCCAGGAGGCCACCCTGATCCTGACGGCCGACCGCACCGGGCTCTTCGAGGTCGAGACCCACGAGAGCGACCTCGTCCTCACCCAGCTCCTCGTCCGATGACCCCACTCCGACTCGCCCCACTCCGACTCGCCGCGAGCCTGCCCCTGGGCCCGGGTGGCGGCGGCTGCCCGGCTCCGTGCGCGGGGGGCGGTCGCTCCGGCCAGGACGTGGTCCCGTACCCGGCCGATCCGTCGACCACCCTGCTCGCACACGGGATCGGGTCCCAGCACGATCTGCCGATCTCTCCCTTCTACGCCTTCGCCGGTGCCTTCGCCGCGCTGTTCGTCTCCTTTCTCGCGCTCGGTCTGCTCTGGTCCACGTCCCGCTTCCGGGGTGGCCGCTCGGGCCTCGCCCTGCCCGCCCGGTTCCAACGGGTGGCCGACGCGCCGGCCACCCGCACCACCCTGCGCGGGCTCGGTCTCGCCGCCGTCCTCGCCGTGTTGCTCCACCTCCTCCTCGGTCCCGACGATCCCGCCCGGAACCCCGCTCCCGGCGCCGTCTACGTCCTGCTCTGGGTCGGACTCGTCCCGGCCTCCCTTCTCCTGGGCCCCGTATGGCGCCTGTTCAACCCGCTCCGCACCCTTCACCGGCTCCTGGCCGCCGCCCTGCGCCGCCGCGCCCCCGACCGACCACTGCCCGCCCGGCTCGGCCAATGGCCCGCCGCGGTCGGGCTGTTCGGCTTCACCTGGCTGGAGCTCGTCTCCCCGGATCCCGCATCCACCACCACCCTCCTGATCGCTCTCTGCTGCTTCGTCGTCGGTCAACTGGCCCTCGCCGCCCGCTTCGGCGAGAACTGGTTCGCCGATGGAGACCCCTTCGAGGCCTACTCCGATCTCCTGGCCAGACTCTCCCCCCTGGGCCGTCGCACCGACGGCCGGCTGGTCCTGCGCAACCCGTTCCACGGACTCGACGCGACGCCCGAGCGGCCCGGACTCGTCGCCGTCGTCTGCGTCCTGCTCGGCTCCACCGCCTACGACGGCTACTCCGACAACCCCTCCTGGATCAACGCCATTCAGACCTCCCCTCTCGGCCGCACCCCCACGGCCACCCTCGGACTCCTCGGTTCCATCGCCCTCGTCGCCGCCCTGTACTGCCTGTGCGCGGCGGCCACCCGCCTCGTCAGCGGCCCGCACCCCCGCCCGCTGACCGCCTTCGCGCACTCACTCGTGCCGATCGCGCTCGGCTATCTCGTCGCCCACTACTTCTCCCTCCTCGTCACCGAAGGACCACGCACGGTAATCATGGCAGCGGGCACTGACAATGCCTCGGAATCCTTGCCACCACTGGGCCCCGGCGGCCTCGCGGCCCTCCAGGTGATCGCCGTCGTCACCGGACACGTACTCGGAGTGATCGCCGCACACGACCGGTCCGTACGCCTCTTCCCGCCCGCCAAGGCCGTGGCCGGCCAACTGCCCCTGCTCGCCCTGATGATCACGTACACCATCGGTGGCCTCAGTCTCCTGCTGAACTGAGGCCACCGGCCCGAGCGGAAGCCAGGAACGGCATGATGGACCCCGTGCCCCCCGCCCACCCCATGCGCCGGACCCCTGTCCAGCAGCGCAGCGCCGACCGGCTCGCCCGGATCCTCGACGCCTGCGCGGAACTCCTGGACGAGACCGGGTACGAGAACCTCAGCACCCGTGCCGTCGCCCTGCGCGCCGGAGTGCCCATCGGCTCCGTCTACCGCTTCTTCGGGAACAAGCGAGCCATGGCCATTGCCCTGGCCCACCGCAATCTCGACCGCTACGCCGACGGCATCGAGGAACGGCTGGCCGCCCTTCCGGCCACCCATTGGCGGCCCGTCGTCGACGCCGTCCTGGACGAATACCTGGCGATGAAGCGCAGCGTGCCCGGATTCGCGCTGGTCGACTTCGGCGTGCCCGCGCCGCCTCCCGAGGGTCCGGCCGCCGACCCCAATCACCTGGTCGCCGTACGGCTCACCGAACTGCTCTCCCGCCACCTCGGCCGCACCCGCGACGCCACCCTCGAACGGGCCGTGCTGGTGGCGGTCGAGGCCACCGACGCGCTCATCCAGTTGGCCTTCCGCGTCGACCCCGCGGGGGACCCCGGGATCGTCGCCGAAACCCGGGCGATGATGCAGGCCTACCTGGCCCGCGTACTCGATTGAACCCCCGAGGCCCGCAGTCGCCCCGAACGCACCCCTCCCCAACCTCCCTACTGGTCGGTATGCTCGACCCGCCCGTGTGCCCGCACCGCAGCCTGCCGTCCCCAGGAGCGACCATGCCCCGCACCGCCCTGCGCGTCTGCCCCCTCTGTGAAGCCACCTGCGGCCTCACGCTGACCATCGAGGGCACCACCGTCACCGGCGCCCGCGGCGACCGGGACGATGTGTTCAGCCACGGCTTCATCTGCCCCAAGGGCGCGGCCTTCGGGGCCCTCGACGCCGATCCGGACCGGCTGCGGACCCCCCTCGTGCGCCGCGACGGCCGGCTGCGCGAAGCGGGTTGGGACGAGGCCTACGAGGCGATCGCCGCGGCCGTGCCCGCCCTCGTACGGGAACACGGAGCCCAGTCCGTCGGCGTCGTCCTCGGCAACCCGAACGTCCACACCATGGCCGGAGCCCTCTACCCGCCGCTCCTCCTCAAGGCCCTCGGCACCCGGAACCTCTTCACCGCCAGCACCCTGGACCAGATGCCCAAGCACGTGTCCAGCGGGCTGCTCTTCGGCGACCCCTTCGCCATCCCGGTCCCCGATCTCGACCGCACCGACTTCCTCCTGCTCCTCGGCGCGAACCCGGTCGAGTCCAACGGCTCCCTCTGCACCGCCCCGGACTTCCCCGGTCGGCTCAAGGCTCTGCGGGCCCGCGGCGGAACCCTGGTCGTCGTCGATCCGCGGCGCACGCGCACCGCCGCGCTGGCCGACCGGCACCTCGCACCCCGCCCCGGCAGCGACGCCCTGCTGCTGGCCGCGCTCGCGCACACCCTGCTCGCGGAGGGAATCGCGACCCCCGGGACGCCGGAGGAATGGGCCGAAGACCTCGGGGAACTCGCCGACGCCCTCGCCCGTTTCACTCCCGAGGCCGTCGCCCCGGCCTGCGACCTGACCGCCGGTGAGATCCGTTCCCTCGCCCGGGAGCTGGCGGACGCACCCACCGCCGCCGTCTACGGGCGCATCGGTAGCTGCACGGCCGAGTACGGCACCCTCGCCAGTTGGCTGGTCGACGTCCTGAACATCCTCACGGGCAATCTCGACCGTCCGGGCGGGGCGCTCTTCCCTCTCTCGGCGACCGACCGCGCACCCCGACCCGCCCGTCCCGGCAAGGGGTTCGACCTCGGCCGCTGGCACAGCAGGGTCAGCGGCCACCCGGAAGCCAAGGGTGAACTGCCCACCGCTGCCATGGCCGAGGAGATCGAGACGCCGGGCGAGGGACGGATCCGGGCCCTGATCGCCATCGCCGCCAACCCCGTGCTGTCCGCCCCCGACGGCCGGCGCCTCGACGCGGCCCTGGCCGGACTCGACTTCATGATCAGCGTCGATCCGTACCTCAACGAGACCTCGCGCCACGCCCACGTCGTCCTGCCCCCGCCGCCGCCCTCACAGTCCGCCCACTTCGACTTCGCGTTCAACGCGTTCGCCGTGCGCAACCAGGCCCGCTACTCGCCACCCGCCGTGCCCCTCGAAGAAGGCCGCATGGACGAGTGCGAGGTCCACGCGCGCTTGATCCTCGCGGTGTCCGGGATGCACGGGGCATCGCCGGACGTCCTCGACGACCGCGTCATCGCCGACACCCTCGCCCGAGAGGTCGCCGACCCCCACTCGCCGCTCTTCGGCGGAGACCCGCAGCGGGAGGCGCGGGCACTGACGGGCAGCACCGGCCCCGAGCGGCGGCTCGACATGATGCTGCGACTCGGACCGTACGACCTCACCCTCGACGAGCTGCGGAAGCGGCCGCACGGCATCGACCTGGGCCCCTTGAGTCCCAGGCTCCCGGGCGTGCTGAAGACCCGCACCGGCCGGATCGAACTGCTCCCGGACCCGATCGCGGCCGAACTCCCCAGGCTCCGCGCGGCGCTCGCCGAACGCCCCGCCGCCCTGGTGCTCGTGGGCCGCCGCCATCTGCGGTCGAACAACAGCTGGTTGCACAACGTCCCGGCCCTGGTCGGAGGTTCCAACCGGTGCACCCTCCAGGTCCATCCGCAGGACGCGGACCGACTGGGCCTCACCGACGGCGGGCGGGCCCGGATCACCGCCGACGGCGGCAGTCTGGAGGTCCCGGTCGAGATCACCGACGCCGTCCGCACCGGGGTCGTCAGCCTTCCGCACGGTTGGGGCCACGACCGGGCCGGCTCCCGACTCTCGGTGGCCAGGGCCGTGCCCGGAGCCAATGTGAACCAGTTGCTCGACGGCAGCCGACTCGACCCGCTGTCCGGTACCGCCGTGCTCAACGGATTCCCGGTCGAACTGGCTCCTCTGCCCTGAGCTGGGGTTTTGCTCGTATTGCTCACGCGTCGACGTCTTGTTGGCGCCTCGGGGAGCCACCTACGTTCCCAGCATGCTGACCTTCCTCGGCTTCGCCATGATCGCGACCTTCCTGGTTCTGATCATGCTGAAGAAAATGTCGCCCATCGCGGCGCTCGTGCTCATCCCCGCGCTCTTCTGCGTCTTCGCCGGACAGGGTGCGCAGTTGGGCGACTACGTCATCGACGGGGTCGGCAAACTCGCGCCGACGGCCGCGATGCTGATGTTCGCCATCGTCTACTTCGGCGTGATGATCGACGTAGGCCTCTTCGACCCGATCGTGCGCGGCATCCTGCGCTTCTGCAAGGCGGACCCGATGCGGGTCGTGGTCGGTACGGCGGTGCTCGCCGCGATCGTGTCGCTCGACGGCGACGGCTCCACCACCTTCATGATCACGGTCTCGGCCATGTACCCGCTCTACAAGCGCCTCGGCATGAGCCTGGTGGTCATGACCGGCGTCGCGGCCACCGCCAACGGCGTCATGAACACCCTCCCCTGGGGCGGTCCCACGGCCCGCGCCGCCACCGCCCTCAAGCTCGACGCCGCCGACGTCTTCGTCCCGATGATCCCCGCGCTGGCGGCCGGGCTGCTCTTCGTGTTCGTCCTCGCGTACGTCCTCGGCGTGAAGGAGCGACGCCGGGTCGGGCTGCTGGTCATGCCCGGCGCACAGGGTGAGTACGCGCAGGAGAAGGCCACGGAGAAGCGGGACGCGGAGTCGCAGGTCGAACTGGTCGAAGGGGAGCCCGCCACGGTCACGGCGGGGGTGGGCACCTCGGTCGCCGCCCCCGCCGCCCCCGTCTCCGCCTCGGGCCCGGACGGCTCCGGCAGGACACCCGCACCCGCACCCGTGCCCGCACCCGCACCCGCACCCGTGCCCGCCCCCACCGCTCCGGACGCACCCACGGCCACGGCCACCGCCCCCGACGGTGACGGTGACGGTTTCCAGGGGCTCGATCCGAACCGTGCGACGCTCCGTCCCCGCCTCTACTGGTTCAACGCCGGGCTGACCGTCACCCTCCTCACCGCGATGATCATGGAGTTGCTGCCCATCCCGGTGCTCTTCCTTCTCGGTGCGGCCCTCGCCCTCACGATCAACTTCCCCCACATGCCCGACCAGAAGGCCCGGATCGCCGCCCACGCCGACAACGTCCTCAACGTCGCGGGCATGGTCTTCGCCGCTGCGGTCTTCACCGGTGTCCTCACCGGCACCGGCATGGTCAAGCACATGGCCGACTGGCTCGTCGGCGCGATCCCCGAGGGGATGGGACCGCACATGGCCCTGGTCACGGGCCTGCTCAGCCTGCCCCTGACCTACTTCATGTCGAACGACGGCTTCTACTTCGGGGTCCTGCCGGTACTGGCCGAGGCCGGCGCCGCGCACGGCGTCTCGCCGCTGGAGATCGCCCGCGCATCCCTCGTCGGCCAGGCCCTGCACATGTCAAGCCCACTGGTTCCGGCCGTCTACGTCCTCGTCGGCATGGCCAAGGTCGAGTTCGGCGATCACACCCGATTCACCGTGAAGTGGGCGGCCCTGACCTCCCTGGTGGTCCTGGCGGCGGGGATGCTTTTCGGCATCATCTGATCCCGGCCGCCTCTGGCGCCCGCAAAACTACCGGCGCTAGTTTGTAGGGTGTTGGCGAGGTCAGGTCTGCGCGCTCGCGCGTGTTCGGGAGGAGAGCCATGAAGGCCCAGGACGGGATGTACATAGGCGGCGCCTGGCGGCCGGCCGTCGGACGTGAGCGGATCGAGGTCGTCAATCCCGCCGACGAACAGGTCCTCGCCTCGGTTCCGGCCGGTACCGCCGAGGACGTGGACGCGGCCGTACGCGCGGCACGCGCGGCCTTCCCCGGCTGGGCGGCCACGCCGCCGGCCGAGCGGGCGGCCCTCGTGGGGGCCCTGCGCGATGTGCTGGTTCGCCGCAAGAAGGAGATCGCGGAGACCATTTCCGCGGAGCTCGGCGCTCCGCTCGGCTTCGCGGAGGCCGTGCACGTGGGGTCGCCGATCGCCGTCGCGGGCTCGTTCGCCGAACTCGGTGCCTCGTACGCCTTCGAGGAGCGGCTCGGGAACTCCACGGTGCTGATGGAACCGGTCGGCGTGGTCGGGGCGATCACGCCCTGGAACTACCCGCTGCACCAGGTCGTTGCCAAGGTGGCACCCGCTCTCGCCGCCGGCTGCACCCTCGTCCTCAAGCCGGCGGAAGACACCCCGCTGACCGCACAGCTCTTCGCCGAAGCCGTCCACGAGGCGGGCATCCCGGCCGGGGTCTTCAACCTGGTGACCGGCACCGGCCCGGTCGCCGGCCAGGAGCTGGCCGCGCACGAGGGAGTCGACCTCGTCTCCTTCACCGGCTCGACCGCGGTCGGCCGGCAGATCGGCGCCACCGCCGGCGCCGCGATCAAGCGCGTCGCCCTCGAACTGGGCGGCAAGTCGGCCAACGTCATCCTGCCCGGCGCCGATCTGGCCAAGGCCGTCGCCGTGGGCGTCGGCCACGTCATGAACAACTCCGGCCAGAGCTGCAATGCGCTCACCCGCATGCTCGTCCACCGGGACCAGTACGAGGAGGCCGTCGCGCTCGCGGCCGACGCCATCGCCAAGTACCCCACCGGCGACCCCCGCGAGCAGGGCACCCGCCTCGGCCCGGTGATCAACGCCAAGCAGCGCGACCGCGTTCGCGCGTACATCGTCAAGGGGGTCGAGGAGGGGGCACGCCTCGTCGCGGGCGGGCCCGACGCGCCCCACGACCAGGGATACTTCATCGCCCCGACCCTCTTCGCGGACGTCACCCCCGACATGACCATCGCCCAAGAGGAGATCTTCGGCCCCGTGCTGTCGATCCTCCGGTACGAGGACGAGGACGACGCCCTGCGCATCGCCAACGGCACCGTGTACGGCCTCGGCGGAGCCGTCTGGGCGGCGGACGCGCAGACCGCGACGGCCTTCGCCCGCCGCATGGACACCGGCCAGGTGGACATCAACGGCGGTCGCTTCAACGTGCTCGCGCCCTTCGGTGGCTACAAGCAGTCGGGCGTGGGGCGAGAGTTGGGTCCGCACGGCCTGGGCGAGTACCTCCAGACCAAGTCACTGCAGTTCTGAACCCCGGAAGTACGGAGACGACGACCATGGTCCGCGCCGCCATCCTGCCCGCCGTCGGAGCCCCGCTGGAGATCCGGGAGATCGTGCTGCCCGAAACCGGCCCCGGTCAGGTCCGGGTGCGGCTCGCCGCAGCCGGGGTCTGCCATTCCGACCTCTCCCTCAGCAACGGCACCATGCGGGTCCCGGTCCCCGCCGTCCTCGGTCATGAGGGCGCGGGTACGGTCCTCGCCGTCGGGGAGGGTGTCACCCACGTCGCCCCCGGTGACGGGGTGGTGCTCAACTGGGCCCCGTCGTGCGGGGCGTGTCACCACTGCCTGATCGGCGAGGTCTGGCTCTGCACCCAGGCGCTGGCCGGGGTCGGCGCGGTCCACGCCCACGACGCCGACGGCACCGAACTGCACCCCGGGCTGAACGTGGCCGCCTTCGCGGAGGAGACCGTGGTCGCGGCGAACTGCGTGTTGCCCGCACCCGCCGGGATCCCGCTCGCCGAGGCCGCCCTGCTCGGCTGCGCCGTCCTCACCGGCTACGGAGCCGTCCACCACAGCGCCCAGGTCCGCCCCGGGGAGTCGGTGGCCGTCTTCGGTGTCGGCGGGGTCGGTCTGGCCGCCCTCCAGGCGGCCCGCGTCGCGCAGGCGGGCCCGATCGTGGCCGTCGACGTCTCCCCGGCGAAGGAGGAACTGGCGCGCGCCGCCGGTGCCACGGAATTCGTCCTCGCGTCGGAGACCACGGCCAAGCAGATCCGGGCGCTGACCGGGGGCCGGGGCGCGGACGTGGCGATCGAGTGCGTCGGCCGGGCGGAGACCATTCGCGGCGCGTGGGATTCGACGCGTCGCGGCGGTCGCACCACGGTCGTCGGCATCGGTGGCAAGGAGCAGCAGGTCACCTTCCACGCGTTGGAGATCTTCCACTTCGCCCGGACCCTCACCGGCTGCGTCTACGGCAACAGTGACCCGGCCCGTGACCTCCCGGTGATCGCCGACCACGTCCGGGCCGGCCGGCTGGACCTCGGCGCGCTCGTCACCGACCGGATCACCCTCGACGGCATCCCGGCCGCCTTCGACGCGATGCTGGCGGGCAAGGGCGGCCGCTCGCTGGTCATCTTCTAGCCGGAGCCGGAGCCGGAGCCGGAGCCGGAGCCGGAGCCGGAGCCGGAGTCGGAGCGGACGCGGACGGGGACGGGCCGGGAGCGGGCCATGGCCTGCTCCCGACCCGTCCCCGTCCCCGCAGGGCCCCCGCCGCCCCGGACGTCCGTCAGGTCGTCCCCTTCAGCGCCTCGTACTGGATCGCCAGTCCGTCCAGCAGTGCCGCCAGCCCCGTCTCGAACGCGCCCTCGTCCACCTCGTGCTGCCGCTCGGCCAGCAGGTGGGCCTGGCCCAGGTGCGGGTAGTCCGACGGGTCGTACGCGGCGCGATCGTCCACGAAACCCCCGGCGAAGGAACCCACCGCCGAGCCCAGGATGAAGTACCGCATCAGCGCGCCGATCCGCGTCGCGTGGGCCGGCGGCCACCCGGCCTCCGTCATCGCGCCGAAGACGGCGTCCGCCACCCGGAGCCCCGCCGGGCGACGACCCGGTCCCCGCGCCAGCACCGGAACGATGTTCGGGTGGTCGGACAAGGCGTCCCGGTACGAGTGGGCCCAGTCGTGCAGCGCGAGCCGCCAACTCCGGCCGTCCTCGCCGTCGAACATCGACAAGTCGACTCGGGCGCTCACCGCGTCCGCCACCGCGTCCAGGATCTCGTCCTTGGTGCGGAAGTGGTTGTAGAGCGAAGGCCCGCTGACCCCGAGCGCGGCCGCCAGTCGGCGCGTGGACACCGCCTCAAGGCCCTCCGAGTCCACCAGCGCGCCCGCCGCCTCGACGATGCGGTCTCTACTGAGGAGGGGCTTGCGCGGTCTGGCCATGCGCCACATAGTAGGGCCTGCCCACATTAAACTACCGGTGCTAGTTAATCCGCGCCGGACCGCCCGGAGGTGCACCGGTGGACCTGGAGCTGAGCGAGGAGCAGGAGGCCGTTCGGCGGCTCGCCCGCGAGTTCACCGAGCGGGAGATCACCCCGTACGCCGCCGCATGGGACCGCGCCGAGAGCGTCGACCGGTCGCTGGTCAAGAAGCTCGGTGACCTGGGCTTCCTCGGGCTGACCGTGCCCGAGGAGTACGGCGGTTCCGGCGGCGACCACCTCGCCTACGTGCTCGTCACCGAGGAACTCGGCCGCGGCGACTCCGCCGTGCGCGGCATCGTCTCCGTCTCCCTCGGCCTGGTGGCCAAGACCGTCGCCGCCTGGGGCACCGAGGAGCAGAAGCAGGCCTGGCTCCCACGCCTGTGCTCGGGCGCATCGCTCGGCTGCTTCGGCCTCACCGAACCCGGCACCGGCTCCGACGCCGGCAACCTGGACACCCTTGCTCGGCGCGAAGGCGACACGTACGTCGTCAGCGGCAGCAAGATGTTCATCACCAACGGCACCTGGGCCGACGTGGTCCTGCTCTTCGCCCGCACCAACGACGAGCCCGGCCACCGAGGGATCTCCGCCTTCCTCGTGCCCACCGACAGCCCCGGCCTGACCCGTCGCGAGATCCACGGCAAGCTCGGCTTGCGCGGCCAGGCCACCGCCGAACTCGTCCTCGACGGTGTCCGCGTGCCGGCCTCCGCGATGCTCGGACCGGAGGGCAAGGGCTTCTCCGTGGCCATGTCCGCCCTCGCCAAGGGGCGGATGTCGGTCGCCGCCGGCTGCGTCGGCATCGCCCAGGCGGCGCTGGACGCGGCCGTCTCGTACGCCGCCCAGCGCGAACAGTTCGGCAAGCCCATCGCCCACCACCAACTGGTCCAGGAGCTGATCGCCGACATCTCGGTCGACGTGGACGCGGCCCGGCTGTTGACCTGGCGGGTGGCCGACCTGATCGACCGCGGGAAGCCCTTCGCCACCGAGTCCTCGACCGCCAAGCTCTTCGCCTCCGAGGCCGCCGTGCGCGCCGCGAGCAACGCCCTCCAAGTCCACGGCGGCTACGGCTACATCGACGAGTACCCGGCCGGGAAACTGCTGCGCGACGCCCGCGTGATGACCCTGTACGAGGGCACCAGTCAGATCCAGAAGCTGCTCATCGGCCGTGCCCGTACAGGGGTCTCGGCGTTCTGAGCCGCCCCGCCGCCCCGCCGCCCCGCCGCCCCGCCGCCCCGCCGCCCCGCCGCCCCGCCGGCTGAGTACGTACGTGAGTACGCGCACGGATGTGGCGCGGGCCACAGGTCGCCGAAGCTGGACCCATGAACGAGACACCGGTCAAGCAGCAGAACACGGGGGCCTACTACGGCCAGGCCGTCGCCTCCTTCGGCGTCGCCATGGCGGCCGTGGCCCTGGGGATCTACAACCTGGACGCGAACGGCTGGGTGCGCGCTTTCCTCGGCATCGCCGTCCTCTACCTGACCACCTCGGCCTTCACCCTCGCCAAGGTGATCCGGGACCGGCAGGAAGTCACCCAGATCGTCACCCGGGTCGACCAGGCCCGGATGGAGAAGCTCATGACCGGCTACGACCCCTTCGCGCCGAAGCCCGCCTCCGGCCCGGCGGCCCAGGATCGCTAAGCGCTTGCTCACCCCTCCGGTAGGGTGTCCATTCCCATGTGACGGGTCCCGCGACACGGGTCCCGCGAGGCGAAGAGGGTGAGCGAGCGATGGAAAGCCAGGCGGACACCGGTGGCTACCAGCCGTGGTCGGAGGTCACCCCCGACGCCGCGCGGCGGCTGCTCGTCGCCGCCGTGGAGGCCTTCGCGGAGCGCGGCTACCACGCCACCACCACCCGGGACATCGCCGGACGGGCCGGCATGAGCCCGGCCGCGCTCTACATCCACTACAAGACCAAGGAAGAACTGCTCCACCGGATCAGCCGGATCGGCCACGACAAGGCGCTGGAGATCCTGGAGACGGCCGCGTCCGGCCCGGGGACCGCCGCCGACCGGCTCGACGAGGCCGTGCGGTCCTTCGTGGGCTGGCACGCCGCGCACCACACCACCGCGCGCGTGGTCCAGTACGAGCTCGATGCTCTCGCCGTGGAGCATCGCTCCGAAATCGTGGCACTGCGCCGGCAGAGCGACGCGGCCGTGCGCCGGATCATCGCCGACGGGGTCGCGGCGGGCGAGTTCGAGGTCCCCGACGTGCCCGGCACCACCCTCGCCGTCCTGTCCCTGTGCATCGACGTGGCCCGCTGGTTCAACGTGACCGGCTCGCGCACGCCCGACGAGGTCGGCGCGCTGTACTCCGACCTCGTGCTCCGCATGGTCGGCACGCGCCCCGGCCACGGGGCGGCGCGGTGACGTCCGCCCGGTGACGCACCCGGTGAACCGGTGAAGCACCCAGTGAAACCGCCCCGGGATCCGGTTGCCGACCCCGACCCGACCCGACCGGACCCGGCCCGACCCCGGCTCGCGCCCCGACCCCGGCCCCGCCCCGCGCCCCGACCCTCGGCTCAGAAGTAGTACCGGGACACCGACTCCGCGACGCACACCGGCTTGTCGCCGCCCTCGCGCTCGACCGTCACGGTCGCCGCGACCTGTACGCCACCACCCGCCTCGGTGACCTCCGTGATCACGGCCGTGGCGCGCAACCGCGAGCCGACCGGCACCGTGGCCGGGAACCGCACCTTGTTCGTGCCGTAGTTGATGCCCATCCGCATGCCCTCGACCCGCATGATCTGCGGCACCAGGCTCGGCAGCAGCGACAGCGTGAGGTAGCCGTGCGCGATGGTCGTTCCGAAGGGACCGGAGGCCGCCCGCTCGGGATCGACGTGGATCCACTGGTGATCGCCCGTCGCGTCGGCGAAGAGGTCGATCCGCTTCTGATCCACCTCCAGCCACTCGCTCGGGCCGAGCGGGGCGCCGACCCCGGCGCGCAGCTCCTCGGCGGACGTGAAGATCCTCGGTTCGGCCATGCCTTGCCCCTGCCTCTCACTGACCAGCGAATAAGCGCTTGCTCAGCATGCTGGGGTCACATGTATCTGTCAACGGATTCCGGTCCGGCCGACTACGCTCGGCCGAGTGCCGCAGATTCCCGAGAAAGTCCATGAACTCACCGTCGGTCAGCTGTCCGCGCGCAGCGGCGCGGCCGTTTCGGCGCTGCACTTCTACGAGGCCAAGGGCCTGATCAGCAGCCGTCGCACCTCCGGCAACCAGCGCCGCTACACCCGTGACGCACTGCGCCGGGTCGCCTTCGTACGCGCCGCCCAACGCGTGGGAATCCCGCTCGCCAGCATCCGCGAGGCACTGTCCCAACTCCCGGAAGGCCGTACGCCGACCCGCGAGGACTGGGCCGGCCTGTCCGAGGCCTGGCGCGCCGAACTCGACCACCGGATCAAACAACTCGGCCGGTTGCGCGACCACTTGACGGACTGTATCGGCTGCGGCTGTCTGTCCCTGGAGAACTGCGCGCTGTCCAACCCGGACGACGTCTTCGGCGAGCGCCTCACCGGCTCCCGGCTGTCGCTCTAGTCGTTGTAGTCGCTCCGGTCGCTCCGGTCGCTCCGGTCGCTCCGGTCGCTTTGGTCACGCGGGACGTCTCCGCCTCGGCCAAGGCCGCCGTGACCAGCTCGGCATTGGACCGCGCCGGCCGTCCGTCCGGAAGGACGAGCACATCGCCCACGCCGATCCGCGCCCCCGCACCACACCGCGCGGCGAGCCTCAGCACCGGCCAGGCGGCGGCCTCGCGCCCGAACAGCACCACCTCCACGGGCGGCAACCAGCACAACCCCGCCACCAAGGCCGGGTCGGCCTCCGACAGCTCGAGCACGAGGCGGACCCGGCCGTGATCGGGCACTGCCCACGCCAGGAACCGGCCCAACGGTCCGGCCCCGGCCGTGCCGCCCAGCGGAACCACCGCGTCCACCGCCACCCCGCGCTCCAGCAGGGCCAAGCCCAACTCCTCGGCCCCGGGATCCGTGAAACGCACCACGGCGCGGTCCGGCAGCACATCCCAGGAAAGGACCCGTGCCTGCCGCGCGGCGGGATCCGGCTCCGCCGCGACGCACGCCGGCACGGACAGCGGTACGGAGACCCCCGCACCCCGCAGCGCCTCCAGCAGCGGCCCGACCACCCGGGGGGAGAGGCTCTCCCGGCCGCACGGGCTCCGCGGATGCACCAACACCTCACGGGCCCCGGCGGCGACCGAGGCCACCGCAGACCGCGCCAGGTCCTCCGGGGACATCGGTACCGCGGCCCCCTCGGCGGCCTCCCGACCGCCGTTCAACGCGACCTGGAGCGGAATCCGCGCCCCCGCGCTCCCGCTCCCGCCCCCGTCCGAGCCGTCCGAGCCGTTCGGCCCCCGGCCCGTCGTGTCCGTCCCGCTCATCCCGCTCATGCCGCTCCCGCCGACGCCGGGTCCACCGAACCCGCGTCGGCGAGGGCCGGTCTGGGAACCACGATTCCGCAGCCCCCGCACACCGGCCCGTCCCAGGACCAGGCGCCGGCCCACGCCTCGTGGCCCACCCCGATGGGCGGCCAGCTCAGCTCCCGCTCACCACAGATCGGGCACCCCGTGCCCGGCTCCGACTCCAACGCCCGCACCAACCGTCTCAACACCTCACCGAGCGTGCCGTCCGGCCGGATCCCCGGGTCCGCGCACCGCACGACCGCGTCCCCGCTCCCGCCCCACGCCCAGTCCGGCCGGCGCAGTCCGTGGTGCTTCTCACGCCGGCGCCGCTCCGCGAACTGGCGCTCGTACTCCAGCCAGACGGCGCGGGCCTCCTCCAGCTCCTCCAACGCGGCGACCAGCCGCTGCGGATCGGCGCCCCGGTCCTCGGGGGCGATCCCGTGTCGATCGCACAAATGCCACCATGTCGCCCTATGTCCGTAGGGCGCGAATCTCTCCAGACAACGGCGCAGAGAATGACGCCGCAACGCCCGGTCATTGCGTGCATCGCGCACCTGGTAGGCCAGACTTCGAAATCCCGCCATCGCACCTTCACCTCCGCCGCGCCCCGCGCCCACGTCGAGGCGTCGTACTAGTCGAACGTCGTCGTACGTCCCGACGTGCCCAACATGCCCGGCGGAATGTGGGCGCATGCGGGGGCGGTCGAGGCGTGCGGGTGGCACATGGCCGGAACTCAACGCCCCATGCGCCCCGCGGCAACCACGACCCGGGCCAGTTCCTCGTGGCAGATGTCACTGTGCGCCCCCGACGGTGCCCCGCCCCGCCGGACCACGGAGCCCGCGTCCACGCTGACGCAACCCGCCCCCGGCAGCCCGCCGCGCAGCACCGTGTCGAGGCTCAGCCGGGGCGTGTCCGGCACGGCCCGTACCCCGTCGTGCCCGATCGCGCCCCAGCGCTCGTCGAAACCGAGCAGTCCGGCCGAATCCCCGGCCATCCGGGAGGCCAGCGGATAGAACACCTTGAGCGAGGTGTCGTACGGGGAATGGCAGGCGACCACCGGACCGTCCACCCGCCGCTGGAGCCCCCGCAGGGCGCCCCCGCGGTCCCCGTCGTGGGGGAGGCGATCGGTGAAGGCGTAGTGGGAGAAGGCCCCTTGGAGCAGGGTGAGGGACTTCACGTACCGGGATCCGTTCGGCACCGCGCGCAGCGAGAAGGCCGCCACCCGCGCCCCGAAGCTGTGACCGATGAGGTGGATCCGCAGCGCCGGCCGGCGGTGCGCGAGCTCCGCGAGCACCGGCCCCAGCCCGTGTTCGCCGACGACTCCCGCCCGCTTCTTCATCTGATAGTAGGTAGCCTGGCGCAGCACCTCTTTCGCGCCGCTCCACAGGGCGCGCAGCCCGCCGCCGAGTGCCGAATTCGCGCCCCCGTCCCCGTCCCCGCCGCCCCCGCCCCCGCCCTCGACATCGACATCGTCATGCCTCGGCGTCGCGCCCGCCTCCGCGAGCGCGTCGGTGAACGCCCGGCACACCTCCAGGACGTCCCGGGCGAACATGGCCGGCACGTCCAGGGCGGCCGGCGTGGCCACCGCGTCCACTCCGACGAGCTCCCGCAGCAGCGCGCCGAACTCGACGAACGCCGCCGCCGAATCGGGCCGTTCCTCCAGCAGTTCGGCGATCCGGTCCAGCTCCGCGTCGCGGTCCGGCCAGAACTCCCCGAGCGCCCGCCGGGTGACGGGACCCAGTGCCGTGCCGAGACCGGGTTCCGCGAGCGCGCCGGGCGGGTCGAAGTCCGGTATCGGCTCGTCGGAGAACCGGATCGAGGGCCAGACCACCCCCACGTACCCCAGCCGCACCCCTGACCCCACGAGGTTCGGGAACGGGGCGAAGAAGCGGTCGTACAGGCGGGTCGAGGTGGATCGGTCGCTGTTCCAGCCGTGGGCGAAGACCAGCAGATCGGTGGCCTCGATCCGGGCCACGGCCTCCCGGGTGCTCCGATCCACGTCGCCGTCGGCGTCAAAGGTGAGTTCCGCGTACGGCCCGACCCCGACCCCGGCCCCGACCCCCGAGCCGACCCCGACCGCGACCCCAGAGCCGACCGCGACCCCAGAGCCGACCCCGACCCCCGAGCCGGCCCCGACCGCGACGCCCGCCGTGATCGCGCCCCCGCCCCAGCCGCCTTCACCGCTGCCGACCACCCTGTCGACGTCCGCCATGACGCCCCCCTCCACGCCGCCCCGGCGGACCCGGCATTCCGCTGCCGCGTCCGCCCGCCGGCCCCGCGGCCGGCCGGGTCACCGGTAGAGGAGGTACCCCTCCCGCAGGGCCGCGAAGCGCGCCAGCCCGGCCGCCCAGTCGCCCACGATCTCCTCCACGCCGGCGCCCGCGTCCACCAGCGCGCGCACCCGGTCCGATCCCGTCAGCCGGTCGATCCAGTGGTCGGCCCGCCAGCCGAAGCCGCTCCACGTCCGCCGAGCGGTGACCAGCAGCCCGATTCCGGCCCGTACCGGGTCGAAGGCCTCGCGGTCGTGCACGATCAGCCGGACCCCGCCGCACACCTTCCCGGCGTGCTTGGAGAGGGACGGGGTGAAGTACGTCTCCCGGAACCAGACCCCGGGCAGCCCCAGCGCGTTCGCCGCCTCCGCCCACCGCCGGTCGACGCCCTCGGCGCCGACCACCTCGAAGGGGGTCGTCGTACCTCGCCCCTCGGACAGGTTCGTCCCCTCGAACAGGCAGGTGCCGGCGTACGCGAGAGCCGTGTCCGGAGTCGGCATGTTCGGGCTCGGCGGCACCCAGGGCAGCCCTGTCGCCCCGAAGAACGACTCCCGGCGCCATCCCGTCATCCGTACCGTCCTGAGCGCGACGGGCTTGTCCTTCAGGAACTCGCCGTTGAACAGCAGGGCCAGCTCCGCCGCGGTCATCCCGTGCGCGAGTGCGATCGGCTCCCGTCCCACGAAGCTCGCGTACGGCCGCTGGAGGACCGGTCCGGCCGCCCGCACCCCGCCCACCGGATTGGGCCGGTCCAGCACCACCACCGCCTTGCCCGCCAGGGCGGCCGCGCGCATGCAGTCGTAGAGGGTCCAGATGTAGGTGTAGAAGCGCGCCCCGACGTCCTGGATGTCGAAGACCACCGTGTCGACACCGGCCGTCGTGAACACGTCCGCGAGCTGCCGACCGCTCTTGTCGTACGTGTCGTACACGGGCAGCCCCGTCGCCGGATCCCGGCCCGCGCCCTCCGAACCACCCGCCTGAGCGGTGCCCCGGAACCCGTGCTCCGGCCCGAACACCGCCACCAGGTCGACCCGTTCGTCCGCGTGCAGGACATCCACCAGGTGGCGCGCGTCGGCGGTGATCCCGGTCGGGTTGGTGACCACCCCGACCCGCTGCCCGGCCAGCGCCGCGTACCCGTCGGCGGCGAGCTGGTCGCACCCCGTCCGCACCCGCGCGCTCGCGCCGATCGCCTTCGGGGAGGCCGGCGCCGCCGCGCCCAGACTCCCCATGGCCCCCACGGCTCCGGCCAGTCCCAGTACCCCGCGTCGCGACAGCGTCATCCGGACACGCTAGGCCGCAGACCCCTTCCGCCCCGACATACCGACTGGTTAGTCTGCCCCCGATCCGTCCGGATCGGATCGGACCCCGCCCGGGTCCGCCCGCATCCGTCGTCAGCGTCGAAAGGTGATCCACGTGAGCGCGTACCAGGACCAGCGAGTCGTCGTCACCGGAGCCGGCGGCGGCATCGGAGCCGCCCTCGCGCAGCGCTTCGCCGCCGAGGGCGCCACGGTCGTGGTCAACGACCTCGACCCGGTGAAGGCCGCATCCGTCGCCGAGGGGATCGGCGCCCGCGCGATCGCGGTCCCCGGCGACGCCTCGACGATCGTGGACCGGGCCCGCGAGGCCCTCGGCGGGACCGTGGACGTCTACTGTGCCAACGCCGGCCTCGCCTCGGGCGGCGACGCCTTCGTGGACGAAGCCGTCTGGGAAGCGGCATGGGACGTCAACGTCATGGCGCACGTCCGCGCCGCTCGCGCCCTGTTGCCGGAGTGGCTGGAGCGGGGGAGCGGTCGGTTCGTGTCCACCGTCTCCGCCGCCGGACTCCTCACGATGATCGGGGCCGCGCCGTACAGTGTCACCAAGCACGGTGCCCTCGCCTTCGCGGAATGGCTGTCGTTGACCTACCGCCACCGAGGCGTCCAGGTCCACGCCGTCTGCCCGCAGGGGGTTCGCACCGACATGCTGACCGCCGCGGGCTCGGCGGGCGAACTCGTCCTGGCGCCGACCGCGATCGAGCCGGAAGCGGTCGCGAACGCCCTGTTCGACGGCATGGAGAAGGGCCGGTTCTTGATCCTCCCGCACCCCGAGGTGGCCGACTACCACGCCGCCCGGGCCACCGACCCGGACCGCTGGCTGACGAACATGAACCACCTCCAGCAGAAGTGGGAGACGCGATGACCGGGCCCGCCCCCGAGACGCCGTCCGTGCCCGCACCCGCCCCCGAGACGCCGTCCGTGCCCGCACCCGCGCCCGTTCCCGAGCTCGAAACCGTTGCCGACGCGTCGCCCGCGCCCGCCACCGAAGGCGCGACGCCCCGGCCCGTGCGCTATGCCGACAGGCCCTGGCTGGCCCGCCTCAGCGCCGCCCAACGCGCGCCCATCACGCCCCCGGTCAGCGTGCCCGCCGCCTTCCGGGCGGCCGTGGCCCGCGCCCCCGGACGCACCGCCCTCGCCTACTTCGACGGCCGGCTGGACTACGCCGAGGTCGACGCGCTCTCCGACTCGGTCGCCGGCCACCTCGCCGCGCGGGGCGTGGAGCGCGGCGACCGGGTCGCCGTGATGTTGCAGAACACCCCGCACTTCGTGCTCGCCGTGCTGGCCGCCTGGAAGGCCGGCGCGATCGTCGTCCCGCTCAACCCCATGTACAAGTCCGGCGAGGTCGGCCACATCCTGCGCGACTCCGGCGCCGTCGCCCTGGCCTGCGACGCCCGCGCCTGGACCGGGTACCTCCGCGAGGGCGTCCGCGACACCGGCGTCCGCCTCGCGCTCACCGCCCGAGACCGGGACTTCCAGACGCGCGACGACCCACGCGTCCTGGCCCCCGTCCCTGACGCGGACCCGACCCTCGGCCCGTACGAGGACGCGCCGCCCCTGGAGGCCGCCGACCTCACCACCGTGGCCCGCCAGGGCCGGCCCGCCCCGCCCGACCCGCGCTTCACCGCTTCCGACACGGCGCTCATCAGCTACACCTCCGGGACCTCCGGCACCCCCAAGGGCGCCCTCAACCCACACGGGGCCCTCACCCACAACGCGACCCGCCAGGTCACCGGCCACCCCCTCCCCGAGGGCGCGGGCTACTTCGCCCTCGCCCCGCTCTTCCACATCACCGGCCTGGTGTGCGAGCTCGCCGCCTGCTTCGTCAACGCCGGCACCCTCGTCCTCGCCCACCGCTTCGAACCCGGCGCCGTCCTCGACGCCTTCCTCGAACACCGCCCCGCCTACACCGTCGGCCCCGCCACCGCCTTCATGGCCCTGGCGGCCCACCCCGCCGCGACCCCCGAGCACTTCGCCTCGTTCCGGGTGGTCTCCTCCGGCGGCGCCCCGCTCCCGCCGGCCCTGGTCGAGCGGCTGCGCGCCCGCTTCGGCTTCTACCTGCGCAACGGCTACGGGCTCACCGAGTGCACCGCGCCCTGCGCCTCCGTCCCCGTCCACCTCGAAGCCCCCGTGGACCCGGTCTCCGGTACCCTCTCGGTCGGCCTCCCGGGCGCGGACACCCTCGTACGCATCCTCGACGAGCGGGGCGCCGAGGTACCGATCGGCGGGACGGGGGAGATCGCCGTCCGCGGCCCCCAGGTCGTCCCCGGCTACTGGGGGCTGCCCGAGGAGAGCGCGAAGGCCTTCCCGGACGGCGAACTACGCACCGGCGACGTCGGGTTCATGGACGCCGACGGTTGGCTGTACGTCGTCGACCGGAAGAAGGACATGATCAACGCGTCCGGCTTCAAGGTCTGGCCCCGCGAGGTCGAGGACGTGCTGTACACCCATCCCGACGTACGCGAGGCGGCCGTGGTCGGGGTCCCCGACCCGTACCGGGGGGAAAGCGTGAAGGCCTACGTGAGCCTGCGCCCCGGCGCCCGCGTCGAGCCCGCCGAGCTGTCCGCGTACTGCGCCGAGCGCATCGCCGCGTACAAGTACCCGAGGCAGGTGGAGATCCTGCCTGTCCTTCCCAAGACGAGCAGTGGCAAGATCCTGCGACGGGAACTGCGCGAACGCGGCTGAAAACAGTCGGACGGACGCACGACGTCGCCCCGCAACGGGCGAGGGATCAGGAAGGAAGGCGAGAGCCATGGCCGCCAAGACCACCACGGAGTCCGAGGGCACCGGCGACGCGCCGGTGCCGCAGCGACTGCTGGCCGTCGCCACCCGGCTGTTCGCCGAACGCGGCTACGACCGCACCTCCGTACAGGAGATCGTCGAGGCGGCCGGGGTCACCAAGGGCGCGCTCTACCACTACTTCGGTTCCAAGGACGACCTGCTGCACGAGGTGTACGCGCGGATGCTGCGCCTCCAGCAGCAGCGACTGGACGCGGTGGCCGGTTCCGACGCGCCCGTGGAGGAGCGACTGCGCGCCGCCGCCGCCGACGTGGTGGTCACCACCATCGAGAACCTCGACGACGCGATGATCTTCTTCCGGTCGATGCACCAGCTCAGTCCCGAGAAGTTCAAGCAGGTGCGGGCCGAGCGCCGGCGCTATCACGAGCGCTTCCGGGCACTGGTCGAGGAGGGGCAGCGCACCGGGGTGTTCTCCACCGCCACACCCGCGGACCTGGTGGTGGACTACCACTTCGGCTCCGTGCACCACCTGTCCACCTGGTACCGGGAGGACGGCCCGCTCACGCCCCAGCAGGTCGCCGATCACCTCGCCGACCTGCTGCTGCGCGCGCTGCGCCCCTGAGACGGGCGGACCCGGCCGGCGGGAGGACCTCGCACGACGAACCGGCCCGCCCCCCGAGCCGCCCCTGGAGGGGGCGGTCGAGGGGCGGACCGGTTCAGGTCTGCCGGTCACCCGTTACGGGGACACCTTGAGCAGCTTGTTCGCGGTACCCGCCGACGGGTTGGTCACCGCGTCCGCGGTGGCCGCACCGGTCAGCGCGGTGGCCACCTCGGCCGGCGTCGCCGACGAGTGTCCCGACAGGTAGACGGCCGCGGCACCGACCACGTGCGGGGTGGCCATGGAGGTGCCGGAGATCGTCTTGGTGCCGCTGTCACTGTCGTTCCAGTCGGACGTGATGTCCGAGCCCGGCGCGTACAGGTCCACCACGGAACCGAAGTTGGAGAAGTCCGACTGCGCGTCGTCGATGGTGCTCGACGCCACGGTGATCGCCTCCGGGACACGGGCGGGGGAGCCCTGCCCGGCGTCCGTCGACTCGTTGCCCGCCGCGACGGCGAACGTGACGCCCGAGGCGATCGAGCGCTTCACCGCCTCGTCGAGCGCCTCGTCCGCACCGCCGCCGAGGCTCATGTTGGCCACGGACGGACCCTTGTGGTTCTTGGTGACCCAGTCGATGCCCGCGACGACCTGTTCCGTGGAACCGGAACCGTTGTCGTCGAGCACCCGCACCGCGACCAGCTTCGCCTTCTTGGCGACACCGTGCTCCGTACCGGCGATGGTGCCGGCCACGTGCGTACCGTGACCGTTGCCGTCGTCGGCGCTGTCGTCGTTGTCCACCGCGTCGAAGCCGTGCGTGGCGCGGCCGCCGAAGTCCTTGTGGCTGACGCGTATGCCCGTGTCGATGACGTACGCGGTCACCCCCTCACCGGCGGTGTCGGGGTAGTCGTACTTCTTGTCTCCCGCCGTCTTGGCCTGGTCGATCCGGTCGAGCCCCCATGAAGGCGGGTTGTCCTGCGTGGCGTTGATGTGGAACTTCTTGTTCTGCACGACCTTGCCGACGGCGGGATCCGCCGCGAGCCGCTTGGCCTCGGTCTCGCTGAGGCCGGAGGCCGAGAAACCGTTGACCCCGGAGGTGTAGGTGCGTTGCAGTTCGCCGCCGTACTTGTCGGCGAGCTGTCCCTTGTCCGCGGCCTCGTCGAGAATGACCACGTAACTTCCGCTGATCGCGCCGGGCGCGCCCAGTCCGTAGACCGTGCCCTCGGCCGGTGTCGCGGCCCCCGCGAAGGGGGTCGCGAGCAGGGTCACGGCTGCCGCTGTCGCGGCTCCCGTGGCGACTGCCGCGTACCGGAAACCGCGCGAACGCTTGTGAGTTGCCATGTGGAGGGTTCTCCTCGTGTTGACGTGTGGGGCGTCAAACCTTCTGGAGAACCCTGTTCCGATTGACAGGCGCAAATCAAGATCGCACCCGCCTTCAGGGCTTATTCAACAAGGTTTCTCAATAGGCCCCCCGCATCGCCTTCACCGTGCACACATGTTCGTCAGAACTCCCGCACGAACACGTCACGTTCACGTCCGCCCCGCGTACTTCCTCAACTCCCGCTGGGCCAGGGAGCGCTGATGGACCTCGTCCGGACCGTCCGCCAACCGCAGCGTCCGCGCGGCCGCCCACAACTCGGCCAACGGGAAGTCCTGGCTGACCCCGCCCGCGCCGTGCAGTTGCACCGCCTGGTCGAGGATCCCCACGACCGCCCTCGGCGTCGCGATCTTGATGGCCTGGATCTCGGTGTGCGCGCCCCGGTTGCCGACCGTGTCCATCAGCCAGGCCGTCTTCAACACCAGCAGCCGCAACTGCTCGACGGTGACCCGGGCGTCCGCGATCCAGTTCTGCACGACGCCCTGCGAGGCCAGCTCCTTGCCGAAGGCGGTGCGTCCGCTCGCGCGCTCGCACATCAACTCGATGGCCCGCTCCGCCATCCCGATCAGCCGCATGCAGTGGTGGATCCGCCCCGGACCGAGCCGGGCCTGGGCGATGGCGAACCCCGAACCCTCCTCGCCGATCAGGTTCGCGGCCGGGACCCGCGCTCCGTGGAAGACCACCTCCGCGTGACCGCCGTGGTCGTGGTCGGCGTACCCGTACACCGTCATGGCGCGGCGGACCTCCACGCCCGGGGTGTCGCGCGGGACCAGGATCATCGACTGCTGGCGGCGGGGGTCGGCGCCGTCGGGGTCGGTCTTGCCCATGACGATGAAGATCTTGCAGTCCGGGTTCATGGCGCCGGAGATGTACCACTTGCGGCCCGTGACCACGTACTCGTCGCCGCCGGCGGAACGCTCGATGCGGGTCTCGATGTTCGTGGCGTCCGAGGAGGCCACGTCGGGCTCGGTCATGGCGAACGCCGAACGGATCTCCCCGTCCAGCAGCGGTTCCAGCCAGCGCTTGCGCTGCTCCTCGTCGGCGAACTGGGCGAGCAGTTCCATGTTCCCGGTGTCCGGGGCGGCGCAGTTCGTCGCCATCGGCGCCAGGTGCGGGCTGCGGCCGGTGATCTCGGCGAGCGGGGCGTACTGGAGGTTGGTCAGCCCGGCGCCGTACCGCTCGCCGGGGAAGAAGAGGTTCCACAGGCCTTGGCGACGCGCCTCGGCCTTCAGTTCACCGAAGACGGCCGGGGTGTCCCAGGGCGAGGCCAGCCGCGCGCGCTGCTCGGCGGCGACGGCCTCCGCCGGGTACACGTACTCCTCCATGAACGCGTGCAGCCGTTGGCGGAGTTCCTCGGTCCGGGAGTCGAATGCGAAGTCCATGCGGGGGTTCCTCAGCCTTCCTGGAGGGTGTGCAGACCGTGCTCGATGAAGACCGGGACCAGCTCGCCGATCCGGTCGAAGCCCGCTCCGACGGTCTGTCCGAGCGTGAAGCGGTAGTGGATGCCTTCGAGGATCACCGCGAGCTTGAACCAGGCGAAGGCGGTGTACCAGGCGATCGCGGAGGTGTCCCGACCCGAACGGGAGGCGTACCGCTCGACCAGTTCCGCGGGGGAGGGGTGGCCGGGCGCCCCGCTGGTCGTGCTGACGGGGGAGGCGGTCAGGCCCAGGTCCGAGCTGTACATCACCAGCAGCCCGAGGTCGGTCAGCGGATCGCCGAGCGTGGACATCTCCCAGTCCAGCACCGCCCGGATCGTGTCGTCCGGACCGCCGATCAGGACGTTGTCGAGCCGGAAGTCGCCGTGCACCACGGTGGGGGCGGGGGAGTCGGGCAGGGACCGGCCGAGCGCGCCGTGCAGTTCGTCGATGCCGGCGAGTTCCCGGCCGCGGGAGGCCGCGAGCTGCTTGCCCCACCGGCGCAACTGCCGGTCGAGGAAGCCCGCGGGGCGGCCGAAGTCACCCAGCCCCACGGCGTCCGGGTCCACGGCGTGCAGGTCGACGAGGGTGTCCACCAGGCCGAGCACGGCCCGTCGGGTGCGGTCGGGGCCGAGGGCGGACAACTGCTCGGCCGTCCGGTAGGGGACCCCGTCCACGTGCTCCATCACGTAGAACGGCGCACCCAGCACCGACTCGTCCTCGCACAGGAGCACCGGCTCGGGCACCGGTACGGCCGTGCCGTGCAGGGCCGCGATGACGCGGTACTCGCGCCGCATGTCGTGGGCGGTCGCCAGCACGTGGCCGAGCGGCGGCCGGCGCACCACCCAGCGGGCGGACCCGTCGGTGACCGCGTACGTGAGGTTCGAGCGGCCTCCCTCGATGAGGCGGCCGGTGAGCGGCCCGGCCACGAGGCCGGGGAGCGCGGCGTCGAGACGGCCGCGCAGCCGCTCCGGATCGAGGCCCGGCGGGCCGGTCGGGGTCGGTTCTGGCGCTGGGGTCATGGTGCGCACCTCCGTACGGGATGGACGGTGACGGAACGGACGAGAGTCATCATGCCGACCAGTCGGTATGCCGTCCAGAGGGTACGCCGAAACAAGCCCCGACACGCCGGGGCGCGTCGGGGCGGGGGCGAGCCGCGTCGGGGCGGGGGGTGAGCCGCGTCGGGGCGGCCGGCCCGCTCGGATCAGGCGTGGCAGAGGATCGGGGTGCCGCCGTTCATCACCGTCATGTCCCGGAGCACGGCCACGATGTCCAGCGGGGCGCCCTCGGGCTCCCCGGACAGTTCCGCGTACGCCCGGTGCAGGTTCGCCACCAGCCGCTCGCTCTCCCGCCAGGCCGCGAACTCGCCCTGATCGGCCCCGAGCGCGGTCTCCAGCGGGGTCAGCCCCTTCGCGCGTCCCTCCAGCGCGAGTTCGGCGACGTGGCGCAGGTACCGTTCGGTGGCCTCGTACGCCGAGGGGTCGGTCAGCGGCCCGTGCCCCGGGACGACGGTCTCCGCGTCGAGGGAGCGCAGCAGTTCCATGGCCCGCAACGAGCCGGAGAGCGAGCCCATCGCGAGGAACGGCGTGCCGCCCGAGAAGACCAGATCGCCGGTGAACACCACCCGCTGCCCCGGCAGCCACACGAGCGAGTCCCCGGTGGTGTGGGCGACGCCCGGGTGGATGACCCGTACCTCGATGTCGCCCACGTGCAGGGTCGTCCGGTCGTTGTACGTGAGGTCGGGAGGGATGATCTCGACGTCCCCGAAGTCGGTCGTCGGCCAGATCATCTCCAACTGGTGCCCGGCGGCGAGCTGCTCGGCCCGCGCGTTCTCGTGCCCGAGGATCAGCGCCTCCGGGGCGAAGACCTCGTTGCCGTAGGTGTGGTCGCCGTGGTGGTGGGTGTTCACGACCGTGCGCGGCATCGGGACCCCGGTCGCGGCGACGGCATCCCGCAGGGCCAGGGCCCGGCGTCGGGTGGCCGCGGTGTCGACGAGGAGGGTCCGGCCGCCGTCGCTCACGAAGCCGGCGTTGTTCAGGCACCAGCCCCCGTCCGGTTGGACGTAGGCGTGCACGCCGGCGGCGGGCTGGACGAGGTACGGCTCTTCGACGGTCATCTGCGTGCTCCCCGGGTCGCGTTGACAGGCGCTGGGCATCCTGCCGGCCGCGGCGGTGCGCGGGGAGGGCGGGGCGGGGGAGACGGGCCGACGACGGACCCGCCCCCGCCCGGGACTCGGGTCGGGGGCGGGGGGACCGGCGGTCGCCCGGCGGCGGTGTGGGGAGACGGGCCGCGGAACGCGTCGGTCAGTGGTCGTCGTAGTGGCCGTCGTGCTCGGCGTGCCGGTGCCCGTCGTGCAGGTAGTCGACGTGGTTGCCGTGCCGGACGCTCGGGTGCCCGCAGTCCGCGCCGTGCGCGTGCGGGTGGGCCTCGTGGGTGGTGTGCTCGTCCGTCTCGCACTCGTCCCAGTGACCGGAGTGCTCCCGGTGCAGATGGCCGTCGTGCGCGTAGTCGACGTGATCGCCGTGCTCGACCTCGGTGTGACCGCAGCCGGGGCCGTGCGCGTGCGCGTGCGTGGGGTGCTCGTGGTGCAGGGTCGTCATGGCGCCGAGGCTAGTGCGGATCATCCCCGATCGCCCCTTTTATGCCGCTTGTGTCCCTCGCGTGTCCGCGCGGGAGCGCACCGGGCCGATCATCCCTTCGTCGGTTCAGAGGATCACCGCCACCGCGAAGGCCGCCAGCGCCAGCGTGCACAGTGCCGCCCCCACCGCCGCACGCGGCGCCAACGGCGCCGGACGGTGCGCCGCCAACGCGCGGATCCGTCGGTGCGCCACCCCCAGGAACACCAGCCACAACAGCGCGATCACCGCCACCCCGGCCACCTCCACCGGGGATCCGGATCCGCGCAGCGCCTGGCGCAGCGCCAGGACCGCCGTCACCGAGCACGCCAGCGTCGTACGCCGCCACGCGAGCCGGGTCCGCTCCGGCTGGAGCCCGGCGTCGCGGCCCCCGGCCGGGCCCGGACCCGGGCCGCTCACCGCGGTGCCGTCCAGCCCAACAGCACGATCGCCATCATCACCACGGCCACCAGCCCGACCCCCAGGCTGAGCACGACCGGGAAACGAGACAGCGGCAGGTCCTCGCCCCGCCGCATCGCCCGCTCGCACCGCGCCCAGTGGTTCACCGCCCGCAGGGCGCAGGCCGCGCCCACCGCGAGGAGCGCGAGGGCCATCCCGACCCGTACGCCCCACCGCAGGTCCGGCAGGAACTGGTCCACCGCGAACCCGCCGCCCACCAGCGCCAGAGCGGTGCGGATCCAGGCCAGGAAGGTCCGCTCGTTGGCGAGCGAGAACCGGTAGTCGGGGGTCTCGCCCTCGTCCCTCAGCCTCTCGGGTGCGAACCAGAGGCGCACGTCCTTGACGAAGTCGATCACCTGATCAATCTACTGGCGGGACTCCCGGTGCGCGCGCAGCCGCCGGTACGCCTCCAGTCCGTCCGGCACCCACGACCAGCCGCCGTCAGCCACCCGCTCCGCCAGTTCCTCCTCGGACAGCCAGGTGTGCCAGGCCACCTCCGACTCCTGCGGACGTACCGGCGCCTCGCACCGCACCTCGTGCACGTACGACCACCATGCCCCGCCCGGACCCTCGTACAGGAACTTGAACAGCGGCGTCGGCTGCGCCAACGAGGTCACCCCCAACTCCTCCCCGGCCTCGCGCAGCGCCGCGTGCGGATAGCTCTCCCCGGTGCCCAGCACCCCGCCCACGAACATGTCGTGGTGGGAGGGGAACACCAGCTTCGAGTCGGTCCTGCGGTGCACGAAGATCCGCCCCCGCTCATCCCTGACCTGCACGAACACGCACCGGTGGAGGAGCCCCCGGGCGTACACCTCCCCGCGCGGGGCGCGGCCCGTCACCCGGTCGTCCCGGTCCACCACGTCCAGTACTTCATCGGAGGCACTCACGGTTTCGTCCCTTCTTCGCTGTTGACTGGTTACCGCTCCGTAGCAAAGGATCTGCCCCACCACCGACCGGAGGACGGGCAGCGCATGACGTACGACGCAGACGTGATCGTGATCGGAGCGGGGCTCGCGGGCCTCGTCGCCACCGCCGAGCTCGTCGACGCGGGCCGCAAGGTCATCCTGCTGGACCAGGAGCCGGAGCAGTCCATCGGAGGGCAGGCGCACTGGTCCTTCGGCGGCCTCTTCTTCGTCGACTCGCCCGAGCAGCGCCGGATGCGGATCAAGGACCACCGCGACCTCGCCCTCCAGGACTGGCACGGCACGGCCAGCTTCGACCGGGAGGAGGACGCCTGGCCGCGCCGCTGGGCCGAGGCCTACGTCGACTTCGCGGCCGGCGAGAAGCGGCCCTGGCTGCACGCCCAGGGGGTCCGCTTCTTCCCCGTCGTCGGCTGGGCGGAACGCGGCGGCTACGACGCCAACGGCCACGGCAACTCCGTCCCCCGCTTCCACATCACCTGGGGCACCGGCCCCGGCCTGGTCGAGCCCTTCGAGCGGCGGGTCCGCGCCGGCGTCGCCCGCGGTCTGGTCCGGTTGGCGTTCCGCCACAAGGTCACCGGGCTCTCCCGCACCGGCGGGGTCCTGGACACCGTCACGGGCGAGATCCTGGAACCCTCCGACGCGGTACGGGGCGCCGCGAGCGGCCGCGAGAGCGTCGGCGAGTTCTCCCTGCGGGCCCAGGCGGTCATCGTCACCAGCGGTGGGATCGGCGGCAACCACGACCTCGTGCGCAAGCAGTGGCCGGCCCGCCTCGGCACCCCTCCCGAGCGGCTGCTGTCCGGGGTGCCGGCGCACGTGGACGGTCTGATGCTCGGCATCGCCGAGGACGCGGGCGCCCGCCACATCAACAAGGACCGGATGTGGCACTACACCGAGGGCATCGGGAACTGGGACCCCATCTGGAACAAGCACGGCATCCGCATCCTGCCCGGGCCGTCCTCGCTGTGGCTGGACGCGACGGGCAGGCGGCTCCCCGTACCGCTCTTCCCCGGCTTCGACACGCTCGGCACCCTCGACCACATCATGAGGACGGGGCACGACCACACCTGGTTCGTCCTCAACCAGCGCATCATCGGCAAGGAGTTCGGCCTCTCCGGATCCGAACAGAACCCCGACCTGACCGGCAAGTCCATCCGCCAGGTCATCGACCGCGCCCGACAGGCCGTGCCCGGCCCGGTCAAGGCCTTCATGGACAACGGCGCCGACTTCGTGGTCGAGCGCGACCTGGCCGCCCTGGTGCGCGGCATGAACGCCGTGACCGGACAGGACCTGCTCGACGAGGCGACCGTGCGCCGCGAGGTCGTGGCCCGGGACCGCGAGATCCTCAATCCGTTCACCAAGGACCTCCAGGTGATGTCCCTCCACGGGGCGCGCAAGTACCTCGGCGACAAACTGATCCGCACCGCGGCCCCGCACCGGATCCTGGACCCCAAGGCGGGCCCGCTGGTCGCCGTCCGGCTCTCCATCCTGACCCGCAAGTCCCTCGGAGGCCTGGAGACCGACCTCTCCTCCCGCGTCCTGGGCGCCTCCGGCGATCCGCTTCCCGGCGTGTACGCGGCCGGCGAGGCCGCCGGGTTCGGCGGCGGCGGGGTGCACGGCTACCGCGCCCTGGAGGGCACCTTCCTCGGCGGCTGCATCTTCTCCGGCCGCGCGGCGGGCCGCGCCGCCGCCGCGGCGGTGAGCTGACCGGGACGCGGCGGTGAGCTGACCGGGACGCGGCGGTGAGTCGACCGGGGCGAGGCGGCGAGTCGACCGGGACGGCGGGACCACCGTCGGGCGGGCCGATCGGCCGACCCGCCCGACGGACCCGGGCAGGCGTGAAAGGGCCGCCCTACGCCGTCGGCAACAACTCCAGCACCCGGAATCGCTCCAACACCACACGGGTGTCGTCGTCCACCGTGAACCCCGGGTCGCCGATCGCCTCCCGGATCGGCGCGCTGTGCCAGAAATCCTCGTGCGAGGAGCGCCATTCGGCCACCGTCGCGTACCCCTCGCCCTCGTCCAGCGCGTGCCCCAGGTCCACCTCGGCGAGGGCCACCACCCGCACCTCGGTCACCTCCACCAACGCGACCGGGCGCTCCAGCGAATCCACCAACACCGAGCGGTCGCCCGGCACCGGCAACGGTTCCCCCTCGGCCTCGTACTCGGGCAGCAGCCCGGTGGTCGTGGTCTTCGCCCCGCTGAGCACCGCGGCCACCAGACTGTCCCGCAGCGGCCCCGGGAAGCCCAGGAGGTACGGAGGGAGATCGTCGTACGTCGTCATGCGTCCCACCCTATGCACGGCGCCGCCGACCCCCGAACCGGAACGGTCCCCTCAACTCCACGCGCCGTCAAACCAGTTGAAACCCGCCACCCGCCGGCTCGGACCTTGACGCGGAGCTGTGCGTACCGCTTTGCTGTGCGTGATCATCCGGCAACGCACCGGTCCGATCCCTTCACCCACCCGCTCCCGTGTCCTGGAGGGAACCCGCGGATGTCCCCTCCGCCGCCCCTCGGCCGCGCCCGCAAACGGGACGCCCAACTCTTCGACCCCGCGCTCTGTGACGCCGAACTCGTGGAAGTACGAAGCCAGTTCGGTCAGGGTCGATGGGCCAAGGCGCGCACCCTCCTGGTCGACACCGCCGACGACTGGGACCGCCGGGGCCACCGCGTCGTCGTCCTCGCCGAGACCCCGACGGCCACCGCCTGGGCCCGCGAATGGCTGCTCGCCGAACCCCACAGCGCGGACGCGGCCACCCTCCTCGCCTGCGCCACCGTCTTCACCGCCCTGCGCCGCAAAGGGACACCCGAGGCGGCGGAGGAATCCTGCCGACGCGCGGCCGCGCTGCTCCCCGCCGACCCCACCCCCTGGCTGGGGCTGCTCCTGCTCACCCGTGCCTTCGGCACCGAAGAGGAGTTCAGCCGCCACTTCGACCAGGTCCGGGCCCGCCACCGGGAGCACCACCACGCCCACCACCTGATGGTCGCCCAGCTCGCCGAGCGCACGCCCGGCGGCGGCCTCGACCCGCTCCACGAGGTGTACGACTTCGCCGCCTGGGCGGCCGAGGAGTCCCCGGCCGACTCCCCGCTCGCCGTGCTCCCCGTCATCGCCCACGCGGAGCGCTACCGGGTGCTCGCCGCCCACGGCGGACCCGACGGGGCCGTCTCCCACTGGTCCGGCCGCCGCGCCCGCCAAGTGCTGCGCTCCGCCTTCGACTGGTGGCTCGAATGGGAGCGGGACGACCACCCCCGCAACCGCGTGGACCTCAACTTCCTCGCCCACGCCAAGCTCGCCGAGGGGCGCTCCGCCGAGGCCGCCGCCCTCTTCCACCGGATCGGCCGCCACGCGACCCCCGCGCCCTGGTCGTATCCGGACCTCGATCCGCACAAGGCGTTCCTCGCCGCGCGCAGTGCGGCGCTGGGCACCGCTTAGCAGCACGACCCCAGTCCCCACCCCCGAAAGGACGCCACCATGGCGACGGGCAGATCCGCCACGCTCACCGACCCCGCCGAGATACGCACGTACAAGGGGCAGGACCGGGCCCTGCGCGCCGGCCGCCTCGGCACCGCCGGCCTGCTGCTCTCCGTGCTCGCCGCCAGCGCCCCCCTGATGGTGGTCGCCGGTGTCATGCCCACCATCTTCGGCGTCATGGGCATCGTCGGTCAGCCGCTGCTGTTCGTCGTGCTCGGCGCCGTCCTCGCGCTGTTCAGCATCGGCTACGCCGAGATGAGCCGACACGTCCACAACGCCGGCGCCTTCTACGCCTACATCGCGCGCGGCCTCGGCCCCACCGCCGGCGCCTCCGCCTCCTTCGTCGCCCTCATCGCCTACAGCGCCATGCAGGTCGGCGTCTTCGGCATCCTCGGCTTCGAGATCTCCGGCCTCTTCGCCACCTACCTCGAGGTCGAACTCGCCTGGTGGATACCGGCCCTGATCGCGGTCGCGGCCACCGGCGCGCTCGGCTGGCTCAAGATCGACCTCAACGCCAAGGTGCTCGGCGTCCTGCTCCTCATCGAATGCGCGCTCGTCGTCGTCTTCGACGTCGCCGCCCTCGGCAAGCCGGGCCCCGAAGGCCTCTCGCTGCACGCCTTCAACCCCGAGACCCTCACGGGCGCCGGCCTCGGCACCGCCCTGTGCTTCTGCATCGCCGCCTTCGTCGGCTTCGAGCAGTCCCCGGTCTACGCCGAGGAGACCAGCAAGCCGCACATCGTCGTCTCCCGGGTGATGTTCCTCGCCGTCGGGTTCGGCGCGCTGTTCTTCGCCTTCAGCGCGTGGGCGCTCACCGTCGCCACCGGACCCGCCGACGTCGTCAAGACCGCCGCCGCCGCAGGCCCCGGCCTGCTCTTCGAGCTCACCGGGAGCCGCCTGGGCGCCGGCTTCACCGACGTCCTGCACGTCCTCTTCGTCACCGGCATGTTCGCGGCGATGCTCAGCTTCCACAACGTGGTCGCCCGCTACGCCTTCGCCATGGGCCGCGAGGGACTCCTCCCGGCCGCCTTCGGCCGCACCAACGCCGGCACCGGCGCCCCCGGCACCGGCTCGCTCCTGCAGACCGCCATCGCCGCGGTCGTGGTCCTCGCCTTCGCCGTCACCGACGACGGGCCCGCCGGCGACCCCACGGCCCCCGTGCTGCACCTGTTCACCTGGATGGGCAGCGTGGGCGCCCTCGGTGTGACGCTCCTCATGGCCGCCGCCTCCTTCGCCGTGATCGCCTTCTTCGTCCGCCGCGGCACCGCCGGCGCCCAGGTCTGGCGGCTCGTCGCGGCCGGCGCGGCCGGTCTGGCGCTCCTGTTCATCGCCGTCTACACGGTCAAGGACTTCGCCGTCCTCGTCGGCGCCGAGGACGGTTCCGTGCTCACCTGGGTGCTGCCCGGCATCATCGCACTGGCCGCCGCGGGCGGCCTCGCGCACGGGCTGGTGCTCAAGTCCCGACGCCCCGACGCGCACGCCCGGATCGGTCTGGGCAACGAGGCGTTCCGGCTCGACCAGGCCGCGGACCCCACCCCCGGGGACTGATCTCGCCGCCACGCAATCGAGCTCCGAAGAGGCCCCCGACACCCCTTTCCAAGGTCGTCGGGGGCTTCCGCGCACATGGACCGGGTTTTGGCGGGTAGCGGAGCCTCATGGTCTCCTGGGGCGACCACACACGGACCGCGGCGCCGGAGACACCACAGAACGTTCCCGCGCGGCGGTTCTGACCTGCCTGTCCCACCCACGAAGGCGAAGTCAGTACATGAGTGACCGCACCTTGGCCGAGGCTCCCGCCACGGCGCCCTCCCCGCATGTCGACGCCGGTGACGAGGGCTACAGCAAGGACCTCAAGTCCCGCCACATCAACATGATCGCCATCGGCGGGGCGATAGGCACCGGCCTGTTCCTCGGTGCGGGTGGCCGGCTCGCCGGCGCCGGGCCCTCCCTCGCGATCGCCTACGCGGTGTGCGGAGTCTTCGCCTTCTTCGTGGTGCGCGCCCTCGGCGAGCTCGTCCTGTACCGCCCTTCCTCCGGCGCCTTCGTCTCGTACGCGCGTGAGTTCATGGGGGAGAAGGGCGCCTACACCGCGGGCTGGCTCTACTTCCTCAACTGGTCCACGACCACCGTCGCCGACATCACCGCCGCCGCGACCTACGCGCACTTCTGGGCGATGTTCACCGACGTCCCCCAGTGGGTCCTCGCCTTCGTCGCCCTCGCCGTCGTCCTCACCGCGAACCTGATCTCGGTGAAGTACTTCGGCGAGATGGAGTTCTGGTTCTCCCTGGTCAAGGTCGCCGCCCTGACGATCTTCCTGCTCGTCGGCATCTACCTCGTCGCCACCAGCCACGAGATCGACGGCCACACCCCGGGTCTGTCCTCGATCACCGACAACGGCGGCCTGTTCCCCGTCGGCATGCTCCCGATGCTCCTGGTGATCCAGGGCGTCGTCTTCGCGTACGCCTCCGTCGAGCTGTGCGGCGTCGCCGCCGGCGAGACCGAGAACCCCGAGAAGATCATGCCGAAGGCGATCAACTCGATCATGTGGCGCGTGGGCATCTTCTACGTCGGCTCGGTCGTCCTGCTCGCCCTGCTGCTCCCCTACACCTCGTACTCCGAGGGTCAGAGCCCCTTCGTCACGGTCTTCGACAAGCTCGGCATCCCCGGCGCCGCGGGCATCATGAACCTGGTCGTGCTGACCGCCGCCCTCTCCAGCCTGAACTCCGGCCTCTATTCCACCGGCCGGATCCTGCGCTCCATGGCGATGTCCGGCTCCGCGCCGAAGTTCACCGGCGTCATGAACAAGGGCAAGGTCCCCTACGGCGGCGTCCTGTTCACCGCGGCCTTCGGCGTCGCGGGCGTCGGTCTGAACTACTTCATGCCCAAGGACGCCTTCGAGATCGTCCTGAACTTCGCCTCGCTCGGCATCCTGGGCACGTGGGCCATGGTCATGCTCTGCTCGCTGCATTTCTGGCGCCGCTCCCGGCAGGGCCGCGTGGAGCGCCCCGCCTACCGACTTCCCTGGGCCCCCTACACCCAGATCGTCACCCTCGTCTTCCTCGCCACCGTCCTGGTCCTGATGTGGTCCGACGGCGGCGTGGGCCGCACCACGGTCATGTTCGTGCCCGTCATCGGCGCGGCCCTGGTCGGCGGCTGGTTCCTGGTCCGCCGCCGCGTGGCGGAGATCGCCGCCGCCCGCGGCTGACCCGCCCGACCCGCCCGCGAGGCCCCCCGCACCGGAGTTCCGACCCGGCGCGGGGGGCCCGCGTGCTTCCCGGGGCCAACAACGGCCGACTTGCTTCCTCAAACATGGGATGTTCCCATGTTCCCAGCCACGGAATCGAGAGGACCGGACCATGCCGCTGCGCAGCACCCCCCGCGCCACCCTCGTCGACCAGGTCATCGCGCAGTTGGAGACCCTGATCGCCGACGGCGAGTGGCCGGTCGGGACCCGGATCCCCGCCGAGCCCGTACTGATCGAACAGCTCGGCGTCGGCCGCAACACCGTCCGCGAGGCCGTCCGCGCCCTCGTCCACACCGGACTCCTCGAACCCCTGCGCGGCGACGGCACCTACGTCCGCGCCAGCAGCGACTTCGGAGCGGCCGTCCAGCGCCGCCTGCGCCGCTCCGGCGAACTGGAGGCCTACGAGGTCCGCTCCGCGCTGGAACGCGACGCCGTCCGCCACGCCGCGCTCCGCCGCACCCCCGAGGATGTCGCCGCCCTGCGCGAGGCCATGGCGGAGCGCACCCGAGGCTGGGAGAGCGGCGACATGGACGCCTTCGTCGACGCGGACCTCGCCTTCCACCGCGCCGTCGTCGCCGCCGCCCACAACAGCGTGCTGACCGACCTCTACGAGCACTTCGGCAGCGCGCTGCGGGCCGGCGTCCACTCCGTCGTCAGCGCCCCGGTCCCCGATTCCGTACGCCACCAGCTCGACGCCCACCAGGCGATCGCCGACGCCATCGAGGCCCGGGACCCCGACGCCGCGGAAGCGGCGGTCTCCGCCCACCTCGCCGAAGGCGTGGCCGCCCTGACCGGGCGGCCGGACGCGCGGCCGGACGCGCGGCACACCTCAGGAGCACCACGTGATTGACAGCGCCACCACCCGCACCGGTCGACCCGCGGCCCCCGCACCCCCGCCGCCGGGACCCGGGACCCCGCCGGGCATCGGAGGCCGCAGGGCCTTCCTCCTCGCCGCCGGGGTCGTCCTGCTGGCGCTCAACCTGCGCCCCGCGCTGGTCGCCGTCTCACCCCTCGCCGACACCATCCGGGTGGACAGCGGGATGTCGGCCGCCTCCGTCAGCCTGCTCACCGCGCTCCCGTTGCTCTGCTTCGGCCTGCTCGCGCCCCTCGCCCCCCGCATCGGCCGCCGCCTCGGCACGGAACGCGCCCTCCTCGCCACCATGGCCCTGGTCTGCGCGGGCACGGCCCTGCGCACGCTCGACGGCGTGGCCGCCCTGTTCGCCGGCACGGTCGTCATCGGCGCGGGCATAGCCGTCGCCAACGTCCTGCTCCCCGGACTGATCAAGCGCGACTTCCCCACCCGCACCGGCCTGATGACCGGCCTGTACTCCATGTCCCTCTTCGGCGGCGCCGCCCTCGCCGCCGGCGTCACCCTGCCCGTCCGGCAGGCCGGCGACATGACCTGGCGGACCACCCTCGCCTGCTGGGGCGCGCTCGCCCTGGTCGCGCTCCTCGTCTGGCTCCCGCAGACCCGCTCCCGCACCCGGACCGCCGCGGCCACCGCCCGCGCCGCGGCCCATCCCGTACGCGGCCTGTGGCGCTCCCCGCTCGCCTGGCAGGTCACCGCCTACATGGGACTGCAGTCCCTCGGCTACTACGCGGCCGCCGCCTGGCTGCCCACCCTGCTCACGGACGCCGGGACGAGCCCCGCCAACGCCGGGTGGATGCTCTCCTTCTCCTCGCTGCTCGGCATCACGGGTTCCTTCCTCGCACCGGTCGTCGCCGGCCGCAGGATCGGTACGGGAACCCTCGCCGCCCTCGGCGCCGTCCTGTGCGCCCTCGGCTTCACCGGGCTCCTCGTCGCCCCGGTCGCCGGCGCGTACCTCTGGATGGTCCTGCTCGGCCTCGGCCAGGGCGTGGCGATCAGCCTCGCGCTCCTGTTCATCCTGCACCGCGCGCCCGACGCCCGGCACACCGCGCAGCTCTCCAGCATGGCCCAGTGCCTCGGCTACACCCTGGCCGCCACCGGCCCCGCCGTCCTGGGCGCGATCCACGACGCCTCCCACACCTGGACGCTCCCGCTGATCGTGCTCCTGGTCCTGCTGATCCCGCAGGTCGCCGCGGGCCTCGGCGCCTCCCGCCCCCTGCACGTGGCCGGCCGCCCCTGAACGGGACTCGGGCGACCCCGCCGGACACCACGGCGGTAGCGTGCTCCCATGACGCGATGGCTACCGGCGCCCCCTCCACGGGACGAGCAACCCCCTTTGTCCGCGCTGGAGATCACAGAGACCGAATGCAGCAGGTGCGGGACCTTGATCGCGGGGCTCAACGGCCGGTACGCCTGCCCGCTCTGCGGTTGGGTGAACGACCACGCGGACAGCGACGCCGCCCTGCCCACGGCCGAGGACGACTCGGACCACCCCGCGAAGCGTCGTCGAAGGACCCAGCGACCGCGCGGGGCCTAGGCCGCACGGAGTGGCCGGTGCCGTGGGCGCGAAACCCGGGCCGCCCCGGGAGCGGCGGTGCCCGAGCCGGCATCCGGCTGCCCGGCGGCGACACGGAACGCGCCGACCGGCGGCCTCCGACGCCGCGGCCCGGACACGCAAAAGACCCCACACGAAGTGGGGTCTCTTGCTGATTGGTGTCCGAGGGGGGACTTGAACCCCCACGCCCGATAAAGGGCACTAGCACCTCAAGCTAGCGCGTCTGCCATTCCGCCACCCGGACAAGGTGTCTGTCTCGCGTCCCTCGCGGGCCGTTCCGACGTGGAAAACATTACCAAACATTCCGGGGTCCTCGATCACACCCCCCGGTGACCGGGGATCACCCTTGGGGACGGCGGCCCGTGGGGCGAGGATGGGGGGAGGAAGTCGGCACTGATCAGTGGGAGGAAGCAGCGTGAGCGAATCGAGCGCGGGCAGGACCGTCTCCGGTGAGGACGAGGTCGTCGACCTCTGCCGTGACCTCATCCGGATCGACACCAGCAACTACGGGGACCACTCCGGCCCCGGTGAGCGGAAAGCGGCCGAGTGGGTCGCGGAGCAGCTGGCCGAGGTCGGGCTGGAGCCGCAGATCTTCGAATCGCACAAGGGACGTGCCTCCACCGTCGCGCGCATCGAGGGCGAGGACCCCTCCCGGCCGGCGCTGCTGATCCACGGCCACACCGACGTCGTCCCCGCCAACGCCGCGGACTGGACGTACGACCCGTTCGCGGGAGAGATCGCGGACGGGTGCCTGTGGGGGCGCGGCGCCGTCGACATGAAGGACATGGACGCGATGACGCTGGCCGTCGTGCGCGACCGGATGCGCAGCGGCCGCAAGCCCCCGCGCGACATCGTGCTCGCCTTCCTCGCCGACGAGGAGGCGGGCGGCGTCTACGGGGCCCGGCACCTCGTCGACAAGCACCCCGGCCTCTTCGAGGGGGTCACCGAGGCCATCGGCGAGGTCGGCGGCTTCTCGTTCACCGTCAACGAGAACCTGCGCCTGTACCTGGTGGAGACCGCCCAGAAGGGCATGCACTGGATGCGGCTCACGGTGGAGGGCACCGCGGGCCACGGCTCCATGACCAACAACGACAACGCCATCACGGAGCTGTGCGAGGCCGTGGGCCGGCTGGGCCGCCACCAGTGGCCGGTGCGCGTGACCAAGACCGTGCGGTCCTTCCTGGACGAACTCTCGGACGCGCTCGGAACCCCCCTCGACCCCGACAACATGGACGCGACGCTCGCCAAGCTCGGCGGCATCGCCAAGATGGTCGGGGCCACCCTGCGCAACTCGGCGGCCCCGACGATGCTGGGCGCCGGCTACAAGGTCAACGTCATCCCCGGCCAGGCCACCGCGCACGTGGACGGTCGCTTCCTGCCCGGTCACGAGGACGAGTTCTTCGCGGACCTCGACCGGATCCTCGGCCCGCGCGTGAAGCGGGAGGACGTCCACGCGGACAAGGCCCTGGAGACGGACTTCGACGGGAAGCTCGTCGACGCCATGCAGACCGCGCTGAAGGCGGAGGACCCGATCGCGCGCGCGGTCCCGTACATGCTCTCCGGCGGCACGGACGCCAAGTCCTTCGACGACCTCGGCATCCGCTGCTTCGGCTTCGCCCCGCTCCAGTTGCCCCCGGAGCTGGACTTCGCCGGCATGTTCCACGGCGTGGACGAGCGGGTGCCGGTGGACGGGCTGAAGTTCGGTGTTCGGGTGCTCGACCGATTCATCGACAACGCCTGAGGCGCGAGATTCGGGAGGGTGTGCGGACGTCACCGAGAAGAGTGAATGCACTCATACGCTCGTAGCCCCGGTGATCCTTCCTCGTTACAGGTGGTGCGGTCCGCGGCTGGGGCCGCACTTGCCTACTAGGAGGAACAATGCTCAAGAAGGTTGTCGCCGCTGCGGCTGCCACTGGTGGTCTCATTCTCGCGGGTGCGGGCATGGCTGCCGCCGACGCGGGTGCCCAGGGTGCGGCCATCGGTTCGCCCGGTGTCCTGTCCGGCAACGTCGTCCAGGTTCCGGTCCACGTGCCGGTCAACGTCTGCGGCAACACGATCAACGTGATCGGTCTGCTGAACCCGGCCTTCGGCAACACCTGCGTCAACGCCTGACGTATCTGAAGTCCCGGGCCCCGGAGCGCGTTCCAGCGCTCCGGGGCCACGGGGCTTTTCCGGGCCCGATCTCGATCACGCGGCCCGGCTTCCGACATCTCGGCGTGGCAGGCGGGGGAGCCTGCAGGGCCCGCGCGTCGACCGAAACGTGCACAACAGGGGACGAGTACAGATGCGACGACCGGTAGTACAGGTCACCAGGAAGACCCTGATCACCATGGCGGCCGCGGGAGGTGTTCTCGCGCTGGGTGGCGGTGTCGCCCAGGCGGACGCCGGAGCGTCCGGCCATGCCGCGAACTCCCCGGGACTGTTGTCCGGGAACAACCTCCAGGCGCCCGTGGACGTACCGGTGAACGCCTGCGGGAACACCGTGAACGTGGTGGGAGGTCTGAACCCCGCCTTCGGCAACCGCTGCGACAACGCCGGCAAGCCGACACGGCCGAGCCAGCCGAGCCAGCCGGGTCACCCCGGAAACCCGGGCCACCCCGGGCACCCCGGTCACCCCGGAAACCCCGGTCACCCGGGCCACCCGGACGAGCCGTGCGACGACGACGAGCCGGGCAACCCCGGTACGCCGGGCAACCCGGGTACTCCCGGTAACCCGGGTACGCCTGGCAACCCCGGTACGCCTGGCAACCCGGGCACCCCCGGCAATCCGGGTACGCCCGGTAGCCCCGGCACCCCGGGCAACCCCGGTATGCCCGGTAACCCTGGCACCCCGGGCAACCCCGGCACCCCCGGCACCCCGAGCAACCCGGGTACGCCCGGCAACCCCGGGACCCCGGGCACGCCCGGCAACCCCGGTACTCCCGTGAAGCCCGGACCGGGCCAAGCGCTTGCCGCCACCGGCGCCGGTGACGTCCTCAGCGCCGGCGTTCCGCTCGCGGGCGGGCTGTTGCTGGCCGGCGCCCTGCTCTACCGGCGCGCCCGCAACGCCGCCTGACCGCCCTCAGGACGCGGGTCCCGCCCCCGGGACCCGCGTCACCACGTGGCGCGGACCTGGCGGATGATCCGGCGGCGCAACCGCACGCGGCGACTGCCGTCCCGGTGCAATGTCAGTCGGTCCAGCTCCCAGTGCCCGTACTCGGCATGGTCGGTCAACAGGCGGGTGGCCTCGTGGCGAGGAACCCCGCGGGGCACGTACACGTCGACAAATTCGTATTCCGGCATCGCATCTATTGTGCGGGCAGAGCCCTGCTACGGATAGCGTCTGCACTATGTCTGATGCCGCTCTGCCCACTGTTGCCGAGGTACGTGCCGCCGCCGAGGCGGTCAAGGCCGCGCTCGACCGTCACCTCGCCGCGGTCGAGAGCAGGATCGGGGACGAGGACCCGGCCGTCTACGCCGCCTTCAACGAACTCGCCGCAGCCGCCGAGGAGTACGACGAGCTCCTGTACGACCGCTACGACGAGGTCACCCCCTTCGAGATCCCGACGCCCGAGGACGGTGTCCCGTACACCGGCCCCGCCGAGCCCGCCGCCTTCAGCGTGCTCATCCGCCGCGACTACGCCGTCGTGGAACCCCAGCGACTGATCGCCCAGGCCGAGCGTGTCGCCGCGCACGACCGGGACGCCGAGCTGGTCGACGACGGGGGCACCGCGGGTGCCCTCGGCGTGCTCTTCGGGGAGTACGAGCCCGACGAGATCGCCTCCCGCTACAAGGAGTTCGGCCTGGAGGAAGGGGACTCCACGCTGTGGCTCGCCGCCTCGGAGGAGATCGCCGAACCGGGTGAGTGGCTGGACACCCCCTTCGGGCACACCGACCCGCAGGACGTCCTGCACCGGTTCGACGTGAGCGCGGTCTTCGACGAGGAGCCGGACGACTTCGAGGACGACGAGGCCGAGGAGGCCACCGCGCCGGGCCTGACCCCGGCCTGACCCCTCGCCCCGTACGACGGTGTGCCCCCGCCCGGACCCGGGCGGGGGCACACCGTCGTCACCTCCGCTAGCGGGGCTGTTCCGCCGAGGCCACCAGGGCCCGCAGCAGGCCCGTCAGGCGGGTCGTGCGCGGCTTGGGCAGCCCCTGGGCCACCGCGACCGGCAGCGCCTGGTCCACGCCGTGCACCACGGACAGGTGACGCTCGGCCCGCCCGAACGCCGTGTACACCCAGTCCCGCGACAGGGCCTCCGCCGCGTCCCCCGGCAGGACCACGACCACCGCGGGCCAGCGCGTGCCCACGGCCTGGTGCGCGGTCACCGCCCAGCCGTGCCGGACCCGCGCCTCCACCTGCTCCCGAGGTACGACGATCCGCTCGCCCGAGGCGTCCAGGTGCAGCCCCTCGGCGTCGGCCGACACCACCCGCGCGGGCAGCGCCCGCCCCGGCGAGGGCACGTGGACCACCCGGTCACCGGGGTCGAAGCCGTGGAACCGGCCGGGGCCGGGGTTCAGCCGCTCCTTGAGGGCGGTGTTCAGCGCCCGGGTGCCCGCCGAGCCGCCGTGGCCGGGAGTGATGACCTGTACGCCGTCCGCCGGGACGCCGAACGCGCGGGGCACCGACTCGGCCACCAGCTGAACGGTCCGGTGCACGGCCTCCCCGGCGTCGCGCACCGGGACGATGACGACCTCCTTGCCGGGAGCCTCGACCTGGTTCAGCTCCCCGATCCCGATGCCCGAGACCAGCTCGCCGAGCGGACCGGGGTCCGGGACGCGGGAGACCGACTGCGGGCAGGCGCGGGCCGCCAACACATCCGCGAACACCCGCCCCGGCCCGGCCGAACCGAGGACGCCGGGGTCCCCGGACAGCACCAGTCGGGCACCGTCCGGCACCGACTCCACCAGCGCGGCGGCGGTCTCCACGTCCAACTGGGGGGCGTCCAGGACGATGAGCAGGTCCAGAACGAACTGTCCGTCGGCGTCGCGCCCGGGCCCCTCGGCGCCGGCGAGCAGGCCCGCCACGGTCACGGATCCCTCGTGCGGCGCGTGGGCGGCCAGGCACGCCCGCAGCCCGAACTCCCGGGCGGCCGCGAGCAGGGCCGTCGGTTCGGCGCGGGCCGCCTCGCCACCGGTATGGGTGACCAGGCCGTGGCCGGAGACCGCCCGGATCAGATCGGCGCCCGGTCCGGTGGCGGCCTTCTCCCAATCGGCCGCCCCGCCGAAGGTGTTGGCGAGCCGGGCCAGCCCGTCGGCCAGGCTCTCCTCGGCCAGGGCGCAGCCCTCCAGACCGACGAGGACGCGCACCGGGGGCTCCTCGCCCTCGGCGTACTCCGTGCCCGGCGGGTCCAACGGCTCGTTGAACACCAGCACCGTGCCGTCCCCGATGGCCTGCTCCAGCGCCTCCCCGGCGTCCGGGACGCCGTACTGGGCCAGCGCCTTCTCCAGGATCGGGGCCTCCAGCGCGGTGTGTCCCTTCAGGGCGGCCTGGTCCAGCAGCCAGCCCACCAGTGCGGCGCTGCGGCGCTCGTCGGCCGGGCCCGCCTCGGGGCCCAGCAGGGCCCGGGCGAATCCGTCCGCCTGGGTGGGACGCACCCCGGCCACCGCCAACAGCAGCCAGGGGTCCTCGGCGAGCCGCTCGGCCGCGCCCTCGCCGAGCACGCCGGCGGCCTGGGCCGCCAGGGCCTCGGGAGCGCCACCGCGCAGCAGGACGGCGCGTACGGCGTCGACGTCGCCGACGGCGACCGCCGCGACGGGTGCGGGGGTGCGGGGCTGCGGGGGAGCGGCGGCCGGAGCCGGGCGCGGTGCGGCCGGGGCGTCGTCGAAGTACACGGGAGCGGGCTTGGCGCCGCTCTCCACCGCCCGTACGGCGGCCAGCAGGTCGGCGGCCGTCCCGCTGAGCTTCGCGCCGGCCTCGATCGGCGCCTCGCGCTCCGCCTTGCGCCGGGCGATCCGCTCCCGCTCGACCTTCTGCGCGGCCAACTCCGCCGCCGCCTCGCTGGGCGCGGGCTTGGCGGCCTCGGCGTCGGCCCCGGCCGCGTCCCCGGTGGGCGTGGCGCCCGGCTCGGCGTCACCGCCCTCGGCATCGTCGGCGTCGGACGCGGCCCGCGGATCGGAGCCGTCTTCCTCCGCTGTCGCGTCCGCGTCCGCGTCCGCGGTCGTGTCCGTCACCGACGGCACCGGGGCGTCGCCCTCGGGCCCGTCGGCGTCCGATCCGGAATCCGGCGCGGCATCCTGCTCGGCCTCCGGGGCGACCTCCGGGGTCGACGGGGGCTCGGACGGTGCTTCGGCGGCCGGATCCGCCTCCGGCGGAGCGACGCCGTCGGAGCCGTCCGTGGGCTCGCCCTCCGGGCCGGGGGCGGCCAGTTCATCCGCGGCGGCGGGCTCGGGGGCCTGACGGTCCGTACTCACAGCGTGCTCCAGTCCTGATCGGGGTAGCGGTGCACGGGCGCCGACACGTCGTCCAGCGCACGGCAGATCTCCTCGGGAAGACTAAGGGCCTCCACCGACAGCGCCGCGCCGAGCTGCGCCGCCGTCCGCGCGCCGACGATCGGCGCGACGACTCCCGGCCGGTCGCGGATCCACGCCAGCGCCACCTGGAGCGGGGTCACCGCCAGCCCCTGCGCCGCCGTCGCCACCGCGTCCACGATCCGGCTCGCGGGATCGTCCAGGTACGGGTCCACGAACCCCGCCAGGGTCTCCGACGCGGCCCGTGAGTCCGCGGGCGTCCCGTCCCGGTACTTGCCCGTCAGGACCCCGCGCCCCAGCGGAGACGAGGGCAGCAGCCCCACACCCAGGTCCAGCGCCGCCGGCAGCACCTCGCGCTCCACGCCCCGCTGGAGGAGCGAGTACTCCATCTGCGTCGACGCCAGGCGGGTCCGCAGCCCCGGCGCCGCCAACTGCCAGGTCGCCGCCTTCGCCAACTGCCAGCCGCTGAAGCCGGCCACCCCCGCGTACCGCGCCCGTCCGCTGCTCACGGCCAGGTCCAGGGCCTGGAGGGTCTCCTCCAGCGGGGTGCCCGGGTCGAAGGCGTGCACCTGCCACAGGTCCACGTAGTCGGTGCCCAGGCGGGCCAGCGAATCGTCCAGCGCGGCCAGCAGGTGGCCGCGCGAACAGTCGAAGCGCCGATCCGGGTCCCGTACGGACCCCGACTTGGTGGCGATCACCAGTTCCCGCCGCGGCGCGGCTCCGCCGATCAACCGCCCCAGGAGGTACTCCGCCTCCCCGCCCCCGTACACGTCGGCGGTGTCGACGAAGGTGCCGCCCGCATCCCAGAAGGTCTTCAACTGCTCGGCCGTGCCCGCCTCGTCGGGTCCTTCGGCGGACCGTCCCCAGGTCAGGGTGCCGAGGCCGATCCGGGAGACGCGCAGTCCGGTGCGGCCGAGATGCCTCTGCTCCATGAGCGCTGAGACTACTGGGGCACTGACGCGGGGCACCGTGGCGCGCTACAGTCCCCCGCAGACCAACGTTACTGATCGGTAAACCGGTAAGGGGACGACACATGCGGCTCGGCATCAATCTCGGTTACTGGGGTGCGGGCATGGACGCCGACAACCTCGCCGTCGCCCAGGAGGCCGACCGCCTCGGGTACGACGTCTGCTGGGCGGCCGAGGCCTACGGCTCGGACGCGGCCACGGTCCTGGCCTGGGTCGCGGCCCAGACCGAGCGGATCGACGTCGGCTCGGCCATCTTCCAGATCCCGGCCCGCCAGCCCGCCATGACGGCCATGACGGCCGCCACCCTGGACTCGCTCACCAAGGGCCGCTTCCGGCTCGGCCTCGGGGTCTCCGGACCGCAGGTCTCGGAGGGCTGGTACGGCGTGAAGTTCGACAAGCCGCTCGCCCGGACCCGCGAGTACGTGGAGATCGTCCGCAAGGCGATGAGCCGCGAGCGGCTGAGCTACGAAGGGCAGCACTGGACCCTCCCGCTGCCCGGCGGCCCCGGCAAGCCGATCAAGCTCACCGTGCATCCCGAGCGCGAGCACATCCCGCTCTACATCGCCGCGATCGGTCCGAAGAACCTGGAGCAGACGGGCGAGATCGCCGACGGCGCCCTGCTGATCTTCCCGGCGGCGGAGCACCTGGAGGAGACGGCCCTGCGGCACATCCGCGCGGGCCGCGAGAAGGCGGGCCTGACGATGGACGGCTTCGACGTCTGTCCGACCGTGCCGCTGGCCGTGGGCGCCGACGTGGGCGGGCTCGCGGACATGTTCCGCCCGTACACCGCGCTGTACGTCGGAGGCATGGGCAGCGCCAAGCAGAACTTCTACAACCAGTTGGCCCAGCGGATGGGCTACGAGAAGGAAGCGGCCGAGATCCAGGAGAAGTACCTGGCCGGCGACAAGGCGGGCGCGGCGGCCGCCGTCCCGCACTCGCTGATCGACTCGACCACCCTGCTCGGCTCGGTGGAGCGGATCGCGGACGGGATGCGGGCCTACGCGGAGGCCGGGGTCACGACCCTGACGCTGGCCCCGGCCGGATTCACGCTGGAAGAGCGGATCACCGCCCTGCGCGCCGGGACCGAGGCGATGGAACTGGCGGGTCTCGCCTGAGGCGAGGAGTCGGAAGTTCTGCGGCCGTGGTGGGGGCTCGGGGGGTCTTCCCCGCCACGGCCGACACCGCCAACAACGCGATCGGCGGCCCCCGGGTTACGCCCTGCGGGCATCGCCTTCGGTTCGTTCATTCGGCCGAGCGGTGCGACGTATCGGTTGCCCGTCCGCTCCATCCGCATTTGACTCGTTACATGCTCTCTGCCCGCAGCCTGTTCCAGGAGATCGTCGACCACGACGAGTCCTTCCAGCTGTTCTGCTCCATCGCTGCCGGCGGGGAGTCCCAGGGCGGCTGGGAGAACGCCCGGATCGCGGCCCTCGTGCCGGTCGGCATGCGCGATCTCGCACCCAAGATCACCCGCCACGGCGCCGACGAGGACAAGCACGGCCGGATCTTCCGGGCCCTGCTCCGCAAACGCGGACTGCCGGAGGTCCCCGTCCCTCCCGAGACCGACTACACGATGCTGCTGGAGCGGCGCGGCATCGGGCTCGCCCACGACAGGCTGCGCGGCGACGAACCGCTGACCGAGGAGGACATCGTCGTCTACCTCGCGCACAGCCGGGTCACCGAGCAGCGCGCCGCGGACCAGATGGTGATGTTGGTCAGGTGCTTCGGGGACCACCCCGAGATCGGCAAGGCCATCCGCATGATCAGCCACGACGAGGACAACCACCTCGCCTACTGCCACGAGGAACTCCTGCGCCTTGCCCGCGAGGGCCACGCCCGGACCATCCAGCGGACCCTGCGCACCAGCGCGCTCGCCGAGATCGGCGTCTACCGGGACGTGAGCCTCGCCGTGATGGCGCGCATGGGGCGCATCCTGCGCTGGCCCGCCCCCAAGTCCGCCGCGCTCGCCGCCGGCATCCGCGGCATGTACGCGTACGAGCGCTTCAGCGGCTGGCACCGCATGATCGACCTGCGCCTGCCCGAACGGCGCGACGCGCTGGGCGGTGAACCCGTCACCGCACCCGAGTTCGCCTGAGCGGCCGGACGGCAGGGTCGAAGGAGACGGCCTAGAGCCAGCCGCGGCGCTTGAACATCCGGTGCAGACCCAGACACAGCACCACCATGACCACCAGCAGTACCGGATAGCCCCAGCGCTGGTGGAGCTCCCACATGTGGTCGAAGTTCATGCCGTAGATCCCCGCGACCATCGTCGGGACGGCCGCCATCGCCGCCCAGGCGGAGATCTTGCGCATGTCGTCGTTCTGCCGGACACCCATCTGCGCCAGATGCGCCGCCAGCGCGTCCGACAGCAGCCGGTCCAGGCCCTCGATGTACTCGTTCGCCTTCGTCAGGTGGTCGGCGACGTCGCGGAAGAAGGGCTGCGCGTGATCGTGCACGAACGGCACGCTGCCGAAGGCGAGGCGGTCCATCGGCTGGAGCAGCGGACTCGTCGCCCGACGGAACTCCAACACCTGCCGCTTGAAGCCGTAGATCCGGGCGGCGGTGTTCTTCGTGTCCGTCACGTTCGGCGCGAACACCTCGGCCTCCAACTCCTCCAGGTCCGACTGGAGCTCGGCCGCCACCTCGATGTAGTGGTCCACCACGGCGTCGGACACCGCGTACAACACCGCCGTCGGCCCGTGCCTGAGCACCTCCGGCTCGTGCTCCAGACGGTGCCGGACGGCGGTCAGGGCGGCCCCCTCGCCGTGCCGGACGGTGACCACGAACGAATCCCCGATGAAGACCATCAGCTCGCCGGTGGTCACGGTGTCCGTCGCATCGTCGTACATCACCGGCTTGAGGACCACGAAGAGCGAGTCGTCGTACACCTCCAGCTTCGGCCGCTGGTGCGCCCCCAGCGCGTCCTCCACCGCCAGGGGATGCAGGCCGAACTCCTGGCTGACGTGCTCGAATTCCTTCGCGGTGGGCTCGTGCATGCCGACCCAGACGAAGGCGTCACCACTGGCCCGGGCCTCGTCCAGGGCGTCCGAGAAGTCCTTCGGGGCCTGGGAACGGCGGCCGTCCCGGTACATCGCGCAGTCGACAATCACCCGGGGCATTCTTCCCTGCGCCCACCCCGCCCGCACACAGGCGGCACCGCTTAGGCTGGGCGCATGGCCACGCTGATCCTCGTACGACACGGGCGGTCCACCGCCAACACCGCAGGCTTGCTCGCCGGATGGACCCCGGGAGTGGCCCTCGACGAACGCGGCGCCGAACAGGCCGCCGCGCTGCCCGGGCGACTCGCCGGGGTGCCCCTCGCGGCCGTCGTCAGCAGCCCGCTCCAGCGCTGCCGGGAAACGCTGGCCCCGCTGCTCGCCGCCCGGCCCGAGCTGACCGAGCACACCGACGACCGGATCGGCGAGTGCCATTACGGCGACTGGTCCGGCCGCAAGCTCTCCGAACTCGCCGACGAACCCCTGATGAAGATCGTCCAGCAGCACCCCTCGGCGGCGTCCTTCCCCGGCGGAGAGTCCATGCGGACCATGCAGGCCCGCGCCGTGGACTCCGTGCGCGAGTGGGACGCGCGGATCGAGGAAGAGCACGGCGGCGACGCCGTCTTCCTCATGTGCTCGCACGGGGACATCATCAAGTCCCTTGTGGCGGACGCCCTCGGCATGCACCTCGACCTCTTCCAGCGCATCCACGTCGACCCCTGCTCGATCACCGCGATCCGCTACACCGCGACCCGCCCCTTCGTGTTCCGGCTCGGCGACACCGGGGACTTCGGGTCGCTGATCCCGCGCGCGTCCCCCGAGACCCCGCGCGATCCCGAAGCCGACGGGAACGCCGTCGTGGGGGGCGGTGCGGGCGCGGCCTGATCGAACGGCGCAGTAGGGTGGACGGGCCAACACAACTGCACAGCACCGCCCCTCCCCCCGCCGCCGAAACTTGGAGACTGGACGTGCCCCGTCAGGTTTTCCTTTACGACCCGCCGGACCGCTTCGTGGCCGGCACGGTCGGTCTGCCTGGACGTCGTACGTTCTTCCTGCAGGCCTCCTCGGGCCCCCGGGTCACGAGCGTGTCCCTGGAGAAGACGCAGGTCGCGGCCTTGGCCGAGCGGATGGACGAGCTGCTGGACGAGGTCGTGCGGCGCACCGGCGGCAACGCGCCCGTCCCCGCCGTCGCCCCCACCGAGGCGCCCGACACCGCACCGCTCGACGTCCCCGTCGAGGAGGAGTTCCGCGTCGGGACCATGGCGCTCGCCTGGGACGGCGAGGAGCAGCGCATGATCGTCGAGGCCCAGGCGCTCGTCGAACTCGACGCGGACTCGGAAGAGGATCTCGCCGAGGCGGAGGAGCGCCTGCTCCAGGACGAGGAGAACGGGCCACCGATGCTCCGCGTCCGCCTCTCCGGCAGCCAGGCGCGGGCCTTCGCCAAACGCGCCCTGGACGTCGTCAACGCGGGCCGTCCGCCGTGCCCGCTGTGCAGCCTGCCGCTCGACCCCGAAGGGCACGTGTGTCCGCGCCAGAACGGCTACCGGCGCCAGGCGTGAGCCCCGTGACCCCGATCGAGGAGCTGCTCACCCGAGGTGAGCTGACCGTCCGCGCCCGCATCGCCGAGGCCTCCAACGCCGTCCTGTTCTGCACGGTGACGCACGAGGGCGAGAGCGTCGACTGCGTCTACAAGCCGATCAAGGGCGAGCGGCCGCTGTGGGACTTCCCCGACGGCAACCTCGCCCAACGCGAGCGCGCCGCCTACCTGGTCTCCGAGGCCACCGGTTGGGGACTCGTGCCGACGACCGTGCTGCGCGACGGCCCGTACGGCGAGGGCATGGTCCAGCACTGGATCGACGCCGGGGAATCACCGGAGGCCGAGCTCCTCGCGCTGGTCGAGGGCGAGGAGGCGGGGGAGGGCTGGAAGCCGGTGGCCTTCGCCGAGGTGGGCGAGGGCCGCACGGCGCTGCTCGTCCACGCCGACGACCCCCGGCTGCGCCGGCTCTCCGTCCTCGACGCCGTGATCAACAACGGCGACCGCAAGGGCGGCCACCTGCTGCCCGCCCCCGACGGGCGGCTCTACGGCATCGACCACGGAGTGACCTTCCACACGGAGGACAAGCTGCGCACCCTGCTCTGGGGGTGGGCGGGGGAGTCGCTGACGGACGAGGCCCGGTCGGCGCTGACCTCCCTGGCCGAGCAGCTGGCCGACGGAGGCCCGCTCGCCACCCGGCTGGCCGAACTGATCACCGCCGTCGAGTTGGACGCCGTACGGGCCCGTGTGGCCCATCTGGTGCGCACGGGGGCCCATCCGAAGCCGTCCGGGCAGTGGCCCGCGATCCCCTGGCCGCCGGTCTGAACAGGCCGGCGCGACATGCATGGAACCGGCCAGATCGCAAGAGTGTCGATCAAGCCAACAGTGCAGGTCCGGTTCGATTCCGGAACACCAGTCCGGTTAGTCTCGAAGCATGCATGCCTGGCCCGCTTCTGAGGTCCCCGCCCTTCCTGGCAAGGGCCGCGACCTCCAGATCCACGACACCGCGACCCAAGGGACGATCACCCTCGACCCCGGTCCCGTCGCCCGTATCTACGTCTGCGGCATCACCCCGTACGACGCGACCCACATCGGTCACGCGGCGACCTACAACGCGTTCGACCTCGTCCAGCGCGTGTGGCTCGACAACAAGCGGCAGGTTCACTACGTCCAGAACGTCACCGACGTGGACGACCCGCTGCTGGAGCGGGCGCTGCGCGACGGCCAGGACTGGACCGAGCTCGCCGAACGCGAGACGGCGCTCTTCCGCGAGGACATGACCGCCCTGCGGATGCTGCCGCCCCGGCACTACATCGGCGCCGTCGAGGCCATACCCGGCATCGTGCCGCTGGTCGAACGGCTCCGGGAGGCGGGCGCCGCCTACGAGCTCGACGGCGACATCTACTTCTCCGTGGAGTCCGACCCCCACTTCGGGCAGGTCTCCCACCTCGACGCCGAGGCGATGCGGCTGTTGTCCGCCGAACGCGGCGGCGACCCCGAGCGCCCCGGCAAGAAGAACCCTCTCGACCCGATGCTGTGGATGGCCGCCCGCCCGGGCGAGCCGAGCTGGGACGGCGGCTCGCTGGGCCGCGGCCGGCCCGGCTGGCACATCGAGTGCGTCGCCATCGCCCTCGACCACCTCGGCATGGGCTTCGACATCCAGGGTGGCGGCTCCGACCTGGCCTTCCCGCACCACGAGATGGGCGCCTCGCACGCACAGGCCCTGACGGGCGAGTTCCCGATGGCCAAGGCGTACGTCCACGCCGGCATGGTCGCCCTGCGCGGCGAGAAGATGTCGAAGTCGAAGGGCAACCTGGTCTTCGTCTCCGCGCTGCGCCGCGCCGGCGTCGACCCGGCGGCCATCCGACTCGCGCTGCTGGCCCACCACTACCGGGCCGACTGGGAGTGGACGGACGAGGTCCTCGCCGAGGCGGTCGCCCGCCTCGAACGCTGGCGTGCGGCCGTGTCACGACCCGACGGCATCCCCGCCGACACTCTGGTCGAGGAGGTCCGCGAGGCCCTCGCCGACGACCTGGACGCCCCCGCCGCGCTGGCCGCGGTGGACCGCTGGGTCGAACTCCAGATCGCCGCGTCCGGCGACGACGAGTCGGCCCCCGGCCTGGTCTCCCGTACGGTCGACGCCCTGCTGGGCGTGGCCCTGTAGAACGCGGGGGAGCACCGCTCCCCGACAACGAAGCGCGCCCCGGCGACCGGCCGGTCAGGCCTCGGGGGTGTCCTCGTCCGTGTCCGGTGTGTCGGGCGCCTCGGGCGAGCCCGCCGACTCCTCCGGTCCGGGCCGCGGCCTCGGCTGCGGACGACCGCCGCCCGAGAGGTCGCGGAAGTACGAGCCGCCGTCCCCGGCCGTGCCCGGATCGGCCGCCGGATCACGGCGACGCAGGTACCGCTCGAACTCCCGGGCGATCGCGTCCCCCGAGGCCTCCGGCAGGTCCGCGGTGTCCCGCGCCTCCTCCAGCGTCTGCACGTACTCGGCCACCTCGCTGTCCTCGGCGGCCAGTTGGTCCACGCCCAACTGCCAGGCCCGCGCGTCCTCGGGGAGTTCGCCGAGCGGGATCCGAATGTCGATCAGATCCTCCAGCCGGTTCAGCAACGCCAGCGTCGCCTTCGGGTTCGGCGGCTGCGACACGTAGTGCGGCACCGCCGCCCACAGCGACACCGCCGGCACGCCCGCGTGCGTACAGGCCTCCTGGAGCACGCCCACGATCCCGGTCGGACCCTCGTACTTGGTCTCCTCCAGGTCCATCGTGCGCGCCAGGTCGGCGTCGGACGTCACACCGCTCACCGGGACCGGCCGGGTGTGCGGTGTGTCCCCGAGCAGCGCCCCCAGGATGACGACCATCTCCACGCCCAACTCGTGGGCGAAGCCGAGGATCTCGTTGCAGAACGACCGCCAGCGCATGGACGGTTCGATGCCCCGCACCAACACCAGGTCGCGCGGCTTGGCGCCACCGATCCTGACCACCGACAGACGCGTCGTCGGCCAGGTGATCTTCCGTACCCCGTTGTCCAGCCAGACCGTCGGCCGGTTGACCTGGAAGTCGTAGTAGTCCTCGGCGTCCAGAGCCGCGAAGACCTCGCCCTTCCACTCCCGGTCCAGGTGCGTCACCGCACCGGAGGCGGCGTCACCCGCGTCGTTCCAGCCCTCGAACGCGGCCACCATGACCGGGTCGATCAGCTCGGGCACGCCCTCAAGCTCGATCACCCAGGTCTCCTTCCGAAGTTCCCTTGCGTACGTGGGTCAGCCTAAGCCTTGAAACGACACCAACCACAGCCCACGACAGAGGGGCGGTTCCCCTCGGAACCGCCCCTCTGCCCACCTGCCGAGCAGGCTAAGCCTTGTCGCCCAGCATCTCCTGGACACGGGCGCGCACCGCGTCGTCGTCCAGGCCGCGGACCGTCACCGTGGTACGGCGACGCAGCACGTCGTCGACCGTCTCGGCCCACTCGTTGTCACGGGCGTACGCGACCTGCGCCCAGATCTCCGGACCGTCCGGGTGGATGCGCTCGGCGAGCGCCGCGTCCTCGTTCGCCAGCCGCGCGATGTCGAAGGCCAGCGAACCGTAGTGCGAGGCCAGGTGCCGGGCGGTCAGCGGGTCCATGCGCGCCCCGGGCTCCCGGTCCACCAGCAGCCGGTGCGCCACCGCGTTCGGGTTGGCGACACCGGGCAGGGCGATCCGGCGCACCAGCGACTTCAGCGGCTCCATGTCCTCGGTCAGCGGGCTGCCCGGGAGCTTCGCCAGCTTCTCCATCACCACGCGGCCGATGTGGCGGTAGGTGGTCCACTTGCCGCCGGCCACCGACAGCATGCCGCCCGCGCCCTCGGAGACCACGGTCTCCCGCTTGGCCTTCTCCACCCCGCCGGGGCCGCCGGGCAGCACCCGCAGGCCCGCGAAGGCGTACGTCATCAGGGAACGGTCGAGGTCCGCGTCCTTCACCGAGAACGCCGCCTCGTCGAGGATCTGCTGGATGTCGGCCTCGGTGGCGCGCACGTCCGCCGGGTCGCCCTCGTACACCTCGTCGGTGGTGCCGAGCAGCAGCTGGTCCTCCCACGGCAGGGCGAAGGTGATGCGGTACTTGTCGATCGGGGTGGCCATGGCGGCCTTCCAGGGCGACTTGCGCTTCATCACGATGTGCGCGCCCTTGGACAGACGGATCGACGGCATCGAGTGCTTGTCTTCCATGCGCCGCAGGTGGTCCACCCACGGGCCGGTGGCGTTGAGCACGACGCGCGCGTCGACCCCGAACTCGGTGCCGTCGAGACGGTCCTTGAGCTCGGCGCCGCTGACCCGGCCGCGCGTCATGCGCAGACCGGTGACCTCGGCGTGGTTCAGGACGACCGCGCCCGACTCGACGGCCGCGCGGACCGTCATGACGGCCACGCGGGAGTCGTTCATCTGGTGGTCGTAGTAGACGGCGACGGCCTTCAGGTTGTCCGTCTTCAGACCCGGGTTGTCGGCGACGGCACGGGCCGGGGATATGACCTTGCCGATGCCGTCACCGAAGGCGGAGAGCGCCGAGTACGCGAACACGCCCGCGCCCAGCTTCGCGGCGCCGACCGGGCCGCCCTTGTAGACCGGGAGGTAGAACGTGAGCGGGTTGACCAGGTGCGGGGCCACGTCCTTGGCCAGCACCCGGCGCTCGTGGTGGTTCTCGGCGACCAGCTTGACCGCACCGGTCTGCAGGTAGCGCAGGCCGCCGTGCACCAGCTTGGACGAGGCGGAGGAGGTGGCGCCGGCGAAGTCGCCGGCGTCCACCATGGCGACCCGCAGACCCGACTGCGCGGCGTGCCAGGCCACCGAGGTGCCCAGGATTCCACCGCCGATGACCAGCAGGTCGTACGTGGCCTTGGCCAACTGCTCGCGGGTCTCGGCGCGGCTCGGGTTCGAACCGGCGGTCGGGTGCGTACCCAGGGCGGGAACGCTCTGCGGGCTGCTCATATCGCTTGACTCCTACTTACTCGTCGATTGCGCCGGCTGAGCGGTCAGCTGGCGTCTTCGTCGTCGACCCAGCCCATGGACCGCTCGACGGCCTTGAGCCAGCTCTTGTACTCGCGGTCCCGCTGTTCGGCGGGCATCCGCGGGGTCCACTCCGCCGCGCGGCGCCAGTTGGCGCGCAGGGCGTCGGTGTCGGGCCAGAAGCCGACGGCCAGGCCGGCGGCGTAGGCGGCGCCGAGGCAGGTGGTCTCGGCGACCATGGGGCGCACCACCGGTGCGTCCAGGAAGTCCGAGAGCGTCTGCATCAGCAGGTTGTTGGAGGTCATGCCGCCGTCGACCTTGAGGGCGGCGAGCTCGACGCCCGAGTCCTTGGTCATGGCGTCGGTGATCTCACGGGTCTGCCAGGCGGTGGCCTCCAGGACGGCACGGGCGATGTGCGCCTTGGTGACGTACCGGGTGAGGCCGGCGATCACACCGCGGGCGTCGGAGCGCCAGTACGGGGCGAAGAGACCGGAGAAGGCGGGCACGAAGTAGGCGCCGCCGTTGTCCTCGACGGAGGAGGCCAGGGTCTCGATCTCGGCGGCGGACTTGATCAGGCCCATCTGGTCGCGCATCCACTGGACGAGCGAGCCGGTGACGGCGATGGAGCCCTCCAGCGCGTAGACCGGCTTCTGGTCGCCGATCCGGTAGCCGACCGTGGTCAGCAGGCCGCTGTAGGAGTTGATGATCTGGTCGCCGGTGTTCATCAGCATGAACGTGCCGGTGCCGTAGGTGGACTTGGCCTCGCCCTCGGCGAAACAGGTCTGCCCGAACAGGGCGGCCTGCTGGTCGCCGAGCGCCGAGGCGACCGGGACGCCGGCGAGGACGCCCTCCTTGACGTGGCCGTAGACCTCGGCGGAGGACTTGATCTCGGGGAGGACGTTGGTCGGGACCCCCATCGACTCCGCGATCTTCGGGTCCCATTCCAGGGAGTGCAGGTTCATCAGCATGGTGCGCGAGGCGTTGGTGACGTCGGTGACGTGCACGCCGCCCTGGGCGCCGCCCGTGAGGTTCCAGATGACCCACGAGTCCATGGTGCCGAAGAGGATGTCGCCGGCCTCGGCGCGCTCGCGCAGGCCCTCGACGTTGTCGAGCAGCCAGCGGACCTTGGGGCCGGCGAAGTACGAGGCGAGCGGGAGGCCCGTCTCGCGGCGGAAGCGGTCCTGGCCGACGTTGCGGCCGAGCTCCTTGCACAGGGCGTCGGTGCGGGTGTCCTGCCAGACCAGCGCGTTGTGCACCGGCTCGCCGGTGTTCTTGTCCCACAGCAGGGTGGTCTCGCGCTGGTTGGTGATGCCGACGGCCTTGACGTCCGCGGCGGTGATCTCGGCCTTGGCGATGGCTCCGGCGACGACCTCCTGGACGTTGGTCCAGATCTCGGCGGCGTCGTGCTCGACCCAGCCCGGCTTCGGGAAGATCTGCTCGTGCTCCTTCTGGTCGACGGCGACGATGCGGCCGTCGCGGTCGAACACGATGCAGCGGGAGGAGGTGGTGCCCTGGTCGATCGCGGCGATGAAGGGGCCGGTGCTGCTGGTCATGGTGGGTGCTCCTGGCAGGTCTCTGGGTTGGCGGAATCAGGGGGCGGTGCGGATCTTGCGATACGTGCCGATGCTGATCAGGCGAACGCGATGTTGTACAGACCACCGGCGGCGGCGGCACCGACGAGCGGGCCGACGACCGGGATCCAGGAGTATGCCCAGTCGGAGCCGCCCTTGTTGGGAAGCGGCAGCAGGGCGTGGACGATGCGCGGACCGAGGTCGCGGACCGGGTTGATGGCGTAGCCGGTCGGACCGCCGAGCGAGAGGCCGATGCCGACGACCACGAACGAGGTGATCAGGACGCCGATGACGCCGAGGCCCTTGCCGTCGTCCTGGAGACCCTGGGTCAGGATCGCCAGGACCAGGACGGCGGTGCCGATTATCTCGGTCGCCAGGTTCTGGACGGTGTTGCGGATCTCCGGACCGGTGGAGAAGATCCCGAGGACCGGGCCCGCCACGTCGTGCGGGTGCGGGTCCTCCGGGCCGAGCTTCGCGTCGCGGATGTGCTCCGGGTCCGCCAGGTGCACACGGAACTGGCCGTAGTACGTGACCCACATCAGCACCGCGCCGAGCATCGCGCCCAGGAGCTGTCCGGCGAAGTACACCGGGACGTTGCCCCAGTCGCCGTTCTTGATCGCGAGGCCGACGGTGACCGCCGGGTTGAGGTGGGCGCCGGAGAGGGGCGCGGAGACGTAGGCGGCGATCAGTACGGCGAAACCCCAGCCGAACGTGATGGCGAGCCAACCCGCGTTGCGGGCCTTGGAGCTCTTCAGCGTGACGGCGGCGCAGACGCCGCCACCGAGCAGTGTGAGCAGGGCGGTACCGATGGTCTCGCCGATGAAGATGTCGGAGCTGGACACCCGCGACTCCTTTGTCTTACGTCCAGGGGTACGTGGACACCGGGTCCCTCCGGTGGCCCACGCACTCGGTGAGTGCTGCACCGGTCCTTGGCCTTGTCACACCCTAACGCGTATTGCCGGTAGGTGTTCGACAATGCCGACCGATGAACGGCAGTTTTCCGCCCGGGTGAAGAAGGCGTCAAGGGTTGACCAGGTCAAGAGTCGGATCGTTACCAGTCGGTGCGATCGACCAAATCCAGCCATCTGATGATCAAAAAATGGCGCAAGGCATCCGGATAGCGGAGAAAGCGCCTCCGGATGCGATCAATGCAAGGTCAGAACCGGCCCGCGCCAAGGTCGCGCGAAACCGACCTCGCGCAGTCCCGGACCGACGCGACCAGCGTCGCGTGGGGCTCCCCGGACTCCGTGCAGACCCGCTCCACGGCACCCACGACCGCCACCGCGCCCACCGGCATCCTGCGCCGGTCGTGGATCGGCGCCGCCACCGAGGCCAGACCCTCCCAGGTCTCCTCGACGTCCGATGCCCAGCCGCGGGCCCGCGTCAGGTCCAGGATCTCCTCGAAACCCGCGCCGTCCGTGACCGTACGGGGCGTGAACGCCTCCCGCTCGACCTCCACGACCTGCGTGTGCGCCACCGGGTCGTACGCGGACAGCACCTTGCCCAGGGCCGTGGAGTGCAGCGGCTGCATGGCCCCCACCTCCAGCACTTGACGGCTGTCGTCCGGGCGGAACACGTGGTGCATGATCAGCACCCCGCTCTTGTGGAGCACGCCCACGTACACGCTCTCGCCGCTGGCGCGGGCCAGGTCGTCCGTCCAGACCAGCGCGCGGGCGCGCAGTTCGTGCACGTCCAGATAGCTGTTCCCCAGACGGAGCAGCTCGGCGCCCAACTGGTAGCGGCCCGAGGCGGGGTCCTGCTCCACGAAACCCTCGGCCTGCAGAGTGCGCAGGATCCCGTGCGCGGTCCCCTTGGCCAGGCCGAGGGAGGTCGCCACGTCCGACAGACCCAGCCGGCGCTCGCCGCCCGCCAGGAGCCGCAGCATCGCAGCGGCTCGTTCGAGCGACTGGATGTTCCGTGCCATCGCGCAGCCTCCTGCTGACGTAGTTCGACAATGCTGAACAGTATCGGTCGATGCCGACCTCGCGCATGGCCGGGGGAATCTTCAGGACAGCATCGATCCGGACAGCCCGGCCAGACCCCCGCGCACAGAATGCAGTCCGCCACGTGGGACAGCCCCACCGGGGTCGCCACCGCGCGGTTACCCTGACCGCGTGCACCCTTGACACAGAGGGGGTGCAAAGCCGACAGCCGTCGCATCCCAGGGAGCACATCCATGGCCTCGTTGCCGAACCCGCCCGCAGACACCCAGACCCGGGCCGACGCCCTTCGGGAGGCACTCGCCACCCGTGTGGTCGTCGCCGACGGAGCCATGGGAACGATGCTCCAGGCGCAAGACCCCTCCCTGGAGGACTTCCAGCAGCTCGAAGGCTGCAACGAGGTCCTGAACATCACGCGCCCCGACATCGTGCGCAACGTGCACCAGGAGTACTTCGCCGTCGGCGTGGACTGCGTCGAGACGAACACCTTCGGCGCGAACTTCGCCGCCCTCGCCGAGTACGACATCGCCGAACGCAACCACGAGCTGTCCGAATCCGGCGCCCGCATCGCCCGCGAGGTCGCCGACGAGTTCACCGCCTCCACGGGACGTCAGCGCTGGGTCCTGGGCTCCATGGGCCCCGGCACCAAGCTGCCCACGCTGGGCCACATCGACTACGCGACGATCCGCGACGCCTATCAGATCAACGCCGAGGGCCTGATCACCGGCGGCGCCGACGCCCTCCTCGTCGAGACCACCCAGGACCTCCTCCAGACCAAGTCCTCCGTCATCGGCGCCCGCCGCGCCATGGAGGCCCTCGGCGTGTCCGTGCCGCTGATCTGCTCCGTGACCGTGGAGACCACCGGCACGATGCTGCTCGGCTCGGAGATCGGCGCCGCGCTCACCGCGCTGGAGCCCCTGGGCATCGACATGATCGGCCTGAACTGCGCCACCGGCCCCGCCGAGATGAGCGAGCACCTGCGCCACCTCGCGCGCAACTCCCGCATCCCCCTCTCCTGCATGCCCAACGCCGGCCTGCCCGTCCTGGGCAAGAACGGGGCGCACTACCCGCTCTCCGCGAGCGAGCTCGCCGACGCCCAGGAGACCTTCGTCCGCGAGTACGGGCTCTCCCTCGTCGGCGGCTGCTGCGGCACCACCCCCGAACACCTGCGCCAGGTCGTCGAGCGGGTCCACGGCCTCAGCCCCGCCGCCCGCGAGCCGCGGCCCGAGGCCGGCGCCTCCTCGCTCTACCAGACCGTCCCGTTCCGCCAGGACACCTCGTACATGGCGATCGGGGAGCGCACCAACGCCAACGGCTCGAAGAAGTTCCGCGACGCCATGCTGGAGGCGCGCTGGGACGACTGCGTGGAGATGGCACGCGATCAGATCCGCGAAGGCGCGCACATGCTGGACCTGTGCATCGACTACGTGGGCCGTGACGGCGTCGCCGACATGAAGGAACTGGCCGGCCGCTTCGCCACCGCCTCCACGCTGCCGATCGTGCTGGACTCCACCGAGGTCCCCGTCATCCAGGCCGGCCTGGAGAAGCTCGGCGGCCGCGCCGTCATCAACTCGGTCAACTACGAGGACGGCGACGGACCCCAGTCCCGCTTCGCGAAGGTCACCGCCCTCGCCCGGGAGCACGGCGCCGCGCTGATCGCGCTGACCATCGACGAGGAGGGCCAGGCCCGCACCGTCGAACACAAGGTCGCCATCGCACAGCGACTCATCGCGGACCTCACGGGCAACTGGGGGATCCACGAGTCGGACATCCTCATCGACACCCTCACCTTCACCATCTGCACCGGCCAGGAGGAGTCCCGCAAGGACGGCATCGCCACCATCGAGGCGATCCGCGAACTGAAGCGCCGTCACCCGGACGTACAGACCACGCTGGGCCTGTCGAACATCTCCTTCGGCCTCAACCCGGCCGCCCGCGTCCTGCTCAACTCCGTCTTCCTCGACGAGTGCGTCAAGGCCGGCCTGGACTCCGCCATCGTCCACGCCAGCAAGATCCTGCCCATCGCCCGGTTCGACGACGAGCAGGTCGGCACCGCCCTCGACCTCATCTACGACCGGCGCGCCGAGGGCTACGACCCGCTGCAGAAGCTGATGGCACTGTTCGAGGGCGTCAACACCAAGTCCCTCAAGGCCGGCCGCGCCGAGGAACTCATGGCGCTCCCGCTCGACGAGCGGCTCCAGCGCCGCATCATCGACGGCGAGAAGAACGGCCTGGAAGCCGACCTCGACGAGGCCCTTCAGACCCGCCCGGCCCTCGACATCGTCAACGACACCCTCCTGGAGGGCATGAAGGTCGTCGGCGAACTCTTCGGCTCCGGCCAGATGCAGCTGCCGTTCGTCCTCCAGTCGGCGGAGGTCATGAAGACCGCCGTGGCCTTCCTGGAACCGCACATGGAGAAGACCGACGCCGAGGGCAAGGGCACCATCGTGCTCGCCACCGTCCGCGGCGACGTCCACGACATCGGCAAGAACCTCGTGGACATCATCCTGTCCAACAACGGCTACAACGTCGTGAACATCGGCATCAAGCAGCCGGTCTCCGCGATCCTCGAAGCCGCGCAGGAACACAAGGCCGACGTCATCGGCATGTCCGGTCTCCTCGTGAAGTCGACCGTGATCATGAAGGAGAACCTGGAGGAGCTCAACCAGCGCAAGCTGGCGGCCGACTACCCGGTGATCCTCGGCGGCGCCGCCCTCACCCGCGCCTACGTCGAGCAGGACCTCCACGAGATCTACGAGGGCGAGGTCCGCTACGCCCGCGACGCCTTCGAGGGCCTGCGCCTCATGGACGCCCTCATCGCCGTCAAGCGCGGCGTCCCCGGAGCCACCCTGCCCGAACTCAAGCAGCGCCGGGTCGCCAAGCGCACCGCGCCCCTGCCCGAGCCGGCGGAGGCCGAGGAGCCGGGCGGCCGCTCCGACACCTCCACCGACAACCCGATCCCCACCCCGCCGTTCTGGGGCACCCGCGTGGTCAAGGGCATCCCGCTCAAGGACTACGCCTCCTGGCTGGACGAGGGCGCCCTGTTCAAGGGCCAGTGGGGCCTCAAGCAGGCCCGCGCCGGCGGGGCGACGTACGAGGAGCTCGTGGAGTCCGAGGGCCGGCCGCGGCTGCGCGGCCTCCTCGACAAGCTGCACACCGAGAACCTGCTGGAAGCCGCCGTCGTCTACGGCTACTTCCCCTGCGTCTCCAAGGGCGAGGACCTGATCATCCTCGACGAGCAGGGCAACGAACGGACCCGTTTCACCTTCCCGCGCCAGCGCCGCGGCCGCCGCCTGTGCCTCGCGGACTTCTTCCGCCCGGAGGAGTCCGGGGAGACCGACGTCGTCGGCCTCCAGGTGGTCACCGTCGGATCGAGGATCGGCGAGGCCACCGCCAAGCTGTTCGAGTCCGACTCCTACCGGGAGTACCTGGAGCTGCACGGACTGTCCGTCCAGCTCGCCGAGGCCATGGCCGAGTACTGGCACGCCCGCGTCCGCGCCGAGCTCGGCTTCGGCGGCGAGGACCCGGCGAAGGTCGAGGACATGTTCGACCTCAAGTACCGGGGCGCCCGCTTCTCGCTGGGCTACGGAGCCTGCCCCGACCTGGAGGACCGCGCCAAGATCGCCGACCTCCTGCGGCCCGAGCGCATCGGGGTCCACCTTTCCGAGGAGTTCCAGCTCCACCCGGAGCAATCCACCGACGCGATCGTGATTCACCACCCCGAAGCGAAGTATTTCAACGCACGCTGACGCGGATCGACGTACACTTGTCGGTCCCATACAGGCCGGTCGCCTGCTCCCCGGGGTACGCCCCGAGGAGAGAGGTGGCCGGCCTTGTCGTCCCTTCAGAGAGGTGTGCGCATGACGAGTACCGTCCCCGCCCCCGTCGCCCGTACGGCCGACGACTCGGCCCTCCAGGCGGTGCTGCTCGACATGGACGGCACGCTGGTCGACACCGAGGGCTTCTGGTGGGAGATCGAGGCGGAGATCTTCCGCGAGCTCGGCCACCTGCTGGAGGACTCGTGGCGCGACATCGTCGTCGGCGGCCCCATGAGCCGCAGCGCGGCCTTCCTCATCGAGTCCACCGGCGCGGCCATCGGAATCGCCGAGCTGAGCGTCCTGCTCAACGAGCGCTTCGAGGCCCGGATCGCCGACCAGGTGCCCATGATGCCCGGAGCCGAGCGGCTGTTGGCCGAGCTGGCCCGGCACAACGTGCCCACCGCCCTCGTGTCCGCCTCCCACCGCCGGGTCATCGACCAGGTGCTGCTCACCCTGGGCCGGGACCGCTTCACGATGACGGTCGCCGGTGACGAGGTGCCCCGTACCAAGCCGCACCCCGACCCGTACCTGTTCGCCGCCCGATCCCTGGGCGCGCACCCCTCGCGCTGCGCGGTCATCGAGGACACCGCCACGGGCGTCGCAGCCGCCGAGGCCGCCGGCTGCCGGGTCGTGGCCATCCCCTCCGTCGGCGTGATCGCACCGGCCCCCGGCCGCACGATCGTCCGCTCCCTGGAGGAAGTCGACCTTCCGTTCCTGCGGTCCCTCATCACTCCGATGAACTGATCGCATACGCTGCGTACCGAACAGAACGCGGGTGTGACTCAGGTCCCACAAGAGGATCTCTCGCGTCCTGGACCGGAGGCCGAAATTCCATCCCCCCTGGCGTAGTTGTGCCAGGTGACGTTGGTCACCCACGAAGCCCCCGAGAAGCCCCCACGGGCTCTCCGGGGGCTTCCCTTGTGTCCGGATTGATCAGCTCCTGACCGCATCTGCGGAGACTCCGGCAGATGCGGTCAGTCCGCACCGATCACCGTCCGATTACGCCCCAACTCCTGCCAGTTCCAGCCATCCCGTCCCAGGCCACTAATGTCGATCCGGGCACCGCGCCGCACCTCAGCCGTACCGGACACACACCCCTGTGCCGGTACCGCGTGGACCGATCGTCACACCACCGGCCCGATCGTTCCGCCCTGAACGGGCGACCGTCGCGAAGTGCCTTTCACGCCGCTTCGAACAAGTGCCGGGTCGAGGGAGTACTTCCAGCATGAACCGCAAGACCATGGTGCTGACGGCCGTCGCAGGCCTGCTCGCCCCCGCGCTGTCCGCATGCGGCAGCGCGAGCGGCGAAGGAGCAGGAACCGGGGCGATCGTCGTCGGAACCACCGACCGGTTCGAGGCCGCCGACTACGCCCCCGCCCCCTTCGACCCCGCCTACGCCTACGACGCCGGCGCCTGGAACGTACTGCGCCAGACCATCCAGACGCTGATGCACACCCCGCGCGGCGGCGGACAGCCCGTCCCCGAAGCGGCCTCCGACTGCCGCTTCACCGACACCGGCAACGAGAGCTACCGCTGCACCCTGCGCCCCGGACTGAAGTTCGCGAGCGGCGACCCCCTCACCGCCCAGGACGTCAAGTTCTCCATCGACCGCGTCCGGGCGATCAAGGACGAGAACGGCCCCTCCTCGCTGCTCTCCACCCTCGACACCGTCGAGACCAAGGGCGAGGACACCGTCGTCTTCCACCTGAAGACCGCCGACGCGACCTTCCCGTACAAGCTCTCCACCCCCGCCGCGGGCATCGTCAGCGAGAAGAACTACGATGCCGGGAAGCTCCGCACCGGCTTCGCCGTCGACGGCTCCGGCCCGTACACCATGAAGGCCGAAGTCAAGGACGACCACCTCGTCCGCGCCGTCTTCACCAAGAACCCGAACTACCAGGGCGACATCAAGCTCCGCAACGACAAGGTCGAACTGCGCACCTTCGCCGACTCCGAGAGCATGGGCAAGGCCCTCACCGACGGGGCCATCCACATGGTCTCCCGCACCCTGTCGCCCACCCAGATCACCGAGCTCTCCGCCAAGCCCCCCAAGGGCGTCAAGCTCGTCCCGATGCCCGGCCTCGAGATCCGCTACCTCGGGTTCAACACCGAGGCCCCGGTCGTCAAGGACAAGGCCGTACGCCAGGCCCTCGCCGCCGCCGTCGACCGCAACCAGCTCATCTCCAAGGTCTACGGCAAGGCAGCGCAGCCCCTGTACTCCCTGGTCCCCACCACCGTCACCGGCCACGTCAACTCGTTCTTCAACAAGTACGGCGAGGCCAACACCGCCAAGGCCGCCGACATCCTGAAGGCCGCCGGCATCAAGACCCCCGTCAAGCTCACCCTGAACTACACCGCCGACCACTACGGCGACGGCACGGCCGCCGAGTTCGAGACCCTCAAGACCCAGCTCGACTCCACGCGACTGTTCGACATCACCGTCCAGGGCAACGAGTGGAACGACTTCCGGCCCGCGCAGAAGAAGGGCGACTACGCCGCCTACGGGCTCGGCTGGTTCCCCGACTACCCCGACGCCGACAACTTCCTCGCCCCGTTCCTGGAGCAGGACAACTTCCTGGGCACGCCGTACGCCAACGCCGCCGTACGCACCCGTCTCATCCCCGAGTCCCGACGGGCCGCCGACCGCAACGTCGCCGCCCCCGCGATCACGGAGATGCAGGAAATCGTCGCCGAGGACGTACCCGTCCTGCCCCTGTGGCAGGGCAAGCAGTACGTCGCCGCACGCGACGGCATCACCGGAGTGGAGTGGTCCGTCAACGCCATCTCCGACCTCCAGCTGTGGGAACTCGGCCGGGGCGTCAGCGGCTGAGCAAGGCAGGAACCGGCAGCGGGAGTCGCAGGCCGGCGCAACGAAACAGTTCGACTGTGAAGGACGTTCGCGTGATGAGACGTAACCAGTGGCTGGCAGCCCCGCTCGGCGCCGCCACCGCCGCCGCGCTGCTCAGCGGTTGCGGTGCGCAGGATGGATCCGCCGCCGGAGACGGCAAGGGCGTGGTCATGGGCATATCCGACAAGGTCAAGGCCACCGACCCCGCCTCGGGCTACGACCCGGGCTCCTGGCTGCTCTTCAACAACGTCTTCCAGTCGCTGCTGACCTTCCCCAAGGGCGGCACGACCCCGGAGCCCGACGCCGCGCAGAACTGCGACTTCCAGGGCAGCGACAGCAAGGTCTACAAGTGCGTCCTGCGCGCCGGCCTGAAGTTCAGCAACGGCAACAAGCTGACCTCCCAGGACGTCAAGTACTCCTTCGAGCGCACCCTGAGGATCAATGACGAGAACGGCCCGGCCGTCATGCTCGCGTCGATCGCCGGCATCGACGCCCCCGACGAGCGGACCGTCGTCTTCCGCCTGAAGACCCCCGACGCGACCTTCCCCAGCAAGATCGCGGCCGGCGCGGGCTCCATCGTCGACCACACCGAGTACCCCGCCGACAAGCTCCGCACCGACGGCAAGGCCTTCGGCTCCGGCGTCTACAAACTGGACTCCATCAACGAGAAGGCGGCCAACTTCTCCGTCAACGAGTCCTACAGCGGCAAGGCCAAGCCGAAGAACACCGGCGTCACCATGAAGTTCTTCAACGAGGACCAGGCCGCCCTCAAGAAGGTCCTCGAAAGCGGCGACGTCGACTTCGCCTTCCGCGGCCTCGCCGCCAAGGACATCGCGGGCCTCGCCGGCAACACCGGCAACCAGAAGGTCGAGGTCGTCCAGGGCACCGGCGCCGAGGTCGAGCACCTCGTCTTCAACATGAACGACCCCGTCGCCGGCAAGCTCCCCATCCGCAAGGCCATCGCCTACCTCGTCGACCGCGAAGCGCTCGTCAAGGAGGTCTACAACGGGACCGCCGTCCCGCTGTACTCGATCGTCCCGGCCGGCATCGGATCCCACACCACCCCGTTCTTCGACCGCTACGGCGGCAGCCCCCAGGTCGACAAGGCGAAGGCCGTCCTGCGCGCGGCCAACATCAAGGACAAGGTGAAGATCACCCTGTACTCGACGCCCTCCCGGTTCGGCCCGTCCACCGACCAGGAATTCCAGCTGATCGCCAAGCAGCTCAACGACAGCGGCCTCTTCGACGCCGACGTCAAGTCCGTCGAGTTCGAGCAGTACGACAAGGACATCCAGGCCGGCAAGTACGGCGTCTACGTGAAGGGCTGGGTGCCCGACTACCCGGACGCCGACAACTTCACGCAGCCCTTCTTCGGCCCGGACAACGTCCTGCGCAACAACTACGACAACAAGGAGATCAACGGGACCATCATCCCGTCGACCTCCGCGAAGTCCGACCGCACCGCGGCCACCACCGACTTCACCCGCCTCCAGGACATCGTCGCCGACGAGGTCCCGATCCTCCCGCTCTGGCAGAGCAAGCAGTACGCCGTCACCCGCCCCAACGTGACCGGCCTCCAGTGGTCCCTCGACGCCTCGACCGTCTTCCGCTTCTGGGAGATCGCCAAGGGCTAGACCCCACTCCGGGACACCCCGGACGCGCGACGGCCCCCCACCCTCACGGGCGGGGGGCCGTCGCGCGTCCCGGCGGAGACTACTGACCAGCCCCCGGACGCACCAGACCGCTCTCGTACGCGTACACCGCCGCCTGCACACGGTCGCGCAGACCCAACTTCGTCAACACGTGCCCCACGTGCGTCTTGACCGTGGTCTCGCTCACGAACAGGTCCGCCGCGATCTCCGCGTTCGACAGCCCCCGGGCCACCAGCTTCAACACCTCGACCTCACGCTCCGTCAACGTCCCCAACGCGTCCGGCACGTTGTCCTCACCCGACGGCAGATGCCCCGCGTACTTGTCCAACAACCGCCGCGTGATGCTCGGCGCCAACATCGCCTCACCCGCCGCGACCACCCGGATCGCCTGCACCAGCTCGACGGCCGGCGCGTCCTTCAACAGGAACCCGCTCGCCCCCGCCCGCAACGCCTCCACCACGTACTCGTCCAGATCGAACGTGGTCAACACCAGCACCTTCGCCGGCCCGTCCCGCCCCGGACCCGTGATCTGACGCGTCGCCTCCACCCCGTCCATCCGCGGCATCCGGATGTCCATCAACACCACATCGGGCTGCAAGGCCCGCACCTGATCCAGCGCCTGCAGACCGTCCCCGGCCTCACCGACCACCGCCAGGTCCGGCTCCGCCTCCAGGATCATCCGGAAACCGGTGCGCAGCAGCGGTTGGTCATCGACCAGCAGTACGCGGATCGCCACGGGGTCTACCTCGAATTCGTACGACGGCTTCGACGGACGCCGCCCATTCTGCCCTGATCCACCGATCAGGATCCCTCCGGGCGTACCGCCTCGACCTGGCCATCGACCTGGCCCTCGACCCGGACCTCGGCCCTCGGCCCGATCACCAACGGATAGACCGGGGGAGTACCCCCGAACTCCGGACACACCGCCTGATGATCACACCAGCCGCACAGCTTCGTCGGTCGCGGCCGCCAGTCACCCGTCTCCGTCGCCTCCCTGATCGCCTCCCACAGCGCCAGCAGCTTGCGCTCCACCCGCTCCAGATCCGCGATCACCGGGTCGTACGTCACCACGTCCCCACTGCCCAGGTACACCAACTGCAACCGGCGCGGCACCACACCCTTCAACCGCCACACCACCAACGCGTAGAACTTCATCTGGAACAACGCGCCCTCGGCGTACTGAGGCCGAGGCGCCTTGCCCGTCTTGTAGTCCACGATCCGGACCTCACCCGACGGTGCCACGTCCACCCGGTCGATGATCCCCCGCAACCGCAGCCCCGACTCCAGCTCCGTCTCCACGAAGAACTCCCGCTCCACCGGCTCCAGCCGCGTCGGGTCCTCCAACGTGAACCAGCGCTCCACCAGCGCCTCGGCCTCCGTCAACCAGCCGGCCAACCCCGCCCCGTCGTCCCCCTCCGGAAACAGCTCGGTCAGCTCCGGCCTGGCCTCCAGCAACCGGTCCCACTGCCCCGGAATCAACGCCTTCGCCCGCGGCGCCGTCCGCTCCGCCGCCGGATGATCGAAGAGCCGCTCCAACACCGCGTGCACCAACGTGCCCCGCGTCGCCGCCGCACTCGGCTTCTCCGGCAACTTGTCGATCACCCGAAACCGGTACAGCAACGGGCACTGCATGAAATCGCTCGCCCGCGAAGGCGACAGCGAAGCGGGCCGCACCGCGCCACCACCCGCAGAGGGCGTCACACCGGCAGCGGCCGCGTCCGGACCGGGGGCAGGGCTCGTCGTCATGCGTGAAACCCTACGACCCGCCGCCGACAGCACACGCATACCATCGACGCCGAGCCCCCTCGCACTGCATGATCGGAGCATCACACCGCGCCACCACACCGCGACGAACCCCCACGAACCGCCGGCACCCCCCCACCACGCCGGACAGCACCGAACGAAGGACAGCCGTGGCAGACACCGACGAAACCGGCGAGCGCGCAGCCAAGCGCTCCGACCCGGGCGGCGGACTCCTCATGGGCCGCCCCTTCGGCGTACCCGTCTACGTCTCGCCCAGCTGGTTCCTCGTCGCCGCCCTCATCACCTGGGTCTTCGGCGACCAGCTGGACCACGTACTCCCCGACCTCGGACCCGCCCGCTACCTCGTCTCCCTCTTCTTCGCCGTGGCCTTCTACGCCTCCGTCCTGGTCCACGAACTCGCGCACACCATCGCCGCACTCCGCTTCAAACTCCCCGTGCGCCGCATCCAGCTCCAGTTCTTCGGCGGAGTCTCCGAGATCGAGAAGGAAACCGAGACCCCCGGCCGCGAATTCGTCCTCGCCTTCGTCGGCCCCCTCCTCTCCCTCGTCCTCGCCGGCGCCTTCTACCTCGGCATGAACGCCGTCGACCCGGCCACCGTCCCCGGCGTCCTCCTCGGCGGCCTGATGATCTCCAACCTCCTCGTCGCCGCCTTCAACCTCCTCCCCGGCCTCCCCCTCGACGGCGGCCGCATGCTCCGCGCCCTCATCTGGGGCATCACCGGCAAACCCATGACCGGCACCATCGCCGCCGCCTGGGTCGGCCGCGGCCTCGCCGTCGCCGTCCTCATCGGACTGCCCCTGATCACCCACACCGGCGTCATCGGCAACCGCCCCCAGGAAATCGGCGGCATGAACACCGTCATGGACGCCCTGCTCGCCGCGATCCTCGCCGCCATCATCTGGACCGGCGCCGGCAACAGCCTCCGCATGGCCCGACTGCGCGAACACCTCCCCGAACTCCAGGCCCGCACCCTCACCCGCCGCGCCATCCCCGTCGAGAACGCAACCCCCCTCTCCGAGGCCCTGCGCCGCGCCAACGAAGCCGGCGCCCGCGCCCTCGTCGTCGTCGACGGCCACGGCGACCCCATCGCCCTCGTCCGCGAGAGCGCCATCGCCTCCGTCCCCGAACACCGCCGACCCTGGGTCGCCGTCAGCACCCTCGCCCAGGACCTCACCGACGGCATGAAGGTTTCCGCGGACCTCGTCGGCGAAGAACTCCTCGACCACCTGCGCACCACCCCCGCCACCGAATACCTCGTCGTCGAAACCGGCGGCGCGATCTACGGCGTGCTCTCCGCCCTGGACGTCGAGAAGGCCTTCGTGAAGGCCATGGCGCGGCCCCAGTCCTAGAGCCAATACACTGGTCACATGTCCGAACCGACCGGTGCCGCCCGCCGACGCGGGCCCTTCGAGGTCGGGGACCAGGTTCAGCTCACCGACCCCAAGGGCCGCCACTACACGTTCACGCTCGAAGCCGGGAAGAATTTCCACACCCACAAGGGTTCCTTCCCGCACGACGAGCTGATCGGTGCTCCCGAGGGCAGTGTTGTCCGTACCACGGGCAACGTCGCGTACCTCGCGCTGCGTCCCCTGCTCCCCGACTATGTCCTGTCCATGCCCCGCGGTGCCGCCGTGGTCTACCCCAAGGACGCCGGCCAGATCCTGGCCTTCGCCGACATCTTCCCCGGCGCCCGCGTCGTCGAGGCAGGCGTCGGATCCGGCTCCCTGAGCAGCTTCCTGCTGCGCGCCATCGGCGACCAGGGCATGCTCCACAGCTACGAGCGCCGCGCGGACTTCGCCGAGATCGCGACCGCCAACGTCGAGCGCTACTTCGGCGGCCCGCACCCCGCGTGGCAGCTGACCGTGGGCGACCTCCAGGACAACCTGTCCGACACCGACGTCGACCGCGTGATCCTCGACATGCTCGCCCCCTGGGAATGCCTGGAGGCCGTCTCCAAGGCTCTCGTCCCCGGCGGCATCCTGTGCTGCTACGTCGCCACCACCACCCAGCTCTCGCGCACCGTCGAGTCCATCCGCGAATTCGGCTGCTACGCCGAACCGCAGCCGTGGGAATCGATGATCCGCAACTGGCACGTCGAGGGCCTGGCCGTCCGCCCGGACCACCGGATGATCGGCCACACCGGCTTCCTCGTCACCGCCCGCCGCCTCGCGGACGGAGTCGAACCCCCGATGCGCCGCCGCCGCCCCTCCAAGGGCGCCTACGGCGAGGACTACGACGGCCCCGGCAGCCAGTCGCGCGGCGGCTCCGCCGACCGCGACTGACCCCGGCCCACCGCCGACCCAACAGCAAGGCGCCGTGGCGTAGTTCCCGAACCGACTCGGGAACTACGCCACGGCGCCTTTTTGTTGTACCGGCACATCGCGCGAACCCGCCCGCACCCACCCGTTCCACCCCGGTGTGAGGTGTGGCACGATGCTGGCTCCCCGTCACCCTTCGCACAGGAGACACCCCGCGTGCTGCACAGCCCCACCGAGCCGGCCCCCACGCTGGAACTCCCGGCGCACCACCGCGCCGGGCCCCTCCACTGGATCGCCACGGCCTCGGCCATGGCCGCCGTCATCGCCGGAGCGGGCCTCCTGCAACCCGACCCCGCCAACGGGGCCCCCGCGGCGTCGTCCGCCGCCGCCAACCCCGGAACCCGCAGCGCGCCCCGGGAGCCCGCCCCCGACGCGCACGCGCTCACGTACCCACTGGACTGCCGGAGCCTCGCACAGGTCGTCACGGCCACCGCCGAGGGCGATCTCGACGGGGACGGACGCCCCGAGACCGTCGCCGCCGTACGCTGCGACGCCGGCTCCGGCACCCCGCCCCACGCCGTCTACGTGCTCACCCGGGACCCCGCCGCCGGTTCCGCCCCCCGCGTGGTCGCCACCCTGCTCGACCCCGCTCGCCGGCAGAACGCCACCGATCTCACCGTGAGCGACGGGCAGGTCACCGCCACGCTCCTCGGCTACTCCTCACGCGAGGTACCGCGCTCCGACCCCGATGTGAAGCAGGTCTCCAAGTGGCGCTGGGTGGGCGGAAAATTCCGCCAGGAGCTGACGGACTCGACCGCCAGAAGTGTTTGAACCGTCACTCGGCGTCGGGACCGTAGACCTCGACCCTGTCCGAAACGCGCCTTACGTGGATGCAGTCACCCGGACATTCCTTCGCGGAGTCGACCACGTCCCGCAGCAGCGTCAGAGGAACCGGAGTGGTCGCCCCCACGTCCTGCAGGAGCTCGTCCTCGGGGCTCTTCACATACGCCAGACCATCGATGTCCAGCTCGAACACCTCCGGGGCGTACTGCACGCAGATGCCGTCCCCGGTGCAGAGGTCCTGATCGATCCAGACCTCAAGCGACGCATCCGTCTCGCCGGTACCGCCCGCGGGAGCCTCCTGCTGCACGGTCATATCTCCTGCCGTTCCCTGCACTGAGTGATCCATCCCGGTCGCAACTCGCAGCAAGTCGCGCGAGCCCTGACGGGTGTTGAACACATCGACCTTACAACCGGCTGCTTTCCGATGTCGCTGGGTGGGTATTTCCTAGGCGTGAGGGAGTACGCAAGGGTGAAGATCGGACACACCTCTACCGTCTTTGTGATCTAGGGGTTTCAATCACCACCAGCCCAGGTAGGGTCAGGAAGCGTCCAGCTCCCCTTGGAGGAGGTGAGGACCGTGGCAGCCCACGACGACGACATCAACCGCGGCATCCGGCCCGGGCGAGGGTCTGATGACCCCGCCGGCCAGGTTGCCTATCTCGAGCAGGAAATCGCCGTCCTGCGACGCAAGCTCGCCGACTCCCCGCGGCACGCGAGGATTCTCGAAGAGCGGATCGTCGAGCTCCAGACGAATCTGGCCGGCGTATCCACGCAGAACGAACGACTGGCGAATACCCTCCGTGAGGCCCGCGACCAGATCGTGGCCCTCAAAGAAGAAGTCGACCGGCTCGCCCAGCCGCCGGCCGGATTCGGTGTCTTCCTTCAGGCGAACGAGGACGGCACCGTCGACATCTTCACCGGAGGTCGAAAGCTTCGCGTGAACGTGAGCCCCAGCGTCGAACCGGAAGACCTCCGGCGCGGCCAGGAGGTCATGCTCAACGAAGCACTCAACGTGGTCGAGGCCATGGAGTTCGAACGGGCCGGGGACATCGTCACCCTCAAGGAAATCCTCGAGGACGGCGAGCGCGCCCTGGTGGTCGGGCACACCGACGAGGAAAGGGTGGTGAGGCTCGCCGAGCCGCTCCTGGACATCACCATCCGCCCCGGCGACGCCCTCCTGCTCGAACCCCGCTCCGGCTACGTCTACGAAGTGGTGCCGAAGAGCGAGGTCGAGGAACTCGTCCTCGAAGAGGTCCCCGACATCGACTACGACAAGATCGGCGGCCTGGGCGACCAGATCGAACTGATCCGCGACGCGGTCGAGCTCCCGTACCTCCACCCCGACCTCTTCAAGGAACACGAACTCCGGCCCCCCAAGGGCATCCTGCTCTACGGTCCTCCCGGCTGCGGCAAGACGCTCATCGCCAAAGCCGTCGCCAACTCCCTTGCCAAGAAGGTCGCCGAGGTCACCGGCCAGCCCGCCGGAAAGTCCTACTTCCTCAACATCAAGGGCCCCGAACTCCTCAACAAGTACGTCGGCGAGACCGAGCGGCACATCCGCCTCGTCTTCCAACGTGCCCGGGAGAAGGCCAGCGAGGGCACCCCCGTCATCGTCTTCTTCGACGAGATGGAATCCCTCTTCCGCACCCGCGGATCCGGCGTCAGCTCGGACGTGGAGAACACCATCGTCCCCCAGCTGCTCGCCGAGATCGACGGCGTGGAAGGCCTGGAGAACGTCATTGTCATCGGCGCCTCCAACCGCGAGGACATGATCGACCCGGCCATCCTGCGCCCCGGCCGTCTCGACGTGAAGATCAAGATCGAGCGCCCCGACGCCGAGGCGGCGAAGGACATCTTCGCGAAGTACCTCAAGGCGACCCTGCCCCTGCACACGGACGACCTGTCCGAACACCAGGACTCCAGGGCCGGCACCGTCCACAGCATGATCCAGACCGTCGTCGAGCAGATGTACGCCGAAACCGAGGAAAACCGCTTCCTCGAGGTCACGTACGCCAACGGCGACAAGGAAGTCCTCTACTTCAAGGACTTCAACTCGGGCGCGATGATCCAGAACATCGTGGACCGTGCGAAGAAGATGGCCATCAAGGCCTTCCTCGAGCACAAGCAGAAGGGCCTCCGCGTCTCCCACCTCCTCCAGGCGTGCGTGGACGAGTTCAAGGAGAACGAGGACCTCCCGAACACCACCAACCCGGACGACTGGGCCCGCATCTCCGGAAAGAAGGGCGAGCGGATCGTATTCATCCGCACACTCGTCACCGGAAAGCAAGGCGCGGACACAGGACGCTCCATCGACACGGTGGCAAACACCGGTCAGTACCTCTGACAAAGCGGGGCGGCTGCGGGTGCCCGGCCAAGGGCACCCGCAGCCGACTGCTTTATGCCGACTGCTTTTCAGCCGGTGACAAGGCAAATTCAATGACTGAAATGATCTCCCCACCAGCGCGCAGTGGTTCTAGGCTCTTCCGTACCGCCGGTCGCGCAGTGCGGGGACGGGCACCGCACCAAACGCACCGGAGCACCAGCGGTACTTGAGCGCCGCTCCCGAACGGGAGCGCCGCCGGGCAAGGAGGGCCGCATGACCGTACGGCGAGTAATGGGGATCGAGACGGAGTACGGGATCTCCGTCCCGGGGCACCCGAACGCCAATGCCATGCTCACCTCGTCCCAGATCGTCAACGCCTACGCGGCGGCGATGCACCGGGCGCGCCGCGCCCGCTGGGACTTCGAGGAGGAGAATCCGCTGCGGGACGCCCGCGGCTTCGACCTCGCCCGCGAGGCCGCCGACAACAGCCAGCTGACCGACGAGGACATCGGCCTCGCCAACGTCATCCTCACCAACGGCGCCCGGCTCTACGTCGACCACGCGCACCCCGAGTACAGCTCGCCCGAGATCACCCACCCGCTCGACGCCGTCCTCTGGGACAAGGCCGGCGAACGGATCATGGCCGAGGCCGCCGAACGGGCCGCCCAGCTCCCCGGAGCCCAGCCGATCCACCTCTACAAGAACAACACCGACAACAAGGGCGCCTCCTACGGCACGCACGAGAACTACCTCATGAAGCGGGAGACCCCCTTCTCGGACATCGTGCGCCACCTGACCCCCTTCTTCGTCTCCCGGCAGGTCGTCACGGGCGCGGGACGCGTCGGCATCGGCCAGGACGGCCGCGAGCACGGCTTCCAGATCAGCCAGCGCGCGGACTACTTCGAAGTCGAGGTGGGCCTGGAAACCACCCTCAAGCGGCCCATCATCAACACCCGGGACGAACCGCACTCCGACGCCGAGAAGTACCGCCGGCTCCACGTGATCATCGGCGACGCGAACCTGTCGGAGATCTCCACCTACCTCAAGCTCGGCACCACCGCCCTGGTGCTGTCGATGATCGAGGACGGGTTCATCAACGTGGACCTGGCCGTGGACCAGCCGGTACGCACCCTGCACCAGGTCTCCCACGACCCCGACCTCGGCCACCTGATCACCCTGCGCAGCGGGCGGACACTGACCGCCGTACAACTCCAGATGGAGTACTTCGAGCTGGCCAGGAAGTACGTGGACGAGCGTTTCGGGTCCGACGCGGACGAGCAGACCAAGGACGTCCTCGCTCGGTGGGAGGACGTGCTGGGCCGGCTGGAGACGGACCCGATGAGCCTGTCGGGCGAGCTGGACTGGATCGCGAAGCGGGAGATCCTGGAGGGCTACCGCCGCCGGGACGGCCTCGACTGGGACGCCGCCCGGCTGCACCTGGTGGACCTCCAGTACGCGGACGTACGGCCGGAGAAGGGCCTGTACAACCGTCTGGTGGCCCGCGGCAAGATGAAGCGCCTGGTGGACGAGACGGCAGTGGAACGGGCCGAGGTCAAGCCTCCGGAGGACACCCGGGCCTACTTCCGGGGCCGCTGTCTGGAGCAGTACGCCGACGACGTGGCCGCGGCCTCCTGGGACTCGGTGATCTTCGACCTGCCGGGCCACGACTCGCTCCAGCGGGTCCCCACCCTGGAACCGCTGCGGGGCACCAGGGCCCACGTGAAGGAGCTCCTGGACCGCTGCCGGACGGCGGAGGAACTGGTGCGGGTGCTCTCGGGCCGCTGAGGCAATTCCGGTGCCGGGAAGGGGCCTGAAAAGGCCCCGCCGAGGGAATCATGAAGCCACCCGGACGTTGTGAAAGTACCGGGACGAATGTCGGGACCTCCTTGTAGGGTCCGACGTAGGGTCTGATCTTGAGAGATCCCGAATCCGGGGTCTCTCGACATGAGCGTGCGAACCGAGCGGGGTGAGGTAGACATGGCGACCAAGGACACCGGCGGCGGACAGCAGAAGGCGACGCGCTCGACCGAGGAGGTCGAGGAGGCGGCGGTCGAGGAATCGACCGACCTCAAGGAGCGCCAGGAAAAGCTCTCCGACGACGTCGACTCGGTACTTGACGAGATTGACGATGTCCTCGAGGAGAATGCCGAGGATTTCGTGCGGTCGTTCGTTCAGAAAGGTGGCCAGTAAGGCCGTCTGACCTTCGCATCGCAGGCGGGGGCGTGCGGTAGTTGGCGGAGATCAGGGGAGGACGGTACGGGAGAAGGTGACCGTACCGTCCGGCCACAAGTGGTGCCCCCAGTGTCGGGAGGCCAAGCCGCACTCGGAATGGGAGCGGAACAAGACCATCTCGGACGGTTGGTCCAGTTACTGCCGCGTTTGCAGGACGCAGCGCAACCGGGCGAGCTACTTCAAACGCAAATACGGCATTACCGAGGCCGAGCGTGACGCGATGATCGAGGCGCAGGGCGGTTCGTGTCCGCTGTGCCGAACCGGTCCGGCCGAGCATGTGGATCACGATCATCAGACGGGTAAGGTCCGAGGCGTGCTGTGCTTCAGCTGCAACGCGGCCTTGGGGCAGTTCAAGGATCGGCCGGACGTCACAAGGCGTGCAGCCGCTTACGTGGAAGGAAACCTGTGGAACCCAACACTCGTAGCACAGGGCGTCTACCGGCAGCCTTCCTGACGCCGGGGTCCTCGTCCTTCATGGACTTCCTCGGGGCGCACCAGCCCGAGATGCTGCCGGGGAACCGCAAGCTCCCCGACGGTGTCGTCGAGGCGCCGCACGGGACGACGATCGTCGCGACGACGTTCCCCGGCGGTGTGGTGCTCGCCGGTGACCGGCGGGCGACCATGGGGAACATGATCGCCCAGCGGGACATCGAGAAGGTGTTCCCGGCCGACGAGTACTCCGCGGTGGGCATCGCGGGTACGGCCGGCCTCGCCGTCGAGATGGTGAAGTTGTTCCAGTTGGAGCTGGAGCACTTCGAGAAGGTGGAGGGGGCGACCCTCTCGCTGGAGGGCAAGGCGAACCGCCTGTCCACCATGATCCGCGGCAACCTCGGCATGGCGATGCAGGGCTTGGCCGTGGTGCCGCTCTTCGCGGGCTACGACGAGGCCAAGGAGAAGGGTCGGATCTTCTCCTACGACGTGACCGGCGGTCGGTCCGAGGAACACGGGTTCGCCGCCACCGGGTCCGGTTCGATCTTCGCCCGCGGGTCCATGAAGAAGCTGTACCGTCCCGACCTGACGGAGGAGCAGGCCACCACGCTGGTCGTCCAGGCGCTGTACGACGCGGCCGACGACGACTCGGCGACGGGTGGTCCGGATCTCTACCGTCACATCTATCCCATTGTCACCGTCATCACCGACGAGGGCTTCCGCAGGCTGAGCGACGACGAGTCGCAGGCGCTGGCCCGTTCGGTGACCGACCGTCGGCTGGAGCAGCCCGACGGCCCGCGCGCCGCCCTGCTCTGACCATCCGTCGCCTCGTAGGAGCCCAGAAGAAAGGGACGGTCAGCCGGTGTCGACTCCGTTCTATGTTTCACCTCAACAGGCCATGGCCGACCGGGCGGAATACGCCCGGAAGGGCATCGCCCGCGGTCGCAGCCTGGTCGTGCTGCAGTACGCCGACGGCATCGTGTTCGTGGGGGAGAACCCGTCCCGCGCGCTGCACAAGTTCAGCGAGATCTACGACCGGATCGGCTTCGCGGCCGCCGGCAAGTACAACGAGTACGAGAACCTGCGGATCGGTGGCGTGCGCTACGCGGATCTGCGCGGATACACCTACGACCGCGACGACGTGACGGCCCGTGGGCTCGCCAACGTCTACGCGCAGACGCTGGGCACCATCTTCTCCAGCGCGGGCGAGAAGCCCTACGAGGTGGAGCTGGTCGTGGCCGAGGTCGGGCCGACGGCCGCGGGTGACCAGATCTATCGGCTGCCGCACGACGGTTCGATCGTGGACGAGCACGGCTCGGTCGCGGTCGGCGGCAACGCCGAGCAGATCAGCACGTTCCTGGATCAGCGCCACCGGGACGGGATGACCCTGTCCGAGGCGTTGAAGTTGGCGGTGCAGGCGCTGTCGAGTCAGGCGAACGGCGCCGACAAGGCGATTCCGGCCGAGCGGCTGGAGGTCGCGGTGCTGGACCGTACGCGGGCGCAGCAGCGGAAGTTCAAGCGGATCCGCGGTCGGCAGTTGGCGCGGTTGTTGGAGGCGGACGTGCCGGCGGCGGCGCAGGCCGATGCCGTGTCGAACGACGAGGTGCCGGAGGACGACGCCGAGTAGGTCGTGTGTGTGGAGGGGCCCCGGTCTGCCGTTCGCGGTGGGTCGGGGCTCTTTCGCGTTCAGGCGGGGGCGGGGCCGGTGGAGTCGCGGACGACGAGTTCGACGGGGATGTCGGGGGCGGACCAGGGGGTGCCGTCGAGGACGGCGAGGAGGGCGCTCATGCCCTGCTCGCCGACGCGTTCGGCGGGCAGGCGGACGGTGGTGAGTTCGGGTTCGACGGCGGTGGCGAGGGCGAGGTCGTCGAAGCCGGTGACGGAGAGGTCGTCGGGGACGCGCAGGCCGAGGCGGCGGGCGGCCTTGCAGGCGCCGGCGGCGAGGATGTCGTCGTCGCAGATGACGGCGGTGGGTCGGGGCCCGGGTGCCCTCAGGAGGGCTTCCATGGCCGTGCGGGCGCCGTGCACGGTGAGGGGGGCCCGGATGGTGCGCAGTTCGGTGGAGGGGCCCAGGAGGGCCGGCAGGGCCTTGGCGCGGATGTCGAAGGTCCAGGAGTCGACTGCGGAGGCGAGGTGGAGGAAGCGGCGGTGGCCGTGGTCGAGGAGGTGGGTGGCGGCTTGGCGCATGCCGTCGGCCATGGCGAGGTTGACGTGGGCGGCCGCGGTGTCGGAGGCGGGGTCGCTGTCGAGCATGACGAGGGGGAGGCCTTCGCGGCCGAGGGCGTCGAGGGCGTCGGCGGCCATGGAGGAGGCGATGACTCCGTCGAGGGCGGCGCGGGCGGAGGCGAAGGGGTCGCGGGCGGGTCCGGTGCCGTCGGGGGAGGGGTAGAGGACGACGCCGAAGCCGTGTTCGGCGGCGACGCGGGCGGCGCCGGTGTAGACGCGGGCGAAGAACTCGTTGGTGAGGGCGGGGACGACGAGGAGGGCGGTGCGGGTGGAGCCGAGGCGCAGGTTGCGGGCGGCGAGGTTGGGGCGGTAGCCGAGGGTGGCGGCGGTTTCGCGGACGAGGTCGGCGGTGCGGGGGGAGACGCGGCCGCGCCATTTGTCGCCGAGGACGAGGGAGACGGTGGCCTGGGAGACTCCGGCGGCGGCGGCGACGTCCCGGCTGGTGGGTCTCGTCACAGGGGGCTCCCGATGTCGCAGGTCATGGGGGTGGGGGGTGGTTCGGCGGGTGGACCCGCGGACTGGGGACATGGTACGTATGACTCGTCAAGTTATACGTATTACCCCGGGCTGGTTCCGGGCAGGAGGGGGCGGACATGGCCGCGGGATACGCGGAGCTGCTCAAGACCAGGCACGCCGCGAGGCTGTTGGTGGGCACGCTCATAGGGCGGTTGCCCAACGGCACCGCAGCCATCGCGATCGTGCTGTTCACGCGGGCGGAGGGCGGCAGCTACAGCCTGGCGGGCGCCCTGGCGGCGGCGTACGGGGTGGCGAACGCGGTGGGGCAGCCGCTGCTGGGGCGGGCCGTGGACCTGTACGGGCAGCCGCGCGTGCAGTTGCCGTCCGCGGTGGTCTCCGCGCTGGGCATGGTCTGGTTGGCGCTCGCCGGGACGGGGTCGGTGGCGGTGGCCTACGCGGCCGTGGTCGTGGCGGGGTTGTTCACGCCTCCGCTGGAGGGTGGGCTGCGCGCGCTGTGGCCGGGGGTGCTCGGCGGCAAGGAGGAGCGGGTCCACGTCGCGTACGCCATGGACGCGGTGGCGCAGGAGGTCATGTTCACGGTCGGTCCGCTGTTGGTGACGCTCTTCGTCGCGCTGTGGGATCCGGCGGTGGCGCTGCTGGTGATCAATGGCATCGGTGTGTTGGGCGCGCTGTCGGTGGTGGTGTCGGAGCCCTCCCGTACGTGGCGTTCCGCTCCGCGCGAGGCCCACTGGCTGGGCGCGCTGCGCTCGCGGGGGTTGCTGGCGTTGTTGGGCGCGTTCTTCTTCGTGGGCACGGCGTTGGGTTCGATCACGGTGGCCGGTGTGGCGTATGCCGATGATCACGGGGGCCAGGCGGTCTACGGCTGGTTGATGGCGGCCTTGGGTCTGGGCGCGCTGGTGGGCGGTGTGGTCTACGGGGCCCGGCAGTGGGCGGGGGCCGCGGAGCGGCGGCTGCGGATGCTGGTGGCGCTGCTCGCGGTCTGTTACCTGCCGTTGATGTCCACGCCCGGGCCGGTGGGCATGACGGCGCTGGCGGCGTTGGCGGGTGTGTTCCTGGCGCCCGCGATCGCGTGCGCGTTCATCGTGGTGGACCGGCACGCTCCGCGGGGCACGGTGACGGAGGCGTTCTCGTGGCTGGTGACCTTCTTCGGGGTGGGTGCGGCGATCGGTACGGCGGTGGCCGGGCCGGCGGTGGAACTGGGTGACACGAGGGCCGGTTTCGCGGTGGCGAGTGTGGCCGGCGCGGCGGCGTTGGTGGTCCTGATGGCCACTCAGCGGGTGCTCGCCGCCCCGGTGCGCGGTGGGGTCGTGGCGGGCGCCGGCGGGGCTGCCGCGGAGGGCTCGGAGGAGGGCTCCGCGGACCCTCTGATCAGAAACTGATCGGAACGGCGCCGGCGAACCCGGTTTCAGAAGAGGGCAGAAGGCGTAATGTTCAGTCATGGACCGCCGCATTTTCGGGCTGGAGAACGAGTACGGCGTCACGTGCACGTTCAGGGGACAGCGCCGACTGTCTCCTGACGAAGTGGCGCGCTACCTCTTCCGCCGTGTTGTGTCATGGGGCCGCAGCAGCAATGTCTTCCTGCGGAACGGCGCCCGCCTCTACCTCGACGTGGGTTCGCATCCGGAATATGCAACACCCGAATGCGACAACCTGATCGAACTGGTCACCCACGACAAGGCCGGCGAGCGCATTCTCGAAGGCCTGCTCGTCGACGCCGAACGCCGCCTGCACGAGGAGGGAATCGCGGGCGACGTCTACCTGTTCAAGAACAACACCGACTCGGCGGGTAATTCTTACGGCTGCCACGAGAACTATCTCGTGGCGCGGCACGGAGAATTCTCCCGTCTGGCGGACATCCTCATTCCCTTCCTCGTCACGCGCCAGCTGATCTGTGGCGCGGGCAAGGTGCTGCAGACGCCTCGGGGCGCGGTCTACTGCGTCAGCCAGCGGGCCGAGCACATCTGGGAGGGCGTCAGCTCCGCCACGACGCGTTCCCGGCCGATCATCAACACCAGGGACGAGCCGCACGCGGACGCCGAGCGGTACCGGCGGCTGCACGTGATCGTCGGTGACTCGAACATGTCCGAGACGACCATGCTGCTCAAGGTCGGGGCCACCGATCTGGTGCTGCGCATGATCGAGGCGGGCACCGTGATGCGGGACCTGACCCTGGAGAACCCGATCCGGGCGATCCGTGAGGTCAGTCACGACATCACGGGGCAGCGCAAGGTGCGCCTGGCGAGCGGTCGTGAGGCCTCCGCCCTGGAGATCCAGCGCGAGTACTACGACAAGGCCGTGGACTTCGCCGAGCGTCGGGGCATCCGCACCGGTGTCGTCGACCAGGTCCTGGAGCTGTGGGGTCGCACGCTCGACGCGATCGACGCGGAGGACCTGGACCGGATCGGGACCGAGATCGACTGGGTCATGAAGTACCAGCTGATCGAGCGGTACCGGGCCAAGCACAACATGACCATGTCGAACCCGCGGGTCGCCCAGATAGACCTCGCGTACCACGACATCCACCGTCGGCGCGGTCTGTACTACCTGCTGGAGCGCAAGGGGCAGGCGGCGCGGATCTGCAACGACCTCAAGATCTTCGAGGGCAAGTCGGTGCCCCCGCAGACGACCAGGGCCCGGCTGCGCGGTGACTTCATCCGCCGGGCGCAGGAGCAGAGGCGGGACTTCACCGTCGACTGGGTGCACCTGAAGCTGAACGACCAGGCGCAGCGGACGGTGCTGTGCAAGGACCCGTTCCGGTCGGTGGACGACCGGGTGGAGAAGTTGATCGCCGGGATGTGATGTCCGGCTGGGGAGGGCCCCGTGCGCAGTGGCGTGCGGGGCCCTTCGCACGGCGCCACCTTGTCGGCGAGGTGCTTGGCCGTAGAGTGGCCGCTACGACGGACCATTCCAGCGACCCTGAGGACCACTGTGCGACGCCGACTTGCTGCCGCGCTCATCGTGCCGGCTCTGATGCTCACCGCGGCCTGTGGAGGGGGCGACGACAAGGACAAGAAGGATTCCGCGTCCCCGTCGGCCGATGCCTCGCAGCCCTCGGTACCGAAGGCGGTCGCGTCCGCGGACCCGATGCCCACCGTCGCCGGTGAGGCCGGGAAGAAGGCGGAGATCACCGTTCCCAAGGGCGACCCGAGCGGCAAGTTCGTGGTGAGCACGGTGAAGGAGGGGTCGGGCGCGGAGATCAAGAAGGGCGATCTCGTCGTCACGAAGTACACGGGCAAGGTATGGAAGGGCGGCAAGGACCTGAACGGGTCCTACGACGAGGGCGGCGCGCCGATCGTCGTCACCGCCGGTTCCCCGGAGATCCTGCCGTTGTTCAGCGAGTCCGTGGTGGGCAAGAAGGTGGGCAGCCGTGTGCTGGTCGTCGCGCCTCCGGCGGCCGCGTTCGGTGACAAGGGTCAGCCGCAGTTGGGGGTCGGTCCGACCGACAACCTGGTCTTCGTGATGGACATCGACTCGACCCTGCCGAAGAAGGCCGAGGGCACGCAGGCGCCGATCCCGTCGGACCTGCCCCAGGTCAAGGCGGACAAGGACGAGGCCGCCACGATCACGATCCCGAAGAACGACCCTCCGAAGGAGCTGGTCGACAAGGTCCTGATCGAGGGCAAGGGTCCCGAGGTCAAGAACGGCCAGACGGTCTACATGCAGTACAGCGGTGCCGCGTGGGCGCCGAACCAGGGCAAGGACGCCGCGAAGCTGTTCGACACCTCGTGGAAGACCGGCTCGCCGTTCTCCACGGCGATCGGCAAGGGGCAGGTCATCGAGGGCTGGGACAAGGGTCTGGTCGGCAAGAAGGTCGGCAGCCGTGTCCTGCTGGTGATTCCGCCGGAGATGGCCTACAAGGACCAGGCCAAGGGTGAGGACCTGCCGGCCAACTCCACCCTCGCCTTCGTCGTGGACATCGTCGGAGCAGTGTAAGACTGGGGCGGTCCTCTTCCCGGCTCAGGCCGGGAGGGGCCCCGGTTCGTAGATTTGAGGAGCAGTTCCGTGAGTGACCAGCTTGAGAAGCCCGAGATCGACTTCCCCGAGGGCGCTGCCCCCGCCGATCTCGTGATCGAGGACATCTGGGTGGGCGACGGCGCCGAGGCCAAGGTCGGCGCGTTCATCAAGGTCCACTACGTGGGCGTGGCGTTCTCCACCGGCGAGGAGTTCGACGCCTCCTGGAACCGCGGTTCCGCGCTGGCGTTCCAGCTCGGTGTCGGCCAGGTCATCAAGGGCTGGGACCAGGGTGTGCAGGGCATGAGGGTCGGTGGCCGTCGCAAGATCACCATTCCCGCGCACCTCGCGTACGGGGACAGCGGCGCGGGTGGCGGCCTGATCGCCCCGGGCGAGACGCTGATCTTCGTCTGTGACCTGATGGACGCCTGATCCCTCGGTCGTGACAGCTGTGGGCCCCCGCCGGACGGCGGGGGCCCTCGCTTTTGCGGGGGACCGCCGGGACGGTACGGTCAACGGTCACGAGGCCGTGCGCGTACGCGTACGCCGGGGGTGTGCGTCGAGAAGGGCGGAAGGGCGTCGATGGCGATTGCCAAGGCCGAGCGGCTGATGAATCTGGCGCTGTGTCTGCTGGGGACCCGACGGCCCCTCAGCAAGCGCGAGCTGCGCGGTTCGATCGAGGCCTACATGGAAGCCGGCAACGACGAATCCTTCAACCGGATGTTCGAACGGGACAAGGACGACCTGCGGGAACTCGGCCTGGTCATCGAGACGGTGGAGAACCTGGACGGTGACACGGGCTACCTGGCCCGTCGGGACAGCAACCGGCTGCCGCCCGTCTCCCTGGACGCCGAGGAGGCCGCCGCCCTCGGGTTGGCGGCGAAGGTCTGGCAGCAGGCCCGTCTGGCGGGCGCGGCCAGCGGCGCCCTGCAGAAGCTGCGCGCGGGCGGGATGCCCGAGGCGGGCGACCCGTACGAGGGTCAACACAGTGCGATCGAGCCGCGGATCCCGGTGCACGAGGCGGCGTTCGAGCCGCTGATGTTGGCGTGCCGCGACCGGCGGCCGGTGGTCTTCGACTACCGCAAGTCCACAGCGGCCAGGCCCGAGACCCGTCAGGTCGAGCCGTGGGCGTTGGAGTGCTGGCGCGGTCACTGGTACCTGGCCGGCTTCGACCGGGACCGCGGTGCGGAGCGGGTGTTCCGGCTCTCCCGGATCACCGGCAAGGTCCGCTCCCGGGCGGCGAAGTACACCGCGGAGGTACCGGACGTGGTGACCGTGCGGGAGACCGTCGCGAGCTGGGCCGGCGAGAGCGCCGACCGTTCCGCGCTGATCCGGCTGCGCACCGGGGCGGGGTATCCGCTGAGGGCCAAGGCCACCGGGGTGCGCGAGGGCGTGGCCGAGGGCTGGGACGAGCTGGAGATCCCGTACGGGCACGGGCTGGACGCCTGGCTGGTCGAGTTCGGCCCGGACGTCGTGGTGCTGGGACCCGCGGACCTGCGGGCCGACGTGGTGGACCGGCTGCGCGCCGTCGCCAAGGGCTGAACCGCAACATTCGCCAGAACCGCCCTGAGGGGGAGACGTACCAGCATGGCTGCGAACGCCATTGACCAGACCCGCCGGATGCTGTCCCTGGTGACGTATCTGCGCGAACGCCCCGGAGCCCACGTCGCCGACGTCGCGCGCGCCTTCGGGATCACCGAGGACGAGCTGATCTCGGACCTCGACGTGCTGCCCATGTGCGGCACCAGCTTCCGGGGCGGGGACCTGCTCGACATCGACACCGACGGGGAGCGCATCTGGTGGCGCAACCCCGACGCGTCGGGGGAGTCCACCGCGGAGCCGCTGCGGCTGGCCGCCGACGAGGCGACCGCGCTGCTGGTCGCCGCCCGCGCGGTGGCCACCCTGCCGGGGCTGCGCGAGAGCGACCGGGACGCGTTGCTGCGCGCCACCGCCAAGCTGGAGGCCGCGGCGGGCGAGGTGGCCGGGGCGAGCTCCCGGCTGTCGGTGACCTTCGAGTCGGAGGGCGGGGTCTTCGCGGACGTCGACCGGGCGATCGCCGAGCGGCGCCGGGTACGGCTGCGGTACTACTCGCCCGCGCGGGACGAGCTGACCGAGCGCACGGTGGACCCGATCCGGCTGTTCGCGGTGGGTCACACGTACATGGAGGGGTGGTGTCACCTCTCGGAGGCCCGGCGGACCTTCCGTCTGGACCGGGTCGCCGAGATCACGCTCCTGGACGAGCGGTCCGACCCGCCCGCGATCGAGCCGCGCGACCTGTCCGAGGGGCTGGTCCAGCCGGCCGCCGAGGACCCGGAGGTCGTGGTCGAGGTGGGCCCGGGCGGGCGCTGGGTCGCCGAGTACTACCCGCACGACAGCGCCGAGGAGCTGGCGGAGGGCGGTCTGCGGATCACCCTGCGCAGCCCGGACCCGGCCTCGCTGCGCCGGCTGGCGCTGCGGCTGGGCCGTGAGGGGCGCATCGTGTCGCCGCCGGAGCTGGCGGACAGCGCGCGGAAGGCGGCTGGAGAGGCGCTCGCGGGGTACGGGGAACAGGGCTAGGGGGAGCGGGGAGCGATGTCGCCATCATCGGGGCCGGTGCCGGGGTCCGGCCCGGCGGATTCGGCGGCGGCGCCCGCCGCGGTCACCTTCAAGGCGGGCTGTCCGCAGTGCCGGGCCAGGTTCGAGCTGGGGGCGGGCGCGCTGAGACTGGCCATCGGGGGCAGTCGGCGGACCACCTTCTACTCGTTCACGTGCCCCGAGTGCGGCGCTTCGGTGCGCAAACCCGCCGGTGAGCGGATCGTGGAGCTGCTGACGGGCGGCGGAGTGAGCACCCTGCGCAGTGTCTGAGCCGGTCGTGGCCTAGGCTCGTCCCATGCTGTGGCCGATGCTCGCAATTGCCCTGGGTTTCCTCGGTGTCGCCGTTCTCGGCGTGCTGGCCGTACGAGTCTTCGTGCAGGTCCGGCGGTTGTCCGGCCAGGTGGCCGACGCCAGCCGCCGGATCACCGAGGCCTCGGGCGACCTCGAACGGGCCGCGAGCGACCTGGCCCGCACGGGACGCGCCACACTCCCGTAACCCCTGCCCATGGAAACCGCGGGTCGGGACCCGTACCGTCGGTCCCGTCGGCCCCGCGCACGGATGCGGGGAGACGCCGGGGGATTGCCGGGCGTTAACCCCCGGGGGTTACGATCGTTGCAGGAGGGCGTGCCGGATCTTCGTCCGGCGGGACCCGCCACCACAACCAGCCGTTTCGGTGAGTAAGGAAGACACACATGATCGGCAATCTGAAGCCCCTTGAGATCCTTCTGATCATCGCTGTCATCGTGTTGCTGTTCGGTGCCAAGAAGCTCCCCGAGATGGCTCGCTCCCTCGGCAAGTCGGCCCGCATCCTCAAGAGCGAGGCGAAGGCCATGAAGAAGGACGGCGAGCCCGAAGACGCGGGTACCGCGGCCACGGTCGCCGACCAGGCCGGCGCCCAGCCGGTCGCGCCGCGCACCATCCAGGCCGCGCCCGGTGACGTCACCAGCTCGCGTCCGGTCAACGAGCCGAACCGCACCACCCAGGGCTGACGGCCGACGGCCACACCGGTCACGCCAGTCATCTGCATCGAGACGAGGGACGTGGGTTGCTCAAGTCTGCCCGCAAGCAGGAGAAAGCGGACAAGGACGCCGAAGGGCGCATGCCTCTTGTCGAGCACCTGCGTGAGCTGAGAAACCGCCTGCTGAAGTCGGTCCTGGCGATCATCCTGATCACCAGCGTCGCGGCCTTCTTCTACAAGGACCTCATCGACTTCATGCTGAAGCCGATGCTGGACTCCGTCGGCTGCACCGACGGGGTGGTGTCGCAGCGCAACGGCCGCCCCTGCGCCGACATGACCGTGAACGGCCTCATCGCGCCGTTCTCGATCGCCCTCAAGGTCTCCCTCACCGCGGGCATCGTGCTCTCCGCCCCGGTCTGGCTCTACCAGCTGTGGGCCTTCGTGGCCCCCGGCCTGCACGGCCACGAGAAGAAGTACGCGATCAGCTTCGTGGCGGTCGGCGCGCCGCTCTTCGGCGCCGGCGCGGTCCTCGCGTACAAGATCCTTCCGCAGACCGCGACGATCCTCCTCGAATTCACCCCCGAGCACGCGCGCAACCTGCTGCCGGTCGACGACTACCTCGACCTGGTCACGCGGATGGTCGTCGTCTTCGGCCTCGCCTTCGAACTGCCGCTGCTGCTGATCCTGCTGAACGTCACCGGGGTCCTCACCGCGAAGCGACTGGCGAGCTGGTGGCGGGTGATGGTCCTCGGCATCACGGTCTTCTCCGCCTTCGCGACGCCCACCGGTGACCCGCTGACCATGCTGTCGCTGGCCGCCCCGATCGTCGCCCTCTACTTCATCGCGCTCGGCATCTGCCTGATCAACGACCGCAGGCGCCGGCGCAACAACCCCGACGCGGGTCTCGACGACGACGAGGCCGCCGAGCTGGACCTGACCCCCGCCCCGATCGGCGCGGTGGGCTCCGCGCCCGCCCCCTCCGCACTGCCGGAGCAGGCCGACGGCGGACGCCGGCAGATCAACGGATACGACGACGCGACCTGACGGGCCCGCGGCCCGTCGGCCTGCGGCCCGACGGCACGGGACCTGACGGGCACGGGACCTGACGGGCACGGGACCTGACGGGTACGGGACCTGACGGGCCCGCCGCGGACCACCGGCCGGGGCACGCCCCTCCCGGCGCGGGCGAGTGCTTGAGATCATGTGCGGGTGACTTCTGAGATCACCCTCTTCGTCAATCCCACCGCAGGACGCGGCCGGGGCGCGCACGCCGCGCAGCCGGCCGCTTCCGCGCTCCGGGCGGCGGGCTTCTCCGTCCGTACCGTCGTCGGCACGGACGGACCCGACGCCCTGGCCCGACTGCGGACCGCGGTGCGCGAGGGCACCGGTGCGGTGATCGCGGTCGGTGGCGACGGGCTGGTCTCCCTCGCCCTCCAGGCGCTGGCCGGCACCGCGGTACCGCTGGGCGTGGTCGCGGTGGGGACCGGCAACGACTTCGCGCGCTCCCTGGGCCTGCCCGTACGGGAACCCGCGCGGGCGGGCCGGCTGGCCGCCGAGGCCCTCAAGGAGGGCCGGATCAGGGAGATCGACCTCGGGCGCGCCGCCGACACCTGGTACGGGACCGTGCTGTGCTCCGGCTTCGACTCGCGGGTCAACGACCGGGGCAACCGGATGCGGCTGCCGCTGGGCCGCTTCAAGTACGACCTGGCGATGCTCGCGGAACTGGCGTCCTTCCGCCCCTTCCCGTACCGGATCACCCTCGACGGCGGGCCCGTCATCGAGACCGAGGCCACGCTGGTGGCCGTCGGCAACAGCTCCTCCTACGGCGGCGGCATGCGCATTTGCGCGGACGCGCAGCCCGACGACGGACTGTTCGACGTGACCGTGGTCGGCGACTGCGGTCGGGGCACCCTGCTCAAGGTGTTCCCGCAGGTCTACAAGGGAACGCATCTCGGCCACCCGAAGGTGTCCGTCCACCGGGCCTCCAAGGTCACCCTGGAGGCCGCCGACATCACCGCCTACGCGGACGGCGAGCCGCTGGGGCCGCTGCCGGTGACGGCCGAGTGCGTACCGGCGGCCTTGCGGCTCCTCGTGTAGGGGGCGTCCCGCCGATCCGAACGGGGCCGTTCCGGCCACCCGTACTCGTCGTAAAGATCGCGACTGTTGTCAGGGCCGGCGGGTAGGCTCGACGACAAGATGACCGAAGAACTCTCACCCGCGGAGCGCTACGCCGCTGCCCGGATCCGCGCCGCCGAAGAGGCCACCGCCCTGGCACCCTTCCGCGAGATGTACGAATTCGGCCTGGACCCGTACCAGGTCGAGGCATGCCGGGCACTGGAGGCCGGAAAGGGCGTCCTCGTCGCCGCGCCGACCGGCTCGGGCAAGACGATCGTCGGCGAGTTCGCCGTGCACCTCGCCCTGCGGCAGGGCCGCAAGTGCTTCTACACCACGCCCATCAAGGCCCTGTCGAACCAGAAGTACGCCGACCTCGTCAAGCGCTACGGCGCCGACAAGGTGGGCCTGCTGACCGGCGACAACAGCGTCAACTCCGAGGCACCCGTGGTCGTCATGACCACCGAGGTGCTCCGCAACATGCTCTACGCGGGCTCCCAGTCGCTGCGCGGCCTCGGCCACGTCGTGATGGACGAAGTGCACTACCTCTCCGACCGGTTCCGCGGAGCCGTCTGGGAGGAGGTCATCATCCACCTCCCCGAGTCGGTGACCCTGGTCTCCCTCTCCGCGACCGTGTCCAACGCCGAGGAGTTCGGCGACTGGCTCGACACCGTGCGCGGCGACACCGAGGTGATCGTCTCCGAGGAGCGGCCCGTACCGCTGTGGCAGCACGTCATGGCCGGCCGCCGGGTCTACGACCTCTTCGAGGAGGAGTCCGACCACGGGGGTCGCGGCTCCACCCGCCGCGAGGTCAACCCGGACCTGCTGCGCATGGCGCGCGAGGAGAACAGCCGCACGTACAACCCGAAGGACCGGCGGCGCGGCAAGATGGTCCGCGAGGCCGACCGCGAGCGCGAGCGACGATCCCGCAGCCGGATCTGGACCCCGAGCCGGCCCGAGGTCATCGGCCGGCTCGACAACGACGACCTGCTCCCCGCCATCAACTTCATCTTCAGCCGGGCCGGCTGCGAGGCCGCCGTCCAGCAGTGCCTCTACGCCGGGCTGCGGCTCAACGACGAGGCCGGGCGCCTGCGGGTGCGCGAGATCGTCGAGGCGCGGACCGCGACCATCCCCAGCGAGGACCTGCACGTCCTCGGCTACTACGAGTGGCTCGAAGGCCTGGAGCGGGGCATCGCCGCGCACCACGCGGGCATGCTGCCGAAGTTCAAGGAGGTCGTCGAGGAACTCTTCGTCCGCGGCCTCGTGAAGGCCGTCTTCGCCACCGAGACCCTCGCGCTGGGCATCAACATGCCCGCCCGCACGGTCATCCTGGAGAAGCTGGTCAAGTGGAACGGCGAACAGCACGCCGACATCACCCCGGGTGAGTACACGCAGCTCACCGGACGCGCCGGCCGGCGCGGCATCGACGTCGAGGGTCACGCGGTGGTGCTCTGGCAGCGGGGCATGGACCCGGCGGCCCTCGCCGGACTCGCCGGCACCCGCACCTATCCGCTGCGCTCCAGCTTCAAGCCCTCGTACAACATGGCCGTGAACCTGGTCCAGCAGTTCGGGCGGCACCGCTCGCGCGAACTCCTGGAGACCTCCTTCGCGCAGTTCCAGGCGGACCGCTCGGTCGTCGGCATCTCCAAGCAGGTCCAGCGCAACGAGGAGGGACTCCAGGGCTACCAGGAGGGCATGACCTGCCACCTGGGGAACTTCGAGGAGTACGCGCGGCTGCGCCGCGACCTCAAGGACCGCGAGACGGAACTTGCCAAGCAGGGCGCGGCCCAGCGCCGGGCGCAGGCCGCCGGATCGCTGGAGAAGCTCAAGCCGGGCGACATCATCCACGTGCCGACCGGCAAGTTCGCCGGGCTGGCGCTGGTCCTCGACCCGGGCGTCCCGGCCGGCCGCTCCAACGGGCACCGCGGACACGAGTACACCGAGGGCCCGCGCCCGCTGGTGCTCACCGCCGAACGCCAGGTCAAGCGGCTCGCCGCCATCGACTTCCCGGTGCCCGTCGAGGCGATCGACCGGATGCGGATCCCGAAGACCTTCAACCCCCGTTCGCCGCAGTCCCGTCGGGACCTGGCGACCGCGCTGCGCAGCAAGGCCGGGCACGTCAGCCCGGAGCGTCAGCGCCGAGGCCGCGCCGCCGCGGCCGACGACCGCGAGATCGCCCGGCTGCGCACCGAACTGCGGGCGCACCCCTGCCACGGCTGCGACGAGCGCGAGGACCACGCCCGGTGGGCCGAGCGCTACCACCGACTCCAGCGGGACACCCAGCAGTTGGAGCGGCGGATCGAGGGCCGGACGAACACCATCGCCCGCACCTTCGACCGGATCCACGCCCTGCTCACCGAGTTGGACTACCTGCGCGAGGACGAGGTCACCGTGCACGGCAAGCGGCTCGCCCGGCTGTACGGGGAGCTTGACCTGCTGGCGTCGGAATGCCTGCGCGAGGGGGTCTGGGAAGGTCTCTCCCCGGCCGAACTCGCGTCCTGCGTCTCGGCGTTGGTGTTCGAGTCGCGGCAGGCCGACGACGCGGTGGCGCCCAAGGTGCCCGGCGGCGCGGCGAAGGCGGCGCTCGGCGAGATGGTCCGGATCTGGGGTCGGCTCGACGCGCTGGAAGAGGAGCACCGCATCAACCAGGCGGAGGGGGTCGGTCAGCGCGAGCCGGATCTCGGCTTCGCGTGGGCGGCCTACCAGTGGGCCTCCGACAAGAGCCTGGACGAGGTGCTGCGCGAGGCGGAGATGCCGGCCGGTGACTTCGTGCGCTGGTGCAAGCAGGTCATCGACGTGCTGGGGCAGATCGCCGCCGCGGCCCCGTCGTCCTCGGACAGCGGGAGCTCGGTGGCGCGAAACGCCCGTAAGGCCGTGGACGCACTCCTTCGGGGTGTAGTGGCGTACAGCTCCATCAGCTAGACGCTTTTGGGGCTTCCTCCGAGAGTCGGGATGGCCGGATCTCATCTCTTGCCATGATCGATTCGACGTGTCCTGTGCGACGATCGGTCGCATGAGTGGGGGAACGGGCGAAGGGCCGAGACGGGTCGGTCGGCCTCGCGCCGATCAGCTGAGACCGGAAAGCGGCCGGCCGCCGCGCGAGGAACTCCTGCGCGCGGCGGCCGAGCTGTTCACCGCGCGAGGGTACGGGGCCACCACCACGCGGGCGGTGGCCGAGCGGGCCGGAATGCGTCAGGCCACGATGTACCACTACTTCGGCGGCAAGGAGGAACTCCTCGCCGAACTCCTGGAAACCACGGTGGCGCTCTCACTGGCGCTGGCCCGCCGACTCTCGGCCGAGAGCGGCCGGCCCGCGGCGCACCGACTGTGGGAGCTGTGCCGCTCGGACGTGATGCTGCTGTGCGGGGCGCCGTACAACCTGGGCGCGCTGTACCTGCTGCCCGAGGTCGCCGGGGGCCGGTTCGCCAGGTTCCACCGGATGCGCGGTGAACTGCGCGACATCTACCTGGAGTTGCTGTTCGCCGCGTCGGCGGACACCGAACTCGTCGACGACAGGGACGGGTTGACCCTGCGCAACGACCTCGTCTTCGGGCTGATCGAGGGCGTCATGCTCGTCCGCCGCTCCGATCCGGCGCGCCCGATGGTGACCTTCGCGGAGGCCGCGGCCGATGCCGCCCTGCGGATCGCGGGGGTGGCGCGCTGAGCGCTCGCGCGGGCCGAGCCGAGCGCCCGCGGGAGGCCGAGCCGAGCGCCCGCGGGGGTCGATCGGAGTCGCGGGCGCCGGGCGGGTCAGGCGGTATGGGGTCAGACGGTGTTGGGGTCGGACTCCCAGCCCGCCCGGTCGTCCCAGGCGCGCAGGCGCAGCCCGCTCTCCAGGTGATGGGCCGTACCGGTGACGGGATCGGTGAACTCCAGCTTCCGGGCGAGGAGTTGGAGCGGGCGACGGTAGTCGGCCGGATCCGCCGCGGCGGCGACCACCGGATAGACCGGGTCCCCGAGAATCGGCAGGCCCAGGCCGTTCATGTGCACCCGTAGCTGGTGGGTCCGACCGGTGTGCGGGGTCAGTCGGTAGCGGCCCAGGTCGCCGCGGACGGCGACGAGCTCGACCCGGCTCTCGGCGTTGGGTTCGACGTCCGGGAGCTCCACGGCCGCCATCACTCCGCGGACCTTCTCGATGTGACTGCGCACGGTCCGGGGCAGTTCCACCGCGGGATCGTGCGGGGCGAGCGCCTCGTACTCCTTGAAGACCTTCCGCTGCTCGAAGAGCGACTGGTACGCGCCGCGGTCCTCGGGGCGGATGCTGAACATCACCAGCCCGGCGGTCATCCGGTCCAGCCGGTGCGCCGGGCTCAGCGTCGGCAGGTCCAGTTCCTCGCGCAACCGTGCCAGTGCGGTCTGGGTGACGTGACTGCCGCGCGGGGTGGTCGCCAGGAAGTGCGGCTTGTCCACGACCAGCAGGTGCGCGTCCCGGTGCACCACTCGGATCGGGAAGGGCACCACCGGCTCGCTCGGCATGTCCCGGTGGAACCACAGGAAGCCGCCCGCCTCGTACGGGTCCTCGGGGCGCAGCACCCGCCCGCCGACGCCGAGCACCCGGCCGTCGCGCAGGAGCCGCGCCATCGACTCCGCGCCGCGGGTCCCCGCGTACCGCGCGGTGAGGTAGGTGCCGAGATCCGGCCACATCCCCTCCGGGTCGGGGGGAAGCCGCAGTCGTACCGGATCGATGCCGGAGACCTGGGGCAGGGGCGCGGGCGGGATGTTCCGTTTCATCGGGCTCCAGCCTAGGCGCTGCCGCTGCCGCTACTGCTTGGTGAAGGTGCCCAGGTGGTCGGCGTCCAGGTACTCGACGCGGAGCGTGCCGTCGGAGAAGGTGACCCCGGTACGGCCCACGGCGTTCTCGCCGACGGTCTCGAAGCTGAACACGTCACCGTCGTGGTGGGTGAGCGGGAAGCGCAGCGGCTTCGGCCCGAGGGCGAGGGTCAGTCCGTCGCCTTCCGGGTTCGCGGTGACGGTGGCCTTGCCGTAGTAGGGGTTGTCGTAGGTCCCGGTGTACGCGCCGTTCTCCTGGGCCGGTTTCGCGCCGGCGGGCGGGTGGGCGTAGTCGGTGGGGGAGCGGCCCGCGTCGTTCAATTGCGCGTACAGGGCCCCGGTGAGGCCCAGCCAGTCGGTGGTGGCCTTGCCGTGCTCGGCGAAGTCGAAGAAGTCCAGGGCGACGGCGTCGGCGAGGCCGACCGGTGCGCCGTTGGTCAGGACGACGATCCCGAGCCGCTCCAAGGGAAGCATCGTCACGTTGGTGTTGGCGCCGAGCTCGAAGGCGCCGGAATGACTCAGGCGCAGTCGACCGGCCTGGTCGTAGGAGACGTTCCAGCCGAGACCGTAGAAACCGGTCGTCGCGGTGGGCGTGGCGGGCGGCTGCGAGACGACCTCGGGGACATGGGTGCGGGCCAGGGTGTCCTGCGCGACGATGCGTCGACCGTCCAGGGTGCCTTCGGCCAGTTGGAGGCGCAGCCAGCGGGACATGTCACGGGCCGTCGAGCTGACCCCGCCCGCCGGGGACTGGGCGTCCGGGTCGCGGACGAAGCGCGGACTCCAGGTGCCGTCGGGGTTCCTCACGTGGGTGGCGGCCTTGTCCCTCGCCCGTTCGAAGGCGGCGAACTCCGTGCTGGTGCGCGTCATGCCGGCCGGCTTGAAGAGGGTGTCCTGGGCGAGCTTCTGCCAACTGGTGCCGTGGGCCCGGGCGATGGCCTCGGCGGCGGCCGTCAACCCGAAGTTGGTGTACGCGTAGCTCGAGCGGAAGGGGGCGAGAGGCAGCAGACGCAGGTGGTCGAGGATGTACGCCTGGTCGTAGCCGAGGTCTTCGAGGAGATCGCCCGCGTGGTCGGGGAGGCCGCTGCGGTGCGAGAACAGGTCGGCCGTGGTGACGTGGTCGGTGACCCAGGGGTCCTTGAGGGAGAAGCCGGGCAGCGGGACGTGCCGGTCCCACTCCTCGGGGCTGGTCAGGGTGCCGGCCACCACCGTCGAGGAGACGGGCTTGGAGAGGGAGGCGATCTGGAAGACCGTGTCGGGGTCGACCTTCGCGCCCTCGCCGGTCCGGCGCAGTCCGAAGCCCTTGAGGTGGATGACCTCGTCGTTGTGGACCACGGCCACGGACACCCCCGGGACGCCGGTGCGTTTCATCATGTCCGTGATGGTGGCGTCGAGGCGGTCCACCGCCTTGCCGACGGCGGCGTCGGTGAGTTGGGGCTTCGGCGTCGGGGGGCCCGGTGCGGCGGTCGCTCCCGCGGCGGTGGCGGTGGCGGCGGTGGCCAGCATCATGGCAGCCCCTGCCGCGCCGAGCACGCGGAGCGTACGCATGGGGTCATTGTCCCGCCGGACGGGCGGGGGCGCGCGGTGGCCTGGCGGCCGGGCGTGGGGGTGGGCCGGTCTGGCCGTACCGTGCCGGGGCGGGCGGGGCCGTTGCGTGAGGTGCCGTTGAGTGGGTGCCGGGTTCGGGCGCGGGGCCGTTGCGCGGAGCGGCCCCGGCCGAGCCGGGCTTACGGGGCTCCGCCCCGGACCCCGCGCCTCAAACGCCGGCGGGGCTGGATTTGGCCGGGCCCGGTAGCGATGTGCCGGGCCTCGCGCCTCACACGCCGGCGGGGCTGGATTTGGCCGGGCCTGGTGGGGATGGGCCGGGCCCCCGCGCCTGACACGCCGGCGGGGGTGGACTTGGCCGGGCCCGGTGGGGATGTGCCGGGCCTCGCGCCTCAAACGCCGGCGGGCTGGATTTGGCCGGGCCCGGCGTGGATGTGCCGGGCCCCGCGCCTGACAGGCCGGCGGGGGTGGAGTGGCCCCGGTGGGGCTGGGGTGCCGGGGCGGGTGCTTGGGTCAGACCGTGGCGGGGGTGGGCAGTTCCTGTTCGGCTTCGACCTTGGCGTTCCAGTCGCGCTTGATCGCGCGCCAGCCCTCGTCGGTCTCGCCCAGGCGCCAGTAACCGGAGATGGAGAGACGTTCCCTCGGGATGCCGCGTTCGACGCGCAGGTGGCGGCGGAGTTCCTTCACGAAGCCGGCTTCGCCGTGGACGAAGGCGTGGACGTCGGCCGAGGGGAACTCCAGGGAGGTGACCGCCTCGACCAGGGCCTGGCCGACGGGACGGTTCCCGCGGTGCAGCCAGACGGGGACGACGCCGTCGGGGGTGGCGATCTTCTGTTCGTCGTCCGGGCCGTCGATCTCGATGAAGGCGTGTACCCGGGCCCCGGCCGGCATCCGCTCCATCGTCGCGGCGATGGCCGGCAGGGCGCTCTCGTCGCCCGCGAGGAGGTGCCAGCCCGCGTCCTCGGCCGGGGCGTAGGCGCCGCCCGGCCCGAGGAAGCGGACGAGTTCGCCCGGCTGGACCCGGGCGGCCCAGGGGCCGGCCAGACCCTCGTCGCCGTGGACGACGAAGTCGAGGGTCAGCTCGCGGTGCGTCGGGTCCCAGCAGCGCACCGTGTACGCGCGCTGGCGCGGCCACTCCTCGCTGGGGTGCGCCGAGCGGATCTGGTTCAGGTCCCACGGCACCGTGTACGTGACCCCGTCCGGTGCGAACAGGAGTTTGACGTAGTGGTCGGTGAACTCGCCCGCGCCGAAACCGGCCAGACCCGCACCGCCCAGCACGATGCGCACCATGTGCGGCGTGAGCCGCTCGGTGTGTACGACGACGGCGGTGCCGACTGTGCGGGCGCGTCCTTCTGCCACGGCGTCTCCCCTGACTCCCCAGAAACTTAGGATTACCTAAGTTAGCACCTCAGGGGCGCAGCGCGCCTCCCAGGCGCGATACGGCTCCACCAAGACCCCACCGGCGGGCCAACGCGTCGACCATCTCCGGATCCGCCGCAGCCGCCGGGAGGGCGGGGTCGAAGGCGGGCAGCGGTACGTCCGAGGCGACCTGGACCACCTTCGGCGCCACCGCCAGATAGGGCCGGGATTCATCCAGCCGCCGGCGCTGCGTGGGGGTGAGCCGCGACTTCGGGTCGTCGATCGCGGCGATGATCCCCGCGAGGTTTCCGTACGCGTCCAACAGCTTGGCCGCCGTCTTCTCGCCGATCCCCGGCACGCCCGGCAGGCCGTCGCTCGGGTCGCCGCGCAGCAGCGCCAGGTCCGCGTACCCGGGGCCGTCCACCCCGTACTTCTCGCGCAGCCAGGCCTCGTCCGTGACCTGGAGGGTGCCGACGCCCTTGAGCGGGTACAGCACGCGGCGCCGTTTCGCGTCGTCCACCAGCTGGTAGAGGTCCCGGTCGCCGGTGACGATGTCCACCGGGCCGGTCGCCCGCGCCGTCAAGGTGCCGATGATGTCGTCGGCCTCGTAGTCGGCGACCCCCACCCGGGCGATCCCGAACGCGTCCAGCGCCGCCTCGATGATCGGGACCTGCGGGGCGAGGGTGTCCGGGGTCTCCTCGACGTCCGGTCCGGTGTCGGTCTCCTCCGCGACCCGGTGGGCCTTGTAGGACGGGATCAGTTCCACCCGCCAGTGCGGTCGCCAATCGGCATCCATGCAGGCCACCAGGTCGTCGGGGCGGTGGTCCTGGACCAGCCGGCCGATGAAGTCGAGCAGCCCGCGCACGGCGTTGACCGGGGTGCCGTCGGGGGCCTTCACGGAGTCCGGCACACCGAAGTAGGCGCGGTAGTAGAGGGAGGCGGTGTCCAGGAGCATCAGGCGTCGTGTCGTCACGCTGACGATGATGCCGCAGCCGTCCGACGGCCCGCGGCCGAGGACGGGTCGAGCCGTGCACGCGAATCCGGGGCCGGTTGCTGCGTAAGGTGCTTACAGCACACCGATGTGCGTCCGACGGACAAGGGGAGGGCAGCCCCGCCATGAACGACAAGGACGGCAAGGTCGACACGGACGGCAAGGACGAGAAGGACGACAGGGACAAGGACAAGGACTCCAAGGACCAACCGCTCCGGGTGGGCGTGGCCGTGCGCAAGCGGCGCCGCGCGCTCCAGCTCACCCTCGCCGCGGTGTCGGGGCGCAGTGGCCTGTCCGTCCCCTTCCTCAGCCAGATAGAGAACGAGCGCGCCCGACCCAGCATGCGCTCCCTGGAACGGGTCGCCGACGCGCTGGAGACCACGGCCGTGGAGCTGCTGGCCGCCTCCGACACCGCGCGCACGGTGGACCTCGTACGGGCCGGTGACGACTCCGCCCTCACCCCGATCCGGGGCGTCCGTCCGCTCGTGCGCGGGCACCACCAACTGCACGCTCTGGAGTTCACCGGGGACCAGGACGCGGGCCGCGAGTACCAGCACCGCAACGACGAACTGATGTACGTGGTCGCGGGCGCCTGCCAGGTGGAGGCCGAGGGGCGGGCGTACCGGCTGGAGAGCGGCGACGCGCTGTTCCTGTCCGGCGGGGTGCGCCACCGCTGGCGGGCCGTCACCGAGGACACCCGGATCCTGGTCGTGGCGGTGGGCGAGCACATCCACGCCACCTCCGAGCCGCCGTCCCCGGGGCGCTGAGGCCGGTGGGCGTGTCCCGCGGGATCTCGCGTGTCGTCTCGCTCGTGCCCTCGCTGACCGAGGCCGTGGCGGTGAGCGCGCCCGGACGCCTGGTGGGGGTCACCGACTGGTGCACGCACCCCACGGACCTCGACGGGGCGGGCGTGGTGCGGATCGGGGGGACCAAGAACCCCGACGTGGCGAGGATCGTCGCGCTGCGCCCGGACCTGGTGATCGCCAACGAGGAGGAGAACCGGGCGCCGGACCTGGCCGCGCTGCGGGCCGCCGGGGTGCCGGTGGCGGTCACCGAGATCCGCGACCTCCCGCAGGCGCTGCGCGAACTGGACCGGCTGCTGGTCGGGACGCTGGGTCTGGCCCGGCCGCGGTGGTTGACGGACGCGGAGGCCGCGTGGGCGCGGGTGGAACCCGGGGAGGAACGGGTGGCCTTCGTGCCGGTGTGGCGAAAGCCCTGGATGGTGCTGGGACGGGACACCTTCGCCGGTGACCTGCTGGCCCGGCTCGGGATCCGCAACGCGTACGCCGGACACTCGGAGCGCTATCCGAGGGTGCCGGTCGAGGAACTCGCCGGGGCCGGCTGCGATCTGGTGGTGCTGCCCGACGAGCCGTACCGCTTCACCGCGTCCGACGGGCCCGAGGCCTTCCCCGGTCTGCCCGCCGCGCTGGTCAGCGGACGGCACCTGACCTGGTACGGGCCCTCCCTGGCCGAGGCGCCGGCCGTACTGGCGCGGGCCCTGCGCGCCGCGCGCTGACCGGGCCGCGCGCTGACCGACCCCGGCCGGGGTCGGTCCTCCCCGGGGGGCCGGCGGGGGCCGGGGCGGTTCGGGCTCAGCGCGGGGCGCGGAGCAGGCGGCCGGAGTACAGGCCGCGCAGTGTGTGGACCGCGGCCGTGCCCCAGGCGGTCAGCAGGACCAGGAACAGGGCCGCGGCCAGCCAGGCGAAGGCGGTCAGCCCGGTGTGGCGGGCCAGGCCGGCGGCGCCGGTGACACAGGTGCCGACGGGGAAGGTCAGGGCCCACCAGGTCATCGCGAAGCCCATGCCGCCCCGGGCGGCCCGGACCAGCATCGCCGCGGCCAGCGCCAGCCACAGCAGGGCGAAGCCCATGACGGGGACCCCGTAGACGACGGCGAAGGCTCCGAGGGCGCCCGCGTACGGGGCGCCGATCGCCCCGGGGGCCACGTCCGCGAGCTGGTTGACGGCGGTGGTGGACTGGCCGAGGGGACCCAGGACCAGGAACAGGGTCGGGGTCAGCAGCAGCGGCAGCGGACCGCTCGTGATCAGTCGGCCGAGGATCAGCGGGAGCATCAGCAGAGTGGCCAGCAGACTGAGGCCGAAGAGCGCGTAGCAGCCCAGCAGCATGGCCTCGCGGGCCTGGCCGGCGGGCAGGTGGGGTATCAGCAGGGGGCCCAGCGCGGCGGAGACCATCGGGGCGACCAGGGGGAGCAGCCACACGGGGGTGGCCTGCCGCGCGTCGACCCTGTGACGCACCACCATCAGGTACGGGACGAGCACCGTCATCAGCAGGCCGATCGCCGTGCCGGCGGTGAACAGCACGGCGTCCACGGCGACGGCCGCCTCCGTGCCGATCAGGTCCTTGCCGACGATCAGGGTGCCGCCGCCCACGGCCAGCAGCGCCATCGAGAGACAGCCGTAGAACGGTGCGACGGCCGGGTCCAGGAGATGGGCGCGGGCCTGGTCGCGGTGGTACAGCCAGTGCCCGGCCCGGGCCGTGAGCAACACGGCGAGGGCGGCGGCGGAGAGCGCCCAGAGGAGTTGGCAGGCCACGCGTTGGCCGGGGAGCTGGTAGGGCAGGGTCGCGCCGGCGTTGGCGACGATCGCCGTCCCCATGACCGAGGCGTACCAGTTCGGGCCGAGGCGCCGGAGCGCGGGGGCCTTGTGGGCCCGGGGTGCGGGAGCGGCGGTGGTGCGGGGACGTACGAGGGTGGTGACCATGGGTCCAGCGTCGTGCCGGGCGGCACCGACCGGCAGAGGTCACTGTCCTATGAGGTCATAAACTGACCTTATGGGTAATGAGGAGTGGGTTCCGCTGGCGCACCGCGTACCGGATCTGGGCGCGCTGGAACTGCTGCTCGCGGTCGCCCGCGTCGGCAGCCTGAGCGGGGCCGCCCGGCGGCTGGGCATCACCCAACCCGCCGCCAGCAGCCGCATTCGAGCCATGGAGACCCGCCTGGGCGTGGCGCTCGTCGACCGGTCCCCGCGCGGGTCCACGCTCACGGCCGAGGGCGCGCTGGTCACCGACTGGGCGCGGCGGGTCGTGGAGGCCGCCGAGGCCTTCGACGCGGGCGCGCAGGCGCTGCGCGGGCGGCGGGACTCGCGGCTGCGGGTGGCGGCGAGCATGACCATCGCGGAGTACCTGCTGCCCGGCTGGTTGATCGCCCTGCGCGGGCAACGTCCCGGCACGGCCGTGTCACTGCACGCCGGGAACTCGGCCGACGTCGCCGAACGGGTCCTCGCGCACGAGGCCGACCTCGGGTTCGTGGAAGGACTCTCCGTACCGGACGGACTGGACTCGGTGGCCATCGCCCAGGACCGGCTGGTGGTGGCGGTGGCTCCGGGACACCCCTGGGCGCGGCGCACCAGGCCGGTGCCGGCGGAGGAACTGGCCGCGACCCCGCTGATCCTGCGGGAACGGGGCTCGGGGACGCGGCAGGTGCTGGACGCGGCGCTGGCCGGGTGCGGAGGACTGGCCGCGCCCCTGCTGGAACTCGCGTCCACGACCGCCGTGAAGGCGGCGGCGCTCAGCGGGGCCGGGCCGTGCGTGCTGTCGGAGCTGGCGGTCGGGGACGAACTGGGGGCGCGGCGGCTGGTGGAGGTGCCGGTTGCCGGGGCGGCGCTGGATCGGGCGCTGCGGGCCGTGTGGCCGACGGGGGCGCGGCCGGCGGGGCCCGCGCGGGATCTGCTGGCGCTGACCCGGACGTGACGTGACCCCTGGCCGGGGGGTGCGGGGGTGGGGCCGGGGCGGTTGGCCTCCCCGGGGCCCGGCCCCCGGGCCCCCGGCCCCCGGGCCCTGGCCCCCAGGCCCCGGCACTCCGGCCCCGGCACTCCGGCCCCGGGGTGCGCTGTCGGGTGCGGCGCCGTTGCGGGGGCTCCGCCCCCGGACCCCCGCGCCTCAAACGCCCGCGGGGCTGGATGGGGTGGGTCCGCGGCCTGGGGCTGGATGGGCGGGGGCGGGGGCGGAACGGTAGGGGTCAGACGCGGGCCAGGGTGGTGGTGAGGTTCGTGGCGGCGGTGGCCGCCGTGATCAGGGCGGACATGACCCGGGTGTCCTTGTCGCGTTCCGGGTGCCACTGGACGCCCACGACCCAACGGTCCGGGTCGGGGAGTTCGATGGCCTCCACCGTGCCGTCCAGGGCGTGGGCCGAGACGATCAGGCCCTGGCCCAGGCGGTCGACGGCCTGGTGGTGGTACGTCGGCACGTCCGCCTCCTCCGGCACCAGCGCCGCGTACCGGGTGCCCGCGACCGGGCGGACCGGGTGCGAGGAGATGGTGCCCGGGGTGTGGACGTGGCCGTCGAGGTGCTGGATCAGGCTGCCGCCCAGGACCACGTTCAGCGCCTGCATGCCCCGGCAGATGCCGAGCAGCGGGAGGTCCGCGGCCAGGGCGGCCCTGATGAGGGCCAGCTCCCATTCGTCGCGGACCGTGGCGGGTGCGCCCGTACGGGGGTCGCGGGGGGCGCCGTAGTGGACGGGGTCGACGTCCGGGCCGCCCGCGACGACCAGGCCGTCCACCCGGCTCAGCACCTCCGCGGCGCGTCCCGGCTCGTCCGGCGGCAGCAGTACCGCTGCGCCGCCCGCCGCCTGGACGAGTTCGTAGTACCCGGAGGGGACGAGGGCGGTCGGGAGGTCCCACACGTTGTAGCGGGTGGATTCCTCGACGTAGGTGGTGATGCCGATGAGCGGCCTGGGCACGGGTGCTACCTCCAGGGTGGTTCCGGGGTGTTCCGACGGGGGCCCGTACCGGCGAACCGGTACGGGCCCAGGATTTCAGTCGCGGGTCAATTCCGCCTCGGCGGCCGCCAGCGCCGCGAACTCCTCCTCGGGCGCGGAGGCCACCAGGTGGTGGCGGCTGTAGAGCGCGAAGTAGGCGAGGGCGACGGCGTACACGGCCAGCGCGATGAAGGCCGCGTCCTTGTCCACGAGGAAGGTCGCGACGAGCGCCGAGAGGGCCAGGACGAAGGCCACCGAGGAGGTGACGATGCCGCCCGGGGTGCGGTACGGCCGCTCCAGACCGGGCTCCCGCCGGCGGAGCACGATGTGCGAGAGGGCCATCAGGGCGTACGAGATGGTCGCGCCGAACACGGCGATGTTGAGCATGCGCGGACCGTTGCCGGTGGCGGCGGCCAGGGCGAAGCCGATCGCGCCGGGGATCAGCAGGCCCAGGTACGGGGCCTTGCGCTTCGAGGTCAGGGACAGGAAGCGCGGCAGGTAGCCCGCCCGGGAGAGGGCGAACAGCTGGCGCGAGCCGGCGTAGATGAGGGAGAAGAACGACGCCACGAGGCCCGCGAGTCCCGCGTAGTTGACGAACGTCTTCAGCCAGGAGAGCCCCGGGTTGCCCTCCAGGGCGACGACCAGCGGGTTGCCGGCGTCCTTGAGGGCGTCGGCGCCGCGGGCGCCCGTCGAGGCGAGGAAGGTGATCAGGGCGAGCAGGACGAGGATGCCCATGGAGATCGACAGGGCCCTCGGCATCGAGCGGACCGGGTCCTTGGCCTCCTCCGCCGCGAGGGGGACGCCCTCCACGCCCAGGAAGAACCACATGCCGAAGGGGAAGGCGGCCCAGATGCCGAGGACGCCCAGCGGAAGCCAGGAGCCCGCGCCGAAGGCGCTGCTGTCGACGGCGATGTCGTTCAGGTTCGACGCGTCGAACTCGGTGAACGCGCCGAGCGCGAAGACGATCAGCGCGATCACGGCGACGGCGGTGACGACGAGGGAGAAGCGCAGGGCCTCGCCGACGCCCCACAGGTGGATCCCGATGAAGATGGCGAAGCAGGCGAGGTAGACCGGCCAGCCGGAGGTCAGGCCGAAGAGGTTCAGGGACTCGACGTAGTCGCCGATGAAGATGGAGATCGCGGCGGGGGCCAGGATGTACTCGATGAGGATCGCCGTGCCGGTGAGGAAGCCGCCCCAGGTGCCCAGCGCCCGGCGGGCGAAGCCGTACCCGCCGCCCGCCGTGGGCAGGATCGCGGAGAGTTCCGCGAGGGAGAAGACCAGACAGGCGTACATGGTGCCCATCAGGACGGTGGCGATGGCCAGACCGCCGAAGCCGCCCTGCGCCAGGCCTATGTTCCAGCCGGAGAAGTCCCCGGAGACGACGTACGCGACGCCGAGACCGGTGAGCAGCAGCCAGCCGGCGCTGCCGCGGCGGAGCGTGCGGCGTTCCAGGTAGCCGTCGCCGCCCTCGGGGGACGTGGTGGGATCGGCCGCGGCTGTCAGCCGGGCCTCGGTGTCGTCGGCCATGTGCGCTCCTGCCTAGGGCAATGGTTGTGAGGCGTACCTTTGCGTCATGGGAGTGGAGCGCGCAAGACCCCTGCGTTAAACAGGGGTTACGAAACGCTCTCGGTCCGAAACCTGGCCGAATCAGCCAGGAAGGGCAGATTTCAGGCCAGAAATCCCCGCAGGAGCGCCGCCGTCCCGCAGCAGTGTTCGCGCATCGTCTCCCGCGCCGCGTCCGCGTTCCCCTCCAGGACCGCCTCCACCACGGTCGAATGCTGCTGTTGCGAGTGCTCCAGGTTGCGCACCAGCAGCGGAATGCAGTCCAGCAGGTCGTTGACGGTGGCGCGGACGGCCGCGTACTGGGCCGTCAGCGTGGCCGATCCGGCGAGTTCGCACAGGGTGAGGTGGAACAGGGTGTCCTGGCGGCGGTAGTCCGCGAGCGGGGCGTCGTGGGTGGCGGTCAGCGCGCCGAGCAGCCGCTCGGCGCCCTCCTCGGTCAGTCCCTGCGAGGCGCACAGTCCGGCCGCGCCCACCTCCAACACCTCGCGGAAGCGCAGCGCGTCCTCGATGTCCACGCCCGCCACCCGTCGCCGCAGCTCCCGCTCGGCGCCGCCGGCGGGGGTGTCGGGGCGGTTCAGTACGAACGTTCCGCCGTACCGGCCCCGGCGGGCCTCCACCAGGCCCTGGTCCTGGAGCACCTTCAACACCTCCCGAAGGGTCACCCGGCTGATGCCCATCCGCTCGGCCAGCTCGCGCTCGGCCGGAAGCCGCTCCCCGCCGGGCACCAGACCCAGTCGGACGACCTGCAGGATCTGCTCCAACGCCTCCTCGAAACCGTTGCCCGCCCGCACCTGTCTCAGCACCGGATTAAGCCGTGCGATCGCGTCGCCTTCGCTCGCCGTGTCGGTCATCTCGGCCCCTCCCCTTCCCAAGCAATGGTTCTATTCAATACCTTAGGCGCACTCGGCTCACCGAAGGAGAGATTCCAGTGGTAGACCGCAAGCCGCCGCTCGCGATCGAGGAGCTCCGCTCCCTCGTCGCCAGCGGTGAGATCGACACAGTCGTCCTGGCCTTCCCCGACATGCAGGGGCGCCTCCAGGGCAAGCGGTTCGCCGCACAGTTCTTCCTCGACGAGGTACTCGCCCACGGCACCGAGGGCTGCAACTACCTCCTCGCCGTCGACACCGACATGAACACCGTCGACGGATACGAGATGTCCTCCTGGGACCGCGGCTACGGCGACTTCGCCATGCACCCCGACCCGGCCACCCTGCGCCGCCTCCCCTGGAACCCCGGCAGCGTCTTCCTCCTCGCCGACCTGGCCTGGAACGACGGATCGCCGGTGGTCGCCGCGCCGCGCCAGATCCTGCGCCGCCAACTGGAGCGCCTCGCCGACCTCGGGTACACCGCCATGGTCGGCACCGAACTGGAGTTCATGGTCTTCCAGGACACCTACGAACAGGCCTGGAACGCCAACTACCGTGACCTGACACCGGCCAACCAGTACAACATCGACTACTCCGTCCTCGGCACCGGCCGCGTCGAGCCCCTGCTGCGCCGCATCCGCAACGAGATGCAGGCCGCCGGCCTCGTCGTCGAATCCGCCAAGGGCGAGTGCAACCTCGGGCAGCACGAGATCGTGTTCCGCTACGACGAGGCGCTCACCACCTGCGACCAGCACTCCGTCTACAAGACGGGAGCCAAGGAGATCGCGGCCCAGGAAGGCGTCTCGCTCACCTTCATGGCCAAGTACGACGAGCGCGAGGGCAACTCCTGTCACATCCACCTCTCGCTGGGTGACGCCGACGGACACAACGCGATGGCCGGCGGACCCGACGACCCCGACGGCATGTCGCCGGTGATGCGCCACTTCCTGGCCGGCCAACTGGCCGCGCTGCGGGACTTCTCCCTTCTCTACGCCCCGAACATCAACTCGTACAAGCGTTTTCGCCCCGGATCCTTCGCACCGACCGCCGTCGCCTGGGGCGTGGACAACCGGACCTGCGCCCTCCGCGTGGTCGGCCACGGCCGCTCCATGCGCTTCGAGAACCGCCTGCCCGGCGGCGACGTCAACCCGTACCTCGCCGTCTCCGGTCTCATCGCCGCGGGCTTGTACGGCATCGAGCACGGCCTGGAACTGCCCGAGGCCTGCGCCGGCAACGCGTACACCGCCGACTTCGCCCACGTCCCCACCTCCCTGCGCGAGGCCGCGGAACTCTGGGAGAACAGCGAGATCGCCAAGGCCGCGTTCGGCCCCGAAGTCGTCGCCCACTACCGCAACATGGCGCGCGTGGAACTCGACGCCTACGACTCCGCGGTGACCGACTGGGAACTGCGCCGCTCCTTCGAACGCCTCTGACCGCACCCACCCCGCACCCACCGCACCCGAACGTCTGAGAGGCACCACGTGTCCGATGAGCTGGCCCCCCTCGATCTGAGAGTGCTGAACCCGGCCACCGAGGAGATCGTCGCCACCGTCCCGACCGCCACACGGGACGACGTCGACGCCGCCGTCACCAGGGCCGCCGCGGCCCAACGGGCCTGGGCCGCGGCCTCACCCGCCGACCGCGCCCGACTGCTGCGCCGCTTCGCCGCGGTGGTCGACGGACACGTCGAGGAACTCGCCGCCCTGGAGGTCCGGGAAGCCGGACACACCATCGGCAACGCCCGCTGGGAAGCCGGGAACGTACGCGACCTGCTCGACTTCGCCGCCGGGGGAGTGGAACGACTCTCCGGTCGGCAGATCCCCGTCGCGGGCGGCATCGACGTCACCTTCCTCGAACCCCTCGGCGTCATCGGCGTGATCGCCCCCTGGAACTTCCCCATGCCGATCGCCGCCTGGGGCGTGGCACCCGCCCTCGCCGCCGGCAACGCCGTCATCCTCAAGCCCGCCGAGACCACCCCCCTCACCGCCCTGCGCCTCGCCGAACTCGCCCTCCAGGCCGGGATCCCCGAACACCTCTTCCAGGTGCTCCCCGGCCGGGGAGCGATCACCGGCGACGCGCTGGTCGAACACCCCGGCGTCGCGAAGATCGTCTTCACCGGTTCCACCCCCGTCGGCAAGCGGATCATGGCCAAGTGCGCCGACCGGGTGAAGCGGCTCACCCTCGAACTCGGCGGCAAGAGCCCCAACATCGTCTTCGCCGACGCCGACCTGGAGGCCGCCGCCGCGGCGGCCCCGATGTCCTTCCTCGACAACACCGGCCAGGACTGCTGCGCCCGCACCCGGATCCTCGTACAGCGCTCCGTGTACGACCGGTTCCTCGAACTCGTCACCCCGGGCATCCAAGGCGTGGTCGTCGGCGACCCGTCCGACGAGAAGACCCAGATGGGGCCGTTGATCTCGCAGGTGCAGCGGGAGCGCGTACGGTCCCACGTCACCGACGACCTCACCGCGATCCGCGGCACCGCCCCCGACGGCCCCGGCTTCTGGTACCCCCCGACCCTCGTCGTCGACGTCGACCCCGCCGCGCCCGTCGCCGTCGAGGAGGTCTTCGGCCCGGTCGCCGTCGTCCTGCCCTTCGAGGACGAGGAGGACGCCGTGCGCCTGGCCAACGCCACCACGTACGGGCTCTCCGGCTCCCTGTGGACCCGCGACATCGGCCGCGCCCTGCGCGTCTCGCGCGCCGTCGCCGCGGGCAACCTGTCCGTCAACTCCCACAGCAGCGTCCGCTACTGGACGCCCTTCGGCGGCTACAAGCAGTCCGGCCTCGGCCGGGAGCTCGGACCCGACGCCCTCACCGCTTTCACCGAGACCAAGAACGTCTTCATCAGCACGGAGGCCTGAACCCACCATGACCACTTCCGACAACGAGATCGTCTGCCGCCGCCTGGTCGGCCGTACCGCCGTCATCACCGGAGCCGGCAGCGGCATCGGTCTCGCCACCGCGCGCCGCCTCGCCTCCGAGGGCGCCAACATCGTCTGCGGGGACATCGACGAGACCGCCGGCAAGGCCGCCGCCGAGGAAGTCGGCGGAACCTTTGTCAAGGTCGACGTCACCAGCCCCGAGGAGGTCGAGGCCCTCTTCAAGACCGCCTTCGACACCTACGGCTCCGTCGACATCGCCTTCAACAACGCGGGCATCTCACCCCCCGACGACGACTCGATCCTCACCACGGGCCTGGAGGCCTGGAAGCGGGTCCAGGACGTCAACCTGACCTCCGTCTACCTCTGCTGCAAGGCCGCCCTGCCCTACATGCAGCGCCAGGGCCGCGGCTCCATCATCAACACCGCCTCCTTCGTCGCGATCATGGGCGCCGCCACCTCCCAGATCTCCTACACCGCCTCCAAGGGCGGCGTGCTCGCCATGTCCCGCGAACTCGGCGTGCAGTTCGCCCGCGAGGGCATCCGCGTCAACGCGCTCTGCCCGGGACCGGTCAACACCCCGCTCCTCCAGGAGCTGTTCGCCAAGGACCCCGAGCGCGCCGCCCGTCGCCTCGTGCACATCCCGCTGGGCCGGTTCGCCGAACCCACCGAGATCGCCGCGGCCGTGGCCTTCCTCGCCAGCGACGACTCCTCCTTCATCAACGCCACCGACTTCCTCGTCGACGGCGGCATCGCCGGCGCGTACGTCACCCCCCTCTAACCGACCCGCCGGGTGCGCCGAACGCCCCCCGACCACACCTCCCCCCGACAGCCGGGCGTCGCACGACGCCCGGCTGTCGTGCTCCACCGCCCGCGACGCCCCCCCCGCAGGAAACAGGAGTGCCCACCCCGATGACCCGATCCGGTTCCGCGCGACGCCTCCGGGCCGCCCTGGCCGTCGCGGCGATGGCCGCCGGCTCCCTCGCGGCCACCGCGCCCGCCGCCCAGGCCGCCCACCCCGGCGGCCACTGCACCACCCCCACGCTCAAGGCCGGCTGGTACGGGAACAACCAGGCTCGGCTCCAGCGGCTCCTCGACACGTACGGCGCCTGCGCCCCGTACCGACCGAACCGCGACAAGCCCGTCGCCGTCTTCGACTGGGACAACACCGTCGTCAAGAACGACGTCGGCGACGCCACCATGTTCTGGCTGCTGCGCAACGGCAAGATCCGCCGACCCGCCGACGGCGGCTGGGCCGGCACCAGCCGCCACCTCACCCCGGCCGCCGCCGCGGCCCTGACGGACGCCTGCGACCGGCTCGCCCGCCCCGGCGCCCCACTGCCCACCGGCACCCCCGCCGGCGCCGACTGCGCCGACGAGGTCAACGCCGTCTACGGCACCGCCGCCACCCGGTCCGGCGCCGCCGCCTTCGCGGGCTGGGACCACCGCACGACCGAACCCGGTTACGCCTGGCTGTCCCAGCTCACACGCGGCTGGACCGCCCGCGAGGTCCGCGGCTTCGCCGCCGCCGCACGGGCCGAGAACCTGGCCGCGCCCGTCGGCGCGAAACAGCGGGTCGGCACCACGACGACCGCCACCGGCTGGGTCCGCTACTACGACCAGCAGAAGGACCTCATCGGTGCCCTGCGGAAAGCCGGCTTCGACGTCTGGATCAGCTCGGCCTCGCCGCAGCCGGTCGTCGAGGTGTGGGCCCGGGGCGTCGGCATCGCCGCCGACCACGTCATCGGCATCCGCAACACCACGACGCGCGACGGCCGCCACACCGCCCACCTCCAGGGCTGCGGCTCCGTCAAGGACGGCGACGACACGATGATCACGTACATCGACGGCAAGCGCTGCTGGATCAACAAGGAGGTCTTCGGGGTACGGGGCGCCGCCGCCGAGAAGGTCCAACCGGCCGCCCGCCGCCAGGTCTTCGCCGCCGGCGACTCCGACACCGACATCTCGTTCCTGCGCGACGCCACCGCGCTGCGGCTCGTCCTCAACCGCAACAAGAACGAACTCATGTGCCGCGCCTACGACAACAGCGACGGCAAGTGGATCGTGAACCCGATGTTCATCGAGCCGAAGGGCCACAAGGCCGCCCCGTACCCGTGCGCGACGACGGGTTACGTCGAGCGCGACGGCACCCCCGGACCCGTCCGCCGGGGCGACACGAGTGTCATCCCCGACCAACAGGACACCGTGTACTGAGCGGCACGGCACCCCCGACAGGCCTGGTGCTAGAGGAACGTGCGGCCCTCGCCCCGGTACGTCGGGGCGGTGGCCGTCACCCGATCACCCTCGACGAGGTGCAACGTATCGAAGCGCTCGCACAGTTCACCGGCCTTCGCGTGCCGGAACCACACCCGGTCGCCGATCAGCAGATCGTCGGCCGGGCCGCCGAGCAGCGGAGTCTGGACCTCACCGGCACCCTCCTGCGGGTCGTAGCGCAGACCCGCCGGGAGGTACGGAACGGGCAGCCGGTCCGGGCCGGGCGCACCCGAGGCCGGATACCCGCCGCCGAGCACGGTCACGACCCCCACACCGGGCCTGCGGACCACGGGCTGGGCGAACAGGGCGGCCGGACGCCCCCGGAAGGACGTGTAGTTGTCGAACAGCCTTGGCACGTAGAGCCCCGAACCGGCGGCGATCTCAGTCACCGCGTCCTCGGCGGCGGTCTGCTGCACGCTGCCGGTGCCGCCCCCGTTGACGAACTCCAGGTCGGGCACCACCGCACGGACGGCCCGAACCGTCTCGGCGCGACGGGCCGCCAACTCCCTGCGGGCCGCGCCCTGCATCAGACGGATCGCCCGGGACCGCAACGGACGCCCGGCCAACGAGTCCCCGACACCGGCGACATGACCCTCGTAGCCCATCAGCCCCACCACCCGGAACCCCGGACGGGCCGAGACCGCGCGGGCCAGGTCCGCGAGCTGCCGCGGCTCGCGCAGCGGCGAACGGCGGGCGCCCACCCGGACCCTGCCGCCGAGGAGGTGCAGCGCGGTGTCCAACTCCAGACAGACCCGGATCTCCTGGGAACCCCCGTCCCTGGCCCGGTCGATGAGTTCCACCTGGGCGAGGTCGTCCACCATCACGGTGATCGCCCCGGCCAGTTTGGGATCGTCGGCGAGTTCCGCGAAACCGGCGAGGTCGGCGGAGGGATAGGCGAGGAGCACGTCCTCGAACCCGGAACGGGCCAGCCAGATGCTCTCGGCGAGGGTGTACGACATGATTCCCGCGAACCCGGGCCGGGCCAGCACCCGTTCGAGCAACACACGACACCGCACGGACTTGCTGGCCACCCGGATCGGCTTGCCGGCCGCACGACGGACGAGGTCGTCGGCGTTGGCGTCGAACGCGGCCAGATCCACGATGGCCAGCGGCGCGTCGAGGTGGGCGGTGGCCTTGTCGTACCGGGCACGGTCGGAAGTCATGGCGGCAGCCTGCCATGCCCGTGTACCGGTGGGTAGGGGGTGCGTGTCACCACCCCGCGCGGCGCCGAGGACCACCGCCGACCGCCCGCGGCCCCGGCGACCGGAGCCGGGGGACCCGGGGTCGACCGCGCTCCCCTTCCACCCCCCTGCCGGGGCCCCCGTACAGTACGGGGAAGGCCGCAGCGTAAGAACGGGGGGCGGAGCAGCCGGATGACGACGTCCACACCGCAATCGCCGGTCCTGGCCGAGACCGACCCGCCCCCGCGCCGGCGCCCCGCACGCGTGACGGCCGCGGTCCTCTTCGGGGTGTTGGGAACCGGCCTCGTCGGCGGAGCCGCGTTCACCGCCTGGAACGAACACCGGGAAGCACACCGCCCCGTGGCCCCCGACGCCGCCTACCGCAAAGCGGCCACGCTCTGGCGCGACGCCCCCGTCGACCGCCTCTTCCCGCCCTCCCTCGACGGCCGCGACAAGGGCCCCGACGGCGCCGACCGGTCCTGGACCCGGATCGCGCTCGCCCCCGACGCCGACTGCCCGGCCGCCCTCGACGCCACCTGGCGCGCGACCCTGGCCGACACCGGCTGCACCCGCGTGCTCCGCGCCACCTACATCGACTCCACCCGCAGCTCCCTGATCGCCGTCGGCCTGGTCTTCACCACCGCGGACTCCACCACCATGGCCGGCTTCCGCGACCGCATGACCCTTCCCTCCGCCTTCGGGTTCGCCGACTCCCGGCGCGCCGCCTGGACCGCCACCCCGATCGCGGGCGCCCCCGCGATCGTCTACACCGTCTCCGCCTTCGCCGACGGCCGCGCACCGGACGCCCCCCGGCCCGCCGAGGAGGCCGTCCGGCAGGACGCGACCGGAGTCGTGGCCGAGTCCGGTCTCGGTCACGACGCCAAGGCCGTCGCGTCGGAGGTGGGACGCGCGGTCGCCGCCCTGGCCGCCCCGCCCGCGTCACCCGCCCCGGACCGGAAGGCCCGACCGTGAGCCGCCCGCCCCTGAGCCGCCCGGGAGCGAGTCGCTCCCGCGCCGCCGCCGCGCTCGCCCTCGCCGTCCTCCTCGCCGGAGCCGGCGCGCACCCCGCCTCCGCCGACGCCATCCGGGACCGCCAGTGGGGCCTGCTGGCCCTGCGCGCGGAAGAGGCGTGGGGAACCACCCAGGGCGACGGGGTCACGGTGGCCGTCCTCGACACCGGCGTGGACGCCACCCACCCCGACCTCGCCGGCCAGGTGCTCGACGGCACCGACCTCGTCGGCATGGGCGCCGGCCGCGGCGACCGGGCCTGGGCCCGGCACGGCACCGCGATGGCGAGCATCATCGCCGGCCGCGGCCACGGCCCCAGCCGCGGCCAAGGCGTCCTCGGCATCGCCCCGCAGGCCAGGATCCTGCCGGTACGGGTGATCCTGGAAGAGGCCGACCCGGGCCGGGCGAAGGCACGCGGAAGCAAGTCCGGGGCCCTCTCCGAGGGCATCCGCTGGGCCGTCGACCACGGCGCCGACGTCATCAACCTCTCGCTCGGCGACGACAGCGAGTCCGCCCACCACGAGGGCGCCGAGGACGAGGCGGTCCGGTACGCGCTCGGCAAGGGCGTGGTCGTCGTCGCCTCCGCGGGCAACGGCGGCGAGCGCGGCGATCCCACCTCCTACCCGGCCGCCTACCCGGGGGTCATCGCCGTCACCGCCGTCGACCGCGAGGGCCGCAAGGCCGACTTCTCCACCCGCCACTGGTACGCGACCGTCAGCGCCCCCGGCGTGGACGTGGTCATCGCGGACCCCGACCGCTCCTACTACGAGGCGTGGGGCACCAGCGCCGCGGCCGCCTTCGTCTCCGGCACCGTGGCCCTCGTCAAGGCCGCGCACCCGGACCTGTCCCCGGCGCAGATCAAGAAGCTGCTGGAGAACACCGCCTCCGACGCCCCGGCCGGGGGCCGCGACGACGCCCGGGGCCACGGCACGGTGGACGCGGTCGCCGCCCTCCAGGCCGCGGACGCGCTCCGCCCCGAAGGACCGCTGCCCACCCCCGTCCCGGCCGGCCGGGAGTACTTCGGCCCCGGCCCCGAGCCCGTCCGCCCGCCGCAACGCACGGCACGCCTGGGGGCGCCGGCGGCAGCGGCCGCGGGTGTGGTGCTGCTCGCACTGGCCGGCGTACTGGCCCGGCGCCCGAGGGTTTCCCGGCGGGATAGGGTCGGTTGATTGTGGCGAACAAGAACATTCCCGACCCCGGTTTCTCCGACGACGACGGCTCCGCCGATCCCGTCCTGAGCGCGGCCCTGGCCGCCTGGTCCCTGGACAAGGCGCGGGAACCGGAGGTGTGGGCCGCCCTCGAGGGCGCCCGCCTGCTGGTCCCCGTGGTCGCGGTCCTCGGCGAGGTCGAGACCGACCCGGAGACCGGGCTCAAGCGGGAGAAGACCAGCGACATGGCCGTCCCCACCCTCACGGCGGGGGACCGGCGGGCGCTGCCCGCCTTCACCTCGATCGCCTCGCTGGCGCTCTGGGACCCGGCCGCCCGCCCGGTCGCGGTGCCGCTGCACCAGGCACTGGCCGCGGCGGCGCACGAGAAGGCCGACACGATCGTCCTCGACCTGGCCGGGCCGGTGACGTACCAGCTGACCGGTCCGGCGCTGCTCGCTCTCGCGGAGGGCCGCACGGGTGCGAGCCCGGTGGACGACCCCGTCGTGCGCGAGGCCGTACGGGCGGCCGTGGCCGCCGAGCCCGCCGTGCTCCGGGCGCACCTGGTCGCGGGTCGGGGGGACGCCGACGGGACGCTCGCGATCGTGCCGGCCGCCGACGGCCGACCGGCCGCGACCGCGCGCCGGGTGGCCGAGGCCATCGCGGCCGACGAGACCCTGCGCGGCCGGCTGGTGCGCGGGCTGGACCTGGCGCTGCTGCCGCCCGACGCGCCGGCCCCGCCCGGCGAGCCGCTGTACGTCCGCTGAGACGCGAACGGCGCCGGCCCCCTCGGACGATTCGAGGGGGCCGGCGCCGTTGGCGCGTCCGGGGCGGACGCGGCACGCCTCCCGGTCAGGAGAAGACGGGACCGGTGAACTTCTCGCCCGGCCCCTGGCCCGGCTCGTCCGGCACCAGGGAGGCCTCGCGGAAGGCCAGTTGGAGCGACTTCAGGCCGTCGCGCAGCGGAGCCGCGTGGAAGGAGCTGATCTCGGTGGCGCTCGCGGTGACCAGCCCGGCCAGGGCGGTGATCAGCTTGCGGGCCTCGTCGAGGTCCTTGTGCTCGGAATCCGGCTTGTCCAGGCCCAGGTTGACCGCCGCGGCGCTCAGCAGGTGCACGGCCACCGTGGTGATCACCTCGACGGCGGGCACGTCCGCGATGTCGCGGGTCATGGAGTCGTAGTCGGGGGCCTGGTCGCCGTCGGTGGCGGGAGTGGGGGTCGCGTCAGTCATGTCCCACACGATAAGCCGGGCCGCTCGCCCCGCCGACCGGTGCTCGGGGCGAGCGGGTCTGGCGCGCAGTGCTATATTGGGTTAACGACCGGCCGGAGACGCATGTCCCCGGCCCACAAGTGGAGGCTCCGATCTCCCACCTGACCGCCCTCCGGGGTGGCGGGTCACCGGTCAGGCGGTATCCATCGTTCCGTACGGACGATGGAAAGCTGCCCGAGTTGCGCCCCGCGTTCGCATGCGGCGGTGCTCCGGTCTTTTGGAGCCCCTGCCTGTGCCCGGCGGGGCTTTTTTCATTCCCCGCCGCGGTTGGTCTGACGACAATAACGTCAGCGGCTGTCTGCCAGGCAGTCGTGTGGTGCTACCGAGGAGGATCCATCAGCACCGAGCCCCGCATCAACGACCGGATTCGCGTTCCCGAGGTACGACTCGTCGGTCCCAGCGGCGAGCAGGTCGGCATCGTGCCGCTTGCGAAGGCGCTTGAGCTCGCGCAGGAGTACGACCTCGACCTGGTCGAGGTCGCGGCGTCCGCACGCCCGCCGGTCTGCAAGCTCATGGACTACGGCAAGTTCAAGTACGAGTCGGCCATGAAGGCCCGTGAGGCGCGCAAGAACCAGGCGCACACGGTCATCAAGGAAATGAAGCTCCGGCCGAAGATCGACCCGCACGACTATGACACCAAGAAGGGTCACGTCGTTCGGTTCCTCAAGCAGGGCGACAAGGTCAAGATCACGATCATGTTCCGTGGCCGCGAGCAGTCCCGACCGGAACTCGGTTACCGACTGCTGCAGCGTCTCGCCTCGGACGTCGAGGACCTCGGGTTCATCGAGTCGAACCCGAAGCAGGACGGCCGAAACATGATCATGGTTCTCGGTCCGCACAAGAAGAAGACCGAGGCGATGGCCGAAGCCCGCGAGGCGCAGGCCGCCCGCAAGGCCGAGCGCCAGGGTGTCGCCCTCACCGACGACGAGGCTCCTTCCGAGGACGTCGTCGAGGTGACGGAGGACGCCGACGGCGCGGTCGCCTCCGCCGAGGCAGCCTCCGACGAGGCGGACACCTCTCACGAGGCACCTGCCGAGGCCTGATTCCGGGGCAGCCCGTCTCGGATCACCGACACAACATGACGCTCCCGTGAGCCGGTCCCGAAAAGGACCGGTGGGGGGCGCCACCGACGAGGAGATAACGGCGCTATGCCGAAGAACAAGACGCACAGCGGTTCCAAGAAGCGCTTCAAGATCACCGGCTCCGGCAAGGTGCTCCGTGAGCGCGCCGGCAAGCGCCACCTGCTCGAGCACAAGTCGTCCCGTGTCACCCGCCGCCTGACCGGCACCGCGGAGATGGCCCCCGGCGACGCCGCGAAGATCAAGAAGCTTCTCGGCAAGTGACGCTCGCCGCTCCCACCACGGGAGCGGGACGTCAAGACCGGGACCCCATCGAATTCGGGTCGTGTGAAGACAACCACGGCCCCGCTACAAGGAGTTAAAAAGTGGCACGCGTCAAGCGGGCAGTAAACGCCCACAAGAAGCGCCGGGCGATCCTCGAGGCGGCCTCCGGCTACCGCGGTCAGCGTTCGCGCCTGTACCGCAAGGCCAAGGAGCAGGTCACCCACTCGCTGGTCTACAACTTCAACGACCGCAAGAAGCGCAAGGGCGACTTCCGTCAGCTGTGGATCCAGCGCATCAACGCCGCTGCCCGCCAGAACGGCATGACGTACAACCGCCTCATCCAGGGTCTGAAGGCCGCCAACATCGAGGTGGACCGCAAGATCCTCGCGGAGCTGGCCGTCAACGACGCCAACGCGTTCGCCGCGCTCGTCGAGGTCGCGCAGAAGGCGCTTCCGGCCGACGTCAACGCCCCGAAGGCCGCTGCCTAAGGCGTAGCCGGCCGCATCACGCGACCGGCACCCACGGACCCGCAGGCTTCACGCCTGCGGGTCCGTGTGCTTTCGCCCCGCACCGCCGGGGCGGGACCTCGCACCCCGCCACCACGTTGGCTCCCGCGACCGCAGGGCTCCGTCCGTCGGCGAACCCCGCGGAGCCACGCCCCGGACCCCGAGAGAGAACCGCAGACACATGGGCACCCCCGAGCTGATCTCCCCCCGATCCACCCGGGTGGCCGCCGCCAGGCGCCTGGCGCGGCGCAACTTCCGCACCAAGGAGCGCCGGTTCATCGCCGAGGGCCCGCAGGCGGTCCGCGAGGCCGTCGAGCACCGCGGCCCCGAAGGCGCGTCGACCCTGATCGAGCTGTTCGCCACCGTCGAGGCGGCCGAACGCTACGCCGACATCGTCGAGGCCGCGCTGCTGGCCGGTGCGCGCGTGCACTACGCCGACGACGAGGTGCTCGCGGAGGTCTCGCAGACCGTCACCCCCCAGGGCCTGGTCGGCGTCTGCCACTTCCTGGACTCGCCCTTCGAGGACATCCTCAAGGCCGGCCCGAAGCTCGTCGCCGTCCTCGCCCACGTCCGCGACCCGGGGAACGCGGGCACCGTGCTGCGCTGCGCGGACGCCGCCGGAGCCGACGCCGTGGTGCTGACCGACGCCTCCGTGGACCTGTACAACCCGAAGTCCGTACGGGCCTCGGTCGGCTCCCTCTTCCACCTCCCGGTCGCGGTCGGCGTGCCGGTGGAGCAGGCCGTCGAAGGGCTGCGGGCCGCGGGCGTGCGGATCCTCGCGGCCGACGGCGCCGGCGAGGACGACCTGGACGCCGAACTCGACGCCGGCACCATGGGCGGCCCCTCGGCCTGGGTGTTCGGCAACGAGGCCTGGGGCCTGCCGGAGGAGACCAGGGCCCTGGCGGACGCCGTCGTACGGGTCCCGATCCACGGCAAGGCCGAGAGCCTGAACCTCGCCACGGCCGCCGCCGTGTGCCTCTACGCCTCCGCGCGTGCACAGCGGGCGCCCGGAGGGTGCCGCTCCGTGACCCCCAGCTAGTAATGTGGCGGCCCGGGGGGCCCACCGCGCTACTCGGAGATGTGGGGTACGGGGACATGAGCGTCGGTACGAACAGCACGCCGGCGGCCGCCGAGGCGGCCGGACCGCCGCCCCCGGCCGTCCCCGCCCGGGCCGCCCGGGGCGTGCCCACGCAGGTCACGCCCGCCCGCGCCGCCGACCGGCAACCACCCGCGTCGGAGTTCGCCGGTCTCGGGATCGACCCCGACGACCTGCCCGACGGCCTGGTCGTCGCCGACCACACGGGCCGCGTCGTCTGCTTCAACTCCGCCGCCGCCCGCATCACCGCCCTCCCGGCGGGCGAGGCGATCGGGGCGCGGATCGACCGCGCGCTGCCGCTGGAAGACCTCGAAGGCCGCCGCTGGTGGGCGCTGACCGACCCGTACGGGGGCCTGGCCACCCGGCGCGGCCAGCCCGAACGGAACCTGCTCCTCCCCGGCGGGCGGGAGGTCCTGGTCTCCGCGCGCTACGTGCGCACCCACCCCAAGGGCCCGCTGGCCCGCCTGGTGGTCACCCTGCGGGGAACCGAGGCCAGGCGGCGCACCGAGCGCAGCCACGCCGAACTGATCGCGACCGTCGCGCACGAGCTCAGGTCGCCGCTCACCTCCGTGAAGGGGTTCACGGCGACCCTGCTCGCCAAGTGGGAGCGGTTCACCGACGACCAGAAGCGGCTGATGCTGGAGACCGTCGACGCCGACGCGAACCGCGTCACCCGCCTCATCGCCGAACTCCTCGACATCTCCCGGATCGACTCCGGGAGGCTGGAGGTCCGCCGGCAGCCCGTGGACATCGCCACCGCCGTGGGCCGGCACGTCCAGGCGCTCACCGCGAACGGCCAGGCCCCCGAGCGGTTCTTCGTACGCGTCAGCCGTCCCCTGCCCGATCTCTGGGCAGACCCGGACAAGATCGACCAGATCCTCGGCAACCTCCTCGAAAATGCGGTGCGCCACGGCGAGGGAACCGTCACCATCGACGTGTCGCCGACCACCTTCGCGAACGCCGCGGGGAAGACCGAGAAGGGAACCGCCGTCACCGTGACCGACGAAGGCCCCGGGATCCCCGAAGAGTCGATGGGACGCGTCTTCACCCGCTTCTGGCGCGGCAGCAAGCGCGGCGGCACCGGGCTGGGCCTGTACATCGTCAAGGGCATCGTGGAGGCCCACGGCGGGACCATCACGGTCGGCCGCGGTCCCGACGGCGGCGCCGAGTTCCGATTTATCCTGCCCGTCGCCGCCCCGGCCTATCTCACGCAGTAACCCTGCGGAGGGTCTCGCCGGGCGGCCCACGGGCTCCTTCACCCCCGGCGACCTTTAGACTCGACCTTTGGCACCTTTGTGTCCTTGTGCAGCAACGGGTCGGTCGAGACTTCGAGCGGGTCGCGCGGGGATCCACCAGCCAGCCATCGGAAGTACGGGAAGAGATGTCGGCACCGAACAAGTCGTACGACCCTGTCGAGGTCGAGGCACTGAAACCGGAAGAGATCGAGCGCATGCGGGACGAGGCGCTCGCCGCCTTCGCGTCCGCCGGCGACCTCGACGAACTTCGCGAGGCGAAGACCGCGCACATGGGCGACCGCTCGCCCCTGGCGCTCGCCAACCGCGAGATCGGCGCCCTGCCGCCCCAGGCCAAGGCCGAGGCGGGCAAGCGCGTCGGGCAGGCCCGCGGCGCCGTGAACAAGGCCTTCGGGGCCCGCACGGTCGCGCTGGAGGCCGAGCGCGACGAGCGGGTGCTGGTCGAGGAGGCCGTGGACGTCACGCTGCCCCACGACCGGATCCCGGCCGGCGCCCGGCACCCCCTGACCACGCTGATGGACCGCATCGCGGACATCTTCACGGCCATGGGGTACGAGGTCGCGGAAGGGCCCGAGGTCGAGGCGGAGTGGTTCAACTTCGACGCCCTCAACTTCACCCCCGACCACCCCGCGCGCCAGATGCAGGACACCTTCTTCGTCCAGGGGCCCGAGGGCACCGAGGGCGACGAGTCCGGTGTCGTGCTGCGCACCCACACCTCCCCGGTGCAGGCGCGCTCGCTGCTGGAACGCAAGCCCCCCGTCTACATCGTCTGCCCGGGCCGGGTGTACCGCACCGACGAGCTCGACGCGACGCACACGCCCGTCTTCCACCAGGTCGAGCTGCTCGCCGTGGACGAGGGCCTGACCATGGCGGACCTCAAGGGCACCATGGACCACATGGTCCAGGAGCTGTTCGGCGAGGGCACCACCACGCGCCTGCGCCCGCACTTCTTCCCGTTCACCGAGCCGTCCGCCGAGATGGACATGCAGTGCTACGTGTGTCGCGGCGCGTCGGTGGGCAACCCCGACCGCCCGTGCCGCACCTGCTCCAGCGAGGGCTGGATCGAGCTCGGCGGCTGCGGCATGGTCAACCCCAAGGTGCTCGTCGCCTGTGGTGTGGACCCGGAGAAGTACAGCGGCTTCGCCTTCGGATTCGGCATCGAGCGGATGCTGATGTTCCGTCACAACGTGGAAGACATGCGAGACATGGTCGAGGGTGACGTCCGTTTCACCCGGCCGTTCGGGAGTGAGATCTGATGCGCGTCCCGCTTTCCTGGCTGCGGGAGTACGTAGACCTCCCCGCAGGTGAGACCGGCCGCGACGTGGCCGCCAAGCTCGTCGACGCCGGCCTCGAGGTCGAGACCGTCGAGCAGCTCGGCGCCGGGCTCAAGGGCCCCCTCGTCGTCGGTCAGGTCCTGACCATCGAGGAGCTGGAGGGCTTCCGCAAGCCCATCCGCTTCTGCACGGTCGACGTCGGTCAGGCCAACGGCACCGGCGAGCCGCAGGAGATCGTCTGCGGCGCCCGGAACTTCGCCGTCGGCGACAAGGTCGTCGTGGTCCTGCCCGGCGCGGTGCTGCCCGGCGACTTCGCGATCGCCTCGCGCAAGACGTACGGCAAGACCTCGCACGGCATGATCTGCTCCGGCGACGAGCTGGGCATGGGCGACGACGGCACGCACGGCATCATCGTGCTGCCGCACGAGCACGAGGTCGGCACCGACGCGATCGAGCTGCTCCAGCTCGTCGACGAGGTCCTCGACATCGACATCACCCCGGACCGCGGCTACTGCATGTCGATGCGCGGTGTGGCCCGCGAGGCCGCCACCGCCTACGGCCTGCCGCTGCGCGACCCGGCGCTGCTCGACGTGCCCGCGCCGAACTCGTACGGCTACCTCGTCAAGATCGACGACCCGGCCGGCTGTGACCGCTTCACCGCGCGCACCGTGACCGGTCTCGACCCCGAGGCGCGCTCCCCGATCTGGCTCAGCCGCCGCCTGCAGAAGGCCGGCATGCGCCCGATCTCGCTCGCCGTCGACATCACCAACTACGTGATGCTCGAACTCGGTCAGCCGCTGCACGCCTACGACCGCTCGCGCATCGACGGCGCCATCGGCGTCCGCCGTGCCGAACAGGGCGAGGAGTTCACCACTCTCGACGGGGTCAAGCGCACGCTCGACGCCGAGGACCTGGTGATCACCGACAACAGCGGCCCGATCGGGCTCGCGGGCGTCATGGGCGGCGCCAACACCGAGATCGCCGACTCCGTCACCGACCCCGAGACCGGCCGGGTCACGGGCACCACCGACGTGGTCATCGAGGCGGCGCACTTCGACGCCGTGTCGATCTCGCGCACCGCACGCCGCCTCAAGCTGTCCTCCGAGGCCTCCAAGCGCTTCGAGCGCGGGGTGGACCCGCAGGCCGCCGCCGCGGCCGCGCAGCGCACCGTGGACCTGCTCGTGCTGGTCGCCGGCGGCACCGCCGAGGCCGGGGTCACCGAGCTCGTCGCCCCGGGGGCCCCGCGCACCATCGCCATGCGCGCCGACCACCCGGACCGGGTCGCGGGCATGGACTACGGTCGCGAGACCGTCGTCCGCCGCCTCCAGGAGATCGGCTGCGACGTCTACGGGCAGGACGAGCTCGTCGTCACCGTCCCGTCGTGGCGCCCCGACCTCGCCGAGCCCAACGACCTCGCCGAAGAGGTCATCCGGCTGGAGGGCTACGGCAACCTGCCGTCGACCCTGCCGCAGGTGCCCTCCGGTCGCGGTCTGACCGCCCGGCAGCGGCTGCACCGCCGGGTGGGCCGCGCGCTGGCCGGCGCGGGCTACGTCGAGGCGCTCAGCTACCCGTTCCTGGGCGAGGGCGTCTTCGACCAGCTCCAGCTGGCCGCGGACGACGCAGCCCGCCGGGTCGTCAAGCTCGTCAACCCGATCTCCGACGAGGAGCCGGCGCTGCGCACCACGCTGCTGCCGGGGCTGCTCGGCGCGCTGCGGCGCAACGACAGCCGGGGCAGCCACGACCTGGCGCTCTTCGAGACCGGTTCGGTCTTCCTCGCCGGCCCGCAGCCGGGTGTCGCCGTACGACTGCCCGTCGACCGGCGTCCCACGGACGAGGAGATCGCCACCCTCGACGCGGCCCTTCCGGCGCAGCCGCGGTACGCCGCGGTCGTGCTGGCCGGAGCGCGCGAGCAGGCCGGCTGGTGGGGCAAGGGCTACCCGGCCGGCTGGGCCGACGCGGTCCAGGCGGCGCGCTCGCTGGCCGTCGAGGCCGGTGCCGAACTCACCGTGCGCCAGGGCCGGTACGGCCCCTGGCACCCGGGCCGGTGCGCCGAACTGCTCGTCACCCTCGACGGGGTGGAGACGGTCATCGGCCACGCCGGTGAGCTGCACCCGCGCGTGGTCAAGGCGATGGGCCTGCCGGCCCGCACCAGCGCCATGGAACTCGACCTGGACCGCCTCGCGGCGGCCGGCGGCGAGGCCCTGCGCGCGCCCCGGATCTCCTCCTTCCCGGTGGCGACCCAGGACGTGGCGCTGATCGTCGACACCGCGGTACCCGCCGCGGCGGTCGAGGACGCGCTGCGCGGCGGCGCGGGCGAACTGCTGGAGTCCCTGCGGCTGTTCGACGTGTTCACCGGTGAGCAGGTGGGCGAGGGCAAGAAGTCCCTCGCGTACGCGCTGCGCTTCCGGGCGACCGACCGCACGCTGACGGCCGAGGAGTCCACGGCCGCGCGCGACGCGGCGGTGGCCCTGGCCGGCGAGCGGACGGGCGCGGTGCTGCGGGGCGCGTGACCGCACCGCCGACACAGGCCTGCCGAGGGGCGCGTCCGGATCACCGGACGCGCCCCTCGGTCGTTCGGTACGGGGGTGGACGCGGTGTGGGGTGCGCCGGCCGCGCGCACCGGGCCCGGTGGATGGGCCCGGTGCGCGTTCGGCCCGGTTCCGGCCGGTCCCCGGCGACCAACCGGGCGCCGGCGGAACCGTGGCGCACCGCCCGTCCTGCCGTGGAGTGTCGGGCAGACAACAGGACGGGCGGCGCGGTGCCGGGTCGTCGCACTGTACGAGGGGGAGCCGACGACCCGAGCGGCCTCTTCACGAGGCCCTTAAGTGAAGCGCTCCGGGACGGCTTCGCGGCAGGGTGCGTATCGCATTTATGCGCGTACTCGTTTCACACCCCGTGTGAACCTCGCACCCATTAGCCTGATGCGGACGAGCCCTTGGAGGGCCCCATGCAGCCCAATGCCCTGCTCGATGCCCTCCTCGCAGAGGCGGGCATGTCCCATGCCGGACTCGCCGCGCACGTCAACCAGGCGGGCCGCGGCCTCGGACTCGCCCTGCGCTACGAACACACCGCGGTCTCCCGATGGTTGAAGGGGCAGCGACCGCGCGGCCAGGTGCCCGTGCTGATCTGCGAGGTGCTCGGCGGGAGGCTGCGCAGGCCCGTCACGCTCGACGACGCCGGGCTCGGCGCGAGCGGCCGGCCCGCGCCCCACGCGACCCCGCTGAACGGGTTCGTGGACCGGGCCGCCGCCCTGTGGCGCTCCGACGAACAGGGCCGGTCCGCGCTCGGGTCCGACGAGGCGGTCACCGGCACGTCGGCCGTCATGCCGGTCTGGGAGTGGGAGAACCCGCCCGAGGACTGCGACGTGTCCCGGGACGGCCCGCTGCGGATCGGGCCCGAGCACATCGAGGTCCTCAGGGCCGCCCGCGCGCACTACGAGTTGATGTACCGCAGGGCCGGCGGGATGGCCACCCGGGCGCGGATCGTCCGCTTCCTGGGCAACGAGACCGCGCCCATGCTGCGCGGGAGCTACCCCGACGCGCTCGGCCGGCAACTGCACCGGGCCACCGGCTCGTTGGTGGCGGTCGCGGGCATCTGCGCGTACGACTCCGACGCCCACGGAGCGGCCCAGCGGTACTTCCACCAGGCCCTGCGGATGGCGAAGGCCAGCGGGGACCGGGGGCTCGGGGCGTACGTGATCGCGCTGCTCGTCAACCAGTCGCTGTACCTGGGGGACCACCGGCAGGCCGTGGCCTTCGCCGAGGCCGCGCTGCGGGCCGCCGGCCGGCACACGACCCCGGCGCTGGCCGCCGACCTGCACGCGATGCAGGCCAAGGCCTATGCCCGACTCGGCGACGGGGCGGCCGCGTTGGCGTGCATCCGGCAGGCGGAGGCGGACGCGGAGCGGATCCGACCGGGTACCGAGCCGGCGGAGACCGGATACGTGCAGCCCGGGCTGGTCAACGTACAGGTGGCGGAGGCGCTGCTCAGCCTCGGCGACCTGGAGGCGGCCCACACCCAGGCGGAGGCGGCCGTCGGGACGCCCGCGCACGACCGCGGCAGGGTCCACCGGCTGGCGATCCTGTGCGAGGTGCAGTTGCGGCAGGGGGAACCGGACCGGGCGGTGCCGGCCGCGGTGGAGATGGCCGAGCGGGCCCGGGGCATGGAGTCGCGGCGGCTGCGGGATCGGCTGCGGACGGTCAGGGAGAGGTTCCTGACCAGCGGTTGTGCCAGCGCGGAGGAGACCGCCGGGCTCATCGACGGGGCGCTGCGCGTTCCCCTGTAAGGGGTCGAACTGCTGCCATGTTGCCACCGACGATTCGGAAGGTGGCACAACCGTGCAGTGGATGAACCTGAGTGAGCAGACGGTGTACAAGAACCGGTGGTTCGATGTGAACCTCGCGGATGTGGAACTCCCCGACGGCCGGCACCTGGACCACTTCGTGATCCGGCTGCGTCCGGTGGCGGTCGCCACGGCCGTCAACGCGGCCAACGAGGTGCTGCTGCTGTGGCGGCACCGTTTCATCACCGACAGCTGGGGTTGGGAACTGCCCGCCGGCGTGGTCGAGGACGGTGAGGACGTGGCCGTCGCGGCCGCCCGGGAGATGGAGGAGGAGTCGGGCTGGCGGCCCGGCCCGCTCCACCACCTGATGACCGTGGAGCCCTCCAACGGGCTGACCGACGCCCGCCACCACCTCTACTGGGCGGACGGGGCCACGTACATCGGTCACCCCGAGGACGACTTCGAGTCCTCGCGCCGCGAGTGGGTCCCGCTGAAGCTGGTGCCGGACATGATCGCGCGCGGCGAGATCCCGGCCGCCAACATGGCGGCCGGGTTGCTGCTCCTGCACCATCTGCGGCTGGGCTGATCGGTCTCCTTCGGCCCGGCCCCGGACGATCAGGCGTACGGGTAGAAGCCCGAACCCGTCTTGCGGCCGAGACGGCCCGCGTCGACCATGCGCTGGAGCAGCGGGGGAGCGGCGTACAGCGGCTCCTTGAACTCCGCGTACATCGAGTCCGCCACCGAGGCCACCGTGTCCAGGCCGATCAGGTCAGCGAGCTTCAACGGACCCATCGGGTGGGCGCAGCCCAGCTCCATGCCGTTGTCGATGTCCTCGCGGCTCGCGATGCCGGACTCGAACATCCGGATCGCCGACAGCAGGTACGGGATGAGCAGCGCGTTGACCACGAAACCGGATCGGTCCTGGGCGCGGATCGCGTGCTTGCCCAGCACGTCCCGCACCAGGGCCTCGGCCCGCTTGATGGTCTCCTCGCCCGTGGTCAGCGCCGGGATCAGCTCCACGAGCTGCTGCACCGGGGCCGGGTTGAAGAAGTGGATGCCGATGACCTGGTCGGGCCGCGAGGTGGCGACGGCCAGCTTGACCAGCGGGATCGAGGAGGTGTTGGAGGCGAGGATCGCGTCCGGACGGGTGATCACCTGGTCGAGGACCTGGAAGATCTCCGTCTTGACCTGCTCGTTCTCGACGACGGCCTCGATGACGAGGTCGCGGTCGGCGAACTCGCCGAGGTCGGTGGTGAAGGTGAGGCGGGCCAGGGTGGCGTCCCGCTCCTCCTCGCTGATCTTGCCGCGTTCGGCGGCCTTCATCAGGGAGTTGTGCAGCCGGGTGCGCCCGATCTCCAGGGCCTCGCCGGTGGTCTCGGCGACCATCACCTCAAGACCGCTGCGGGCGCACACCTCAGCGATGCCCGCGCCCATCTGGCCACAGCCCACCACGCCGACGCGTGCGATGTCGGTCGGGAGGGTAGAGAGGTCCGTCACATCGTGCCTTTCGCTGCTCATCCATCGCGGGTCCCCCGTACTGGGCAGTGGTAACTGCGTTCCGGCGCCCGCCACGCCCCCCGACGTTACCCCCGACCTTGCCCCGGCCGGCGGGCCGGGGCGGGCATGCTGGGCGCACACAACGCATTGTCACGGAACGGAACGGAGTCGTCACATGGCGTACATCGGGCGGCGGGGACTGCTGGTGGCGGGCGCGGGGCTGCTGGCCTCGGCCACGGGGGCGGGACCCGCCGGCGCGGCGGGCAGGACGCGACCCGAGGAGCGAAGGCCGGTGCCGACGGGGGCGCCGGCCGCCGAGCTCCGGGGGATGTGGATCGCCTCCGTACAGAACGTCGACTGGCCCTCGGAGACGGGGCTGTCCGCCGCCGCGCAGCGCGCGGAACTCCTCGCGCTCCTCGACACCGCCGTCGAGCGCCGGCTGAACGCGGTGGTCCTCCAGGTCCGGCCCACCGCCGACGCGATGTGGCCCTCCGCGCTGGAGCCCTGGTCCCAGTGGCTGACCGGGACCCAGGGGGTCGACCCCGGCTGGGACCCGCTGGGCACGGCGGTCACCGAGGCCCACGCGCGGGGGCTGGAACTGCACGCCTGGTTCAATCCGTACCGGGTGGCCAACCACACCGACCCGACCCGGCTCGCCCCCGCGCACCCGGCGCGCCGCAACCCCGACTGGACGGTTCCGTACGGCGGCAAGCTCTACTACAACCCGGGACTGCCCGAGGTGCGGGCCTTCGTGCAGCGGGCCATGCTCGACGCGGTCGCCCGCTACCCGGTCGACGCCGTGCACTGGGACGACTACTTCTACCCGTACCCCGTGGACGGCGTGGACTTCGACGACGACGAGGCCTACGAGGAGTACGGCGGCTCCTTCGCCTCCCGCGCCGACTGGCGGCGGCACAACACCGACACCCTGGTGAAGGAGATGTCCGAGCAGCTCCGCGGGGTCCGCCCGGGGACGAGGTTCGGGATCAGCCCGTTCGCGGTCTGGCGCAACGAGGAGTCGGATCCGCTCGGCTCCCCGACCCGGGCGGGCATCGGCACTTACGACGACCTGTACGCGGACACCCGCAAGTGGGTCAAGGAACGCTGGATCGACTACATCGCGCCGCAGGTCTACTGGCAGATCGGCCACCCCACCGCCGACTACGCCTCACTCGTGCCGTGGTGGGCGCGCACCGTCGAGGGCACGGGCGTGGACCTGTACGTGGGGGAGGCGCTCTACCGCTGCGACGCCGCGAGCCCCACCGCCGCGTGGCGCGACCCGGGAGAGTTGTCGCGTCACGTGCGCTTCGCCCGGGATCACTCGCAGGTCCGCGGCCACTGCTACTTCTCGGCGAAGCAGGTGGTCGCGGACCCCAACGGGGCGATGGCCAGGGTGGTGGCCGATCACTATCCGACGCGCGTGCCGCCGCGTTGAGCCCCGGCGTCGGCGTCGGCCTCGGTGTCGGCCTCGGTGTCGAGACGGGCGCGCATCGGTCCGTGTGTCGCTCCGTGTGTCGGGTGTGGGTTCAGTGGGTGGGCTCGGGCGGGTGCTTGACGACGCAGTCGGGGCCCGGGGACATCACGGCCTCGTGCCCGTCCTGGAAGCGGACCCGGTAGGGAGGGGTTCCGTTCTCTCCCAGGACCTGGGTGATCTCACCCACCTTGTCGTGCTGGCCCACGATCCTGCCGTGCTGCACCAACTGGTCGCCCTCGGTCGCGCGCATAGCCGGCCTCCCTCACAAGGCGGTCTGATCCGGTGCTAGCAGTTTAGGTCGTTCCAGCACTATTTGACCCGCTGTGTCACCGCGATGCAGACGAGTACCGCACCGGCCGCCACCGGTGCGGCCGGGGACATGTGCTCGCCGAGCAGCGCCACCGACCAGACCAGCGTCAGCAGGGGCTGCGCGAGCTGGAGCTGACTGGCCCGGGCCGCGCCGATCTCCGCCATGCCCCGGTACCAGACGTACAGCCCCAGGAAGGTCGAGCCCGCCGCCACCCAGACCAGCCCGATCACCCCGTGCGCGGTCAGGTGCACGGGCTCGTACGCCAACCCCAGCACCGAACCGGCGAGGCTGAGCGGCAGGCACAGCACCAACGCCCAGCCGATCACCTGCCAGCCCGGCAGCAGGCGGGCGAGCCGCCCGCCCTCGGTGTAACCGGCGGCGCACACGAGCAGCGCCCCGAAGAGGTAGCCGTCGCCGGCCGAGAGGGAGCCGCCGCTCTGGCCCAGGGTGAAGCCGAGCACGATCACCGCCCCCGCGACGGCCGCGGCCCAGAACGGCCTCGACGGGCGGGCCCCCGTGCGCAGCGAGGACACCACGGCGGTGGTCAGCGGGAGCAGGCCGACCACGACGGCGGCGTGCGAGGTGGTGGAGGTCTGGAGCGCGAGGGTGGTGAGCAGGGGGAAGCCGACGACGACCCCCGCGGCGACGACGGCCAGCCCCGCCCAGTGCGCGCGGTCGGGCAGCGGCACCCGGCGGGCCAGCAGGAAGGCGCCCGCGATCGCCGCGGCGAGGACGCTGCGCACGGCGACGAGGGACCAGGGGCCGAAGCTCTCCAGGCCCCAGGCGGTGGCGGGGAAGGTCAGCGAGAAGGCGACGACCCCGAGCCCGGCGAGAGCGGATCCGCTTCTGGCCCCGCGCTGAACCGCTATCGGGATGGGACGAGTAGCGCTATTCTGTGCTGTCATGTACGAGCGTAGCAGTGCGGCGGAGCTGGCCGAATCCCTCAAGTCGGAACTGAACCGCTACTCGGTGGGTGGAAAGCTGCCGTCGAGTCGGGCCCTGGTGGAGCACTACCGGGTCAGTCCGGTCACCGTGTCGCGGGCCCTGGCCCTGCTCGCGGCCGAGGGGCTGGTCGTCACCCGACCCGGCGCCGGGGTGTTCCGGGCCCGACCGCGCTCCGCGGAATCGGCGTCCGGGGACACCTCCTGGCAGGAGGTCACCCTCAGCGGGGAGGGCGCCGGCGACGTGGTCCCGCGCTCCGTGGACGCCTCCGGGGTGCTGGTCTCGCTGGCCGCCCCGCCGTCCGGGGTGATCGAGCTGAACAGCGGATACCTGCACCCCTCGCTCCAGCCCGAGCGGGCCATGGCGGCCGCCCTCGCCCGCGCCGGCCGCCGGCCCGGCGCGTGGAGCAGGCCCCCGGTGGAGGGGCTGCCCGAGCTGCGCGACTGGTTCGCCCGGGAGATCGGCGGCGCGGTGTCGGCTGCCGACGTGCTGGTCACCGCGGGCGGGCAGAGCGCCCTGACGACCGCGCTGCGGGCACTGGCCCCGCCAGGCGCGCCGATCCTCGTGGAGTCGCCCACCTACCCCGGGCTGCTCGCCATCGCCCGCGCCTCCGGCTGTCGCCCCGTGCCGGTCCCCGTGGACGCCGAGGGGGTCCGCCCGGAGCTGCTGGCGGCCGCCTTCGAGGCGACGGGCGCCCGCGTCTTCGTCTGCCAGCCGCTGTTCCAGAACCCGACCGGCTCCGTCCTCGCGACCGCGCGCCGCGCCGAGGTCGTACGGATCGCGCGCGCGGCGGGGGCCTTCGTGGTCGAGGACGACTACGCGCGGAACCTGGCCCACGAGGACGCCGGCCCGCTGCCCGCCACCCTCGCCGCCGACGATGCCGACGGGGTCGTCGTCCACGTCCGCTCGCTCACCAAGGCGACCTCGCCCAGCCTGCGCGTGGGAGCGCTGGCCGCCCGGGGGCCGGTCCTCGACCGGCTGCGCGCCATCCAGGTCGTGGACAGCTTCTTCGTCTCCCGCCCGCTCCAGGAGGCCGCCCTCGAACTGGTCGGCGCGCCCGCCTGGCCCCGGCACCTGCGGGCCGTCGCCGCCGAGCTGCGGCACCGCCGGGACGTCCTCGCGGGCGCCCTGCGCCGGGAACTGCCCGCCCTGACCATCCCCCATCCGCCCGCCGGTGGATACCAGTTGTGGCTCCGGCTCGCGGACGGCGCGGACGAGTCCGCCTTCGTCGCGTCGGCCCTCCGGGCCGGGGTCGCGGTCGCGCCCGGCCGCCCGTACTTCGGCGCGGAACCGCCGGGGCCCTACGTACGGCTCAGCTTCGCCGGCGTCGCCGGCGCGGGCGAGCTGACCGAGGCCGCCCAACGGCTGCGATCCGGCCTCGACCCCCACGCGTGACGCCGCCCCGCAATTCGGTTGAGGGGCGCGCGAGCCACGCCTAGCCTGCGCCCATGACCGGCATCGAGATCACCACCCTGGCCCGCCGTCCCGAACTGGCCGCCCGGCTCTGGGACATGAAGGACCCGTGGCCCCCGTTCGCGGGCCACGACTCGCTGGCCTGGTTGCTGTACCCGCGCATGGTGGCCGAGTTCCCCGACCACGTACTGGTCGGCACGGACGGCGACGCGGTGGTCGCCAGGGCGTTCAGCCTGCCCTTCGCCCTGCGTGCGGAAGGCCGCGGCGCCGGCGGGCTGCCCGCCCGCGGCTGGGACCAGGTCCTGCTGTGGGCCTTCTCCGACCTGCGGCGCGGGGTCGCGCCCGACACGGTCAGCGCCATCGAGATCACCGTCGCCGCCGACCGGCAGGGCGAGGGGCTGTCGGGGCTGATGCTCGCGACCATGCGGGACAACGCCCGCGCCCGCGGCTTCGCCGAGGTCGTGGCCCCCGTACGGCCGAACGGCAAGCACGCCGAGCCGGACACCCCGATGGACGAGTACGCGCACCGCACCCGCGAGGACGGTCTGCCCCACGACCCGTGGCTGCGGGTCCACGTCCGCGCGGGGGCCGTCATCGACTCCGTGGCCCCGCTGTCCATGATGGTCAGCGGGTCCCTGGCCGACTGGCGGGAGTGGACCGGGCTGCCCTTCGACACGACCGGCCCGGTACGGGTGCCGGGCGCGCTCGTCCCCGTCCGGTGCGAGGCGGAGCAGGGGTACGCCGTGTACGTGGAACCGAACGTGTGGGTGCGGCACCCGCTCGGCTGAGGCGAACGGTCGGGACCGGGGCCGGCCGGTCCCGGTCTCGGCGGGCCGGGTCCGGTCTCGGCGGGCCGGTCAGAGGATCGGCTCGCCGATCCCCACCAGGTTCCCCTCGCTGTCACGGAACCAGGCGGCGCGCTCACCCCGCGCCCCCTTGCTCGGGTAGTTCCCCTCGATCTCGGCGATCCCGCCCTCGGTGTGCAACCCGGGCGCGTCGACCTCCTCGAACCGCACCCCGCGTCGCCGCAGCTCCGCCACGACCGAGGTCAGGTCGTCGACCACCCAGCCCATCTGGGTGAACGTGCCGGGGGACGCCCCCGTCGACGCGAACAGCACGAACTCCGTGCCCCCGCACCGGTACAACAGCCCACCCGGCCGTTCGTCCACGGGCTCCAGACCCAGCCTCTCGGCGTAGAAACGCCTCGCCCGCTCCAGATCCTGCGCGGGCAGCCGGGTCGCGACGTGTCCCCGGGCCAGAATGTTGCCGTCGTCAGCGTTCACGACACCACTGTGCCGCGCACCGCGACCGAACCGGGGGCGACATGCGCGGGCCGCGATCGGACGGCGCGGCGCCATGCGAGGTGACGCGAGGTGACGCGAGGCGAGGCGGGGTGACGCGAGGCGATGCGGTGCGTGCCCTGCGGGGCTTTGCATAAACGTGCATAGATACGTATAGTCATGCCATCGATGAGGAGGGTCCGATGGCGGTACGTGTAGCGGTGGCCGGAGCGAGCGGATACGCGGGCGGTGAAGTCCTGCGCCTGCTGCTCTCGCACCCCGAGGTGGAGATCGGCGCGCTGACCGGCAACTCCAACGCGGGCCAGTCCCTCGGCGCCCTGCAACCGCACCTCGTGCCACTCGCCGACCGGACCCTGGAGGCGACCACGCCCGAGGTCCTCGCCGGACACGACGTCGTCTTCCTCGCCCTGCCGCACGGCCAGTCCGCAGCCGTCGCCGCGCGGCTCGGCGAAGACGTCCTCGTCGTCGACATGGGCGCCGACCACCGGCTCAAGGACTCCGCCGACTGGGACAGGTTCTACGGCGCTCCGCACGCCGGAACCTGGCCCTACGGACTTCCCGAGCTCCCCGGCGCCCGCGCCGCGTTGGAGCGGGCCAAGCGTATCGCCGTTCCCGGCTGCTTCCCCACCGCCGTCTCGCTCGCGCTGTTCCCGGCGTACGCGGCGGGACTCGCCGAGCCGGAGGCCGTGATCGTGGCCGCCACCGGCACCTCCGGCGCCGGCAAGGCCCTCAAGCCCCACCTGCTCGGCTCCGAGGTGATGGGCGCGGTCACCCCGTACGGGGTGGGCGGCGGCCACCGCCACACGCCCGAGATGGTGCAGAACCTCAGCCCCCTCGCGGGCCGGCGGGTCTCGGTGTCCTTCACGCCCACCCTGGTGCCCATGGCCCGGGGCATCCTCGCCACCTGCTCCGCCAAGGCCCTCCCCGGCACCACCGCCGAAGCGGTCCGCGCCGCGTACGAGAAGGCGTACGCCGACGAGCCCTTCGTACACCTCCTCCCCGAGGGGCGGTGGCCCGTCACCAAGTCCGTCCACGGCTCCAACGCCGCCCAGGTTCAGGTGGCGTACGACGAGTCCGCCGGGCGGATCATCGCGATCAGCGCCATCGACAACCTGACCAAGGGCACCGCCGGCGGCGCGGTGCAGAGCATGAACATCGCCCTCGGCTTCGACGAGGGCCTGGGTCTTTCCACGATCGGAGTCGCACCGTGAGCGTCACGGCAGCACAGGGATTCACGGCGGCGGGCATCGCCGCCGGAATCAAGGCGAACGGCAGCCCGGACCTGGCCCTCGTGGTCAACAACGGGCCGCGACTGGCGGCCGCGGGCGTCTTCACCTCCAACCGCGTCAAGGCCGCGCCCGTGCACTGGTCCGAGCAGGTCCTGCGCGGCGCCGCCGTCAGCGCGGTGATCCTCAACTCCGGCGGCGCCAACGCCTGTACCGGCCCCAAGGGGTTCCAGGACACCCACGCCACGGCGGAGAAGGTCGCCGAGGCGCTCGGCGGCGAACACAACGCCGGCGAGATCGCCGTCGCCTCCACCGGCCTGATCGGCGTCCTGCTCCCCATGGACAAGCTGCTCGCCGGCGTCGAGACCGCGGTCACCGCCCTCTCCGCCGACGGCGGCGAGGACGCGGCCATCGCCATCAAGACCACCGACAGCGTGCACAAGACGGCCACCGTCACCCGGGACGGCTGGACCGTCGGCGGCATGGCCAAGGGCGCGGGCATGCTCGCCCCGGGACTGGCCACCATGCTCGTCGTCCTCACCACCGACGCCGACCTGGACGCCCCCACCCTCGACAAGGCGCTCCGCGCCGCCACCCGCACCACCTTCGACCGGGTCGACTCCGACGGCTGCATGTCCACCAACGACACCGTGCTGCTGCTCGCCTCGGGCGCGTCCGGCCGGGTGCCCGTGTACGAGGACTTCGCGGAGGCCGTACGGACGGTCTGCGACGACCTCGCCCGACAGTTGATCGGCGACGCCGAGGGCGCGAGCAAGGACATCCGCGTCGAGGTCGTCGGCGCGCTCGGCGAGGACGACGCGGTCGAGGTCGGCCGGTCCATCGCCCGGAACAACCTCCTCAAGTGCGCCCTCCACGGCGAGGACCCCAACTGGGGCCGGGTGCTCTCCGCCATCGGCACCACCCGGGCCGCCTTCGACCCGGACCGGCTGAACGTCGCCATCAACGGCGTCTGGGTGTGCCGCAACGGCTCGGTCGGCGAGGACCGCGAGCTGGTCTCCATGAAGGACCGCGAGGTCCGCATCACCGCCGACCTCGCGAACGGCTCCGCGTCCGCGGTGATCTGGACCAACGACCTGACCGCCGAGTACGTCCACGAGAACAGCGCGTACAGCTCATGAGCACCGCGAGGAAGCACACCGCGCTCCCCAAGGCCGAGATCCTCATCGAGGCCCTGCCCTGGCTGACCCGCCACAACGGCAAGATCGTCGTGATCAAGTTCGGCGGCAACGCCATGATCGACGAGAACCTCAAGGCGGCCTTCGCCCAGGACGTGGTCTTCCTGCGCCAGGCCGGCCTGCGGCCCGTCGTCGTGCACGGCGGCGGACCGCAGATCAACGCCCAGTTGGACAAGCAGGGCCTGGTCAGCGAGTTCAAGGCGGGCCTGCGCGTCACCACGCCGGAGGCCATGGACGTCGTACGCATGGTGCTCGCGGGACAGGTCCAGCGCGAGCTGGTCGGGCTGCTCAACCAGCACGGGCCGCTCGCCGTCGGCATGACCGGCGAGGACGCCCACACCATCACCGCGACCAAGCACAGCCCGCAGATCGGCGGCGAACTCGTCGACATCGGCCGGGTCGGGGTGATCACCGCCATCGAGACGGGCGCGATCGAGGCGCTGCTGGCCGACGGCCGGATCCCCGTCATCTCCTCCATCGCGCGCAGCGCCGACGACCACCACGTCTACAACGTCAACGCCGACACGGCGGCCGCGGCCCTCGCCGCCGCGCTGGGCGCCGAGACGCTGATGGTCCTCACCGACGTCGAGGGCCTGTACGCGGACTGGCCGAACAGCGACGAGGTGATCAGCCGGCTCACCGTCGGCGAGCTGGAGAAACTGCTGCCCGAGCTGTCCAGCGGCATGGTGCCCAAGATGGAGGGCTGCCTGCACGCCGTGCGCAACGGGGTGAACACCGCCCGCGTGATCGACGGACGGGTCCAGCACTCGATCCTGTTGGAGATCTTCACCGACGAGGGAATCGGCACGATGGTCGTGCCCGACGCACAGGGAGGGGAACCCGCATGACCGGCAACCAGGAGACCGGCAACCAGCGCTACGGCGCCCGCTGGCGGGAGGCGCTGACCGACAACTACGGCACCCCGGCGCTGGCCCTCGTGCGCGGCGAAGGCGCCCAGGTCTGGGACGCGGACGGCAGGCAGTACACCGACTTCGTCGGCGGCATCGCGGTCAACGCCCTGGGCCACGCGCACCCGGCGATCGTGTCGGCCGTCACCTCGCAGATCTCCACCCTCGGCCACGTCTCCAACCTGTACGCCTCCGGGCCGGTGTTGGCACTCGCCGAGCGGCTGCTCCAGCTCTTCGACCGGCCCGGGCGGATCTTCTTCTGCAACTCCGGCGCCGAGGCCGTCGAGGGCGCCTTCAAGATCGGCCGGTTGACCGGCCGGACCCACATGGTGGCCACCGACGGCGGCTTCCACGGCCGGACCATGGGCGCCCTCGCGCTCACCGGCCAGCCCGCGAAGCAGGAGCCCTTCCTGCCCCTGCCCGGCGAGGTCACGCACGTGCCCTACGGCGATGTGGAGGCCCTGCGGGCCGCCGTCACCGAGGAGACCGCGCTGGTGATCATCGAACCGATCCAGGGCGAGAACGGCGTCGTCGTCCCGCCCGCCGGCTATCTGACGGCCGCCCGTGAGATCACCCGGGCCACCGGGACCCTGCTCGTGCTCGACGAGGTGCAGACCGGCGTCGGGCGGTGCGGCCAGTGGTTCGAGCACCAGGCCCACGAGGGCGTCGAACCCGATCTCGTCACGCTCGCCAAGGGCCTGGGCGGTGGCCTGCCGATCGGCGCCGTCGCCGCCTTCGGCCCGGCCGCCGAGCTGCTCCGGCCCGGCCAGCACGGCACCACCTTCGGCGGGAACCCGGTCGCCTGCGCCGCCGGCCTCGCCGTGATCGACACCATCGCCGCCGACGGCCTGCTCGACCGGGTCAAGGCACGCGGCGAACGGCTGCGCTCCGGGATCGAGGGCCTGGGCCACGGCCTGGTCTCCCACGTCCGCGGCGCCGGCCTCCTGCTGGGTATCGTGCTGACCGAGCCGCTCGCCGCCCTGGTGCAGCAGGCGGCCCAGGACGCCGGCTTCCTGGTGAACGCGCCCGCCCCCGACGTCGTACGGCTGATGCCCCCGTACGTACTGACCGAGGCCGAGGCGGACGCGTTCCTCGGGGCCCTGCCCGGCGTGCTCGACGCAGCCAAGGACGCAGCCAACGGGGACGGACGAACCGGGGAATGAGACGACGATGAGTCAGGCGCAGGAACACGAGCAGAACGGCCAGTCCGTCCCCCAGACCCGCACGGCACGCCACCGCCGGATCGTGGACATCCTCAATCGGCAACCGGTGCGCTCGCAGAGCCAGTTGGCCAAGCTGCTCGCCGACGACGGGCTGAGCGTCACCCAGGCCACGCTCTCCCGGGACCTCGACGAGCTGGGCGCGGTGAAGATCCGCAACACCGGCGGCGAGCTGATCTACGCGGTGCCCAGCGAGGGCGGTTTCCGCACCCCGCAGGCCCCCCTCGGCGAGTCGGCGAAGGAGGAGCGCATGCGGCGCCTCTCCGGGGAACTGCTGATCTCCGCCGAGGCCTCCGCGAACCTCGTGGTCCTGCGCACCCCGCCGGGTGCGGCCCAGTTCCTCGCGTCCGCGATCGACCAGGCCGAACTCCGGGAGATCCTCGGCACCATCGCCGGTGACGACACCCTGATGCTCATCAGCCGTGATCCGGCGGGCGGTCAGGCCCTCGCCGACCACCTGCTGCGGTTGGCGCAGAAGGAGGGCTGAGCCCCGCGAGGCGACCCGCCCCGGGCGACCCGCCCCGGGCGCCCAGCCTCGGGCGGATGCCTTGGGGACGGGAGCCTTGAGGACGGATGCCTCGGGGGCGGGAGTCTTGGGGGCGGGAGCCTTGGTGACGGGAGCCTCGGGGACAGGTGCCTCGGGGGCGGGAGTCTTGGGGGCGGGAGCCCCGGGGGCGGGCACCGAAATCGGCTGTCGGGAACGCCTGTTCGCCCCCTAGCCTCGGAGGGTGCACTCCTTCGCCCTCCCCGCCTCGCTGACCGTCGTGGTCTGCCTCCTGTACGGGGCCGTCGGCGTGCGGTGGTGGCACCGGGCCGCCGCCGGTCGGGCCCTGGCCGAGGCCGTCGCCGGCCTGGACGTGGATCCGTACCACTCCGCCGTCGTCACCGGCCACGCGACCGAGGCGGCCGCCGCCGAGCTGCTCCTCGACCGGTACGCGTACCTCGACCACCGCGGCCTGGTCCGGCTGACGAAGGCGGGCCGCACCAAGGGGCGAACGCCCGCGCACCCGGTACCCGCCGCGCTGCTGGAAGCCGTCCGCCGCAGCCACCCCCGGCTCGTCTCCCCGGGCCGGATCCACCGGCACGACGCGGTGTACCTGGAGCGGCTCGCCGCGTACCGCCGGGACCGGGAGGCGACCTGGCCGCGACTGCCCCGGCCACCGGGCGGCGCGCCCGGCGCCGACCGGCCGTGTCTGTCGGCCTGCGGATGTCTGCTGCTGCTTCCGCTGCTCGCCCTGATGGCGGCGTCCGCCATGGCGGTACTGGAGTCACGCCCGCACACGGTCGCCCAGTGGGCCTCGACCCTGGCGACCGCGGCGGCGCTCGTGGCCCTGTGGTGCGCGGAACCCGTCCACCGCAGGATGCTCGCCGCCACGGCCGTTCCCGACCTGCCGGCGGAGCGCCACCGGGCTCTCCCGCACCCGGCGTTGACGGCGCTGGACGCCCGGCGCACCGCCCTGGTGCACCGCGGTCTCGAAGACCGGGACCGGCCGCGCGGCCCCGTCGCCCGGGGCCCGCGCGTCCGGGCCCACAGGAGGCGGGGCGCCGGCGGGCGGTGCGGAACCGGCGCGCCGGGCCGCCGGGCGGACCGGCGAAGGCCTCCCGTCCGCCACCCCGCAGCGCCCCGCCCCGCACGCCCCGCACGCCCGCGTGTCCGCCGACCGCGCCCGCGCCGGGAGAGCCCCTAGTACCGGGTCACGGCGAGCGGGCCGTCCTGCGTGCCGACCGCGATGTGCGGCCGGCGCCGGGGGTCCGCCCAGCGCAGGATCGCGCGCATCGACCGCTCCGGCACGGACACACAGCCCGCCGTCGCACCCTTGCCGTCGACGTGCAGGAAGATGCCCGCACCCCGGCCGCGCACCGGCCGGTCGTAGTTGAAGTCCATCACCAGCGCGTGCGCGTACTGCTGCCGGTAGGTGACCAGGTGCTCGGCCTCGCCCGGCGCGCAGTCGGCGGGCAGCGGCTCCACCCAGCGGTTGTAGCTGCTCGACGCGTTGTCCTGGCACCACCAGGAACGCTCGGTCACCCGTCGGTACCGGGTGCGGTACTTCGTGCCCGCGGGCGGGGCCGCGATGCCGAACGCGTACGGCAGTCCGTACAGGCCCGCCGGGGTGGTGCTGGTGCCCTGGACCCGGGTGGTGCCCTCGGCCAGGCCGTTCGCCCCGAACCGCGCGGGGGCGCTGCCCGCCTTGTACCAGCGTCCCGCGCGACGGTCCCACCAGGTGAGCCGACCGGTCGTGGAGCCGGCGGAGGGGGCGACGGCGACGATCAACTGACTGCCGCCCCCGGTGTCGGCGAGGCGCGCGGGCAGGGGCGTGGGGCCGGGCCACAGCAGGCTTGTGACGAACAGTGAGCCGGCGAGGAGAGCGGTACGCAGCACCCGTCAGACGGTACGGGCAGGGAGGGGCAGAGGCAGCGCAGGCAGGCCGTCGAGACTCGTTCCGATGTGGTCCTTCTTCTCGCAGTACTCGGCGAACTCCTCGTCCGTCTTGCGGCCGAAGTACTCCGCGTGCAGGGTGCGCTCGCCCTGGTAGTCCATGAGGGGGACTGCGTAACCGCAGACGTCCGCGATCCGCCGGGCGTGGACCACGACGATCGCCCGCGCCGAGGGCCCGTCGGCCTCCCCGAACAGGGCGATCAGCTCGCCCCAGCGCGGATCGTCACGGAAGACCGCCTCGCCCTCGCCGTGGATGCGCACGATGTTCGGCGGACCGGAGAACGCGCACCACATCAGCGTGATGCGGCCGTTCTCGCGGACGTGGGCGACGGTCTCGGCGCCGCTCCCGCCGAAGTCGAGATAGGCGAGGGTCTGCTCGTCGATGACGACGAGCGTCCCGGCGCGGCCCTTGGGGGAGAGGTTGACATGACCGTCCCCGGCGAGCGGGGCGGTCGCGGTGAAGAAGACCGGCTGGTCCTCGATGAACTTCCGCAGGCGGCCGTCGATCCGTTCATGCAGTTTTCCCATGACCTGATCATCTCCCGCCGCGAGGGACGACCGCCGCACGTTTCACGGCGTGAGACCCCGGGTGTCCACCCACGCCGGCGCGGTCCTCCGCGCCCTCGATGCGCCGATACCGCAGACGTTCATACGGCACGGGCCATTGAATAACCGCAGGCCAGGGGTGTACGAGGTCGGTCGATTGACGAAACATACGGAGCAGTGCATAGTTATGCCCATCGTTGAACGCATCGTGCCGAACGCACCGTGAGGAGGCGCTCCCGTGACCGAGCGAGTCGTACTCGCCTACTCGGGCGGTCCGGACGCCTCCGTCGCCATCGGCCGGCTCGCCGAGGAGACGGGCGCCGAGGTCGTCGCCGTCGCCGTGGACGTCGGCCAGGGCGGCGGGGACCTGGACGTCATCCGCCCGGCCACCTACGGCTCGGGCGACATCTTCGACCAGTCCGAGGCCCGGGGTTTCATCGAGATCTTCGGCCTGTCGTCGAAGATCGCCGCACGCCGCGACCTCGTCTGAGTCCAGTCGTTGGGTCGTTGCGCAGTACGACGTCGGCCTCCCCGACACCTCCGCGGCGGGGAGTCCGCGCACATCCGAGCATGCAGTCCTGAGGAGCAGTAGCTGTGAGCAGCAACAACGGTGGTGACGTCCGGCTCTGGGGCGGCCGGTTCGCCGACGGCCCCGCCGAGGCCCTCGCGAAACTGTCCGCGTCGGTCCACTTCGACTGGCGCCTCGCGCCGTACGACATCGCCGGTTCCCGGGCCCACGCCCGCGTCCTGCACAAGGCGGGTCTCCTGACGGCCGAGGAACTGGACCGGATGACCGACGGTCTGGACCGGCTGGAGGCCGACGTGGCCGACGGCTCCTTCGTCGGCACGATCGCCGACGAGGACGTCCACACCGCCCTGGAGCGGGGTCTCCTGGAGCGGCTCGGCGCCGACCTCGGCGGCAAGCTGCGCGCCGGCCGGTCCCGCAACGACCAGGTGGCCACCCTCTTCCGGATGTACCTGCGCGACCACGCCCGGATCGTCGGCGGCCTGATCGCGGACCTCCAGGACGCGCTGGTCGGTCTCGCCGAGACGCACCCCGACGTGGCCATGCCGGGCCGGACCCACCTCCAGCACGCGCAGCCGGTGCTCTTCGCCCACCACGTGCTGGCCCACGTGCAGTCCCTGTCCCGGGACGCCGAGCGGCTGCGCCAGTGGGACACCCGGACCGCGGTCTCCCCGTACGGCTCGGGCGCCCTCGCGGGCTCCTCGCTGGGCCTGGACCCGGAGGCGGTCGCCGCCGACCTGGGCTTCGAGCGCGGCTCGGTCGGCAACTCGATCGACGGCACCGCCTCCCGGGACTTCGTCGCCGAGTTCGCCTTCATCACCGCGATGATCGGGATCAACCTGTCCCGGATCGCGGAGGAGATCATCATCTGGAACACGAAGGAGTTCTCCTTCGTGACCCTGCACGACGCCTTCTCCACCGGCTCGTCGATCATGCCGCAGAAGAAGAACCCGGACATCGCCGAGCTCGCGCGGGGCAAGTCGGGTCGGCTCATCGGCAACCTGACCGGCCTGCTCGCCACCCTGAAGGCCCTCCCGCTCGCCTACAACCGGGACCTGCAGGAGGACAAGGAGCCCGTCTTCGACTCCTGCGACACCCTCGAAGTCCTGCTCCCCGCCTTCACCGGCATGATGGCCACCCTCACGATCAACCGGCAGCGGATGGAGGAGTTGGCCCCGGCGGGCTTCTCCCTCGCCACCGACATCGCGGAGTGGCTGGTCAAGCAGGGCGTGCCGTTCCGGGTGGCGCACGAGGTGGCCGGCGAGTGCGTCAAGGAGTGCGAGGCGCTCGACATCGAGCTCGACGAGCTCACCGACGAGCAGTTCGCGAAGATCTCGGAGCACCTCACCCCCGAGGTCCGTACCGTCCTGAACGTCGCCGGGGCCCTGGCCTCCCGCAACGGCCGGGGCGGCACCGCCCCCTCGGCGGTGGCCACCCAGCTCACCGAGCTCAAGGCCGACCTGGTCATCCAGCACGCCTGGGCGATCCACAAGCAGTAGCCGCACGACAGCGGCAGCCGCATGGCAGTAGTAGCCGCATGGCAGTAGTAGCCGCACGAAGGCGGTGGCCGCACGACAGCGGCAGCCGCACGACAGCAGTAGCCGCAACGACAGCGGTGGCCGCATGACCCCATGGGGGCGGCCGGAGCACCCGCTCCGGCCGCCCCCATCGGCGTGCCATGCCGCCCGGTCGGCCCGGTCCGCCGGTCGCCCGGGCGCCCTACGCGGCCCAGCGCGCCAGCGCGTCGAAGTCGGCCGGGGTCAGCCCGATCCGCTCGTCGATCCGCATCAGCAGGGTGCGCGCCGGATGGTGCAGGTCCACGTACTCCCGGTCCATCGTGGTGATGTCGTCGTCGATCCACGCGAAGGGGCGCTCCCGGGCGTACTCCAGGATGTACTGCGTCTTCCAGAAGGTGCCGCGCGGCGCCCGGCCGTGCATCTGTGGCCAGTCGATGTACGGCAGCCGGGGGAGCCCCAGGTGGGGGCCTATCCAGTCGTTGGCCTCGTCCTTCCAGGTCGTCGCCCAGACCAGCTCGTAGGACTCCGCCAGGGCGAGCAGCTCCGTGCCGTGGTCGGGGTTCAGCCAGACCCGCAGGGGCTTGCGGCTCTCGGCCTCGGTCCAGCCGGTGGGGCGCATGCGGTGGGTGCCGTAGCCCTCGGGGCGGCTCTGCGGTTTGGCCGCGTACGGGTTCAGCGGGCCGTCGACGTCGATCAGCAGCAGGGGGCGGTGTCGCGGGTTCATCTCGACAGGATTCCTTTCGCCGCCCCAAGGGGCAGCCCATTTTTGGATCACTCGATGAGACAAAGTTGTCTCATTCGGGTTATGGTTGTCTCATGGCCATGGATCGTGACCAGGTGCTCCGCGACGCGGCGGCCCTGCTCTCCCGCAAATCGACCGCGACGATGGACGAGGTCGCCCGCGCCGCCGGAATCGGCCGCGCGACCCTCCACCGACACTTCGCCGGGCGCGACGCCCTCGTACGGGCCCTGGAGGATCTGGGGATCCGCGAGTTCGAGGTGGCGTTCGACAACGCCCGCCTCGGAGAGGACACGGCCGTCGACGCGCTCAAGCGACTCGTCGCCGAGGTGGAGCCCAACGCCCAACTGCTGGCCTTCCTCGTCACCGAGAACCAACTGTTCGAGGGCGACGAGGTCAACGAGGGCTGGGCCCGCCTCGACGCCCGCGTGAGCGCCCTCTTCCGGCGCGGCCAGGAAGAGGGACACATCAGGATCGACCTGAGCCCCGCGTGGCTCACCGAGGCCCTCTACGGGCTGGTCGGCACCTGCGCCTGGGCCGTCATGGACGGCCGGGTCGCGGCCAAGGACTTTCAGTACATGATCATCGAGCTGCTGCTCGGTGGCGCACGACGGAGCGTGGAGAAATGAGTCGTACCGAAGAGCTGAGCAGGCGGACGGGGACGGAGGGACAGAGCCGAGGACGCTGGCTGGCGCTCTCCGTGCTCGTCCTGGCCGTGCTGCTGGTCGCGGTCGACGCCACCGTGCTCGGCCTCGCCACCCCCGCCCTCAGCGAGGATCTCAAGCCGTCCGGCACCCAACTGCTGTGGATCGGCGACATCTACTCCTTCGTCATCGCCGGTCTGCTCGTCTCCATGGGCTCCCTCGGCGACCGCATCGGCCGCAAGAAGCTGCTGCTCATCGGCGCCACGGCCTTCGGCGCCGTCTCCGTGCTCAACGCTTACGCGAGCAGCCCCGAGATGATGATCGTGGCCCGCGCGCTCCTCGGCGTGGCCGGCGCCACCCTGATGCCGTCCACCCTCGCGCTGATCCGCAACATCTTCCACGACCCCAGGGAGCGCAGCCTCGCCATCGGCATCTGGGGCGCCACCGCCTCGGCCGGCGCGGCCGTCGGCCCCGTCGTCGGCGGAGCGCTGCTCCAGCACTTCTGGTGGGGCTCGGTCTTCCTCATCAACCTCCCCGTGATGATCGTCCTGGTCATCGTCGGCATCAAGCTGCTGCCCGAGTCCAAGAACCCGGTCGCCGGGCCCTGGGACCTGATCAGTGTCGGCCTCTCCCTCGTCGGCATCATCGCCGTCGTCTACGCCGTCAAGGAAGCCGCCACCCACGGGCCCTCGTGGGAGGCCGCCGGCATCGCCGTCCTCGGCATCGGCACGCTCTACGCCTTCGTGCGCCGCCAGTTCACGCTGACCGCGCCGCTGCTCGACATGCGGCTGTTCAAGCACCGCGGCTTCTCCGGCGCGGTCCTCGCCGACCTGCTCACCGTCTTCGGACTGTCCGGCCTGGTCTTCTTCCTGTCCCAGTTCCTCCAGCTCGTCCAGGGGCGCGAGCCGCTGGAGGCGGGCCTGGCGGAGCTGCCCGCCGCGATCGGCGCGGTGGCCACGGGTCTGCTCGCCGGCCGGTACGCCCGCAAGTACTCGGTACGGGTGCTGGTCAGCGGTGGCCTCGCCGCCATCGGCGCGGCCCTCGCCGTCCTGACCGTGATCCACAAGGAGACCGGTTACCCGCTGCTCGGCGCGGCCCTGCTCGTCGTCGGCCTCGGCGCCGGCTTCTCCTTCACGGTCACCGCCGACGTCATCCTCTCCAGCGTCCCCAAGGAGCAGGCCGGTTCCGCCTCGGCCGTCTCCGAGACCGCGTACGAACTCGGCGCCGCCCTCGGCATCGCCCTGCTCGGCTCCATCGTCACCGGCGTCTACCAGAGCTTCACCGCCCCGGCGTCCGTCTCCGGCCCGGTCGCCGACGCGGCGCACGAATCGCTCGGCGGCGCCGTCGAAGCGGCCAAGTCGCTGGACCCGGAGACCGCCCGGACGATGGTCGACGCGGCACAGGTCGCCTTCGTGGACGGGCTGCGACTCGCCTCCGGCGTCGGCGCGGCCGTCCTGCTGGCCACCGCCGTGGCCGCCTGGTTCCTGCTCAAGGGGCAGAAGCTCCAGGACGGGATCGAGCACTGACCACGGCGCCTTGATCTCCTCAAGGAGCGGTGTCCCGCGCATGGTTGACAGTCCGTCGACGCGCGGGACACCATCCCGGCGATGGAGATCAACGAGTTGACGCCGGCCGAGCGCCGCGTATGGGACGCCTTCCCGCGCGGCGAAGGCGTCGACTTCAGGCCGTCACCCGACGAGGACTCCTCGGAGGGTGACTCCTGGGGGCCCGAGCGGACCCTGCGCGCCGAGGTGATCACCGCCCTGGTGCTGAGCGGGACCCCGGCCGCCGGCCAGGTGCCCGGGCTCAACGTCAGGGGCGCCCGGATCACCGGCAAGCTGGACCTCAAGTACGCGATCGTGCCGTACGGGATCCGCCTGCGGGGCTGCTGGTTCGAACGCAAGCCCCTCGTCCACGGGGCCCAACTGCGCGCCCTCGTCCTGTCCGACTCGACACTGCCCGGCCTGACCGGCGCCACCGTGAGCGTCGACATCGCGCTGCGACTGTCCTGCTGCCGGATCACCGGGCCCGTCCGCCTCCAGGGCGCCCGCATATCCGGCGGCCTCTTCATCCGGCGGGCGGTCCTCGGGAACCCGGACGCGCCGGGCGGACAGGACCCGGACGAGGAACCGCCGCTCCAGATCAACCACGCCCAGATCGGCACCGACGTCATCGCCATGGACCTCACCGTCCACGGCCAGACCCGCGCCAACGGCGCCGTCGTCGGCGGCCAGGTGAACCTCGACGGTGCCCGCCTGTTCGCCCCCGGCGACACCGCCCTGCACGCCGAGAACCTCACCGTCGGAACCGACCTGCGGGCCAGGGGCATGGAGGCCCGGGGCCGGGTCAACCTCACCGGAGCCCGCATCCCCGGCCAGCTCAATTTCGCCTACGCCCGGTTGGTCAACCCCGGCGGCGTCGCCCTGCGCGCGTCGAGCTGCGCGATCGGGGAGGTCTGGCTGCGGTCCTGCCCGAGGGTCCAGGGCGAGGTCAACCTGCGCCGCTCCACATTCGACCTGCTCCACATCGAGCCCGACACCTGGCCGGAGCGGATCCGCGTCGACGGCCTGACCTACCGCACCCTCGCCCCGCACCTGCCCGCCGAGCAACGACTGCCCGCCCTGGAACGCGAGGAGTCCGGGTACCTCCCGTACGCCTACGAGCAGCTCTGCGCGGCCTACCGCACGGTCGGCGACGAACTCGCGGCCCGGACCGTCCAACTCGCCAAGCTCCGCCGACACCGACGCACCCAGCCGAGGCACGCCCGGCTCTGGGGACTGCTCCAGGACGTCACCGTCGGCTACGGATACCGGCCGATACGGGCGGCGGGCTGGCTGACGGCCCTGCTGCTCACCGGGTGGATCGCGTACGGGCTGGAGCCGCCGCCCGCCCTGAAGCCGGACGAGACCCCGCCGTTCAACGCCGCGTTCTACACGATCGACCTGATGCTGCCGATCATCGGATTCGGGCAGGAGGGCGCCTTCGCACCACGAGGCTGGTACCAGTGGCTGTCGTACCTGCTGATCGTGACCGGCTGGATCCTCGCCACGACCACCGCGGCGGGCGTCAGCCGGTCACTGCGCCGCCAGTAGCGGCGGCGCGGAGCCGATCAGGCGGCCTTCGCCTTGGTGGCGTACATGTCCACGTACTCCTGGCCGGACAGGCGCATGACCTCGGCCATCACCGAGTCGGTGACGGCGCGCAGGACGTAGCGGTCGCGGTCCATGCCCTCGTACCGGGAGAACTCCATCGGCTCGCCGAAGCGCAGGGTGACCCGCCCCGGGCGGGGCATGCCCTTGCCGCCGGGCTGGAGCTTGTCGGTGCCGATCATCGCGAACGGGACCACGGGCGCGCCCGTCATCAGGGTCAGACGGGCGATGCCGGTGCGACCGCGGTAGAGCCGGCCGTCGGGGGAGCGGGTGCCCTCGGGGTAGATGCCGAAGATCTTGCCCTCTTCGAGGATCCGGCGACCGGTCATCAGGGCCGCGACCCCGCCGTTGGCGCCGTCGCGGTCCACCGGGATCATGCCGGATCCGGTGAAGAACCAGGCCATCACGCGACCCTTGAGGCCCTTGCCCGTCACGTACTCGTCCTTGCCGATGAAGTGCACCGTCCGGTCGCACACCAGGGGAAGGATCATCGAGTCGATGAAGGTGAGGTGGTTGCCCGCGAGGATCACCGCACCGGTGCCCGGAATGTTCTCGATGCCCTCCACCTTGGTGCGGAACATCAGCCGCATGACGGGTCCGACGGTGGCCTTGATGAGCGCGGTACGGAACAACGTGAGCCCTCCGGCATCGAAACGCGGGTTTCGCACCACACAGTGGTAGTGCAGGTGAGGACGATACTCGCGGGTCATCACTGATCGCACATCGGGTTCACGTGTCGGATACGCAGTGTTGACGCGCGTTCGCGCCAAATTCGGCCAGTCGGCCCCTCCGGGCCATCGACCGCTGCCTACCATCGGCACGCCGATTCGGGCCGTCTGACACCGGGCCAACCGAGGCCCCGGGACCACCGGCCCTTGTCCGAACGGGGAGTGGCGGTCATGACGCAGGGTGGGACGGCGCGGCGCGCGGTACTGGGAGCGGCGGTCCTGGCGGCGGGAGGCGGACTCGTCGGACTCCAGGCGCCGACCGCGGCGGCGGCGACCGCGGGCACGGGGCGCGGCGGCTACCGGGACCTCCCCGTCCCGACGGTCATCGGCCACCGGGGCGCCTCGGGCTACCGGCCCGAGCACACCCTGGGCTCGTACCGGCTGGCCCTCGACCTGGGCGCCGACGTCATCGAGCAGGACCTCGTCCCCACCAAGGACGGCCACCTCGTGTGCCGTCACGAGAACGAGATCGGCGGCACCACCGACGTCGCCGACCACCCCGCCTTCGCGTCCCGGCGCGCCACCAAAACCGTCGACGGGGTCTCCGTCACGGGCTGGTTCACCGAGGACTTCACCCTCGCCGAACTGAAGACGCTGCGCGCCAAGGAACGCATCCCCGCCGTCCGCCGGCGCAACACCCTCTACGACGGCCGGTGGACCGTGCCCACCTTCGAGGAAGTACTGCGCTGGGCGGACCGCGAGGGCGAACGGCGCGGCAGGCGGATCTGGCTGCACGTCGAGACCAAGCACCCCACCTACTTCCGGGGGCTGGGCCTCGGCCTGGAGGAGCCGCTGGCCCGTCTGCTGCGCCGGTACGGCCGCGACGGCCGCGACGCGCCCCTCTTCCTCCAGTCGTTCGAACCGTCCAGCATCCGGCGGCTCGCCCGACTGGTCTCGGCGCCCCGCGTGGTGCTGCTGTCGGCCGCGAACACCCGCCCGTGGGACTTCGAGGTCGCCGGCGACCCGCGCACGGTCGCCGACCTGGTCACGCCCGAAGGTCTTAAGTGGATCGCTGGCTTCGCCCAGGGGATCGGCCCGACCCTCGACCTGATCGTGCCGCGCACCGCGGACGGCAGCCTCGGCACCCCCACCACACTGGTGCGCGACGCCCACGCGCGCGGACTGGTGCTGCACCCCTACACCGCGCGGAACGAGAACGGCTTCCTGCCGACCGAATACCGCAAGGGCACCGACCCGGCCGAGTACGGCGACGCCTTCGGCGCCTTCCGGAAGTACTTCGAACTGGGCATCGACGGGATCTTCACCGACAACCCGGACACCGGGCTGCTCGCGGCCGAGGACTTCCGCCCGGGCCGCGGCGGACAGCGGTAGCCCGGGCCCGCTCCCGAGGGAACTCCGGCCGAACGCGTCAACGGGCACGCGGAGTTTCTCGTACGAGTGTTCCGGGTCCGGTCCGGAAACCGCCGGGCGGGACCCCCGCGTCCCGCCCGGCATGGACCTGCTGAAGGACGCCGACCTCCTGAACGAACTGGGACCGCTGCTCTCCGCCGAGGCGGCCGCGGAGGCCCCGGCCGCCGGGGTGGACGCGGCCGACCTGGAACAAGCCGTCTGGGTGCGGCTGCTGGAGGGCGGACCCGCCCCGGAGCCCGCCGACCGCGCGAGCTGGCTGCGCCGGGCGGTGCGCGCCGAGGCGCGCGGGGCGCGCCGCCGGGCACGGCGCGAAGTCCCCTACAGGGCCCGCCCCGGCAGCGCCGGCGCCGAACCGGAGGACGCCGCCCTGCACGGGGAGGTCAACCGCGTCCTCCGATCGGCTGTCGCCCGGTTGCCCGGACGCTGTCCGGAACTCATAGGGGCACTTCTTTCGCCCAGGGATCTCACCTACCGTGAAATCGCAGGAGAGTTGGGTATCTCACAAGGAAGTTTGGGACCCGTACGTTCCCGTTGCCTGGGATGTCTGCGCAGAATGCTGGCTGCAGAGGTTGCGGCTCCTGACCTGCGGGGAAGGGAGCGATAGACCAACGGGCCACCAGGTGAGCGGGAGGCATGCGCACATGGGTATGAGTGTGACCATTTCGGCGGCGGCCGCCGAGGATGCGGAGCAGATCTTCAAGCTCCAATACCTGGCGTTCCAGAGCGAGGCCGAGCTGTACGGCAACTACCTCATCCAACCGCTCACCCAGTCGCTCGACTCCCTCAAGTCGGAGCTGGAGACGGACACCGTTCTGGTCGCCCGCCTCGGCGACGAGGTCGTCGGCACCGTCCGCGGCAATGTGGACGAGGACGGCACGGGCCGGATCGCCAAGCTCTGCGTCCACCCCCGCCTCCAGGGCCACGGCCTCGGCGCCCGCCTGCTGCGCGCGGTCGAGGCGGCGCTCACGGGCGACGGCGAGACCAGCCGCTTCCGGCTGCACACCGGCCACAAGAGCGAGGCCAACCTGCGGCTGTACCGCAAGGCGGGCTACACCCGGGTCGGCGACCGCACCGCCTCCGACGGCGTGCACCTGGTGATCCTGGAGAAGGACGCGAAGGACGCCTCGGACTTCGCCGTCAGCGCCTGACCTCCCGTCACCGCCGGTCGGCCGCCCCTCGCCCGGGTCGGTCGACCGTCACCGTCGGTCGGGGCCTTCCGCTCAGCCCTGTCGGCGCCGGCGCAGCCAGAGCATTCCGGTGATCGGCAGGATCACCGGGATGAACAGGTAGCCCATGCCGAAGTTCGACCACACGGTCGCGTCGGGGAAGGCATCCGGTTCCACCAGCGTCCAGGTGCCCACGACGAGTACGCCGGTCAGCTCGGCGGCGCAGCAGATCCGCGCCGCCTTGCGGGCCGTTTCCCCGCCGCGCACCAGTGAGTACGTGATGAAGGCGTAGACCAGCGCGGCCACCGCCGACAGGGCGTACGGCAGCGGGGCCCGGTCGAACTCGGTGGAGATTTGGTAGGCCGAACGCGAGACCGCGCCGACCGTGATCACCCCGTACAGCCAGACCAGCAGCAGGCCCGGCCCGGAGACCAGCCGCTCGCGCGCCCCGGTCGGCGGGGCCGCGGCGGAATCGGTGTCGGGCATGTCAGGCACCGGCGGTTCCCCAGATGTCGTAGAGGCGTACTTCGAGCACGGCCAGGACGACCGCGCCCGCGGCCACCGTCACCGAACCCCACTTGGTCCGCTCGGTGAGCGAGAGCATCCCGGCGGCCGGGACCGCCGCGAAGGCGCCCAGCAGGTAGGCCACGAAGATCACCGTGCCCTCGTCGGCCTTCTCGCCCCGACCCAACAGCACCAGGCCGATCACCAGCTGGGCCAGGACCAGCACGGTCACCACGGCCATGCCGATGAAGTGCCAGTCCTTGGTCGGCTGGTCCCGCAGTGCGGCGTGACCGCACCAGGCGGCGAGGGCGAGTGCGGCCACACCGATGGCGACCGTCAGGGCGTCGAGCATGCAGCGAGGGTATTACGGGCCGAAAGACCCGATGCGCTCACCCCTCGGCGCGGGCCTTCCCGGAGGGCGCGAAGCCCGGAGACGCGCACGACAACACCCGCAGGCGCCTGCGTCACACCCGCGGGTGCCTGCGTCACGCGCGTCGACGCCCCGCTGTTCGACAACGACGGGGCCCCGGTCCCGTCCATGGAATCGGCCCGCCGCGTGGGTTTCGAGCCGGCCCCGCCGCCGGCCCGGCCCGGCCCCGCCGCCGGTCGGGCGGCCGGCATGCGGATCGTGGCCTTGACCACAACGCACACCACCGCGGAGCTCGCTGCGGACATGGTCGTGCGGGGCCTCTCGGCCGTGTCGGCGCAGGTCGAGGCCGCCGGTGTGACGATCCGGACGGCCGGCCGGGACTGATCGACGCTGTCCGGAATGTGGTCGATATTCGTCCGCTATTCGGACGGCATTGATCGGTCACGTGACAGGTCTGCTTTACTGGGGCCATGACCACGACGAGCAGCCGCACCCTTGCGACCGAGGCGACCACGACGCCCGGTGCTCGTTGTATGTGTCGAATGCGCGCCTTCTGAGGGCCCCCTCCCAGCAGTCTCGCGCCCCGAAGCGAGACCGGCCGAGCCCCGTCCGGCACCACCGTGTGACACCCGGAACGCTCCTGCCCCGCGCACGCGCCGCCATCGCCGATTCGTGATGGTTCGTCCCGTGACGCGCCCCCTGATGTTTGCCCCGTGCACGGCACACCGCACCGCCGTGCACTCGACAGCGACGGAATTCCCTGTGATCACCACATCGGGCCTCACGAAGGTCTACCAGTCCCGTGACCGCGAGGTCACCGCCCTGGACGGCGTCGATCTCCACGTCCGCGAGGGCGAGGTCTACGGAGTCATCGGCCAGAGCGGCGCCGGCAAGTCCTCCCTCATCCGCTGCGTGAACCTGCTGGAGCGCCCCACCGCCGGCACCGTCACCGTCGACGGCGTGGACCTCACCGCCCTCGCCGGCCGCGGCCGGCGAGCCGGCAAGGAACTCCGCGAGGCCCGCAGCCGCATCGGCATGGTGTTCCAGCACTTCAACCTGCTGTCCTCGCGCACCGTGCAGGCCAACATCGAGCTGCCCCTGGAGATCCTCGGGATCTCCGGCCGCGAGCGCTCGCGCAAGGCCGTCGAGCTCCTCGACCTCGTGGGCCTCGCCGACAAGGCCAAGGCCTACCCCGCCCAGCTCTCCGGCGGCCAGAAGCAGCGCGTCGGCATCGCCCGCGCCCTGGCCGGCGACCCCAAGGTGCTGCTCTCGGACGAGGCCACCAGCGCCCTGGACCCCGAGACCACCCGCTCGATCCTGCAACTGCTGCGCGACCTCAACCGGCAGCTCGGCCTGACCGTCCTCCTGATCACCCACGAGATGGACGTGGTCAAGGCCGTCTGCGACTCCGCCGCGCTCATGAAGAACGGCCGGGTCATCGAGTCCGGCACCGTCTCGGAACTGCTGGCGACCCCCGGCTCCGAGCTGGCCACCGAGCTGTTCCCGGTCAGCGGCGCCGCCACCGGCCCCGACCGCACGGTCGTCGACGTCACCTTCCACGGCGAGGCGGCGACCCGCCCGGTCATCTCCCAGCTCTCGCGGACCTACAACATCGACATATCGATCCTCGGTGCCGCGATGGACACCGTCGGCGGCAAGCAGATCGGCCGCATGCGGATCGAGCTGCCCGGCCGCTACGAGGACAACGTGGTCCCCGTGGGCTTCCTCCGGGAGCAGGGCCTCCAGATCGAGGTGGTCGACGAGGTCGAGGACGTACAGACCGCGGTGAACACGATCACCGACGCACTGGTCAAGGAAGGTGCCAAGTGACCTGGTCCGAAATGCAGCCCCTGCTCACCCAGGGCACGTACGACACCCTCTACATGGTCCTGTGGTCCACCCTGGTGACCGTCGTAGGCGGCCTGCCCATCGGCATCCTCCTCGTCCTCACCGACAAGGGCGGCCTGTTGCGCAACCAGCCGCTGAACAAGGTCCTCGGCGTGATCGTGAACATCGGCCGCTCGCTGCCGTTCATCATCCTGCTGATCTTCCTGATCCCGGTCACCACGGCGGTCGTCGGCACCTTCATCGGCCCCACCGCCATGATCGTCCCGCTCGCCATCGGTGCCATCCCCTTCTTCGCGCGGCTCGTCGAGACGGCCGTCCGCGAGGTGGACCACGGCCTCGTCGAGGCCGTCGAGTCCATGGGCGGCGGCGTACCGACCCTGGTCGGCAAGGTCCTGCTGCCCCAGGCCCTGCCCTCCCTGATCGCCGGCGTCACCACCACCGTGATCACCCTCGTCGGCTACTCCGCCATGGCGGGCGCCGTCGGCGGCGAGGGGCTCGGCTCCAAGGCCATCACGTACGGCTTCCAGCGGTTCGAGACCGGCTTCATGGTCGCCACCGTCGTGGTCCTGATCGCCCTCGTCACCGTGATCCAGCTGATCGGCGACGGCGCCGTACGCCTCCTCGCCCGCCGCGGCCGCACGGCCTGACCCCCCCCAGACCCCCCACCCCCAGAGAGCCCGCACTTGTCGTGCTTGGGCCACCACCCCGCAAGAACCGCGCGCGATCCGCGCCCTTGCAAGCAATGAAAGGCACTCTTCGTGCGTAAGAACATCAAGCTCACCGCTTTCGCCGCCGCGTCCGCCGCGCTCGCCCTCGGCCTCACCGCCTGCGGCAGCTCCTCGGACCCGTCCTCCGCCAAGACCGACGGCGGCAAGGCGGACGAGAGCAAGGCGCTGGTCATCGCCGCGTCCCCGAGCCCGCACGCCGACATCCTGAACTTCGTCAAGGACAAGCTGGCGGCCAAGGACGGCCTCAAGCTGGAGGTGAAGGAGTTCACGGACTACGTCCTGCCCAACACCGCCACCGAGCAGGGCCAGGTCGACGGCAACTTCTTCCAGCACAAGCCGTACCTCGACGACTTCAACAAGAAGAACGGCACGCACATCGTGCCCGTCGTGAACGTGCACCTGGAGCCCCTCGGCCTCTACTCCAAGAAGATCAAGGCCATCGGTGACATCAAGGCCGGCCAGACCATCGCCGTCCCCAACGACACCACCAACGAGGGCCGCGCGCTCCAACTGCTCGCCACCAACAACCTGATCACCCTCAAGGAGGGTGTCGGCACCAGCGCCAAGCTGTCCGACATCACCGACAAGAAGGGCCTGGAGTTCAAGGAGCTGGAGGCCGCCACGGTCCCGCGCGCCCTGAACGACGTGGACGCCGCCGTCATCAACGGCAACTACGCCATCGAGGCCAACCTGGCGCCCGCCAAGGACGCGCTGGTCCTGGAGAAGCCCGAGGGCAACCCCTACGCCAACTTCCTCGCCGTCAAGGACGGGAACCAGAACGACCCGCGCGTCCAGAAGCTCGCCAAGCTCCTGAACTCCGACGAGGTCAAGAAGTTCATCGAGGAGAAGTACCAGGGCTCGGTCGTCTCCGCCTTCGGCGCCCCGAAGGCCTGACCCACAGCGGTACTTCGGCCCCGCACGCCCCCGCCGGCGTGCGGGGCCGCGCGCTGCCCGCTTCCGGGCAACCCGGCCCTGCACAACCCGCGGCCGATGCTGCATGCTGTGGCCTACGACCCGCACAAACGGTCCCGCAACACGGTCGCACTGCCCCACGGCGCACTGCACCACGGTCGCACCACGGTCTCAGGCATGGAGCTGCGCATGACTACCACCTTCCCGGACGTCACCATCAGCACGGACCGGCTGGTGCTGCGCCCCTTCGAGGTGGAGGACGTCACCGCACTCGCCGAGATGATGAACGACGAGCACGTCACCGCCTGGACCAGCGCCCCGCAGCCCTACACCCATGCCGACGCGCACCGTTGGGCCACCCGCGACTCCCACGCCGAACGCACCGAGGGCCGCGGGATCGTCCTGGCCGTCACCGAGTTCCTCACCCACCGCCTCGTCGGCTTCGTCCGCCTGATGAACACCGACTGGCGGACCCTCACCACCGAGGTCGGCTACGTCACCGCCCCCTGGGCCCGGGGCGAGGGCTACGCGAGCGAATCCGTGCTCGCCGTCGCCCAATGGCTCTTCCGCGACCGGGGGTTCGAACGCCTCGAACTGCGCACGGCCGCCGACAACGCCGCCTCCCAGCAGGTCGCCCAGAAGATCGGCTGCATCAGCGAGGGCGTCCTGCGCAACGCCTGCATAGTGCGCACCCAGACCGGCGCCGGAGGCTGGACCGGGACCCGCAGCGACCTCATCGTCTGGGGCCTGGTCCCCGAGGACCTCGACGACGGCGAGGGCTACGACGGCTACCCCGGCCACGGGGACCAGTACGCGTTCGGGCGGCGCGCCGACGCGAGCGGATACCCCGTCGGGGCCGACTGGAACTGACCCGATGACCAGGTAGTCTCACCGTGCCCGCCCCCCGACACATCCCAGGAGACTGACGACGATGGCCGACCGGGTCACGGTGATCGGCTGGGACGGTTCGCCCTTGACCGCGGCCGCCCGGTCCGCGCTCTCCGCCGCCACCCTCGTGGCCGGCGCGGCCCACCACCTCGCGCTCCCCGAGGTCCCCCCGGGCGCGGAACGCATCCGCCTCGGCAGCCTCGGCCTCGCCGCCCGCCGGATCGCAGGCCACCGCGGCACCGCCGTGGTCCTGGCCGACGGCGACCCCGGCTTCTTCGGAGTCGTACGCACCCTGCGCGCCCCCGAACACGGCCTCGAAGTCGAGGTGGTCCCCGCCGTCTCGGCCGTGGCCGCCGCCTTCGCCCGCGCCGGAATGCCCTGGGACGACGCCCAGGTCGTCGTGGCCCACCCCCGCACCCTGCGCCGCGCCGTCAACGTCTGCCGCGCCCACGGCAAGGTCGCCGTCCTCACCTCACCCGGAGCGGGCCCCGCCGAACTGGCCCTGCTGCTCGGCGGAGTCCACCGGACCTTCGTCATCTGCGAGGAACTCGGCACCGAACGGGAACGGGTCACCGTCCTCACCTCCGACCGGGTCGCCGACCACACCTGGCGCGACCCCAACGTCGTCATCGTCATCGGCGGCGCCGCCCAGGCCGGCGGCGCGGCCGACCCCGGCTGGCTCCTCGGCCAGGGCGTCCCCTCCGGAGGCGACCGGGGCTGGGCCCGACCGCAAGCCGACACCGGAGAGGGCGAGTCCGCCCTGCTGCGGGCCGCCCAGCTCGCCCGACTCGGGCCGCGCCCCGGCGACCTCGTCTGGGACATCGGCACCGGCTCCGGCACCCTCGCCCTGGACGCCGCCGCGTTCGGGGCCGCCGTCATCGCCGTCGACGCGGACCCGCACGCCTGCGCCCGCCTCGTCACCGCCGCACGCGGCCGGGGCACACAGCTCCAGATCGTGAACGGCCGCGCGCCCCACGTCCTCGAAGACCTTCCCGAACCCGACGTCGTCCGGGTCGGCGGAGGCGGAGCCGAGGTCGTCGCCGCCGTCGCGGACCGGCGCCCCGAGCGGATCGTCAGCCACGCCTCGACCCGCGACGAGGCCGAGGCCATCGGCCGCACCCTCACCGAACACGGGTACGCCGTCGAGTGCGCGCTGCTCCAGTCCGTCGGCCTCGACACCCGCTCCTGGACCGAACGGCAGCGCTCCGTCGTCTTCCTGCTGGCCGCCGAACGTCCGGCGAACCGCCCGGACAGGACCTGAGGAAGGGGCCGGGGTAGGCTGACCGATCGGCTGTACCGCCCGCGGACCGCGCGACGTGGCGCAGTCCACAACGGACCGCGGTGATTTCCGGCCGACACGGCGGCCGGCTGGCGCGACAATGCTCAGTGGTTGTCGTGCGTACGGGCGAGACGCGAACGCGACGCACGGCGGCCCCGCTCGTTGGTCACGTGGGCGTCGGGCGATCGAAAAGGCAACACCGATGGGCGAGGGGTACGCATGACTGACACCGGCCAGGTTCCGGGCGAGGGCCACCCGGACAACGCGGGCATGGTGGATCAGCAGAGCATCCCCGCCCCGGTCCCGCCGCAGATCCCGGCGGGCTACGCCTTCCAGGACCTCGTGGACAATCCGGCCGAGCCGGAGGACGAGGAACTGCTGCTGATGCCGAGCGGCCAGGGCGCGTGGAGCGATCCGCAACTGGTCCCGCCGCCGGCGTTCCCGATCGAGTCGGCCCCCGCGTACGACGAGTACGCGCAGCAGTCCGCGGCCCCGACCGGCCCGTACGCCGACTCCACGGCGGCCCCGCTGTACGCCGAGCCCGCCGCCGCACCCCGGTTCCCCGAGCCGGCGGCGCCCGCGCACACCGAGCCCGCGCCCGTCTACACCGAGGCCGCCGCCGCGCCCGCGTACGCCGAGCCCGCGCACCCGGGCTTCCCCGACGCCGGACAGCCCGAGCCCTTCTACAGCGCCGGCGCCCACGAGGCCGGTGGCCGGGACTCCGGTTCGCTCGACCTCGGCGGCCTCCTGATCCCGTCGCCGGCCGCGCCGCCCGTCCCCCCGGCTCCCGCGACCCCCTCCCGGCGCCCCCTGCACATGGGCCCGCCCGTCCCCGAGGCCGGCGGACTCGTACGCTCCCTCGCCGACCGGGGCCCGGCCGCCCCGCCGCAGACCCCCGTGACGCCGATGCCGGTCCGCCAGGCCGGACCGCCGACCACGGGCCCCGAGTACCTGGACATCCCGCGCGCCGAGGACGCCCCCGCCGCGCCGGAGCCGGGCGAGATCCCGCTGCAGGCCGGCGCCCCGTGGGCCGCGGAGCCGGTGCTCCCGGCCCCCGAGGCGGAGTCCGCCGTCGCCGCCCCGGCGGAGTCCGACCCCGAGACCCCGGCGGAGACCGCGCTGCCCGCCGAGTCCGAACCGGCCGTCGCCGAGCGGACCGACCCCGAGCCGGTCACCGCGAACGAGCCCGAGCCCGTCGTCGTCCCGGAGCCGGCGGCCGAGGCCGTCGACCCCGCCGAGCCGGCCGAGCCCGCCGAGGTCCCCGCACCCGTCCACGTCCTGGAGGCCCCGGCGCCCGCGGAGGCCGCCACGGCCCCCGCACCGCAGCCCGAGGCCGCCCCGGAACCGGCGGTCGCGGTCGAGCCCCAGCCCGTGGTGATGGAGGCCGTGCCCGAGATCCCGCAGCCCGTCGAGACCGCGCCGGCCGAGCCCGAGGCACCCGCGGCCGTCGAGGCGCCGGCCGAGCCGCTGCCCGCCGAAGCCGTGGAAACCGCCGAAGCCGCGGCGGCGCCCGCCGAGCCCCAGGCCGCGGAGGCGGTCGAGCTCCCGGCCGAGCCCGCCGAAGCCGTCACGCCCGAGGCGCCGGCCCAGCCCGAGGCCCCCGTGGCCCCGGAGGCGCCGGTCGCGCCCGAGGCGCCGAGCGAGCCCGCGCAGCCCGAGGCTCCCGCCGAACCCGCCGAATCCGCCGCCCCCGCCGAACAGCCGGAGCCGGACGCGGCCGGACACCCCGTCGAGCCCGAGCACCCCGCCGCGGTCGCGCCCGACGAGAGTCCGGAGGCCCCCGAGGCCGTCGAACCCGTCGAGTCCGGGGCCCTCGAGCCCCGCGCCGCCGCCCCCGCCGGCTACGACGAGGCCGAGCGCGACGCCATCCAGCGGGTCATGCGCGAACGCCGCGACATCCGCAAGGGCTTCCGCTCCGACCCGATCCCGCACGAGGTGCTGCTGCGCGTCCTGGAGGCGGCCCACACCGCCCCCAGCGTCGGTCACTCCCAGCCCTGGGACTTCGTCGTCATCCGGTCCGCCGAGACCCGCCGGACCATGCACGAACTCGCCCAGCGCCAGCGCGAGGCCTACGCCAAGTCCCTCCCCAAGGGCCGGGCGAAGCAGTTCAAGGAACTCAAGATCGAGGCCATCCTCGACACCCCGGTGAACATCGTCGTCACCGCCGACCCGACCCGCGGCGGCCGCCACACCCTGGGCCGCCACACGCAGCCGCAGATGGCCCCGTACTCCTCGGCCCTCGCCGTCGAGAACCTCTGGCTCGCCGCCCGCGCCGAGGGCATCGGCGTCGGCTGGGTCAGCTTCTTCGACGAGCGCGAGATGGTCCGCGAACTGGGCCTGCCCGAGCACCTGGAGGTCGTCGCCTACCTGTGCGTCGGGTACGTCGACGAGTTCCCCGAGGAGCCCGAGCTGGCACAGGCCGGCTGGTCCCAGCGCCGGCCGCTGGCCTGGGTCGTCCACGAGGAGACGTACGGGCGCCGCGCGCTGCCCGGCGCGGAACCGCACGACCTGCTCTCCGAGACGGTCGCCGGCATCCGCCCGCTCGACGCGAAGGCGCTCGGCGAGGCCTGGGAGCGACAGAAGCGCATGACCAAGCCCGCCGGGGCCCTGGGCATGCTCGAAATCATCTCCGCGCAACTCGCCGGCCTGTCGCGGGTCTGCCCGCCCCCGATCCCGGAGCCCGCGGCCGTCGCGATCTTCGCCGGCGACCACGGCGTGCACGCCCAGGGCGTGACCCCCTGGCCGCAGGAGGTCACCACCCAGATGGTGGCCAACTTCCTCGGCGGCGGAGCGGTCTGCAACGCCTTCGCCAACCAGGTGGGCGCCGAGGTCTGCGTCATCGACGTCGGTGTCGCCGGGGACCTCCCCGCCACTCCCGGGCTCCTGCCGCGCAAGGTGCGGCCGGGCACCGCCGACCTGTCCGTCGGCCCCGCGATGACCCGCGAAGAGGCCATCGCCGCCATCGAGGTCGGCATCGAGACCGCCCGCGACCTGGTGGCCGCGGGCAACAAGGCCCTGCTCACCGGCGAGATGGGCATCGCGAACACCACGGTGTCGGCGGCGCTGATCTCCGTCTTCACCGGCGTGGACCCCGGCGAGGTCACCGGACGCGGCACCGGCATCAACGACGAGACGCACGCCCGCAAGGTCGAGGTCGTACGGCGCGCCCTGGAACTCCACCAGCCCGACCCGGCCGACCCGATCGGCGTCCTGGCGGCCATCGGCGGCCTGGAGCACGCGGCGATCGTCGGACTCCTGCTCGGCGGGGCCTCGCTCCGTACGCCGGTCATCCTGGACGGCGTGAGCGCCGGCGCGGCCGCCCTGGTCGCCCGGGCCATCGCCCCGGAGGCCCTGTCGGCGTGCATCGCGGGCCACCGCAGCGCGGAGCCGGGCCACGTGGCAGCCCTGAACAAGCTGGGCCTGCGCCCCCTGGTCGACCTGGACCTCCGTCTCGGCGAGGGCACGGGCGCCCTGCTGGCCCTGCCCCTGGTGCAGAGCGCGGCCCGCGCGATGCACGAGGTCGCCACGTTCGACTCGGCGGGCGTCACCGAGAAGTAGCCGGCCCCGGCCGGGGAGCGGCCCGCCTCGGCCCCGACGCCCCGCCCGGGGCGCCGGGGCCGGTCCGCCCCCGGCCCGGTCCGCCCCCGGCCCGGTCCGCCCCCGGCCCGGTCCGCCCCCGGCCCGGTCCGCCCCCGGCCCGGTCCGCCCCCGGCCCGGTCCGCCCCCGCCGGGCCCACCCGGGCGGTTCCGATGCGACCCCGCCCCGCGGGCCCGGGCACCGGCCCCCGGAAGGACCGGTCGGCGACCGGGTCGTATCGTGGACCCGGGCACACCACACCCCGCCCCACCAGCCGCTTCAGCGCCGCAGCGGCCCTCACCCCGCCGCATCAGGAGCCGCACCGCCATGGCACATCCCGCCTACCCCGTAGGACTCCGCCTGGCCGGCCGCCGCGTCGTCGTCATCGGCGGTGGCCAAGTCGCCCAGCGACGCCTGCCCGCGCTCATCGCGGCCGGGGCCGACGTCCTGCTCATCTCCCCGTCCGCCACGCCCTCCGTGGACGCCATGGCGGAGACGGGCGAGATCCGCTGGGAGCGTCGCCGCTACCAGGACGGCGACCTCGCCGGCGCCTGGTACGCCCTGATCGCCACCCAGAACCGCGAGGACAACGAGCGGGCCTCCGCCGAGGCCGAGCGCGAACGCGTCTGGTGCGTGCGCGCCGACGACGCCTCCGCGGCCACCGCCTGGACCCCGGCCACCGGCCGCGTCGAGGGCGTCACCGTCGCCGTGCTGACCGGCAACGACCCCCGCCGCTCCGCCTCCGTCCGCGACGCGATCGTGGAGGGCCTGCGCGAGGGCACCCTGGCCGCCCCCGGCCACCGACACCGGTCCGCCCCCGGCGTGGCCCTCGTCGGTGGCGGTCCCGGCGACCCCGACCTGATCACCGTGCGCGGCCGCCGGCTCCTCGCCGAGGCCGACGTGGTCATCGCCGACCGGCTCGGCCCCCGCGACCTGCTCGACGAACTCCCGCCGCACGTCGAGGTCATCGACGCCGCGAAGATCCCGTACGGCCGCTTCATGGCCCAGGAGGCCATCAACAACGCCCTGGTCGAGCACGCCAAGGCCGGCAAGGCCGTGGTCCGGCTCAAGGGCGGGGACCCGTACGTCTTCGGCCGCGGCATGGAGGAACTCCAGGCCCTCGCGGAGGCCGGCATCCCCTGCACCGTCGTGCCGGGCATCTCCAGCTCCATCTCCGTCCCGGGCGCGGCCGGCATCCCGGTCACCCACCGCGGCGTGGCACACGAGTTCACCGTCGTCAGCGGCCACGTCGGCCCCGACGACCCGCGCTCGCTCGTGGACTGGGCCTCCCTCGCCAAGCTCACCGGAACCCTGGTGATCCTCATGGGCGTCGACAAGATCGGCCTGATCGCCGAGGCCCTGATCCGCCACGGCCGCCCCTCCGACACCCCCGTCGCGGTCGTCCAGGAGGGCACCACCGCCGCCCAACGCCGGGTCGACGCCACCCTCGCCACGGTCGGGGAGACGGTGCGCGCCGAGGAGATCCGCCCGCCCGCGGTCATCGTGATCGGCGCGGTCGTCGCGGTTCACACCCCCAGCGCCTGACCGGGCCGTTGGCACCACACCCAGGACAAGGCAGTATCACCCTGTGGCAGATCTCCTCACCGTCGAAGACCCCGACGACCCCCGCCTGCGCGACTACACGGGCCTGACCGACGTCGAACTGAGACGTCGACGAGAACCCGCCGAAGGCCTCTTCATCGCCGAGGGCGAGAAGGTCATCAGACGGGCCAAGGACGCCGGTTACGAGATGCGTTCGATGCTGTTGTCCGCCAAGTGGGTCGACGTCATGCGCGACGTCATCGACGAACTCCCGGCCCCCGTCTACGCGGTCACCCCCGAGCTCGCCGAACGCGTCACCGGCTACCACGTGCACCGCGGCGCCCTCGCCTCGATGCAGCGCAAGCCGCTGCCGACCGCCGAGGAACTGCTCGCGCGGGAGTCGACGGGGCAGCGGATCGGCGTGTTCGAGGGATTCGTCGACCACGCCAACCTGGGCGCCGCGTTCCGCAGCGCCGCCGCCCTCGGCATCAGCGCCATACTGCTCTCCCCGGACTGCGCGGACCCGCTGTACCGGCGCGCCATCAAGGTCTCGATGGGCTCGGTCTTCTCGGTGCCGTACGCGCGCCTGGACCAGTGGCCCGCCGACCTGGAGAAGGTCCGCGAAGCGGGCTACCGGATCCTCGCCATGACGCCGAGCGAGAAGGCCACCCCGTTGGACCAGGTGCCGCCGGAGCGGTTCGCGCGCTCCGCGATCATGCTCGGTTCCGAGGGACACGGCCTGTCCACGTACGCCCTGCGGGCCGCCGACGAGTGGGTACGCATCCCCATGGCCGAGGGCATCGACTCGCTCAACGTGGCGGCGGCCTCCGCCGTCGCCTTCTACGCGACCCGCCCGCCCGTGTCCCCGCAGGCGTAGCGCCCGGGGTTCCGCCGGGCCGGCGCCCCGCGGGACCCCGCTACAGCTTCTGCGCGGCGGCGATCCCCAGCGCCACGACCAGCGTCACCACGATGAACACGATGAGCCGCTGCCGCATCAGCCTCGGGTCCGGCCGCGACGGCCGCCGACCCGTCCCGGTCGTCCGCGGCGCCGGCCGGCCGCCCGTACGGCCCGCCGTGGAGCCCGGGTTGCGGGGGGACGAGGGCCGCGAGTGCGGTCCGCCGTGCGGCCCCGTCGCCCGGGGGATCGTGTTGCCGCCCGTACGCTCGGTCCGCTGGTCGACGTACTCCTCGGCGGGCGAGCGCTCCGTACGGCGCTGCACGGGCGGCCGGGCCTCGCCCAGCCCCTGCGCCTCGCGCGCCGCGATCTCCTTCAGCCGCATCGACAGCTGGAGGGTGCTCGGCCGCTCCTCGGGATCCTTGGCCAGGCAGGCCCGCACGAGCGGCGCGAGCGCGTCCGGAACACCCTGGAGGTGGGGTTCCTCGTGCACCACCCGGTACAACATGACCTCGGAACTGCCGTGCCCGAAGGGCGAGTCGGCGGTCGCCGCGTAGGCGAGGGTGGCGCCGAGGGAGAACACGTCGGTCGCGGGGGTGACGGCCGCCCCGCGCACCTGCTCGGGCGCGAGGAAACCGGGGGAGCCGACGGCGGTGCCCACATGGGTGAGGGTGCTCGCCCCGGTGGCCCACGCGATCCCGAAGTCGATGATCCGCGGCCCCTTGGGGGACAGAAGAATGTTCGAGGGCTTGAGGTCGCGGTGGACGACACCGGCCTCGTGCACGGCGACCAGGCCCTCCGACAGCGCGGCGCCGATCGCGGCGATCTGCGCGGCCGTGAGCGGGCCCTCCTCGGCCACCTTGTCGTGCAGCGAGGGTCCCGGAACGTACTGGGTCGCGAACCAGGGCCGCTCGGCCTCCAGGTCGGCGGCGACCAGCCGCGCCGTGCACCCGCCCCGGATCCGCCGCGCGGCGGACACCTCGCGGGCGAAACGGGAGCGGAACTCCTGGTCCTCGGCCAGATCCGGCCGGATGACCTTGAGCGCGACACGCTGCCCACGCCGGTCGGATCCCAGGTAGACCACGCCCATGCCGCCGGCGCCGAGGCGCCGGTGCAGCCTGAACGAACCGACGACACGCGGGTCCTCGCGCCGGAGCCGCATCATCGCCATGTCCACCCCGCCGCCCGGTCGTCCTGCTGACGTGCCACAGCTTACGGACCATCCGCCATCGGCGCTCAGAGGCCGCGCCCTCGTCGGGAGATTCGATTGTCAGTGCGGGGCAAGCCACTTGAGGGTTGTTCAGACGAATCGTCGGCGCTTCGTCCCACCGTTCGACGGAAGCCCAAACGGCCGTACGCGCAAGGGGATTGGCCCCGAACCGGGCGGATCCGGCAGCCGTGCCGGAGCGGATCTCGCACGGAGTCGCCGCCGGCTTGATCCACATCGCGCGGGAGGACACACGTGTGCGGGGAGTGACGGAAGTGAGCGAAGTCACTACCCTCCGGTCATCCCCTCCGGGATGACCCTCACAGTGGGTGGCCGATCTCCACCCAGGGGAGTAGGCGGGGGGTGACCCCGTCATCCTCCTGGAGGCCTGCCAATGGGTACGGAGGCATGAGGCCAGGCGCCCGCCGGCCGCCTAGTGTTGAAGACAAGCGGCGGGTGGCGCACTCGTCCCCCGAGGTCACAAGCCCGCCGCTGCCAACGACAGGGAGAGGGCCATGGCGGACATCGCACGGCAGGGACGCAAGGCATTCGCGTTCAACGGCCATGAGTCCGGCAAGCGGCACCCGCTGGTGGCCGCCGCCATGGTCCTCCCCCTGGCCGCCGTCCTGCTCTTCGTCTTCGGAGGATTTGACCAGGTGGCGGCACAGGCGTCGTCCGTGGGCGCGATGCTGGGGCGCTGAGCGGCGCCCCGGGTCCGGGAGAGCGGCCCGGGCCGGGACATCGGCCTGTCGAACCCCGTGGGGACGGGGGCGCGACGGACGGCAGGTGAAGGGTGTTGCCCGTACGGCTGGGGAGTCGGACGGGCAGCACCCTTTTTCACGGGCCTTTCCATGTGACGCCACGCGAGGTGACGCCACGTGCCCGACACCACGTGCCCGACACCACGTGCCCGACACCACGCGACTTTCACGCGACCGGCCCCGCCGACGAGCGGGACACGGAACCGCTCCGGACGCCCACACCCGCACCCGAGTCCGTAACCTCCTCCTGGGACCGCGGTCGCGCCCGGCGGCGGCGGGGCGACACCGGAGCCGGCCACCATGACCCAGGACGACACCACCTGGCGCCTGATGCGCGAGGACGTGCTGCTCGGCACGATCACCGTCGAGGACACCGACTTCCCCTGGATGTACGGCCGCTTCACCGCCGAGCCCGCCTTCGCCGAGGTGAAGCCGTGGTTCGACGCCGTCCGGGAGACGATGGCCGCCGAGGTCTACGGCGAACGGTTCGACGCCGCGTACGCCCCCATCGCACGGACGCTGACCCTCGTCTCCCCCTCGGGGCCGGTGGCCGACTTCCTGCTCCACATCGACGGGACGACCGCATGGTTCCGCTGAACGACCGGCCGGCGGGCCTGCCCGCGGCCCTCGCCGCGTACGCCTCCACCGTCTGGCCCGACACCCCGCCCCACCCGTACGTCCTCCTCGCCGATCGGGACGACGGCACCGTCGTGCGCTGCGGCGCCGCCGTGGTCAAGGCGCACGCCGAGGACACCGACCGGGGCGGCCTCGCCGTACGGATGCGGATCGCGGGGGAGCGGGCGCTGGCCGAGGTGTTGCTGCCGCCGCTGTCCGTGGAGGCCGGCCACGTCCTTCGACGCCCCGTCTCGCTGTGGCCGTACGGAGCCCCGGTGGATCCCGCGCGCCCCGAGGACGCCCCGTGGGAGGAGGTCGCCCGACTCCTGGCGGCCCTCCACCGCGTCCCCGTGCACACGCTCCCCGGACCGGTTCCGCCGATGCGCGGCCCGGCCAAGGTCGCCCGCGCCCTGAACCGCCTCGCCCAGGCCCTGCCCGAAGCCGCGCCGCGGGTTCCCCGGGGCCTCCCGTGCCCCGTCGACGCCCGGGCCGTGTGGAACGCCGCGCGGACCCTGCCCGGGTGGGCGCGCGGGGAGGGGGAGCCGCCCCGCGGCGGGGTCCTGTGCCACGGGGACCTTCACCTCGGGCAACTGGTGCGCTGCCCGGCCCCGGACGGCGCCTGGCGGCTCATCGACGTGGACGACCTCGGGGTCGGCGTCCCCGCCTGGGACCTGGCCCGCCCCGCGGCCTGGTACGCCGCCGGCCTGCTCGCCCCGGAGGACTGGTTGTGTTTCCTCGACGCCTACCGGGCCGCCGGCGGGCCCGCCGCCGGCGCCCCCGGCACCGACCCCTGGCCGGAACTCGACGTCGTCGCCCGGGCCCTGACCGTGCAGACCGCCGCCCTCGCCCTGGCCAAGGCGGCGGCCGGGAACCGGGACCTCGACGAGGGGGAGCGGCTGATGGTGGACTCCTGTGCCCGAATTTCCGCCCTCCCGCCCGAGTTGGAGCCGCAGCCTCCGTCGTAGGGTGAGCCCCACGCCACCGGGGCACCCCTCCGGTGGCGACGTACACGGCGAGGAGTTGATCCGGTCATGCAGTGTCCGAAGTGTCACGCGATGATGCACACCTACAACCGCAACGGCGTCCAGATCGAGCAGTGCAGCGGCTGCCGCGGCATCTTCCTCGACTACGGCGAGCTGGAGGCGCTGACCCGCCTGGAGTCCCAGTACACCTCCCAGCAGTACGGCCAGGTCCCGCCGCCCGCCGCGCCGCCCGCCCCCTACCCGGCGGCCCAGCACGGAGCCCCCGCACCGGCGCCGGCCTGGGGCGCCCCGCAGCAGCACGGCGGCTACGGCCACGGCCATGGTCACGGCAAGCACCACCGCGGCGGCTTCGGCCGGATGCTGTTCTCCTCCTGACGCCGCGCGCCGAGTCCGGGGCCCGGTACGCACACGGGCCCCGACCGGCCGCCGACCCGACGGGCGCACCCGCCGGGACAACGCGAAAGCCCCGACCGTCGAGACGGTCGGGGCTTGGCGGATGGTGCGCGATACTGGGATTGAACCAGTGACCTCTTCCGTGTCAGGGAAGCGCTCTCCCGCTGAGCTAATCGCGCGGGAACGGCTTGATGGCCGCAGGTGAAGCACGTGTTGCGATGATACTGCGTGCGCGATACTGGGATTGAACCAGTGACCTCTTCCGTGTCAGGGAAGCGCTCTCCCGCTGAGCTAATCGCGCGGGGATCCTTGCGGATCAGTGGACGATACTGGGATTGAACCAGTGACCTCTTCCGTGTCAGGGAAGCGCTCTCCCGCTGAGCTAATCGTCCTTGGAGGTGGAGACGGGATTTGAACCCGTGTAGACGGCTTTGCAGGCCGTTGCCTCGCCTCTCGGCCACTCCACCATGGAGTCGCAGGGGTTCTCGGGAAGATGATCCCCCACTTCGAGCGGACGACGAGACTCGAACTCGCGACATCCACCTTGGCAAGGTGGTGCTCTACCAACTGAGCTACGTCCGCAGGTCACCGTGTTCGCTCCGGGGTGTTGCCCCTTCGCTCCCTGGCGACGTGTTGAACTCTAGCGGATTCCCGGGCCAGCTCAAAAACGCGTTTCCGCAGCGTGCTGCCGGTCGATCACCGCCGGTCACCCGGACGTCACCGCACCGGCGGGATCCCGTCACCGGTCATAGACTCGCAGCCGTGCACGACCTGCCCCCCCTGGCCCGCTTCGGCGGCCGCCTCGCGACCGATCTCCGCGATGTCACCAGCGACCCCTGCGCCCTCGACTCCACCGGCTTCTGGGCCGTGGCCGCCGATTTCGAGGGGCGACTGGTCTGCGCGCGGTTCGGCGACGTACGCCCCGACCCCGTCCCCGCGCCGGTGCCCGGCGCCTGGCGAGGTCCCGCCGCCGACGGCTGGGTCTCCTCGCTCGACCGCGCCGCGTACGTGGCCGGCGTCCGGCGCGTGCGCGAGTACATCGCCAAGGGCGAGGTCTACCAGGCGAACCTGTGCCGGGTGATGTCGGCGCCGCTGCCCGACGCGGCCACCGCCGACGTCGACGCCCTCACCGCGCTGCTCGCGCGCGGTAATCCGGCGCCCTACGCAGGAACGATTCGGCTGCCGGCGCGCGGCGTCGAGATCGCGACCGCCTCGCCCGAGCTGTACCTGCGCCGCAGCGGCCGGCACGTGGAGTCGGGCCCCATCAAGGGCACCGGCCGGACGGTGGCCGACCTGCTCCCCAAGGACCACGCCGAGAACGTGATGATCGTGGACCTCGTGCGCAACGACCTGGGCCGCGTCTGCGCCACCGGCTCCATCGCCGTCCCCGCCCTGTGCGAGGTCGAGGAGCATCCCGGGCTGGTCCACCTCGTGTCCACCGTCAGCGGTGAACTCGCCGAGGGCGCGGGCTGGGCGGAGCTGCTCGGGGCGACCTTCCCGCCCGGCTCGGTGACCGGCGCCCCCAAATCCTCCGCGCTGCGGATCATCGAAGAGCTGGAGACCGCCCCGCGCGGCCCCTACTGTGGCGGCATCGGGTGGGTCGACGCCGATCAGGGCACCGCCGAGCTCGCCGTCGGCATCCGGACCTTCTGGATCGACCGCGCGGCAGCGGGCGGACCCCGCCTGTGCTTCGGCACCGGCGCGGGGATCACCTGGGGGTCCGACCCGGACCGGGAATGGGCGGAAACGGAATTGAAGGCCGCCCGGCTGCTCGGCGTCGCCTCCGGCACGCCCGAGAAGCACGGGCTGAGCGCGGGGAGCGTGCGGTGAAGATCTGGCTCGGCGGCACAGTGCGGGACGTGGACGATGCGAAGGTGTCGGTGCTGGACCACGGGCTGACCGTGGGGGACGGCGTCTTCGAGACGCTCCGGGCGAGCGAGGGACAACCCTTCGCGCTCACCCGCCACCTGGACCGACTGACCCGCTCGGCGCGCGGCCTCGGCCTGCCCGACCCCGACCTCGACGAGGTGCGCCGCGCCTGCGCCGAGGTGCTGAAGTCCAACCCGATGCCGCTCGGCCGGCTGCGGATCACCTACACCGGCGGGGTGTCCCCGCTCGGATCCGATCGCGGCGAGGCGGGTCCCACCCTGATCGTGGCGGTCGGCCCGACGACCCGCCGCCCGGACACCACCGCCGTGATCACCGTGCCGTGGGTGCGCAACGAGCGCTCGGCCGTGACCGGGCTGAAGACCACCTCGTACGCCGAGAACGTGGTGGCGCTCGCCCGCGCGCACGCGGCCGGGGCCAGTGAGGCGCTGTTCGGCAACACCGTCGGGCGGCTCTGCGAGGGCACCGGCTCCAACGTCTTCGTGGTCCTCGACGGACAGGCGCACACCCCGCCGGTCTCCTCGGGTTGCCTCGCGGGCATCACCCGGGAGCTGACCGTGCGGTGGATCGGCGCCAAGGAGACCGATCTGCCCCTCGACGCCCTGGAGTACGCCGAGGAGGTCTTCCTGACCTCGACCCTGCGCGACGTTCAGGCCGTCCACCGGATCGACGGACGAGACCTCGCCGCCCCCGGGCCGGTCACCGCCCGCGCGATGCGGATCTTCGACGAGCAGGCGGGCGAGGACCTCGATCCGTGACCCCCGCCCGCGCCGGCGCGTGGCCCCCTCGGGGACGGGCACTGTCGCGGAGGCCGCCCGGCGGGTAGAACTCGACGATGACCACCACCCTGCGGCCGAGCGGGCCGCTTCAGCAGAGCGACGGCGGCGCGCGCTCGCGCCCGTACGAGATCCGCGTCAACAGCAGGCGCGTCGGCGCGCTGACGATCGCCACGGACCCCTCCTTCGGACCCGCCGTCGGTCAGATCCGCGACCTCGCCGTCGACGAGCCCGACCGCCGGCGGGGTCGGGCCACGGTCGCGGCGCTCGCCGCGGAGGAAGTGCTGCGGGGCTGGGGCTGCCGTCGGGTCCGCGTCTCGGCGCCCGTCGAATCGGCGGGCGGGCAGCGGTTGGCGGAGATCCTCGGGTACGTCGAGTACGGCCGCAACATGGTCAAGGAACTCCCCGCCGAGCCGCCCGCCGCGCGTGAGGGGGTGACGGGCCGGCCCATGACGCCGGCCGAGTACGAGGAGTGGGAGGCCCTCGCCCGCGCGAGTTACGCCGCGCTCTGGGTCGAGCGCGGCATGTCCCCGCAGGCCGCGGCCGCCAAGGCGGAGGCCGACCACGACACCAACCTGCCCCGGGGACTGGCCAGTCCGGGAGTCTCGCTGTCCGTCCTGGAGGCGGGCGACGCCACCGTCGGGACGCTGTGGGTCGCGCGGCTCGACGGTGGCGCGTACGTCTTCGACGTCGAGGTGGCCGAAGAGCACCGCGGGCGCGGTCACGGCCGGGACCTGATGCTGCTCGCCGAGCGTGTCGCCCTCGCCGACGGCCAACGGACCCTGGGGCTCCACGTCTTCACCACCAACACCCCGGCCCGACGGCTCTACGAGTCCCTCGGCTACCGCACGACCCGTCTCAACCTCGCCAAGGACCTGATCTGAGCCGGAGCTCGGTCAGACGGCCAGCAGGCGGTCGGCGATCTCCTCGATGCGGGCGCGCAGCCCGTCCTGGCTCTTGCCGCCGTCGAGGCGTTCGCCACCGATCACGTACGTCGGGGTGCCGGTCACGCCGATCGCCTTGCCCTCGGCCTGGTCGGCGTCGACGATCAGGATGTGCCGCCCGTCGACCAGGGCGGTGTCGAACTCCTCGACATCCAGGCCGAGTTCGCGTGCCACGTCCAGCAGGACGGGCTCGCCGACCCGGGTGAGTTCCGCGGTGCGGGCCAGTACGGCCTCCACGTACGGCCAGCCCTGGCCCTGCTCCACGGCCTCCTCGGCGGCCTGCGCGGCGGCGAAGGAGTGCTTGTGCTTCTCCAGCGGGAAATGGCGCAGCACGATGTCCAGCCGGTCGCCGTAACGGGCCCGCAGGGCGCGCACGTCGTCCAGGGCGGCGTGGCAGTCCGGGCACTGGAGCTCGCACCACACCTCCAGGACGACGGAGGCGGTGGCGGAGGTGGCGGCGGGGGCGTGGGAATCGGTCATGGGGACAGTCTCCCAGCAGGGTCCGGACCTCCGAGCACCCCCACCCACCGGTACCCGGGGAGGAGGCGCGACCCGGAGATGTCCCGGAGATCGGCGCGGGATCCGTTCCGGGCGTGGCCGTGGCGGTGCCGCCCGGTGCAGGATGGATAGGGACAGAACGCCCAAGCCTGACTCACAGCCCTGCCCTGGAGGACAGCATGCTTGCCGAGACCATATGTTCCGCGGTGTCCGCGGCGGGCCTGGGCTTGGCCGCGGTGACGGCCTACCGCAAGCGCTTCCTGGCCGCCACCCGGATCGCCGCCTACTCGCTGGTCCCGGTGGCCCTGGTGCTGACGGGCGTCGTGGAGTGGGTGTCCGGGATGGTCTTCAAGCCGTCCGTCTGGATCGGCTTCGGGCTCCTGGGCCTGTCCTGGCTGCTCTTCATGACCACCCGCGCCGTCGAACGCCGTGCGCTCGCCAAGGGCGGGAAGCCGCCGAAGGAGCCCAGGGCCGCCAAGGGGCGGCAGGCGCCCGAGGCCGTCGCCCCGAACGCCTCCGCACCCTCCCTCGGCGCCGGTGCGCCCCGACCCGCCGCGGGCCGGGCCCCGGCGGCGCCCGCGGACGACTTCTCCGACATCGAGGCGATCCTCAAGAAGCACGGCATCTGATCCGGTCGGGCCCCCCCGGGGCCGGCCCCGGGGGTGAGGACGGGGCGTGTACGAACGGACGGGAACTGACGAACTCCCGCGTGTTCGTTGGCGTGTTGATCGCCGGATCGGGTCGCGCTGCGCGATCATCGCCCCGACATGCTCGACACATCGCAGGGTGAGCCGCAGGCTCCCGCCCCCGTCGCCGAGGCCCCCGTCGCCGAAGAAGGACGCGGTTGTCTCTACGCGCTCTCCCAGCCGCCCCTGATGATCTTCCTAGGGGTGATCGGAACGCTGCTGCTGCTCGCCGCCGTGCACGACCTCTTCCTGCTCTGAGCCGTGCGCGTCCGCTTCCTTTCGGCGCGCCCGGTACGCGGCCACGTGCAACCGGTTCCCGCAGGTCCGGCTGTCGCAGTAGCGACGCGAACGGTTCCGGGACAGGTCCACGAAGGCGCGCCGACAGTCGGGGGCCTCGCAGCGGCGAAGCCGCTCCTGTTCCCCGGAGACCACGATGAAGGCCAGCGCCATGCCGCCGTCCGCGGCCAGGTGGTCACCCAGCGAGGCGCCCGGCGCGAAGTAGTGCACGTGCCAGTCGTAGCCGTCGTGGTCGGTCAGGCGGGGGGTGGTGCCCGCCGTGGCCACCAGTTCGTTGATCTGCGTGGCGGCCGCGCGTGAGGTCGGTGCCGCGAACACCTGGGCGAACTTCCCGCGTACCGTGCGCACCCCGGACAGGTCGCGGGCGCCGAGCTCGCCGACGTCGCTGATCGCGTACTCGCGGACGAATCCGCGCAGTGCGCCCAGGTCCGACAGCCCGTCCGTGCGGCCGGGCTCGGCCGCGGTGTTCACCAGCGCGACGACGACGTCGAGCGCGCGACGGGTGTCGTGGGGGATCTGCACGAGGTCTCCCTGGAGGGCGGGCCTGCGACGACCGGCCTGCCGTCACTTGGGGGCCGACTCTAGCGGGTCCCCCGTGCAGCGCGGCGGCGCCGCTCTCGCGGTTGGCTTCCGCGAGAACAGCGCCGGCACGACCGTATGTGGTTGTCCGACGCGCACCGTCGCCCCGAGTCGGACGGTGTCGCGCCGGTGTGGGCCTGGCTCAGCTTTCGGCCAGGATGTGGGAGAGCTCCTTGTCGAGGTCGAAGTGCCGGTGCTCGGTCCCGGGTGGGACCGCGGCGTCCGTCCGCTTGAGGAACGACTCGAGTGCTCGGGCGGGTGCTTCGAGCAGCGCTTCTCCCTCCGGTGAGCTCAGGGCGATGCAGACGACGCCCTGACCGTGGCTGCGGGACGGCCAGACGCGGACGTCGCCGGTACCGGTGGGCCGGTGGAGGCCCTCGGCGAGGAGATCACGGGCGAATACCCATTCGACCGTCTCCTCGGCGCCGGTGTGGAAGGTGGCGTGCACGGCGTAGGGGTCGGCCGTGTCATACCGCAGGCCCGCGGGAACAGGCAGTGAGGACTCGCTCGACACAACGAGGCGCAGGTGCAGCTCGCAGCTGACCGTGGTGTTCATAAGCGCCAGGGCCTTTCGCTCAGTGTGCGCTCGGGGATTCGCACGTCGGCGAAATCGACATGCCACCTACGGTGCCGTTGTAAACCCCTCTGACCGTTTTGCGGACCTCTGGGTCCCTCGAACGGCGGATCCAAACCACCGTTCACGCGTGTATCCCGCTCGGGTAGATTCGGTGGCATGAATACGGGGAGTGACCGCGAGACCCATGAGTCCGCGACCAGTGAGACGGAATCGGAAGAGCAGCCGCACGTGTCGAGGGCGCCGGCCTTCATCAAGGCCCGGCGCAGTCTGCACCTGAGCTGGCAGGTCGGCGTCTTCATCGTCGGCCTGGCCGTCATCGCCGCCGGCGTGGCGATGCTCGTCCTGCCGGGCCCGGGCTGGTTCGCGATCTTCGCCGGCCTGCTCATCTGGGGCACCGAGTTCGCCTGGGCGCAGGTCGTGCTGCGCTGGACCAAGCGCAAGGTGGACGAGGCGGCCCAGAAGGCCCTCGACCCGAAGGTGCGCCGCCGCAACATCATCCTGACCAGCGTCGGCCTCGTGATCGCCGGCGTGCTGGTCGGCTTCTACCTGTGGAAGTACGGCCTGATGCTGCCGTGGAACATCAAGGACCAGTGATCCGTCCCTGATGGCGGGGAGCACCGCTGACATGCGGTAATGTTTGCGGTGCGTCCGGGCGATTAGCTCAGTGGGAGAGCACTTCGTTCACACCGAAGGGGTCACTGGTTCGAACCCAGTATCGCCCACCCGGACCAGAGGCCCGGAGACTTCACCGTCTCCGGGCCTTCTGCGTTTCCCGGCGGCGTCACCCCAGCCGGCCGAACGCGGCCCGCAGCCGGCGGGCGTCGCGCAACCGCCGTTCGTACGTCGCCCCCACCGCCAGCAGCAACAGGCCCACCAGCGCCGCCGGCAGCCACCTGGGCAGCGCGCCGACGACCTGGACCACGTACGGGGCGAGCTCGTGCAGGGCCACCGCCGCGAGCGTCGCCCCGCCCAGCAGGAGCGGTGCCTGGAGCCGCCGGTGCGCTCCGAGCAGCGTGAGGGCCGGCGATGCCAGACCCAGCAGCAGCGGTCGCTGCCAGTGCGGGTCGCCCCAGGTCGCGATCAGGGCGGGCAGCAGGGTCGCCGCCAGTCCGGGCGCGTACGCCGTCCAGGACGATGCGGCCGGATCCCGGCGGCGCCGTACGAAGCCCACCACCAGCGCCGGGATCGTCACGGGCAGCGTGTACGCCTCCGGCCAGACCACCCCGGACACGCTCAGCCGGACCCACGTCGCCGCCACGAACAGCGCCCAGGCCGCCCAGCCCAGCCGGCGCCGGTCCGCACGGACCGCCGCGGTCGCGCAGACCACCCCGGCCAGGGCCAGCGCCACGGCCAGCGCGGGCCGGTCGGGGGCCGCCAACGCCAGGGCGAGCATCCCCGGCGCGATCGACGCCGCCTCGGCGGGAAGCCGTACCGCCCCCCACCGGGGGCCGAACGCCACCACCGCGGCCGGGACCGCCAGCACCGGCGGCGCCCACCACACCACCGCGAGGTCCGACAGGGCGCACAGCGTCACCACCAGCGCCGTGGCCCAACCGACGGCGAGCACGGCGGCCCCGGACCGCGCCCACCCCGGCCCGGGCCGGTACGCCGCTCCCGCCGCACCGGCGGCCGTCAGGGCCCCCAGCACCAGGACCGTGGCCAGTCGGCCGTCCAGCGCCCCCACAGCCACGTTCCCGGCCCCCAGGAGCGCGCACCCGGCAGCCGCGATGCCGAGGCCGGAACCGGGACCGGAACCGTCGGGCCGGGGTCGCAGCGCGAGCGCCCCCGCGGCCACCGTCACCGACAGTTGCGCCGCGAGCACGGCCGCCACCGGGAACCCGAGCAGCACCGGGGCCGCGAACAGCCCGGCCCAGCCCAGGACCACCGCGAGCACCCCGGGCTCGGGTCGGGCCGGGAGCAGCCGGGCCGCCCCGGCGGCCGCGCCCGCCGTCACCAGCAGCGTCACCGCCACCGCCGCGCCCGTACCGGGCCGGTCCACCTCCGGGGTCGTCGCCGCCCACACCTCGCCGAGCCCCCGCAGCCGGGCCGCGAGCACCGGGACCACCGACGCCAGGGCCCACAGCGCCGCCACCGCGGCCACGCCCAGCCCCGCGCGGGCCAGGCCCCGCCGCACCGCCGCCGGGACCGAGGCCGTCCCCACCACCGCCGGCAGGGTCAGCGCCAGGGCCACCGCCAGGTGCGTCGGCGCCGCCCAGCCCGTGTCCCCGCGCGGGGAGAGCGGGCCGGCCACCGCCACGACCGCGGCCAGACCGCCCGCGAGGGCGGCGGCGGAAGCCCGGGGCACCCGCCAGGCCACCGCCACGCCGAGCGCGGCACCCGCCGCGAGCAACAGCGCCGGAGCCGCCGCGCCCGGGCCGGCCGCCGACTCCACCCACCCGACCCCCAGCGCGGCCACGCCCAGCGCGGCCCCCGCCGGCCACGCGGCCCGCGCCCGGGGCACCGTCATCGCCGCCACCACGTCGAGCGCGGCCGTCGCCAGCAGCGCCCAACCGAGCCCCACCGGGTTCGCCGCGCAGGCGAGCGCCGCCAGCGGCAGCGGGAGCTGCGCCGCCGCCACGGCGACGGGCAGCGGCAGCCACAACCCGGGCAACGCGAACCCGTACCCGGCCCAGAGCGCCGCCAGGACACCGGCCGCCCCCGACGCGTACGCGGCGGCGTCGACCGTCGACAGCCCGACGGCGTGCACCGCGTACGCGTCCAGCACCGTCAGCAACAGCCCCAGCGCGGCGACCGACTCGGCCGTGGACCGCAGCCCGCGACGCAGCAGCGGCAGCGGCGCGACGAGCGCCCCCGCCGTCACCACGGCCAGCGCGGCGGCCCGCCCGGCGATGCCGAGGGAACCCCAGCTGACCAGGGTGAAGGTGAGCGCGGCCACCGAGAGCAGCACGGCGCCCAACGTCAGCAGTACGTTCTGCGCGCCCCGTCCCGAGGCGTCCTTGACGGGGAGCGAGGGCGGCGAGGGAGCGGGCGCCGACGGCCACGGGATCGGGGGCAGGCGCAGCAACCAGTCGCGGCGGGCCGCCAGATGGGCCCGACGGGCGTCGAGTCGGGCGAGTTCACCGGCGATGAGCGCCAGTTCCTCGGCGGGCGACAGGGGCGTGTTCATGCTCGGAGTGTGGTGCCCGTCACTCCGTCGGGGCATGGGCGTGCGTACTCAGATCCGCCTGAGTACACCCGGTGCGCGGAACGGGATCGGGCGCCGCGAGCCGCCGGCCCGAGGCCCGACCGGAAGCGGTTTGAACAGACCCCGAGGCTCTTGTATTGTTCAGTCCGTTCCCGGGCGATTAGCTCAGCGGGAGAGCACTTCGTTCACACCGAAGGGGTCACTGGTTCGATCCCAGTATCGCCCACCGGGACAGGCCGGTCCGTCACTGACGGACCGGCCTTCCGCATTCCCGGCCCTCAGGCCGCCGCCCCCAGTTCCGGTCGCAGCGGCCAGTGCGGATCCACCGACTCGGGAGTGCCCTGGCGGGCGAACCAGGCCTGGAGCCCCCGCGCCTGCGCCGCGTGCCACACCGCCTGCAGCGTGTGCAGCTCGGCCGGTGTCAGCCGCTCCAGCCGACCCGAGAACCGGCGCCCGACCGCCCGGACGACCTCCAGCGAGGCCAGTGCGTCCGCCGACGCGTCGTGGGCGCCCTCCAGCTCTATGCCGTAGTGCTCGCACAGGTCCGTCAGCGTCCGGCGACCCTTGCGGTAGCGGTCCAGGTGCTTGTCCAGCACCCGCGGATCCAGCACCGTCAGCGGCCGGTTGTCCAGATAGCGCCCCAGCGACGACGCCCGGTGCCGGCGCAACTCCCGGTCCAGCAGCGTCAGATCGAAGGGCGCGTTCATCACCACCACCGGCCGGCCCGCCACCTGCTGCTCGGCCAGCGCGCGGGCTATCTCCTCCACCACCGGCGCCGGCCAACGGCCGTGGCGCTGCAGGTGCTCATCGGTCAGACCGTGCACTTCCGTGGCGCCCGGGGGTACCGGGACGCCGGGATTGACCAGCCAGCGCGTGGAGCGGACACGACCGCCCGCACACTCCTGCACGACGAGCGCGGCGGACACGATCCGATCCTGCTCGACGTCCACTCCGGTGGTCTCCGTGTCGAATGCGGCCAGCGGGCCCTCGTACCAGCGTGTCATGGCGAACTCCTCGTCCCCGGTCGGCAGGTGGGGCGCACCCGGTTCACGCCGCCCTTGCCCGAATCGGTGATACCCGGGCTGTTTGCCCCGTACGCCGTTTGCGACGCGTCCGCTGCGGAGACAACTTCTGCGGGGGAACGCACGCATGACCGGTCGTCACCCCGACATCCTCACTCCGCGGAGCCCGGAAGGCATGGGGGAGCCGCCATGGCGCTCACACAGCCCGAACCGTTCGGGGTGCCGCCGGCGCGGATCGGCCCGCGGTCGGACGCGGGAACCGGACCGTTGCGCGGCACACTCGCCACCACCGCCTGCATGGAGACCCTCCAGGTGGGATACCTGCACGCCGTCGCGGCCGCGGCCGGCTGCTCGCTGTCCCAGCCCTTTCCGGACAACGGCATCGACTGGCACGTCAGCCACGGCGCCCCCGAGCACGTCGTCGACGACGAGGTCACCATCAAGGTGCAGTTGAAGGCGACCTACCAGACACCGCCCCGGCCGGCCGGGGCCACCTTCGGCTTCACCCTCGACAACGAGCACCTCGTGAAACTGGCGCGCACTCCCGTCGCCGTCCACAAGATCCTCGTGGTGATGCTCGTACCGAGGGAGCGCGAACAGTGGCTGGCCGCCGGACACGACCGGCTCGACCTGCGGCACTGCTGCTACTGGACCAACCTCGCCGGACAGCCCGTGACCGGCCGGCGCCGGACCACCGTACGGATCCCGACCGCGCGGATCTTCGACGACCGGGCGCTGTGCGAGATCATGACCCGGGTCGGGTCGGGAGGGACACCTTGATGGAACGGTACTCACCGCGCCCGGAGCCGCTGACGCCCCCGGATCCCACCGGGTACGCGGACGCCGCCACGCCCGACCCCGCGAAGGTCGATCCCGCCGTGCTGGGCGCGCTGCTGCACCGGCACGGCTGGCTGCGGCGCGGCGGGGCCGCCGGTCGGTACGGAAGGTGGGCGCCGCCCGGGCACCCCGGCACCAGCCTGCTCGTCCCCGAGAGCCGGACCTTCCCCGACTGCGCGGACCTGCTGGACGAGGCGTTGGCCGCGCTGGCGCACAGCGGGCTGCCCTCGGCGCGGGAGGTGCTGTTCGGGTTGAGCGTGCCGAGCGACGAGATCCGCTGGGAACGGGAGTTCCCCGAGGGGACGTACCCGGCGCGGGGCGCCGAGGCCTGGCCCGTGCAGGAGCAACTCCGCTCGGCGGCCCGGCAACTGCTGCTCGCCGGCGCCCTGGCGGCGCACGCCCGCGCCGGGTACTACGGGGCGCGTCACCGGGCGCAGGCCGAACGGGCCCTGGACGGGGTGTTGGTGGGGCCCTCGCCGGGCGGCCGGCGACTCGCCGCGTACGTCCCGGTGGACGGCGGGCGGGGCATCACCGCCCGGCTGCACCACGCGCTGCACGCCGCCCGCGAGGCCGTGGACTACCGGCGGGCCACCGGCGGCATGGAGGCCTTCGACGCGGCGGTGGAGGCCGGCGTCAGCCGCGAACTCGCCGACGCCCTGATCGCCCTCGTACGGGGCTCGGAGGGGGCCCGGATCGCGTTGGCATGGGCTCCGGCGGCGGGCGTCCCGGCCGGGTGCGCGGCCCGGCCCGAGGCGGTGGAGTTCTCCCCGGGCGACCTGCCGGTGCTGCGCGAGGCGGCCGACCGGTACACCCGGGACGAGCCGGCGATCCCCGTCCGGCTGGCCGGGGCCGTGGTCCGGATGCGGCGCTCGGCGGCGGGCGGCGGCGGGACGGTGCGGCTGCGGGTGCTGTCCGGGGCCGAGGTGCCGTACGTACGGGCCGCCCTGGACGAGGAGTCGTACCGGGTCGCCGGCCACGCCCACCTGGTGGGACTGCCGATCCGGGTCAGCGGGCGGCTCCAGCGGCGGGGCGGGTTCCGGAGGCTGACGGACGCGGTGGACGTGCGGCCGGTCCCGCTCGACGAGGTCGAACGGGACCGGCTGATGAAGTCGCTCGACGAGGCCTTCGACCCCTCGGAGGTGCTTCCCTCCGACGACTAGGCCGCCTCCGCCTCCGCCTCCGCCTCCGACCCTCGCGCGGTGTCGGGGATCCAGGAGCCGTGGATCTGGGCGGGGACCCGGCGGGGGAGGTGCACGGTGGCGACCGGCGGGAGGGCGAGGTCGGTCGCGTCCAGGACGAGCAACTGCGAGGCGTCGGCGTTCAGATCGCTGACCACGGTCAGCAGGTAGCCGGCGTCCTCGTCGCCGGCGCCCGCGTCGGCGGCCGGCACGAACACGGCCTCGCCGGGCAACCGGCCGGTACCGAAGGGCAGGACCTGGCGTTCGCCGGTGGTGCGGTCGTACTTGACCAGACTGTGGTTGCCGACGCCGAGGTCGTCCGGGAACGACAGGGCGTACTGGTAGCGGTGTTCCCGGCCCAGGTAGGCGTCGTTGATGGTGGGGAACTCCACGGTCAGGTCGTCCGTCTGCTCCTCGGTGACCCTCCCGGCGGCCAGGTCGACGGTCCAGCGGCGGCCACGGGAGCCCGAGTTGGGCTCGGCGCCGCGGTCGGGGGCGCCGACCCACCAGTTCCAGGAGCGCTGCCAGCCCGTGCGGCCGACGGTCGGGCCCTCCACGACGATCCGGCCGCGCGCGTCCTCGAACGCGTTGGCGAAGTGCATTCCGTAGCCGGGGGCGATCTCGAACCAGCGGATGCGGGCCGCGCCGCCCGCGCCCCGGGGCATCACTCCGATCCGGGAGACCTGGTCCTCGCTCCAGCCGTACGGGATGCCGGAGTGCTCGGTGGGGTCGAAGGTCACCGACCCCTCCAGGAAGACCACGTGGTGCGCGGTCAGCGCGAAGTCGTGCTTCAGCGCCGCGCTCGCCCCCGGCACCTCCCGGCTGTCGAGGACCTTCCCGTCGGCCGAGGCCACGTGGTGGATCAGGAACGGCGGGAACGGTGAGGAGGCGAAGAAGTGGAGCTCCCCGGTGACGGGGTCCTCCTTGGGGTGGGCGGTCATCGCCGAGGTCAGCTTGCCGCCGAAGTCGTAGGCGCCCACGGTCTCCAGGTCGGCGGTGAGCTCGAAGGGCAGGGCGGCCTCGCTGAGGGCCAGCAGCCGGCCGGCATGCTCGATCACATGGGTGCCGGCGGTGCTCGCGGTCAGGTCGGGGCCGTGTTCGGTCATGTAGGGGGCGCCGTCCAGGGCGGGAGTGTGCACCCACCGGTTGCGGTACCACTCGGCGCGGCCGTCCCGCAGCCGGATGCCGTGGACCATGCCGCTGCCCTTGAACCAGTGGGTGGGGGTGATGCCGGGCTTGGGGTTGTGGCTGTTGCGGAGCAGCCGGCCGGTCAGCTCGGGCGGGAGGGTGCCCTCCACCGTCAGGTCGGTCGCGGTGACCTCGTCGACCACGGGGGCGTAGTGGCCGGTCAGGTAGGGCTTCTTGGCTTCGTTCATCGTCTTCACGTCCTGTGTGGTCGGCACGGAGGGCCTCGGCTCTCGATGGGTGGGGCGGGGCGGGGCGCCGGCGGGGTGTTCGGCCGGCCTCGGTGGCTTCAGCGGGCTTCGGCGGTGGTCTTCAGGAGGTGGAGCCATTCCTCCAGCGACTGGCGCAGCGCCGCCTCCATCTCGGTGGGGCGCGCCTCGACGGGGGCGCCGGCCCAGGACTCCTCGGTGCGGACGGTGACACCCGCGGCGTTCTCGTGGAAGGTCCAGACGTGGACTCCGTCGATCCCGTGGGCGGGGCCGCCCCAGGCGATCCGCTCGCCGGGCGTCACGTCGAGGACGGTCGAGGTGATGTCGAGCCCGTGGGTGAGCCAGCGGAAACGGGTGCCCGCGGCGAGGGGACCCACGAACTCGACCCGGTCGATGCCGGTGTGCCAGTCGGACCAGCCGGCGATGTCGGCGTGCAGGTCCCACACCGTGGCGAGGGGGGCCGCGACGGTGGTCTCCAGACGGACGACGGCGGGGGCGTTCTCGTCGATCCTGGTGGGGCGGGTGTTGTTCGTGGTCATGACGGTGCTCCAGGGTTCGGTCGGCAGGTGGTCGCCGGATGGTGTGTGTGGTTGACCACTCACTCTTTGGGTCGGAAGAAGGGCGGGCTCCGGGGCCCGCCCTGTTCCGTCGTTCGTCCTCGGGCGTCGGTGTCGTCAGTAGTGCCGGACGCCGGCCGAGAGGGTTCGTGTCCATGGCGCGTCCACTGCCTGCGTGTCCATCGACACCAGCAGGTGGCAGAGCATGCCGGTCGCGAAGAACCGCTGCACCTCGGGTTCGCTGCCGCCCGAGGCGCCGCGCACGTACTCCACCAGGCGGGCGTAGCCGGCCCGCACGGCGTCCCGGACCGCGGTCTCCGACACGGCCGCCGCTTGGGCGTGGGTGAGGACGAGCAGCAGGTCCTTGTCCGCGATCAGGTGGGCGTAGGCGTCGCCCATGGCGCTGAGCACCGCCTCGGGCGCACTGCCGGCGGCGTTCGCCGCGCCCTCCTCCAGGCTGGCCCGCACCCGGGTGAAGCAGTGGTCGACGACCGCGGTGAAGAGCGCCTCCTTGTTGGGGAAGAGCCGGTAGACGTACGACTGCGAGATGCCGGCGGCCTTGGCCACCTCCGTGGTCGTGGTGCCGAAGTAGCCGCGCGAGGCGAAGGCCCCGATGGCCGTGCGCAGCACCGTGTCCCGGCGTTCCTCCGCGGAGGAGAGCTGTCGACGTCGTTCCGTGTTCATGTGAGTAATAAACCACTCACACTTTGGGATGTCAACGGGTCGGGGGAGCGGGGGGAGTGGAACGGCGGGAGAACGAGGCCATCCGCAGCCCCGGGACGGGCTCGAAGTCCTCGCCGCGCAGGAAGCCGAGGCGTTCGTACAGGGCCACGGCGGGGGCGTTCGCGGCGCCGGTGGTGACGGTGACGCGGCGGTCGGCCGGCAGCCGCGCGCACAGCAGCGAGGCGATGCCCCGACGGAACCAGGCCGGATCCACGCACAGCCGGTCGACGCACACGCCGCCGTCCCGCGTGTCCTCCCACGCGAGGAACCCGGCGACCGCGCCGTCCCGCGCGACCGCGCCGATCCAGTTCAACGGCCGCTCCCGCATCTCGGCGAGGCTCTCCCGCAGGGCGGGGATGCCGTCGAAGCCGATGAGCGCGGCCTCCACGGCGTACGCCGCCCGACCCACGCGGTGGACGGCGGCGGCGGTGGGGTCGTGGTCAAGGTCCAGCGGGCGGACGAGCACGAGCGGCATGGCGGTTCGCTCCAGGGGGTCGGGACGCGGCGAAACGGTACCCCGGCCGGTCGCCGCCGAGGTGGGCGTCCGGCTCCGGCGAACAACCGTTTAGCGATGGCGCCCCCCGGCTCGGTACGATTCAGGCGCGCAGTGTTCGCTCGCGCACCCCCTGAGTCAGGAGAGACCGGTGTCAGACGTCCGTGTGATCATCCAACGCGATTCCGAGCGGGACGAGCGCGTGGTGGCCACGGGCACTACGGCGGCCGAGCTCTTCGCCGGCGAGCGCACCATCGTCGCCGCGCGCGTCGCGGGGGAGCTGAAGGACCTCGCGTACGAGGTGAAGGACGGCGAGACCGTCGAGCCGGTGGAGATCTCCTCCGAGGACGGCCTGAACATCCTGCGCCACTCGACCGCGCACGTCATGGCGCAGGCCGTGCAGGAACTCTTCCCCGAGGCCAAGCTGGGCATCGGCCCGCCGGTCCGCGACGGCTTCTACTACGACTTCGACGTCGCCCGCCCCTTCACCCCCGATGACCTCAAGGCCATCGAGAAGAAGATGCAGGAGATCCAGAAGCGCGGGCAGAAGTTCGCCCGCCGCGTGGTCACCGACGAGGCGGCCCGCGAGGAGCTCGCGGACGAGCCGTACAAGCTGGAACTCATCGGCATCAAGGGTTCGGCCTCGACCGACGACGGTGCGAACGTCGAGGTGGGCGGCGGCGAGCTGACCATCTACGACAACCTCGACGGCAAGACCGGCGAACTGTGCTGGAAGGACCTCTGTCGCGGTCCCCACCTGCCCACCACCCGCAACATCCCCGCCTTCAAGCTCATGCGCAACGCGGCCGCCTACTGGCGCGGCAGCGAGAAGAACCCGATGCTCCAGCGCATCTACGGCACCGCGTGGCCGTCGAAGGACGAGCTGAAGGCCCACCTCGACTTCCTCGCCGAGGCCGAGAAGCGCGACCACCGCCGGCTCGGCACCGAACTCGACCTGTTCTCCGTACAGGACGAGATCGGCTCCGGCCTGGCCGTCTTCCACCCGCGGGGCGGCGTCATTCGTCGCACCATGGAGGACTACTCGCGCAAGCGGCACGAGGAAGAGGGCTACGAGTTCGTCTACACCCCGCACGCCACCAAGGGCGCCCTCTTCGAGAAGAGCGGGCACCTGGACTGGTACGCGGAGGGCATGTACCCCCCCATGCAGCTCGACGGTGGCACCGACTACTACCTCAAGCCCATGAACTGCCCGATGCACAACCTGATCTTCGACGCGCGCGGCCGCTCCTACCGCGAACTGCCCCTGCGCCTCTTCGAGTTCGGCACCGTGTACCGGTACGAGAAGTCCGGTGTGGTGCACGGTCTGACCCGCTCGCGCGGCTTCACCCAGGACGACGCGCACATCTACTGCACCAAGGAGCAGATGGCGGAGGAACTCGACCGCACCCTGACCTTCGTGCTGAACCTGCTCCGCGACTACGGTCTGACCGACTTCTACCTGGAGCTGTCGACCAAGGACCCGGAGAAGTTCGTCGGCTCGGACGAGGTCTGGGAGGAGGCCACCGCCGTCCTCCAGTCGGTCGCCGAGAAGCAGGGCCTGCCCCTGGTCCCGGACCCGGGCGGCGCCGCGTTCTACGGCCCGAAGATCTCCGTCCAGTGCCGTGACGCGATCGGCCGCACCTGGCAGATGTCGACCGTGCAGCTCGACTTCAACCTGCCGGAGCGCTTCAACCTGGAGTACACCGGCCCCGACGGTTCGCGTCAGCGCCCGGTCATGATCCACCGTGCGCTGTTCGGTTCCATCGAGCGCTTCTTCGCCGTGCTGCTGGAGCACTACGCGGGGGCCATGCCGCCGTGGCTGGCCCCCGTCCAGGCCGTCGGCATCCCGATCGGCGACGGGCACGTGGAGTACCTCCAGGAGTTCGCCGCCGAGGCGAAGAAGCAGGGGCTGCGCGTCGAGGTGGACGCCTCCTCGGACCGGATGCAGAAGAAGATCCGCAACCACCAGAAGCTCAAGGTCCCGTTCATGATCATCGTCGGTGACGAGGACATGGCCGCCGGCACCGTCTCCTTCCGCTACCGCGACGGTTCGCAGGAGAACGGCGTGGCCAAGGACGAGGCCCTGGCCAAGCTGGCCAAGGTCGTCGCGGACCGCGTCCAGGTCTGACCGACGCGGTCGGATCAGTGAGGAGCCCCCGGGGACGGTTCGTCCCCCGGGGGCTCCTCCTCGTCGTCCCGGCGGAAGATCTGGATCAGCCAGGACGAGAAGGAACCGGTCACCGCCCCCAGCAGACCCAGACCGAACATCATCAAAGTGGTCGCGATCAGCCGCCCCGACATGGTCACGGGGGCCACGTCTCCGTAACCGACCGTCGTCAGCGTCTGGACCACGCACCACAGCGAGTCCCCGAACGTCTGGATCGGGGAGTGCGGGTCCCGCCGCTCGGAGTCGTACAGGCCCAGCGAGCCGGAGAATCCGAGCAGCAGCGACGAGAGGCCCGCGTACGTGATCACGCGCGGGTACAGGCCGCGGCGCGGGCGTTTCCGTCTCTTGGCCATGACCGCGTCGTGGACCTTGACCATGCGCAGCGCCCGCAGCGTCGGCAGGATGACGATCACCGTGTCCAGCCAGTGGCGGCGGACGAACCGCAGCGGCCGCTGGCGGCTCAGGACCAGCCGCACCACGTAGTCCACGATGAAGCAGAGCCAGGTCAGTGCGACGGTGATCGCGGCGATGTCGCGCCACAGGGAGTGGGCGTGGGCGAGCACGCGGACCGCGTACCCGGCGAGGAACACCAGTGAGAGGTAGAAGAGCGGGATCTCGGTGCGGCGTTCCCAGGCGACGTCGCGGCTCTCGGCTTCTGCGTGCATGGACCCAGCATCGCGGGCCCGCCTCCCGTCTTCGCCCCGGCGACACGCCCTGCGGGGGCAAGGTCATATGCTGCATCCCATGACGATTGAGCCGGAGCAGCAGATCGGTGTGGGCACGCAGGACGCGTTCCAGCGTCTGTGGACGCCCCACCGGATGGCCTACATCCAGGGGGAGAACAAGCCGACCGGTCCGGAGGCCGGTGACGGCTGTCCCTTCTGCGGGATTCCGGACATGTCGGACGAGGACGGGCTCGTGGTCGCCCGGGGCCGGCACGTCTACGCCGTGCTCAATCTGTACCCGTACAACGGTGGCCACCTGATGGTCGTCCCCTACCGGCACGTCGCCGACTACACGGAACTCGACGCCGCCGAGACCGCCGAGCTCGCCGACCTGACCAAGCGGGCCATGACCGCCCTGCGCAAGGCGTCCGGGGCGCACGGATTCAACATCGGCATGAACCAGGGCGCGGCGGCCGGCGCCGGCATCGCCGCGCACCTGCACCAACACATCGTGCCGCGCTGGGGTGGGGACACGAACTTCATGCCGGTCGTCGGCCACACCAAGGTTCTGCCGCAACTGCTCGCGGACACCCGCCAGATGCTCGCGGACGCCTGGCCCACCGACTGAGACGCGAGGGCCGGGGGGGGGGGGGGGGGGGGGGCCCCCCCCCCCCCCCCGGCCCTCGCGTCGTACCGTCCGCGCCTACGCGTCGTAGACGTCCGCCTTGCGCGGCGACGGCTCCTGGATCAAGCCGCTCATGATCGAGGAGCGGTTGGTGAAGCGGTCCGTGTCGACGCCGTTCTCCTCCAGGACCTTGAACGCGGCGGTGTGCACCGACCGCAGGACCGGGGCCACGGTGCGCAGGGCGTCGTCCGCCATGAAGCGGTGGCGCCACATCGAACCGGCCCACACGTGCCGCAACCCGAACGGCTCGGGCAGGATCAGCTTGCCGCCGAAGTACTCCAGGACCGGCGGGTACCAGGTCAGCGAGGCACGCACGGCCAGCCGGACGACCTCCGTCGCGTCCACCAGCGGGAGCTGTCGCTCCACCGTCTCCCAGAAGCGGACGGACTTGGCCACCTCGACCGTCTTGGGCGCGGACTTCGTGGTGAACAGGCCGTGCACGGGACCCAGGGCGTGGGCGGTGACGTCCACCCGCAGGGTCTTGTACAGCACCGTGACCGTCACCAGCATCGTGATGACGAGCTGCCCGTCCCAGAGCGGGTACTGGATGCCCAGATAGTGCCGGTTGCCGGCGCTGAACTGCTGCTCGTTGCAGATCCGGGTGATCTCGTGCGGCTTCACCAGGAAGGTGTCCACGTCCTCGCCGGTGGGCCGGGCCACCTCGGCCGCGCCCTCGCCGATCGGGGTGACGATCCAGTGCTGGATCGACGCGGTCGGGAAGCCCCCCGTGTGCAGCGGGCCGCGCTCCAGCTTGCGGAGCTGGGTGTCGATCGCGCGTATGACGTCCCAACTGCGGAAGGGGTGGATGTCGGCGCCCTCGGTCCTCGGGGTCAGCTCCTCGGCCATCTGCCAACTGCCCCAGCGGGTGCCCATGCCGAGGATCCCCTTGGGGCCGGCGTAGAAGGCGGAGTTGCTGCGGTCCTCGGCGGTGAGCTTCGCCAGTTGGTGGCGCAGGTCCTCACGCGCCTTCTCGTCGGGGTTGCCCGGCACCGCCTCGGGGATCTTGGCGGCGACGCCCCCGCCGCCCAGCAGCCCGTCCCAGCGGGACCGCATGTCGACCGCGGTGGCCTCGCAGATCCGGCGGGCCAGGAACCAGCCCAGAGCCGGAGCGATGATCATCGCCCGCAGGTATATCCCGAGGAACCCGGTGAAGGGCAACCGGAACATCAACACCGCCACCACCACGGCGACGCCCACGAGCAGGGCGGTGACCAGCCAGGACCGCTTGCCCTCGCCCTTGCCCAGGGACTTGCGGAGCTGGAACAGGCCCAGCCACAGCAGCAGCCCGGGCAGGAAGACCACCCCGCAGACCAGCACGATCATGCGCAGCTTGCGGTCGCGCTCCTTGCGGATGCGGGAAGCGGCCAGGCAGTGCTCGACGACGGTCTGCGGGTCGGCGCCGAAGGACTGGATGAGCGGCTTGCGGCCGGCGCCGAGGGTGCGTACCTCGACCGCGCGGCAGAAGGCCTCGCCCAGGTTGGGTTCGAAGAGGGAGATCCTGGGGGCCTTGACCTTCGACTCGTGGAGGTCGTTGTTGGCCTTGAGGATCTCCTCCAGCTTGCCGTCGCGGTACGCGGCGGACGCCAACGCGTTGGTCGCGGCGGTCTGCCCACCGCCTCCCTGGAGCGGAACCTGCGCCCCGGGCCTGAAGTCGAAACCGTCGTCCGCCACCGTTGCCCCCATCACCGTGCGCCTGTGCCCACTGCCGGCTCGCGCCTGCCGTCGTCCTGCCCCGCGCCGCCGAAAAGCCTAGCGGCGCGGCCTGCCCCATGGTCATGGGACAGGGAAATACCGCCCACCGCAAGCGGCTTGGGTGGGCGGTCGCCGCAGCGCTTTGTCAACTACGTTCCTTTCTCGGCCTGTTCGCGAATCCTTTCCGCCAATTGTGGTGGCATGGGTTCGTGGCGGGCGTAGCTGCGACGGAACCCGCCCGTGCCGTGCGACACGGACCGCAACTCCACCGCGTACCGGCCGATCTCGATCTCCGGGATCTCCGCCCGCACCCGCGTCCGGCCCGGCCCGGCCTGGTCGGAGCCGACGACGCGACCTCGGCGCCCCGCGAGGTCGCTCATGACCGGGCCGACGTACTCGTCGGGCACCAGTACGTCCAGTTCCGCGACGGGCTCCAGGAGGTGCATGGTCGCCTCGGCGGCGGCCTCCCGCAGGGCGAGCGCGCCCGCGGTCTGGAAGGCGGCGTCGGAGGAGTCCACCGAGTGCGCCTTGCCGTCGAGCAGGGTGATCCGTACGTCCACCAGCGGGTATCCGGCCGCGACCCCGCGCGCGGCCTGGGCGCGGACGCCCTTCTCCACGGACGGGATGAACTGGCGGGGCACCGAACCGCCGACCACCTTGTCGACGAACTCCACGCCGCTGCCGGCCGGCAGCGGCTCCACCCGGATCTCGCAGATGGCGAACTGGCCGTGGCCCCCGGACTGCTTGACGTGGCGCCCGCGGCCGGTCGCCTCGGCGCCGAAGGTCTCACGCAGGCTGACCTTGTGGGGGACCGGGTCCACCTGGACCCCGTAGCGGGTCCGCAGGCGTTCGAGCACCAGGTCCTGGTGGGCCTCGCCCAGGCACCACAGGACGAGCTGACGCGTGTGCGGGTTCTGCTCCAGCCGCAGCGTCGGGTCCTCGGCCACGAGACGGGCCAGCGCCTGCGAGAGCTTGTCCTCGTCGGCCTTGCCATGGGCCTCGACGGCGAGGGGCAGCAGGGGATCGGGCATCGACCAGGGCTCCATCAGCAGGGGCCGGTCCTTGGCGGAGAGGGTGTCGCCCGTCTCCGCGCGGGTGAGCTTCGCCACGCAGGCGAGGTCGCCGGCGATGCACCGGCCGAGGGGCCGCTGCTGCTTGCCGAAGGGGGAGGAGAGGGCACCGATCCGCTCGTCCACGTCGTGGTCCTCGTGCCCGCGGTCCGCGAGCCCGTGGCCGGACACGTGCACCGTCGCCTCGGGGAGCAGGGTGCCGGAGAAGACGCGGACGAGGGAGACGCGGCCGACGTAGGGGTCGGAGGAGGTCTTGACGACCTCGGCCACGAGGGGCCCGTCGGGATCGCAGGTGACCGGGGGGCGGTCGGAACCGTCGGGGGCGGTGACGGCGAGCGGCGCGCGTTCCGCGGGGGTGGGGAAGCCGCCGGTGACCAGTTCGAGGAGTTCCACCGTCCCGAGGCCCTGACGGGCTCCCTCGGCCGCGGGCGCCGCCATCAGCACGGGGTGGAAGGTGCCCCGGGCAACGGCCCGCTCCAGGTCGTCCACGAGGGTCTTGAGGTCGATGTCCTCGCCGCCGAGATAGCGGTCCATGAGGCTCTCGTCCTCGCTCTCCGCGATGATCCCCTCGATCAGGCGGGAGCGGGCGTCGGCGATGAGGGCGAGTTCCGCCGGGTCCGGGTCGCGTTCGACGCGTTCCCCGGAGCCGTAGTCGTACACGCGCCGGGAGAGCAGGCCGAGCAGCCCGGTGACGGGGGCGTGCCCGTCCGGGCCCGCGGGCCCGTGCAGGGGCAGGTAGAGCGGTACGACGGCGTCCGGGTCCTCGGCGCCGAAGATCTCCCCGCAGACGCCGGCCATCTGGGCGTAGTCGGACCGGGCCGCCTCCAGGTGGGTGACGACGATGGCCCGGGGCATGCCGACGGCCTCGCACTCGTCCCAGACCATGCGGGTGGCGCCGTCGATCCCGTCGGCGGCCGAGACGACGAAAAGGGCCGCGTCCGCGGCGCGCAGACCGGCCCTGAGTTCACCGACGAAGTCGGCGTATCCCGGAGTGTCCAGGATATTGATCTTGATCCCGCCCCATTCGACGGGGACGAGGGAGAGCTGGACGGACCGGTGGCGACGATGTTCGATCTCGTCGTGATCGGAGACGGTCGAACCGTCCTCGACCCGGCCGGCTCGATTGACGGCCCCGGCGGTCAGCGCCAGGGCCTCGACCAGGGTGGTCTTGCCGGCGCCGCTGTGGCCGACCAACACGACGTTCCGTACGGAAGTGGGCCGGTCGGCCGTCAGTGCCCTGCCGGCGGCCCCGGCTTGGTGTGATGTGGCTCCCATGATGCTCGTGCCTCCCGGTGTCGCGGTGAGGAGGGTGATCGGGGTCCTTCGAGCTTTGCACCGGTGTCACACCACGTCCATACGTCGTACCCGCAGCCGTCCGGAGCACGACGAGCGGCCGGCGCGGAGCCGACGTGGAGCCGGCGCGGGGATTGTCCGGGGCGAACCGGTGGGTGCGCGGCACCCGGGGCGCGAGGCGCCGGCTACGATGGGCCAGCCGGTGGCCGCTGTGGCCGCACGGCCCAGCGACCCTCCGGGAAGGCCATGCTGAACAAGTACGCGCGTGCATTCTTCACGCGTGTTCTCACGCCGTTCGCCGCATTTCTCCTCCGTCGGGGGGTGAGCCCGGACGCCGTCACCCTGATCGGCACCGCCGGAGTGGTGGCCGGAGCGCTGGTCTTCTTCCCCCGGGGCGAGTTCTTCTGGGGCACGATCACCATCACCCTCTTCGTCTTCTCCGACCTGGTCGACGGGAACATGGCCCGCCAGGCCGGCGTCTCCAGCCGGTGGGGGGCGTTCCTCGACTCGACGCTCGACCGGGTGGCCGACGCGGCCATCTTCGGCGGACTCGCGCTCTGGTACGCGGGCTTCGGGAACCACAACGTGCTCTGCGCCGTGTCCATCTTCTGCCTGGCCAGCGGCCAGGTGGTCTCCTACACCAAGGCCCGCGGCGAGTCGATCGGGCTGCCGGTGGCCGTCAACGGGCTCATCGAACGAGCCGAACGCCTGGTGATCACCCTCGTCGCGGCCGGCCTGTCCGGGCTGCAGACCTTCGGCGTCCCCTCCTGGATCGGGGTGCTCCTGCCGATCGCCCTGTGGGTGGTCGCGGCGGGCTCCCTCGTCACGCTGATCCAGCGGGTGGTCACCGTACGCCGCGAGGCGGCGGAGGCCGACGCGGCCGAGGCCGCGGCCGAAGGCGGTGCCGCCTGATGGGCGCCGCACAGGACAAGCTCGTCGACGGGCTCTACGGGCTCGGCTGGGCGGGCGTGAAGAAGCTCCCCGAGCCCGCGGCGGTGGCCCTCGGCCGCCGGATCGCGGACTACGCCTGGAAGCGGCGCGGCAAGAGCGTGCTGCGCCTGGAGTCGAACCTGGCCCGGGTGGTCCCGGACGCGACCCCCGAAGCCCTGCGGGAACTGTCGCGTGCCGGCATGCGCTCCTACATGCGGTACTGGATGGAGTCCTTCCGGCTGCCGACCATGGACCCGAAGCGGTTCGGCACGGACGTCGAGATGAAGGACGACCACGTCCTGCGCGAGGCGCTGGCCACCGGGCGCGGGGTCGTGGTCGCCCTGCCGCACCTCGCGAACTGGGACCTCGCCGGCGCCTGGGCCACCGGCCACATCGGCGTGCCGTTCACCACGGTCGCCGAACGGCTCAAGCCCGAAAGCCTGTACGACCGCTTCGTGGCCTACCGGGAAAGCCTCGGCATGGAGGTGCTCCCGCACAGCGGCGGCGCCGCCTTCGGCACCCTGGCCCGACGGCTCCGCTCCGGGGGACTGGTCTGCCTGGTCGCCGACCGGGACCTGTCGGCCTCCGGCGTCGAGGTGGACTTCTTCGGCTCCACGGCGCGCATGCCGGCGGGACCGGCGCTGCTGGCCCAGCAGACGGGCGCGGTGCTGCTCCCGGCCACCCTGTACTACGGGGACACCCCGAAGATGTACGGCCGGATACACCCCGAGGTGCCCGTGCCGAAGAACGGCACCCGGGTCGAGAAGACGGCCGTCATGACCCAGGCCGTCGCCGACGTGTTCGCCCAGGGGATCGCCGAGCACCCCGAGGACTGGCACATGCTGCAGCGGCTGTGGCTGGACGACCTGGAGGAACGCGCTCAGTGAAGATCGGCATCGTGTGCCCGTACTCGTGGGACGTACCGGGCGGCGTCCAGTTCCACATCCGTGACCTCGCGGAACACCTGATCCGCAGCGGCCACGAGGTGTCGGTGCTCGCCCCCGCGGACGACGAGACTCCGCTGCCGCCCTACGTGGTCTCGGCGGGACGAGCGGTCCCGGTGCCGTACAACGGGTCGGTGGCCCGGCTGAGCTTCGGCTTCCTGTCCGCGGCCCGCGTACGACGCTGGCTGCACGACGGCGTCTTCGACGTCATCCACATCCACGAACCCGCCTCGCCGTCCCTCGGCCTGCTGTCCTGCTGGGCGGCGCAGGGACCCATCGTGGCCACCTTCCACACCTCCAACCCCCGCTCGCGCGCGATGGTCGCCGCGTACCCGATCCTCCAGCCGGCGCTGGAGAAGATCAGCGCCCGCATCGCGGTGAGCGAGTACGCGCGCCGGACCCTCGTGGAACACCTGGGCGGGGACGCCGTCGTGATCCCCAACGGGGTCGACGTGGACTTCTTCGCCAAGGCCGAACCCAAGGTCGAGTGGAGCGGTCAGACCCTCGGCTTCATCGGCCGGATCGACGAGCCCCGCAAGGGCATGCCCGTGCTCATGGCGGCCTTCCCCAAGATCGTGGAGGCCTGCCCGGACGTACGGCTCCTCGTGGCCGGCCGCGGCGACGAGGAGGAGGCCGTGGCCTCGCTGCCGGCCGACCTCCGCTCCCGGGTCGAGTTCCTCGGCATGGTCTCGGACGAGGACAAGGCGCGGCTGCTGCGCAGCGTCGACGCGTACGTCGCCCCCAACACCGGCGGCGAGAGCTTCGGCATCATCCTCGTCGAGGCCCTCTCGGCGGGGGCCGCGGTCCTGGCCTCGGACCTGGACGCCTTCGCGCAGGTACTGGACCAGGGACGCGCGGGCGACCTCTTCACCAACGAGGACGCCGACTCCCTGGCGGCGGGTGCCATCGCCCTCCTGCGGGACCCCGAACGCCGGGCGGAACTGAGCACCCGCGGCTCCGCGCACGTGCGGCGCTTCGACTGGTCGACGGTGGGAGCGGACATCCTGGCCGTCTACGAGACCGTGACCGACGGCGCGGCGGCGGTCGCGGAGGACGAACGCGTCGGCCTGCGCGCACGGCTGGGCTTCGCGCGGGACTAAGGGCTGTCCCGCAATCCCTGGCGGGCGCACGACACCGGCCACGGCACCTCGCCGCGTTGTCGGAACGCCCGAATACGCCCAGTATGAGGACGTCCCTCCGCCTTGCGATGCACCGCGTCCGACGCCGTGCGCTGATCCACCAGGGATTGCGGGACAGCCCATAGGCCGTCTCTTTCGGATCTTGCCGGGCGGCGCGGGTCAGGCAAGATCCGAAAGAGACGGCCCGGTGCCGTGACCCGCGCCGTCTGCGGCGTCCCCCGGCCGCCGGGGGCCGCCCCCGGGCCGGGCCGGGGTCGGGGGCCCGCGAAAGGTAGAGTCGCGGCCCGTGATCGAAACCCTTGTCTGGATTGCCCTGGGCCTCGGCGTCATCGGGGTCTACCTCAGTTGGACCGCCGGTCGCCTCGACCGGCTGCACTCACGGATGGACGCCGCCCGGGCCGCCCTCGACGCGCAGCTCGTGCGGCGGGCGTCGGTGGTGCTGGAGGTGGCCACCTCGGGCGTGCTCGACCCGGCCTCGTCGCTGGTGCTGTACGAGGCCGCGCACGGGGCCCGACAGGCCGAGGAGGAGCACCGCGAGGTGGCCGAGAGCGAACTGAGCCAGGCGTTGCGCGCGGTGTTCTCCGACGTGGACCAGGTCGAGGTGCTGAAGGCCGCCCCCGGCGGCGCGGAGGCCACCGAGGAGCTGGCGGCCGCCGTCCGCCGGGTGCCGATGGCCCGCCGCTTCCACAACGACGCGGTACGCGCGGCCCGCGCGCTGCGCAGGCACCGCAAGGTCCGCTGGTTCCGCTTGGCCGGACACGCCCCCTTCCCGCTCGCCTTCGAGATGGACGACGAGCCCCCGGTGGATCTTGCGGAACGGCCGTAGCGGCCCCACTTGTACCCAATGGCCAAATCGGAAGGAGCCACCGGCTCCTCATTGGCCCTTGCAGTGGACTGGTCGTGGGGGGTTTGCTCACCGCAGTACCACCGCAGCACCCGTCTTCCTTCGAGTGAGGTCAATCCGTGAGCACGCTTCCCTCCACCCCGCAGTCCGCTGAGTCCGCGATCGGCACGTCCCGCGTCAAGCGCGGCATGGCCGAGCAGCTCAAGGGCGGCGTGATCATGGACGTGGTCAACGCCGAGCAGGCGAAGATCGCCGAAGACGCCGGCGCCGTGGCCGTCATGGCCCTGGAGCGGGTCCCCGCCGACATCCGCAAGGACGGCGGAGTGGCCCGGATGTCCGACCCCAACATGATCGAAGAGATCATCGAGGCCGTCTCCATCCCCGTCATGGCCAAGTCCCGCATCGGCCACTTCGTCGAGGCGCAGGTGCTGCAGTCCCTCGGCGTCGACTACATCGACGAGTCCGAGGTCCTGACCCCGGCCGACGAGGTCAACCACTCCGACAAGTGGGCGTTCACCACCCCCTTCGTCTGTGGCGCCACCAACCTGGGCGAGGCCCTGCGCCGCATCGCCGAGGGCGCGGCCATGATCCGTTCCAAGGGTGAGGCCGGCACCGGCAACGTCGTCGAGGCCGTCCGCCACCTGCGCCAGATCAAGAACGAGATCGCCCGCCTGCGCGGCTTCGACAACAACGAGCTGTTCGCCGCCGCCAAGGACCTGCGCGCCCCGTACGAGCTGGTCAAGGAGGTCGCCGAGCTCGGCAAGCTCCCGGTCGTGCTGTTCTCCGCCGGTGGCGTCGCCACCCCGGCCGACGCCGCGCTGATGCGCCAGCTCGGCGCCGAGGGCGTCTTCGTCGGCTCCGGCATCTTCAAGTCCGGCGACCCGGCCAAGCGCGCCGCCGCCATCGTGAAGGCCACCACCTTCTACGACGACCCGAAGATCATCGCGGACGCCTCCCGCAACCTGGGCGAGGCCATGGTCGGCATCAACTGCGACACCCTCCCCGAGTCCGAGCGCTACGCCAACCGGGGCTGGTAACAAGCATGAGCAGCACCCCCGTCATTGGTGTCCTGGCACTTCAGGGCGATGTACGGGAGCACCTGATCGCCCTGGCCGCGGCGGACGCCGTGGCCAGGCCGGTCCGGCGTCCCGAGGAACTCGCCGACGTCGACGCCCTGGTGATCCCCGGCGGCGAGTCCACGACCATGTCGAAGCTCGCCGTGCTGTTCGGCATGCTGGAGCCGCTGCGCGAGCGCGTGCGGGCCGGGATGCCGGTCTACGGCACCTGCGCCGGCATGATCATGCTCGCGGACAAGCTCCTGGACGGTCGCGAGGACCAGGAGACGCTGGGCGGCATCGACATGATCGTCCGCCGCAACGCCTTCGGGCGCCAGAACGAGTCCTTCGAGGCACGGATCGACTTCGCGGGCATAGCCGGCGACCCGGTCGAGGGTGTCTTCATCCGCGCCCCGTGGGTGGAGTCGGTCGGCGCCTCGGCCGAGGTGCTCGCCACGTACGACGGTCACACCGTCGCGGTACGGCAGGGGAACGTGCTCGCCACGTCCTTCCACCCGGAACTGACCGGCGACGACCGCGTTCACGCGTACTTCGTCGACATGGTGCGCGCGGGGCTGTAACGGCGTCCCGGTAGGATCTGAGCGAACACTGTTGGTGACGCGAAGGAGACAGGCAGATGTCCGGCCACTCTAAATGGGCTACGACGAAGCACAAGAAGGCCGTGGTTGACGCCAAGCGCGGCAAGCTCTTCGCGAAGCTGATCAAGAACATCGAGGTCGCGGCCCGCATGGGCGGCGCCGACATCGATGGCAACCCGACGCTCTTCGACGCCATCCAGAAGGCCAAGAAGAGCTCGGTCCCGAACAAGAACATCGACTCCGCGGTCAAGCGCGGCGGCGGCCTCGAAGCCGGCGGCGCCGACTACGAGACGATCATGTACGAGGGCTACGGCCCGAACGGCGTCGCGGTGCTCATCGAGTGCCTCACCGACAACCGCAACCGTGCCGCGTCCGACGTGCGTGTCGCCATGACCCGCAACGGCGGCTCGATGGCCGACCCGGGCTCGGTCTCGTACCTGTTCAACCGCAAGGGTGTCGTCCTCCTGCCCAAGGGCGAGCTCTCCGAGGACGACGTCCTGGAGACGGTGCTGGAAGCCGGAGCCGAAGAGGTCAACGACCTCGGGGACAGCTTCGAGATCATCAGCGAGGCCACCGACATGGTCGCGGTCCGCACCGCGCTCCAGCAGGCCGGCATCGACTACGACTCGGCCGACTCCAACTTCCTGCCGACCATGCAGGTCGAGCTGGACGAAGAGGGCGCGCGCAAGATCTTCAAGCTGATCGACGCGCTGGAGGACAGCGACGACGTGCAGAACGTCTTCGCCAACTTCGACGTACCGGACGAGGTCATGGAGAAGGTCGACGCCTGAGCCGCGGACTCTCGCCGCAACAGACGTGAACGGCCCGCCGGATTCATCCGGCGGGCCGTTTCGTTGGCCGCCCGTTCCCTCGACGTCTCCTCCCTCCGGCCGCTCGCCGACCGCTCGTCGACGCCTGCCGTCCGCTCGACCGCCGCTCGCCGATCGCTCGCCCGCCGCCGAACGCGGCGGGCCCGTCCCGTGCGGTCACCGCCGCTGTCGGTGCCGGCCGGTAGCCTGCACACCTGCGTGAAGGAGGAGGGGACGTTGCGAGTGCTCGGTGTGGACCCGGGGTTGACCCGGTGCGGTATCGGCGTGGTCGAGGGCGTCGCGGGTCGCCCGCTGACGATGCTGGGCGTGGGGGTCGTACGGACTCCGGCGGACGCCGAGATCGGGCTGCGGCTCGTCGCCATCGAGCAGGGCATCGAGAGCTGGCTCGACGAACACCGACCCGAACTCGTCGCGGTGGAAAGGGTGTTCAGCCAGCACAACGTCAGCACCGTCATGGGGACCGCGCAGGCCAGCGCGGTCGCCATGCTCTGCGCCGCCCGCCGCGGACTGCCCGTCGCCCTGCACACCCCCAGCGAGGTCAAGGCCGCCGTCACCGGCAGCGGCCGCGCCGACAAGGCACAGGTGGGAGCCATGGTCACCCGCCTGCTGCGGCTCGACGCGCCACCGAAGCCGGCCGACGCCGCCGACGCCCTGGCCCTCGCCATCTGCCACATCTGGCGGGCCCCCGCCCAGAACCGTCTCCAGCAGGCGGTCGCCCTGCACGCCGCGACCGCCGCGCGCGGCTCCGCCCCCGTCTCCGCCCGGAAAGGCCGTACCCGATGATCGCCTTCGTCAGTGGCCAGGTCGCCGCCCTCGCCCCCACCCTCGCCGTGATCGAGGTCGGGGGCGTGGGCATGGCCGTGCACTGCACGCCGAACACCGTCTCGGGGCTCCGGCTGGGTGAACCCGCGCGACTGGCGACCTCCCTGGTCGTACGGGAGGACTCGCTGACGCTGTACGGCTTCGCCGACGACGACGAGCGACAGGTCTTCGAGCTGCTGCAGACCGCCAGCGGGGTCGGGCCGAGGCTGGCTCAGGCCATGCTGGGCGTGCACAGCCCGGACGCGCTCCGACTGGCCGTCTCCACGGGCGACGAGAAGTCCCTGATGGCGGTGCCCGGCATCGGCAAGAAGGGGGCGCAGAAGCTGCTGCTGGAACTCAAGGACAAGCTGGGCGCACCGCTGGGCACCAGCGGCCTGGTCGGGGCCCAGCGGGCCGCCGCGACCGGACCCGCGCCGTGGACGGAGCAACTCGCCGCGGCGCTGATCGGGTTGGGGTACGCCTCCCGGGACGCGGAGGAGGCGGTCTCGGCCGTCACCCCGCAGGCCGAGGAGGCCATCGCCGCCGGCGGCTCGGCTCCCGTGCCGCAGCTCCTGCGCGCCGCCCTCCAGTCCCTGAACCGGGCCCGCTGACCCCACGACCGACCCGGCGACGCGAACCGATGCCGGTACGGGGGCGCCCCGCACCTACTCCGCACCTTGGCGGGGCACCGGCCCGCCCGGACCGGCGGCCCCGGCCGGCTGACGGCGACCGACCGGGACCACCGCACGACCCGACCGGGACCGCCGCATGACCCGACCGCGATCCGACCGCGACCGCCGCGCCCCGCGGCCCCGGTCGGCCGCCGGCGCCCCGCACGGCGGGCGGGCACACGCGGTGGCGGCACCGACGGCGTCCCCGTACCGGGCCGCCCCACGGGGGCACGATGACCACCGCACCGACCGAGAAGGCAGACTGACACCGTGAACTGGGACGACGAGACCGACGCAGCCGAGACCGACCGTCTTGTCGCGGCGGCGGCCGGCGGCGAGGACACCGCCGTCGAGGCGGCCCTGAGGCCCAAGGACCTCGGCGAGTTCGTCGGCCAGGAGAAGGTCCGCCGACAGCTCGACCTCGTCCTCAAGGCGGCCCGCCAGCGCGGAGCCACCGCCGATCACGTCCTGCTCTCGGGCGCGCCCGGCCTCGGCAAGACCACCCTCTCCATGATCATCGCCGCCGAGATGGAGGCACCCATCCGGATCACCTCCGGTCCCGCCATCCAGCACGCCGGCGACCTCGCCGCGATCCTGTCCTCCCTCCAGGAGGGCGAGGTCCTCTTCCTCGACGAGATCCACCGCATGTCCCGGCCCGCCGAGGAGATGCTGTACATGGCCATGGAGGACTTCCGCGTCGACGTGATCGTCGGCAAGGGCCCGGGCGCGACGGCCATTCCGCTGGAGCTTCCGCCCTTCACCCTGGTCGGTGCCACCACCCGGGCCGGACTGCTGCCCCCGCCGCTGCGCGACCGCTTCGGCTTCACCGGACACATGGAGTTCTACGTACCGGAGGAACTCGAACGGGTCATTCACCGCTCGGCCCGCCTCCTCGACGTGGAGATCGACACCGCCGGCGCGGCGGAGATCGCCGGCCGCTCCCGGGGCACGCCGCGCATCGCCAACCGGCTCCTGCGCCGAGTCCGGGACTACGCCCAGGTCAGGGCCGACGGAGTGATCAACCGCGAGGTGGCCGGCACCGCCCTCCAGCTGTACGAGGTGGACGCGCGCGGGCTCGACCGGCTCGACCGGGCCGTGCTGGAGGCCCTGCTCAAGCTGTTCGGCGGCGGACCCGTGGGCCTGTCCACCCTCGCCGTGGCCGTCGGGGAGGAGCGGGAGACCGTCGAGGAGGTGGCCGAGCCCTTCCTGGTGCGCGAGGGGCTGCTGGCACGGACGCCCAGGGGCCGGGTCGCGACCCCCGCCGCCTGGGCCCACCTGGGGCTTGTACCGCCCCGGCAGGACGGTAGTGGATCAAGTGGACAACAGGGGTTGTTCAGGGCCTGACGGCGCGGAGGTTCGACCGCTCAGGAACTGCGGTGCCATGCTGGGCGTTGTTCCATCGGTGCGGACTCGCCTAGACTCCGCCGATGCCGACCCTCCGGGTCGGCATGCCCACCCCCGTAGAAGAAGGCCGTCTCCCGTACGGTCGTGCGAAGGATCTCCGTCCCGTGAATCTCGTGACACTCCTCCCGTTCATCGTGCTCATCGGGGCGATGTTCCTGATGACCCGCTCCGCCAAGAAGAAGCAGCAGGCGGCCGCGCAGATGCGCAACGAAATGGCGCCCGGTACCGGGGTCCGCACCATCGGTGGCATGTACGCCACCGTGAAGGAGATCGGTGAGGACACCGTCACCCTCGAGGTGGCCCCCGGCGTCCACGCCATCTACGCGAAGAACTCCATCGGCGCCGTGCTGGAGGACGCCGAGTACAACCGCATCGTCCACGGCGCCACCGATGATCTGACCATCGACACGCCGGTCGTCCCGGACGACGCCTCCTCGCTGACCGCGGGCGAGACGCCGAAGACCGACCTGTCGAAGGACGAGGACGAGGCTCCCAAGCTCGACCTGGGCAAGAAGGACGAGCCCGGCGACGGGCCCGCCGACGAGCCGAAGGACGGCAAGACCGACGGCGAGGCCGGCGCGAAGTAGCGCTCGGCCGGGAACCGCGGAGGCGCCTGATCGGCGGCCGCCGCGGTTCCCGTGAGTGACACTTCTGCGGGGGGCAGGGGTCCCCACCACACATTTCGTGGCCGTCCGCGTGCTGACCCGGCGCGGGACGGTTGGACAGGGAGATACGACAAGGTGGCAGCACCGAAGAAGGGCCGGCGGCCCACGGGGGCTCAGGGGAGGCCGGGGCGCGCCCTGGCGATCATCCTGATCGCGATGGTGGCGCTCACCGCGGGGATGTTCATCTCCAAGCAGACGACTCCCCGACTGGGCATCGACCTCGCCGGCGGTACGAGCATCACGCTCAAGGCGAAGAGCGAGCCCGGCAAGCCGGACGCGATCAACGAGACCAACATGAACACCGCGGTCGGCATCATCGACCGTCGTGTCAACGGTCTCGGCGTGTCGGAGGCCGAGGTCCAGACGCAGGGCCGCGACCACATCATCGTGAACATCCCCAAGGGAGTGAACGAGCAGCAGGCGCGCGAGCAGGTCGGTACCACCGCCCAGCTCTACTTCCGCCCGGTCCTGGCGTTCACCCCCAGTGACCCGGCCACGCCCAACGCCACGCCGAAGCCGTCCGGCAGCCCGTCCGCGAAGCCCTCCGGCAGTCCGTCCGCGAAGCCCTCCGCGAGCGGCTCCGGCGCCCCCAAGGCCGAAGACGGCAAGCCGTCGGCCACCCCGTCGTCCAGCGCCACTTCCCAGGGCCGCGCGCTCAGCGAGGGCCTCAAGGCCCCGAGCGCCCCCTCTCCCACGCCGTCGGCGAGCGGGTCGAAGAAGGCAGACGACAACAAGGCCACCACCCCGGCCACCACGCCCGCACCGGTTCCGTCCGGTGCCGATGCCGCCGTGGCCGACCTGCAGGCCAAGTTCGCGGCGCTGAACTGCGCCGACCCGGCGCAGCGCGCCGAGGCCGGCAAGGGCGCCAAGCCCGAGGACCCGATGGTCGCCTGTGGCGACCGCGGCAAGTGGGTGCTCGGCCCGGCCGTCGTGAACGGTCAGGACGTCGACGAGGCCAAGGCCCAGATCAACTCGCAGACCGGCGAGTGGATCGTCGCGATGCAGTTCACCGACAAGGGCGCGGACAAGTTCGCCAAGATCACCGGTGAGCTCGCCACCAAGCAGATGCCGCAGAACCAGTTCGCGATCGTGCTCGACGGCTCGGTGATCTCCGACCCGTCCGTGAACCAGGCGCTGACCGGCGGCAACGCCGAGATCTCCGGTGGTGGTTTCAACCAGGAGACCGCCACGGACCTGGGCAACATGCTCTCGTACGGCGCCCTGCCGCTCTCCTTCCAGGAGGACAGCGTCACCACCGTCACCCCCGCCCTCGGCGGCGAGCAGCTGAAGGCCGGTCTGATCGCCGGCGCCATCGGCCTGCTCCTCGTGGTGATCTACCTGCTGGTCTACTACCGGGGCCTGGCGTTCATCGCGATCGTCAGCCTCCTGGTGTCCGCGATCCTCACCTACACGATCATGGCGCTGCTCGGAAAGGGCATCGGGTTCGCGCTGAACCTGCCCGCCGTCTGTGGTGCCATCGTCGCGATCGGCATCACGGCGGACTCGTTCATCGTGTACTTCGAACGCATCCGTGACGAGATCCGCGAAGGTCGCACCCTGCGCCCGGCCGTGGAGCGCGCCTGGCCGCGAGCCCGACGCACCATCCTGGTCTCCGACTTCGTGTCGTTCCTCGCCGCCGCGGTGCTGTTCATCGTCACCGTGGGCAAGGTCCAGGGCTTCGCCTTCACGCTGGGTCTGACCACCCTGCTCGACGTGGTCGTGGTGTTCCTCTTCACCAAGCCGATCATGACCCTGATGGCCCGTACGACGTTCTTCTCCAGCGGTCACCCGTGGTCCGGGCTGGACCCGAAGCGGCTCGGGGCCAAGCCCCCGCTGCGCCGGTCCCGCACCGGTACCGGTGCGAGTGCCGCCACCGTGTCCGCCCCCGTCGACTCGAAGGAGGCGTGAGAGATGTCGAAGCTGGGAGATCTCGGCGCCAGGCTGTACCGCGGTGAGGTCGGCTACGACTTCGTCGGCAAGCGTTTCCTCTGGTACGGCGTTTCCATCCTGATCACCATCACGGCGATCGTGGCCCTGGCCGTTCAGGGTCTCAACATGGGCATCGAATTCAAGGGCGGTGCCGTCTTCACCACCCCGAAGGCGGTCGCCTCCGTCGCCCAGACGACGGAGATCGCGGAGAAGGCCTCCGGGCACGACGCGATCGTCCAGGAACTCGGCACCGGCGGCATGCGCATCCAGATCTCCGGTCTGGACACCGCCGCCGCCGCCGACGTGAAGAAGGACCTGGCGGCCGAGCTGAAGGTGTCGGCCGCCGACATCAACGCGGACCTGGTCGGCCCGAGCTGGGGCGAGCAGATCGCGAACAAGGCCTGGACCGGCCTCGCCATCTTCATGGTCCTCGTGGTGATCTACCTCGCCATCGCCTTCGAGTGGCGGATGGCGGTCGCCGCGCTGGTCGCGCTGATCCACGACCTCACCATCACCGTCGGCGTGTACGCGCTCGTCGGGTTCGAGGTCACGCCGGGCACCGTGATCGGTCTGCTCACGATCCTCGGTTACTCCCTCTACGACACCGTCGTCGTCTTCGACGGTCTCAAGGAGGGGTCGAAGGACATCACCAAGCAGACCCGCTACACCTACAGCGAGATCGCCAACCGCAGCATCAACGGCACGTTGGTCCGCTCGATCAACACCACCGTCGTGGCGCTGCTCCCGGTCGGGGCCCTGCTCTTCATCGGCGGTGGCTTCCTGGGCGCGGGCATGCTCAACGACATCTCGCTGTCGCTGTTCGTCGGTCTCGCGGCCGGTGCGTACTCCTCGATCTTCATCGCGACCCCGCTGGTCGTGGACCTGAAGGAGCGCGAGCCCGCCATGAAGGCCCTCAAGAAGCGGGTGCTCGCGAAGCGGGCCGCCGCGGCGGCCAAGGGCGAGTCCGTCGACGAGGGCCAGGCCTCCGAGGGCTCCCCGCAGGTCGTGGCCCAGGGCCAGGCCGAGGGCCACGGACGGCGGCGCCGATGACCGCGTGTGCACCCGAGGTCCGCGAGCTGCTGCTCAGCCGGATCAAGGACGTCCCGGACTACCCGAAGCCGGGGGTGATGTTCAAGGACATCACCCCGCTGCTGGCCGACCCGAAGGCCTTCGCGGCCCTGACGGACGCGCTGGTGGACCTCGCGGCCCGGTACGGCGCGACGAAGATCGTCGGACTGGAGGCGCGCGGGTTCATCCTGGCGGCCCCGGTGGCCGTCCAGGCCGGGATCGGCTTCGTGCCCGTCCGCAAGGCCGGGAAGCTGCCCGGAGCGACGCTCTCGCAGTCGTACGAGCTGGAGTACGGGACCGCGGAGATCGAGGTCCACGCCGAGGACCTGTCGGCCGGTGACCGGGTCATGGTCATCGACGACGTCCTGGCGACCGGCGGCACGGCCGACGCCTCGCTCTCGCTGATCCGGCGCGCCGGCGCCGAGGTCGCCGGCGTGGCGGTCCTGATGGAACTGTCGTTCCTGCCGGGCCGCGCCCGGCTGGAGCCGGGCCTCGACGGCGCTCCGCTGGACGCGCTGATCGTGGTCTGACCCTCGCGTCACACGGAGCGGGCGGGGTACCGGGGCGACCCGGTACCCCGCCCGCTCCGGCTTTCGCGGGGGCGCGCGGCGCACTCCACCGCGGGCCCGGTGCCTGCGAAAGCCGGCGGATCCGGGCGTGCCCGGGCGGCGGCGGGGGAGCCGGGGCCGAGGGGAACGAGCCGGCGCAACCCTCGCTACCATGGGTTGTCCGGACCTGACCGGGGCACCGGATCCGCTTGAGGAGCGCTCTTGCCAGACGAGGTCCAGCCAATCTCCGCCGCGCAGCCCGATCCGCAGCCCGAGGAGGCCGCGGCGGCCGCAGCCACGCCCCCGCCGGCCCCACCGGTCAAGCCCGCCCAGGCGAAGCCGGCCGGGTCCTCCAACCGGGTGCGCGCCCGGCTCGCGCGCCTCGGCGTACAGCGTTCCAACCCGTACAACCCGGTACTGGAACCCCTGCTCCGCATAGTCCGCGGCAACGACCCGAAGATCGAGTCGGCGACGCTGCGTCAGATCGAGCAGGCGTACCAGGTCGCGGAGCGCTGGCACCGCGGCCAGAAGCGCAAGAGCGGCGACCCGTACATCACGCACCCGCTCGCGGTGACCACGATCCTCGCCGAGCTGGGCATGGACCCGGCGACGCTGATGGCGGGCCTGCTGCACGACACCGTGGAGGACACCGAGTACGGGCTGGACCAGCTCAGACGCGACTTCGGCGACGCGGTCGCGCTGCTCGTCGACGGGGTCACCAAGCTCGACCGGGTCAAGTTCGGCGAGGCCGCGCAGGCCGAGACCGTGCGCAAGATGGTCGTCGCCATGGCCAAGGACCCCCGGGTCCTGGTCATCAAGCTCGCCGACCGCCTGCACAACATGCGCACCATGCGCTACCTCAAGCGGGAGAAGCAGGAGAAGAAGGCCCGCGAGACGCTGGAGATCTACGCGCCCCTGGCCCACCGGCTGGGCATGAACACGATCAAGTGGGAGCTGGAGGACCTCGCCTTCGCGATCCTCTACCCCAAGATGTACGACGAGATCGTGCGTCTGGTCGCGGAGCGGGCGCCCAAGCGCGACGAGTACCTCACCGTCGTCACGGACGAGGTGCAGACCGACCTCAGGGCGGCCCGCATCAAGGCCACCGTCACCGGCCGGCCCAAGCACTACTACAGCGTCTACCAGAAGATGATCGTGCGCGGTCGCGACTTCGCGGAGATCTACGACCTGGTCGGCATCCGGGTCCTGGTGGACACCGTCCGGGACTGCTACGCGGCCCTGGGCACCGTGCACGCGCGATGGAACCCGGTCCCCGGCCGGTTCAAGGACTACATCGCGATGCCCAAGTTCAACATGTACCAGTCGCTGCACACGACGGTCATCGGGCCCAGCGGCAAGCCGGTCGAACTCCAGATCCGCACGTTCGACATGCACCGCCGCGCCGAGTACGGCATCGCCGCCCACTGGAAGTACAAGCAGCAGACCGTCGCCGGCACCTCCAAGGTGCGCACCGACGTGCCGCAGGCGGCCAAGGGCAGCGCCGGCCAGGACACCGTCAACGACATGGCGTGGCTGCGGCAACTGCTGGACTGGCAGAAGGAGACCGAGGACCCGGGCGAGTTCCTGGACTCGCTGCGCTTCGACCTCTCCCGCAACGAGGTCTTCGTCTTCACGCCCAAGGGCGATGTCATAGCGCTGCCGGCGGGCGCCACCTCGGTGGACTTCGCGTACGCCGTGCACACCGAGGTCGGTCACCGAACGATAGGAGCGCGGGTCAACGGGCGGCTGGTGCCGCTCGAATCGACCCTCGACAACGGCGACCTGGTCGAGGTGTTCACCTCCAAGGCCGAGGGCGCCGGACCGTCCCGGGACTGGCTGGGCTTCGTCAAGTCCCCGCGGGCCCGCAACAAGATCCGGGCCTGGTTCTCCAAGGAACGCCGCGACGAGGCGATCGAGCACGGCAAGGACGCCATCGCGCGGGCCATGCGCAAGCAGAACCTGCCGATCCAGCGGATCCTGACGGGAGACTCGCTCGTCACCCTGGCGCACGAGATGCGCTACCCCGACATCTCCTCCCTGTACGCGGCGATCGGCGAGGGCCACGTGGCCGCGCAGGGCGTCGTCCAGAAGCTGGTGCAGGCCCTCGGCGGCGAGGAAGCCGCCAACGAGGACATCGAGGAGAGCATCCCGCCGGCGCGCGGCAAGTCCAAGCGCCGCGCCAACGCCGATCCGGGCGTGGTCGTCAAGGGCGTGGAAGACGTCTGGGTCAAGCTGGCCCGCTGCTGCACCCCGGTGCCGGGCGACCCCATCATCGGGTTCGTCACGCGGGGCAGCGGCGTGTCCGTGCACCGCGCGGACTGCGTCAACGTGGACTCCCTCTCCCAGCAGCCCGAGCGGATGCTGGAAGTCGAGTGGGCGCCCACCCAGTCCTCCGTCTTCCTCGTCGCCATCCAGGTCGAGGCGCTGGACCGGTCCCGACTGCTGTCCGACGTCACCCGGGTCCTGTCCGACCAGCACGTCAACATCCTGTCGGCGGCCGTACAGACCTCGCGCGACCGGGTCGCCACTTCCCGGTTCACCTTCGAGATGGGCGACCCGAAGCACCTGGGACACGTCCTGAAGGCCGTACGCGGCGTCGAGGGCGTCTACGACGTCTACCGCGTCACCTCGGCCCGCAGGCCGTAGCCCGCGGGCCCCGGAGCCGAACACCGAACGGGCACCACCGGAATCCTCCGGTGGTGCCCGTATCGACGTGGTGAGCCGGCGTCAGCCGCCGAACTCCTCCAGGCCCTTCAGCGCCTGGTCCAGCAGGGCCTGGCGGCCCTCCAGCTCCCGGGAGAGCTTGTCGGCCCGCGCGTTGTTGCCCGAGGCCCGCGCCGCGTCGATCTGCCCGCGCAGCTTGTCGACCGCCGCCTGCAGCTGACCCGTCAGACCGGCCGCACGCGCCCGGGCCTCAGGGTTCGTACGGCGCCACTCGCCATCCTCGGCCTCCTGGATGGCCCGCTCCACGGCGTGCATCCGACCCTCGACCTTGGGACGGGCGTCGCGCGGTACGTGGCCGATGGCCTCCCAGCGCTCGTTCAGGGAGCGGAAGCCGGCACGGGCCGCCTTCAGGTCCGTGATCGGGACGAGCTTCTCGGCCTCGTCGGCCAGCTCCTCCTTGAGCTTGAGGTTCTCCGTCTGCTCGGCGTCGCGCTCGGCGAAGACCTCGCTGCGAGCGGCGAAGAAGACGTCCTGCGCACCGCGGAAACGGTTCCACAGGTCGTCCTCGGACTCGCGCTGCGCCCGACCCGCCGCCTTCCAACTGTCCATCAGCTCGCGGTAACGGGCCGCCGTCGGACCCCAGTCCGTCGACTTCGACAGCGACTCGGCCTCCGAGACCAGCTTCTCCTTGGCCTTGCGGGCGTCCTCGCGCTGCGCGTCGAGCGAGGCGAAGTGCGCCTTTCGACGCTTGGAGAAGGCGGAGCGGGCGTGCGAGAAGCGGTGCCACAGCTCGTCGTCCGACTTGCGGTCGAGTCGGGGCAGGCCCTTCCAGATGTCCACCAGGGCGCGCAGCCGCTCACCGGCACTGCGCCACTGGTCGCTCTGCGCCAGCTCCTCGGCCTCGACGACCAGGGCGTCCTTGGCCGCACGGGCCTCGTCCGCCTGCCGGGCCTTCTGGAGCTTGCGCTCCTCGCGCCGCGACTCCACGGTCGCGACCAGCTTGTCCAGCCGGACGCGCAGGGCGTCGAGGTCACCCACGACATGGTGCTCGTCCAACTGCGTCCGCAGATGGTCGATGGCCGTCTGGGCGTCCTTGGCGGACAGATCGGTGGTCCGCACCCGCCGTTCGAGGAGGCCGATCTCGACCACCAGGCCCTCGTACTTGCGCTCGAAGTAGGCCAGGGCCTCCTCAGGGGTGCCGGCCTGCCACGAGCCGACGACCTGCTCGCCCTCGGCAGTACGCACGTACACGGTGCCGGTCTCGTCGACTCGGCCCCACGGGTCGCTGCTCACAGCGCCTCCTCCACCTGATGCCTTGCGAGGGGTTCACCCCCTGGGCATCGTCCACAGTTTCCTGGGGCGGGCCGCGCCCGCCCTGCACAACGCCAACATAGGCGACCGCCGGGCCGGCTGTCCGCATCCCGCACGACGGAATATCGACGCGCGGGCGGGAGGCCGGCCGGGCCGGGCCGCCGTCACTCGGTCCTCGGTCAGTTCTTGGTGACGACGCCCTTCTCGATGGTCACACCGTTCTTCGGGGCCCCGTCCTGGGCCCCGTCGGCGGTTCCCGCCTTGGCGATCTCCTCCAGGACCTTCACGCCGGCCGCGTCGATCTTGCCGAAGGGCGTGTACGTGGGAGTCAGCGGGCTGTCCTTGTAGACGAGGAAGAACTGGCTGCCGCCGCTGCCCGGCTGCCCCGTGTTCGCCATCGCCACCGTGCCGGCCGGGTAGACGACCTGACCCTGGGCGTTCGGTTTGCCGAGGGAATCGAGGTTCTCGTCGGGGATGGTGTAGCCGGGGCCGCCCGTCCCGGTGCCCTCGGGGTCGCCGCACTGGAGCACGAAGATCCCGCCGGTCACCAGACGGTGGCACTTGGTCTTGTCGAAGAAGCCCTTGTCGGCGAGCGACTTGAACGAGTTGACGGTCTGCGGGGTCTTCGCCGCGTCCATCTCGAACTTGATCGCGCCCGCGTTCGTCTTCAGGTCGAAGGTGTACTTCGCCTTCTGGTCGATCGCCATGGCCGGCGGCGACTGCTTGGGCGAGGGCGAGGACGACGGGGTGTCCGTCGGGTCGGTCGCCTTCGTGTCCTTCGAATCGAAGACGCCTCCCACCACCAGGCCGATCAGCGTGGCGACCACCACGGCCACCGCCGCACCGATCACCGCCATGTTGCGGCGCGCCTTGCGCCGGGCCGAGGCCCGGTTCGCCTGCTGGCGCTCGTACTTCTCCCTGGCGAGCTGTCGCCGACGCTGATCGCTCGTGACCACCGGTCGTCTCCTTGTGCGTCTCTGGTACCGCTGTCCGGGCTGGGCTAGGCCGTACCGTATATGGGTTCGCTGTGTAATGAGCGGCGCCGGTAGGCTCTGAGCAGCGGTATTTCCATCCGCGGCCGCTTCCGTGGCCCCATCGGACGACGATTGAGGACGAACGTGCTGATTGCCGGGTTCCCCGCCGGGGCCTGGGGGACCAATTGCTATGTGGTCGCCCCCGCCGCCGGTGAGGAGTGCGTGATCATCGACCCCGGCCACCAGGCCACCCAGGGCGTCGAGGACACGCTGAGGAAGCATCGGCTCAAGCCCGTCGCGGTCGTCCTCACCCACGGCCACATCGATCATGTGGCCTCGGTGGTCCCGGTGTGCGGAGCGCACGACGTGCCGGCCTGGATCCACCCCGCCGACCGCTACATGATGAGCGATCCGGAGAAGGCCCTCGGCCGGTCCATCGGGATGCCGCTCATGGGCGAGCTGACCATCGGCGAACCGGACGACGTCCGGGAACTGGCCGACGGAGCCGCCCTGAGATTGGCTGGGATGGACTTCTCCGTGGCCCACGCGCCCGGGCATACCGAGGGGTCGGTGACGTTCGGGATGCCCGAGGCGGCCGACATCCCGCCGGTCTTCTTCTCGGGCGACCTGCTCTTCGCCGGCTCCGTCGGACGCACCGACCTGCCCGGCGGCTCCCACGCCGAGATGCTCCGGTCGCTGGCCCGCGTGTGCCTGCCGCTGGACGACTCGACCGTGGTGCTGTCCGGCCACGGTCCCCAGACCACCATCGGGCGCGAACGCGCGACCAACCCGTACCTGCGGGAAGTCGCCGCCGGCGGCCCGGACCGCGGAGACGGCACCGCCGCTCCACGACGAGGAATGTGACGAGAGTTTCGTGAGTACTTTTCAGGCCCCCAAGGGCACGTACGACCTGCTGCCCCCCCGCTCCGCGACCTTCCTGGCGGTGCGCGAGGCGATCTCCGGCCCGCTGAGGAACTCGGGCTACGGGTACGTCGAGACCCCCGGCTTCGAGAACGTCGAGCTCTTCTCGCGCGGCGTCGGTGAGTCCACCGACATCGTCAGCAAGGAGATGTACACCCTCACGACCAAGGGCGGCGACCAGCTCGCCCTGCGCCCCGAGGGAACCGCGTCGGTGCTGCGCGCGGCGCTCCAGGGCAACCTGCACAAGGCCGGCCTGCTGCCCGTCAAGCTCTGGTACTCCGGTTCGTACTACCGCTACGAGCGCCAGCAGGCGGGCCGCTACCGCCACTTCTCGCAGGTCGGCGCCGAGGCCATCGGCTCCGAGGACCCGGCCCTGGACGCCGAGCTGATCATCCTGGCCGACCAGGCGTACCGCACGCTGGGCCTGCGCGACTTCCGCGTCCTGCTCAACTCGCTGGGCGACAAGGAGTGCCGCCCGGTCTACCGCGAGGCCCTCCAGACCTTCCTGCGCGGGCTCGACCTGGACGCGGAGACCGTGCGCCGGGCCGAGATCAACCCGCTGCGGGTGCTCGACGACAAGCGCGAGGACGTGCAGAAGCAGCTCGTCGGGGCGCCGATGCTGCGCGACTACCTCTGCGACGCGTGCAAGGCGTACCACGAGGAGGTGCGGGCCCTGGTGACGGCGGCCGGCGTCGCGTTCGAGGACGACGAGAAGCTGGTGCGCGGTCTCGACTACTACACCCGGACCACCTTCGAGTTCGTGCACGACGGCCTGGGCTCGCAGTCGGCGGTCGGCGGCGGCGGCCGCTACGACGGCCTGTCCGAGATGATCGGCGGCCCGTCGCTGCCGTCGGTGGGCTGGGCGCTGGGCGTTGACCGGACGGTCCTCGCGCTGGAGGCCGAGGGCGTGACGCTGGACATCCCCGCCGCGACCTCCGTCTTCGGCGTGGCGCTCGGCGAGGAGGCCCGCCGGGTGCTCTTCGGCAAGGTCACGGAGCTGCGGCGGGCCGGCATCGCCGCCGACTTCGCGTTCGGCGGCAAGGGCCTCAAGGGCGCGATGAAGGACGCGAACCGCTCGGGGGCGCGCTTCGCGGCCGTCCTCGGCGAGCGCGACCTCGCCGAGGGCGTCGTCCAGCTCAAGGACATGCAGTCCGGCGAGCAGGGCCCGGTGGCCCTGACGGACCTGGTGGACGTGCTCCGCGCCAGGCTGGCCTGACCGAGACCGCCCGAGGAGGGGCGGGGCCGGGGACCGCTCCCCGACCCCGCCCCCCTTCGCGCGTTCCGGGGGGCACGGGCACGGCCCGGAGCCCCTCGGGCCGGCTTCCTTACGTCCATCGAACGGTGGGCGCACAGCCCCGTACGGCACAATGGCCGGTCCTTGACGACCTTGCAGATGTGGAGCGGGCGGGTATGACGACAACAGGTGCTGACGCGGACGCCGCCCGGACCCACGGCGGCAGCCGGGCCCTGGCGCTCCTTCTGGTGATCACGGGAGCGGCCGGACTGCTCGCCGCCTGGGTGATCACCATCGACAAGTTCAAGCTGCTGGAGGACCCGAACTTCACGCCGGGGTGCAGCCTCAACCCGATCGTCTCCTGCGGCAACATCATGAAGAGCGACCAGGCGTCCGTCTTCGGGTTCCCCAACCCGATGCTGGGCCTGGTCACCTACGCGATCGTGATCTGCGTCGGCATGAGCCTGCTCGCCGGGGCCCGCTTCCGGCCCTGGTACTGGCTGACCCTCAACGCCGGCACCCTCTTCGGCGTCGCCTTCTGCACCTGGCTGATGTACCAGTCGCTGTACAACATCAACTCGCTGTGCCTGTGGTGCTGCCTGGCCTGGGTCGCCACCATCGTCATGTTCTGGTACGTCACCTCGCACAACGTGCGCCAGGGGCTGCTGCCCGCCCCGGGGTGGCTGAAGGCCTTCTTCGACGAGTTCACGTGGGTCGTGCCCGTGCTGCACGTCGGGATCATCGGCATGCTGATCCTGACCCGCTGGTGGGACTTCTGGACCTCCTGAGCCCTCCGGAGGTCTCCTGAGCCCGACGGCCGTGTCGGTGGGCTCGCATAGGCTTCCCGTGTGGAACCAGATCTCTTCACCGCCGCAGCCGAGGACCGCCAGGAAAAGGACCCGTCGAGCTCTCCGCTCGCCGTCCGGATGCGTCCGCGCACCCTGGACGAGGTCGTCGGCCAGCAGCACCTGCTGAAGCCCGGCTCGCCGCTGCGCCGTCTCGTCGGCGAGGGCGCCGGGGGACCCGCCGGGGCCTCGTCGGTGATCCTCTGGGGGCCGCCGGGCATCGGGAAGACCACCCTCGCGTACGTGGTCAGCCAGGCGACGCAGAAGCGGTTCGTGGAACTGTCCGCGATCACGGCGGGCGTGAAGGAGGTACGGGCCGTCATCGAGGGCGCCCGACGCGCGGCCGGCGGGTACGGCAAGGAGACCGTCCTCTTCCTCGACGAGATCCACCGCTTCAGCAAGGCCCAGCAGGACTCCCTGCTCCCGGCCGTGGAGAACCGCTGGGTGACCCTCATCGCGGCCACCACGGAGAACCCGTACTTCTCGATCATCTCCCCGCTCCTGTCGCGCTCCCTGCTGCTGACGCTGGAACCGCTGACCGACGACGACCTGAGCGCCCTGATGAAGCGGGCGCTGGAGGAGGAACGGGGCCTGGGCGGGGCCGTCACCCTGCCGGCCGACGCGGAGGCCCACCTGCTGCGCATCGCCGGCGGCGACGCCCGGCGGGCCCTGACGGCGCTGGAGGCGGGGGCCGGATCGGCCATCGCCAAGGGCGAGGAGGAGATCACCCTCGAAACCGTCGAGGAGGCGGTCGACCGGGCGGCCGTGCGCTACGACCGGGACGGCGACCAGCACTACGACGTGGCGAGCGCGCTCATCAAGTCCATCCGCGGCTCCGACGTGGACGCGGCGCTGCACTACCTGGCACGGATGATCGACGCGGGGGAGGACCCCCGGTTCATCGCGCGACGCCTGATGATCTCCGCGAGCGAGGACATCGGTCTGGCGGACCCCACGGCCCTGCCGTTGGCTGTGGCCGCGGCCCAGGCCGTGGCCATGATCGGTTTCCCGGAGGCGGCCCTGACCCTGTCGCACGCCACGATCGCGCTGGCCCTGGCACCCAAGTCGAACACCGCCACGACCGCGATCGGCGCCGCGCTGGCCGACGTACGGGCCGGGCTGGCGGGCTCCGTACCGACGCACCTGCGCGACGGCCACTACAAGGGCGCGGCGAAGCTCGGTCACGCCGCCGGATACGTCTACCCGCACGACGTCCCCGGCGCCATCGCCGCGCAGCAGTACGCGCCGGACGAGATCCACGGCAAGCGGTACTACGAGCCCACCCGGTACGGCGCCGAGGCGCGGTACGCGGACGTGGTGGAGAAGGTCCGCGAGCGCCTGCGCGGGTCGTAGCGGTCGCCGCGTCGGGAGGCCGCCTAGGCTCCGGGCATGGGACGTCGGGCTCCGCTCATCGCCGTCGCGGCCGTGTTGCTGGCCGCCGGATGCCACCACGGGGACGGGGAGAAGAGTCCCGCCGGCATCGCGGCGCTCGTCTCGGGGGCGCCGCTCACGAGCCCCGGGTTCCCGCCGACCGCGCGGGAGGCGGCTGACCGGTTGGCCGGGCTCAAGGTCGAGTGGGGCAGGAACTGGCAGACCTACAAGCGGGAGAACTTCGGCCGCCACTGGTCGGACGAGACCGACTCCCTCGGCGGCCGCAACGGCTGCGACACCCGGGACGACGTGCTGCGCCGGGACCTCAAGGACCTCCGGGAGGGTGACCGCAACCCGTGTGTGGTGCTCTCCGGGGTGCTGCACGACCCGTACACCGGCAAGGAGATCCCCTACACCTACCGCCGTGCCTCCGGGATCGAGACGGACCACGTCGTCGCGCTGGGCGCCGCCTGGCGGGGCGGGGCCCACGCGTGGACGCCGCAGCGCAGGCTGGAGTACGCCAACGACCTGAACGTCCTGCTCGCCGTGGACAAGCGGACCAACCAGGACAAGGGCAGCAGGACCGCCGACAAGTGGAAGCCCCCGCGGCGGGCGTACTGGTGCGAGTACGCCCGGCGCTACACCGGCATCAAGGTCGCGTACGGGCTGTCCGTGACGCCGCCGGAGAAGGCCGCCCTCGTCGAGATGCTGGGGACCTGCCCTCAGGGGTGACCGGCCGCCGAGAAGAGCGTGTGCATCGCCCGGCGCAGGCCGCAGATGTCCGAGACCGGCTCCGGGAAGTCGAAGCGGGCGTCGAAGGCGCACGAGGGGTCGCCGCCCGTGAAGCGCACGCGCAGCCCCAGCCGGTCGAGGGCCAGCGGGACCGCCTTCATGCCCTGCGCCTCGCGGGTGCCGAGCAGCCCGCACAGGTCCGCGATCCGGTCGCCGTGGGCGGCGGAGAGGTGCTGGAGGAGTTCCGTCTCGTGGGCGACCATCGGGTCCGGCTCCGCCGCCGCCAGGTCGTCCGGGTCCACCTGCTCCGCGCCCCACAGGTCGTCCACCGAGATCTCGCCGACCTCCAGGCGGAGCATCATCCAGGCCGGGCGGCCCGAGTACGGGGCGTCCAGGGACTCGGACATGCCGAGCAGCTCGCCCACCGGACGGCGCTCCGCGAGCAGCGCCGCACAGGCCGGTCGGTCGTCCCCGCGCACCGGCGTCAGCCACCCGGCGAGCCACGCGCGGCCTCGGATACGATGGGGCACGGACACCGGCGCCACATCCGTGATCTCGATCACGGCGGTGAGGTCGCCGTCCTGGGCGTGAGCGGCTGCCCTGGCAGCCGCGGATTCCCCTGAAACAAGGAGAATCACGTCCCCGTCCGGGGTGACGGTCCGAGCGGCCGGCAGCCCTGTCCCGAACTCTTCCTGGTCGAAAGCACCCGGGAGCGTGAGGGATACTGAGGCGTTGGACTCTACGAGGGTTCGTACGCGTTCGGCTCCGGTGAGCTGCCGAACGCCTTCCCTGGGACGCGGCTGACCTTGCTTATCGTCGTCGAAAGCAGATTCCGTTTCGTTGGAATCTGAACTTCGACGCGCACTGGGCAGGGGGATCCCATGTGGTCGAGACATTACGTCCTCCTCGCTAAGGTAAGCCTCACCTAACTTACATGGAGGTAGGTTCCACGTGAACCAGAAGCGACCCAAGGTCAAGAAGTCGCGTGCCCTCGGCATTGCGCTGACCCCGAAGGCCGTCAAGTACTTCGAGGCCCGCCCCTACCCGCCGGGCGAGCACGGCCGTGGCCGCAAGCAGAACTCGGACTACAAGGTTCGTCTGCTGGAGAAGCAGCGTCTGCGCGCTCAGTACGACATCTCTGAGCGTCAGATGGCCCGCGCGTACGACCGCGCCAAGAAGGCCGAAGGCAAGACGGGCGAGGCGCTGGTCGTCGAGCTCGAGCGTCGCCTCGACGCCCTGGTCCTGCGTTCGGGCATCGCCCGCACCATCTACCAGGCCCGCCAGATGGTCGTTCACGGCCACATCGAGGTCAACGGTGGCAAGGTCGACAAGCCGTCGTTCCGTGTCCGCCCGGACGACGTCATCACGGTGCGCGAGCGCAGCCGCGAGAAGGTTCCGTTCCAGGTTGCCCGTGAGGGTGGCTACGCAGGCGAGGGCGAGACCCCCCGTTACCTGCAGGTCAACCTGAAGGCCCTGGCCTTCCGCCTGGACCGCGACCCGAACCGCAAGGAAATCCCGGTCATCTGCGACGAGCAGCTCGTCGTCGAGTACTACGCCCGCTGATTCGGCGGACGTAGCCTCACAGGCTGGTTCAGCCCGCCGGTTCCCCCTTGGGGGAGCCGGCGGGCTTCCTGCTGTCCGCGCCCGCCCCGGCGCGGCCCGCCGTCCGGGTCGGCATCGTACGAGGCCTCGGCAGCGCGGCCGCGGGCGCCCGCTCAGGCCCCCGCAACGCCCGCTCGACCAACGCGTCCGACGACAGGGCACGCCCGTGCCGGGCGCCGGCGGCGTAGCGCTCGGTGCCGATCAGCTCGCCCGCGCGCTCCAGGCACCTCAGCCGGGGCGCGTTGAAGTACCCCGAACCGAAGAGCCGCAGCCCGACCCCGTCCCACATCGGCTCGGCCGCGCCCTGGAGCACCGCCGCCTCCGTCGGATGCCCCTCCGTCACCGTGACCAGGGCCAGCAGCTCCACCGCGAGGACCAACCCCACCAGGTCCCGGAACGCGTGGTTGATCTCCACGCACTCGGTCAGCAGTGACCGGGCCCGCCCCGTGTCCCCGGCGTCCAGCGCCGCGTACGCCAGCACGTACAGCGCGTACGCCTTCGTCCAGAGCTCCCCGCGCTCCTCGCAGATCTCCCGGACCTCCTCGCACAACGAGAGCGCGCCCGCGGGCTCCCCGAGGAAGGCCAGTGACATCGCCAGCTCCACCTGGCACATCAACACGTTGCTGTTCAGCTCCCCGGCCTCGCGGTAGCGCTCCAACGCCGCGCCCAACAGCTCCCGGGCCCGCGGCATGTCGTCCGAGACCAGGGCCAGGCAACCCAGGCGGTGCACCGCGTACGCCGCGGCCACCGGGTTCCCGGCGCGGACCGCGCCGTCCCGGCACTCGTACAGGGCGCTCATCGAGGCCACCGCGTCGCCCTGGAGGGCGGCGACGTACCCCAGCACCCAGAGCGCCTTCAGCCGCGAGCTCTCGTACTCGGGGCCCGGAACGTGCTCCAGCGCGCGGTCAAGCCAGTGCCGCCCCTCGGTGAGCCGGCCGCAGCCCGCCCAGTAGAACCATAGGGTGCCCGCCAGGTACTGGCCCAGATGCAGCTCCTCCGGTTCGTCGAGGCAGCACTCCAGGGCCAGCCGCAGGTTCGGCAGCTCCGCCTCCACCAGCGCGGCCACCTCCCGCTGACGCGGACTGAACCAGTCCAGCTCGCACCACGTCGCCAGCCCCATGTACCAGTCCCGGTGCCGGCGCCGCAGGCGTCCGGCGTCGCCCAGAGACTCCAGCCAGCCCGCGCCGTACAGCCGCACGGTCTCCAGCATCCGGTAGCGCACCCCGGCCGCGGTCTCCTCCTTCACCAGCAGCGACTGGGCCAGCAACTCCCCGACCAGGTCCAGCACGGACTCCACCGGCAGGTCCCGACCGGCGCACACGTACTCGGCGGCGTCGAGGTCGAACTGCCCGGCGAAGACCGAGAGCCGCGCCCACAGCAGGCGCTCCGGCGGCGTGCACAGCTCGTGGCTCCAGCCGATCGCCGTACGCAGCGTCCGGTGCCGAGGCAACGCCCCGCGTGCCCCGCCCGTCAGCAGGGCGAACCGGTCCGCCAGCCGGGCCGACACCTGCTCCGGCGCCAGCGCGCGCAGTCGGCCCGCCGCCAGCTCCAGCGCCAGCGGGATCCCGTCGAGCCGCTCGCACAGACCGATCAACGCCGCCCGGTTGGCGTCCGTCACCTCGAAGGCCGGATCGAGGGCCGACGCCCGGGACGCGAGCAGGGCCAGGGCCTCCTCGGTGACCGGCGGGGCCAACGGGAAGACCAGCTCCCCGTCCACCTCCAGCGGACGCCGCCCCGCGGCCAGCACCCGCAGCCCGGGGGAGCGGCGCAGCAGCTCCCGCACCAGGACCGCGCACTCGTCGACCAGCTGCTCGAACCCGTCCAGGACCAACAGCAGCCGGCGCTCCGCCAGGTGCTCGGCCAGGACGGTCCGCAGCGGCCTGGTGGTGTGGTCGGTCAGTCCCAGCGCCTCGGCGACGGTGAACTCCAGGAACGCCGGATCCCGCACGCAGGACAGCTCCGCCCACCACACGCCGTCGCAGTAGCGTTCCTGCTCGGCCGGGGTCCCGGCCGCCTCCAGCTCCCGGGCGGCCGCCAGCACGAGCCGGGACTTGCCCACGCCCCCGACCCCTGTCACCGTCACGAGCCGCGAGGTCCCCAGGAGCCGTTCCAACCCGTCGAGTTCGTCACCCCGGCCGACGAACTCGCTCAGCTCCGAGGGAAGATTGCCCCAGGTCCTGTTTCGAAGGGGTCTCTGTCGCATGGGACACGGAGAGTACTGGTCCGGACGCGCCCCGTACAAGGCGGACCCCGTGGCTCCGGAATTCCGGTACGGGCGGGGATCTCCGGCGCGATAGGGTCGGACGACGACCTTTATACGTGGCGATCGATGTGCAGAGAGTGGTGCGAAGTGTCCGGTGGAGAGGTGGCCGGGATCCTCGTGGCCGTCTTCTGGGCCATTCTGGTCTCCTTCCTCGCCGTGGTGTTGGTGAGGCTGGCCCAGGTCCTGAAGGCGACCACCAAGATGGTGGCCGACGTGACCGAACAGGCGGTCCCGCTGTTGGCCGACGCCTCCACGACCGTCCGCTCCGCGCGCACCCAGCTCGACCGGGTCGACGCGATCGCGAGCGACGTCCAGGAAGTCACCTCCAACGCCTCCGCGCTGTCCTCCACCGTTGCCTCCACCTTCGGCGGCCCCCTGGTCAAGGTCGCGGCCTTCGGCTACGGGGTCCGCAAGGCGCTGGGCAAGGACACGGACGGCGCGCCGAGGAAGACATCCCGACGTACCGTGATCGTCGGCCGTACGGTGCCGACGCCCCGGCGCCGGAAGCAGAAGGGCTGAGACCTCCGATGTTCCGCCGAGCCTTCTGGTTCACCGCCGGCGCCGCCGCCGGCGTGTGGGCCACCACCAAGGTCAACCGACAGCTGAAGAAGCTGACACCGGAGAGCCTCGCCGCGCAGGCCGCCGACAAGGCGGTGGAGGCGGGACACCGCCTCAAGGACTTCGCCCTCGACGTCAAAGCGGGAATGACGCAGCGCGAGGACGAGCTGAACGACGCACTGGGGCTCCACCAGGACCCCGACAGGCCCGACAACGTCACCGCCCTCCCCGGGCCGCGACGGCTGCGGGCCCTGGAGAACGACCAGACCACCCACCGCACGAACCACTCGGCGGCCGGGTACAACCGGAATGAGGACCACTGATGGAGTCGGCTGAAATCCGCCGCCGCTGGCTGAGCTTCTTCGAGGAGCGCGGTCACACCGTTGTCCCTTCGGCGTCGCTCATCGCGGACGACCCGACTCTGCTGCTGGTCAACGCGGGCATGGTCCCGTTCAAGCCGTACTTCCTCGGTGAGACCAAGCCCCCGGCCCCGCGGGCCACGAGCGTGCAGAAGTGCGTCCGCACCCCGGACATCGAAGAGGTCGGCAAGACCACCCGCCACGGCACGTTCTTCCAGATGTGCGGCAACTTCTCCTTCGGGGACTACTTCAAGGAAGGCGCCATCAAGTACGCCTGGGAGCTGCTCACCAGCTCCGTGGCGGACGGCGGCTACGGCCTCGAACCCGAGAAGCTCTGGATCACCGTCTACCTCGACGACGACGAGGCCGAGACGATCTGGCGCGACGTGGTCGGCGTCCCCGCCGAGCGCATCCAGCGCCTGGGCAAGAAGGACAACTTCTGGTCCATGGGCGTCCCCGGACCCTGTGGTCCCTGCTCGGAGATCAACTACGACCGCGGCCCGGAGTTCGGCGTCGAGGGCGGCCCCGCCGTCAACGACGAGCGCTACGTGGAGATCTGGAACCTGGTCTTCATGCAGTTCGAGCGCGGCGCCGGCGACGGGAAGGAAGACTTCCCGATCCTCGGCGACCTGCCGTCGAAGAACATCGACACCGGCCTCGGCCTCGAACGTCTCGCCATGATCCTGCAGGGCGTGCAGAACATGTACGAGACCGACACCCTGCGCGTGGTCATGGACAAGGCCACCGAGCTCACCGGCGTCCAGTACGGGGCCGCCCACGGCACCGACGTCTCCATGCGCGTCGTCGCCGACCACATCCGCACCTCGGTGATGCTCATCGGTGACGGGGTGACCCCCGGCAACGAGGGCCGCGGCTACGTGCTGCGCCGCATCATGCGCCGCGCCATCCGCAACATGCGCCTCATGGGCGCCACCGGTCCCGTCGTCCAGGAGCTCGTGGACGTCGTGATCGACACGATGGGGCAGCAGTACCCGGAGCTGGTCACCGACCGCAAGCGCATCGAGACCGTCGCCCTCGCCGAGGAAGCCGCCTTCCTCAAGGCCGTCAAGGGCGGCACGAACATCCTCGACACCGCCGTGAGCGAGACCAAGGCCACCGGCGGCACCGTCCTCTCCGGCGACAAGGCGTTCCTGCTCCACGACACCTGGGGCTTCCCGATCGACCTCACCCTGGAGATGGCCGCCGAACAGGGCCTCTCCGTGGACGAGCCCGGCTTCCGCCGCCTGATGCAGGAACAGCGCGACCGCGCCAAGGCCGACGCCAAGGCCAAGAAGACCGGCCACGCGGACATGTCCGCCTACCGGGAGATCGCCGACGGCGCCGGAGCCACCGAGTTCACCGGCTACGCCACCAACCAGGGCGAGTCCACCATCGTCGGCCTGCTGGTCAACGGCGTCTCCGCGCCCGCCGCCTCCGAGGGCGACGAGGTCGAGATCGTCCTGGACCGCACCCCCTTCTACGCCGAGGGCGGCGGCCAGCTCGCCGACCAGGGCCGGATCAAGCTCGACTCCGGCGCCGTCGTCGTCGTCCGCGACGTGCAGCAGCCCGTCCCGGGCGTCTCCGTGCACAAGGGCACCGTCCAGGTCGGCGAGGTGACGGTGGGCGCCTCGGCGTACGCCGCCATCGACGTCAACCGCCGCCGGGCCATCGCCCGCGCCCACTCGGCCACGCACCTGACGCACCAGGCGCTGCGCGACGCCCTCGGCCCGACGGCCGCCCAGGCCGGTTCCGAGAACTCACCCGGCCGCTTCCGCTTCGACTTCGGCTCCCCGAACGCCGTCCCCGGCACGGTCCTCACCGACGTCGAACAGAAGATCAACGACGTGCTCTCGCGCGAGCTGGACGTCACCGCCGAGATCATGAGCATCGACGAGGCCAAGAAGCAGGGCGCCATCGCCGAGTTCGGCGAGAAGTACGGCGAGCGGGTGCGCGTCGTGACCATCGGCGACTTCTCCAAGGAGCTGTGCGGCGGCACGCACGTCGGCAACACCGCCCAACTGGGCCTGGTGAAGCTGCTCGGCGAGTCCTCCATCGGTTCCGGCGTGCGCCGCGTCGAGGCCCTGGTGGGCGTGGACGCGTACAACTTCCTCGCCAAGGAGCACACGGTCGTCGCCCAGCTCCAGGAGCTGGTCAAGGGCCGTCCGGAGGAACTGCCGGAGAAGATCGCCTCCATGCTCGGCAAGCTGAAGGACGCCGAGAAGGAGATCGAGAAGTTCCGCGCGGAGAAGGTCCTCCAGGCCGCCGCCGGTCTCGCCGCCGGCGCCCAGGACGTACGGGGCGTCGCGCTCGTCACCGGTCAGGTGCCGGACGGCACCGGCGCCGACGACCTGCGCAAGCTCGTCCTCGACGTGCGCGGCCGACTCGCCCAGGCGCCGGGGCAGGGCGACCGCCCGGCCGTCGTGGCCCTGTTCACCGTGGCGGGCGGCCGCCCGCTGACGGTCATCGCCACCAACGAGGCCGCCCGCGAACGCGGCCTCAAGGCCGGTGACCTGGTGCGCACCGCCGCCAAGACCCTCGGTGGTGGCGGCGGCGGCAAGCCCGACGTCGCCCAGGGCGGCGGTCAGAACCCGGCCGCCATCGGCGACGCCGTCGCGGCCGTCGAGCGGCTCGTGGGCGAGACCGCCCGATGACACTGCGCCGCGGCCGCCGGCTGGCCATCGACGTCGGTGACGCCCGGATCGGGGTCGCCTCGTGCGACCCCGACGGGGTGCTGGCCACACCGGTGGAAACCGTGCCGGGACGGGACATCCCCTTCGCCCACCGGCGGCTGCGGCAGCTCGTCGCGGAGTACGAGCCCCTCGAAGTCGTGGTCGGCCTTCCCCGCTCGCTCAGCGGGCGGGAGGGGCCGGCCGCGGTCAAGGTGCGCGCGTTCGCGAACGAACTGGCCAAGGGCATCAAGCCGGTGACGGTCCGTCTCGTGGACGAGCGGATGACCACGGTCACCGCGGCCCAGGGGCTGCGGGCGTCCGGGAAGAACGCGAAGAAGGGGCGCTCGGTCATCGACCAGGCGGCCGCCGTCGTGATCCTGCAAACCGCTCTTGAGACCGAACGGGTATCGGGTAATCCGCCCGGTGAGTGCGTCGAAGTGGTTGTCTGATCGCGATACGGTAACGTTCCGCGCGATGTGGCGGCATTCGAACAGCCGTCGCCCACCACTTCAGAGGCGGAACCGGGTGCCGCGGCAACGAAGCCGCTGCCTCCGTCTCGCGGCTCTAGGGGATCGATGACTGAGTATGGCCGGGGCCGCACCCCCGAACCGTGGCACCCCGAGGACCCCCTGTACGGGGACCAGGGGTGGACCGGACATCCGGTCCAACAGGGTCAGACGCCTTACGACACCGGCGCTCAGGAGCAGTACCAGCAGCCGCCGCAGCATCCGGACCCCCAGACCGGCCCGCCCTCGTACGCGGATCCGCAGTACCAGCAGCAGTACGCGCAGCAGCAGTACCCCCAGGCGCAGTACCAGGACCCGCAGTACCCGGACCCGCAGCAGTACCCGGACCAGCGGCAGTACCCGCAGCAGGGGTACCCCCGGCAGCAACCCGCCCCGCAGCAGCAGGGCGGACAGCAGCAACCCCAGCAGCAACAGCAGCAGCCGTACGGAGACCAGGTCTGGGACACCGGCCAGGGCCAGTACGTGCCCGGGCCCGCGCCGGTGGACCCGTACGCCGGCGTGGACCCGTACACCCAGCAGAACGCGGGCGCCTACCCCGGCGAGGCCCCCGACCCGTACAGCACCCCCGACGCCTATCCGCCGCCGCGGCCCCCGGGCCGGCGGCACCTGGAGCCCGAGCCCGGGGCCGAGGCACAGGACGGCGACCTCCTGACGGAGGAGCGCGAGGAGGAGGACGTCGCCGGCGGCGACCCCGACGGGTCGGGCGGCGGGCGCAGATCGGGCCGTTCGAAGGACACGACGAAACGCAGCGGCGCCGCGTGCCTGATCGCCGCCCTCGTGATCGTGGGCGTCGTCGGCGGAGGCGGCTACTACGGCTACACCTACCTCAAGGACAGGTTCAGCTCGGCCGCGGACTTCGCCGGCGCGGGCAACGACGAGACGGTCGACGTCGAGATCCCCAAGAACGCGGGCCTGATGCTCATGGGCCAGCTCCTCAAGAAGGCGGGCGTCGTGGCCAGCGCGGAGGCCTTCGCCGCCGCCGCCGAGGCCAACCCCAAGGGCAAGTCCATCCAGCCGGGCGTCTACTCCCTCAAGAAGGAGATGTCGGCCAGGTCCGCGGTCGAGATCATGCTCGACCCCTCGGCCCTGAACGTGCTCACGATCCCCGAGGGCAAGCGCAACTTCGAGATCTACACCCTGATCGACAAGAAGCTCTCCCTCAAGCCCGGCACCACGAAGGACGTGGCGACCAAGGAGTCCAAGAACCTCGGCCTGCCGGACTGGGCCAACTCCAACAAGGACATCAAGGACCCGCTGGAAGGCTTCCTCTACCCGGCCCGCTACGACCTGGGCAAGGACATGAAGCCGGAGGCCCTGCTCAAGCAGATGGTCGCCAAGGCGAGCCAGGAGTACGCGAACGCCGACGTCAAGGGCCAGGCCACGAAGATGGGCCTGAAGAACCCCCTCGAACTCGTCACCGTCGCGAGCCTCGTCCAGGCCGAGGGCAAGTACCAGCACGACTTCGACAAGATCTCGCGCGTGGTCTACAACCGCCTCAAGCCGGGCAACACCGAGACGAACGGCCTGCTCGACTTCGACTCCACGATCAACTACATCAAGGGCCAGAGCACGCTCGACGTCGGTTCGGTCAAGGAACTGCGCCAGATCGCCGACCCCTACAACACGTACAAGATCGTGGGCCTGCCCGCGGGTCCCATCAGCAACCCGGGCGCGGACGCGCTCAAGGCGGCGACGAAACCGGAACCCGGCCCCTGGTACTACTTCGTGTCCGTCAACGAGAACAAGACGCTGTTCGCCGTCACCAACGACGAGCACAACGTCAACGTCCAGGAGTACGAGAGGGAGCGCAAGAAGTCGGGCCAGTAGTCCGGCCGTTCCAGCCGGCAGTCCGGCCGTTCCAGACGCGTCCGCACCCGGTCCCCGTCGTCCCCGGACGACGAGGGCCGGGTGTCCGCTTCGCCGCACCGGCTGCTGTACTGTCTCTCGCGCCCGGGCACCGGCCCGGTCGCCCGCGTGCGTGCCCGCGCGCGGACGGGATCTGGGTGAGGGGCGAGGGAAATGCAGCCGACAGGACGGCGGGCCGCGGTGCTGGGGTCGCCCATCGAGCACTCCCTCTCCCCGGTCCTGCACCGCGCCGCGTACCGGGAACTGGGCCTCCTCGACTGGACGTACGACCGCTTCGAGATCGACGAGGCCACGCTCGCCCGGTTCCTCGCCGACCTCGGACCCGAGTGGGCCGGGCTCTCCCTCACCATGCCGCTGAAGCGGGCGATCATCCCGCTGCTCGACGGGATCAGCGACACCGCCGCGTCGGTGGAGGCCGTCAACACGGTCCTCCTCACCCCGGACGGCCGGCGCCTCGGCGACAACACCGACATCCCCGGCATCGTCGCCGCCCTGCACGAACGCGGCGTCGAGAAGGTGCCCGCCGCCGCCGTCCTCGGCGCCGGCGCCACCGCCTCCTCGGCGCTGGCGGCGCTCTCCCGCGTCTGCACCGGCGAGGTCACCGCGTACGTGCGCTCGCGCGAGCGCGCCGACGAGATGCGGCAGTGGGGCGAACGGCTCGGCGTCGACGTCCGCACGGCCGATTGGTCGCGGGCGGCCGAGGCGCTCGCCGCGCCGCTGGTGATCGCCACCACCCCGGCGGGCGCCACCGACGCGCTGGCCCGGGAGGTGCCCGCCGGCGCGGGGACCCTGTTCGACGTCCTGTACGACCCGTGGCCCACCGCGCTCGCGGCGGCCTGGACCGAGCGCGGCGGCACGCTCCTCGGCGGGCTGGACCTCCTGGTCCACCAGGCCGTCCTCCAGGTCGAGCGGATGACCGGCCGCGCCCCCGGACCGTTGGCCGCCATGCGCGCGGCGGGCGAAGGGGCGCTCCGGGCCCGCCCGTGAGGGCGTGACACCCCCTCGAAGGGCGGGGACCTGACGGATCCCCCGTCCGATACCTGGACCTGGCACCGGGATACCCCCGCGGACATGGGAGGATCGGGTGAGGCGGGTCCGGGCCGCGCACCCGATCGCGCCGTCGCTGTGCCAGGCGCGAGCATGAGGAGCATCGTTGAGCAGGTTGCGTTGGCTGACCGCAGGAGAGTCGCACGGACCGGCCCTGGTGGCGACGCTGGAGGGCCTCCCCGCCGGCGTCCCGGTCACCACCGAGCTGGTGGCCGACCACCTGGCCCGGCGCCGGCTCGGCTATGGCCGCGGTGCCCGGATGAAGTTCGAGCAGGACGAGATCACCTTCCTCGGCGGCGTCCGCCACGGACTGTCCCAGGGTTCCCCGGTCGCCGTCATGATCGGCAACACGGAGTGGCCCAAGTGGGAGACCGTCATGTCGGCCGACCCCGTCGACCCGTCGCTGCTCAAGGAGACCGGCCGCAACGCGCCGCTGACCCGCCCGCGCCCCGGCCACGCCGACCTGGCGGGCATGCAGAAGTACGGCTTCTCCGAGGCCCGCCCGATCCTGGAGCGCGCCAGCGCCCGTGAGACGGCCGCCCGGGTGGCCCTCGGCGCCATCGCCCGGTCCTTCATCAAGGAGGTCGCGGGCATCGAGATCGTCTCGCACGTGGTGGAACTGGCGGCGGCCAAGGCCCCGTACGGCGTCTACCCGACCCCCGCGGACGTCGACAAGCTCGACGCCGACCCGGTGCGCTGCCTCGACGCCGACGCGTCGAAGGCGATGGTCGCCGAGATCGACCAGGCCCACAAGGACGGCGACACCCTCGGCGGCGTCGTCGAGGTCCTCGCGTACGGGGTGCCCGTCGGCCTCGGCTCGCACGTCCACTGGGACCGCCGCCTCGACGCCCGCCTCGCCGCCGCGCTCATGGGCATCCAGGCCATCAAGGGCGTCGAGGTCGGCGACGGCTTCGAGCTGGCCCGCGTGCCCGGCTCCCAGGCCCACGACGAGATCGTGACCACCGACGAGGGCCTGCGCCGCACGTCGGGCCGCTCCGGCGGCACCGAGGGCGGTCTGACCACCGGTGAGCTGCTGCGCGTACGCGCCGCGATGAAGCCCATCGCGACCGTGCCGCGCGCGCTCGCCACCGTGGACGTGGCCACCGGGGAGGCGACGGTGGCCCACCACCAGCGCTCCGACGTGTGCGCCGTCCCGGCCGCAGGCATCGTCGCCGAGGCGATGGTCGCGCTCGTGCTGGCCGACGCCGTCGTCGAGAAGTTCGGCGGCGACTCGGTCCCCGAGACCCGCCGCAACGTCCGCTCGTACCTCGACAACCTGCAGATCCGGTGACCGCCGGGCCACTGGTCGTCCTCGTCGGACCCATGGGGTCCGGCAAGTCCACGGTGGGGGAACTCCTCGCCGCGGGCCTCGGCGTCCCTTACCGGGACACCGACGCCGACATCGTCGCGGCCACCGGCCGGGAGATCTCCGACCTCTTCGTCGACGAGGGCGAGCCGTACTTCCGCGAGCTGGAACGGCAGGCCGTCGCTGCCGCCGTCGCCGAGCACACCGGGGTCCTCTCCCTCGGCGGCGGCGCCGTCCTCGACGAGGGCACCCGCGCCCTGCTGGCCGGCCTGCCCGTCGCCTACCTGTCGATGGACGTCGAGGAGGCCGTCCGGCGCGTCGGCCTGGGCGCCGCGCGCCCGCTGCTCGCCGTCAACCCGCGCCGCCAGTGGCGCGAGCTGATGGAGGCCAGGCGCCACCTGTACACCGAAGTCGCCCGCGTCGTCGTGGCCACCGACGACCGCACCCCCGAAGAGGTCGCGCAGGCGGTCCTCGACGCTCTGGAGTTGAAGGACGTATGACAGACCAGGTGACGCGCATCCAGGTCGGCGCGAGCGCCGGACACGACGCGTACGACGTGTTGGTCGGCCGGCAGCTGCTCGGCGAGCTCGGCTCCCTGATCGGCACGAAGGCCAAGCGGATCGCGGTGATCCACCCCGAGGCGCTCGCCTCGACCGGTGAGGCGCTGCGGGACGACCTCGCGGCGCAGGGCTACGAGGCGGTCGCCATCCAGGTGCCGAACGCCGAGGAGGCCAAGACGATCGAGGTCGCCGCGTACTGCTGGAAGGCGCTGGGCCAGTCCGGCTTCACCCGCACCGACGTGATCGTCGGCGTGGGCGGCGGTGCCACCACCGACCTCGCCGGCTTCGTGGCCGCCTCCTGGCTGCGCGGCGTGCGCTGGATCGCCGTACCCACCACCGTGCTCGCCATGGTGGACGCGGCCGTCGGCGGCAAGACCGGCATCAACACCGCCGAGGGCAAGAACCTCGTCGGCGCCTTCCACCCGCCCGCCGGCGTGCTCTGCGACCTCGCGGCGCTGGACTCGCTGCCGGTCAACGACTACGTCAGCGGTCTCGCCGAGATCATCAAGGCCGGTTTCATCTCCGATCCGGTGATCCTCGACCTGATCGAGGCGGACCCGCAGGCGGCCCGCACGCCCGCCGGCCCGCACACCGCCGAGCTGATCACGCGCTCGATCCAGGTCAAGGCGGACGTGGTCTCCAGCGACCTCAAGGAGGCCGGGCTGCGGGAGATCCTCAACTACGGCCACACCCTCGCGCACGCCATCGAGAAGAACGAGCGCTACAAGTGGCGCCACGGCGCGGCCGTGTCCGTCGGCATGGTCTTCGCCGCCGAGCTCGGCCGGCTCGCGGGCCGGCTGGACGACGCGACGGCCGACCGGCACAAGGCGGTCCTCGCCTCCGTCGGCCTGCCGCTGACCTACCGCGGAGACCAGTGGCCCAAGCTGCTGGAGACCATGAAGGTCGACAAGAAGTCCCGCGGCGACCTGCTGCGCTTCATCGTCCTCGACGGGCTGGCCAAGCCGACCGTCCTGGAAGGACCGGACCCCGCGGTGCTGTTCGCGGCGTACGGCGAGGTCGGGGCGTGAGCCGGCGGGTGTTCGTCCTGAACGGCCCGAACCTGGGCCGGCTCGGGTCGCGCGAGCCCGACGTGTACGGGGCCACCTCCTACACCGGGCTCGTCGAGAGCTGCCGCGCGGTCGGCGCGGAACTCGGCTTCGACGTCGAGGTCCGCGAGACCAACGACGAGGGCGAGCTGGTGCGCTGGCTGCACGAGGCGGCGGACGGCCGGATCCCGGTCGTCATCAACCCGGGCGCCTTCACGCACTACTCGTACGCCATGCGGGACGCGGCGGCGCAGCGCACCGCGCCGCTGATCGAGGTGCACATCTCGAACCCGTACGCCCGCGAGGAGTTCCGGCACACCTCCGTGATCGCCGCGGTGGCGACCGGCACCGTGGCGGGCTTCGGCATCGGTTCGTACCGCCTGGCGTTGCGCGCGCTGGCGGACGAAGTGACCGCCTGACGGCAGGGGTGGGACGCCGGCGGTCCGGGGTCATATAACGTTCTCGCATCAGTCGCCGGAACGAGACGGAGTGGCAGCGGATGCAGCAAGGAGTGGGAGGCGGCGCCTGGGGCGGGTCGGGACAACACCCGGCGACGCCCTCGCAGCCGCCCATACCCCCCGGGCAGGGCTGGCCGGGGTCCGTGCCGCCACCCCCGCCGGTCCCGCCCCACCAGGTGGTCCCGGAGACGACGGGACACATCCCGCTGCCGCCGGCCGTGGCCCCCGGCACCGGCGGCGCCACCCTCGCCGTCCTGCTGATCGGCCCGGCGGGCGCGGGGAAGACCACCGTCGCCCGGCACTGGGCGGCCACCCGGCCCGTGCCCACCGCGCACATCAGCCTGGACGACGTCCGGGAATGGGTGTGCTCGGGCTTCGCCGACCCGCAGGCGGGCTGGAACGAGCACTCCGAGGCCCAGTACCGGCTCGCCCGCCGCACCTGCGGGTTCGCCGCACGCAACTACCTGGCGAACGGGATCTCCTGCATCCTCGACGACGCCGTCTTCCCGGACCGGCCCGTGGTGGGCCTGGGCGGCTGGAAACGGCACGTCGGCCCGGCCCTGCTGCCGGTCGTCCTGCTGCCCGGACTGGAGATCGTCCTGGAGCGCAACGCGGCCCGCTCCGGCAACCGGCGGCTCTCCGACGAGGAAGTCGCGCGCATCCACGGGCGGATGGCGGGCTGGTACGGGTCCGGGCTGTCGATCATCGACAACTCGCACCTGGACGTCGAGGGCACCGCCCGCGCACTCGACGAGACCCTGGCCCGCGTCATCGGGGCCCCGCAGGCCTGACCAGGGGCCGCGCGCAGGCCTGAACCGGGAAATGGGGGCCGCGCAGGCCTGGACCGGGGAACCGGGGCCGCGCAGGCCTGGACCCGGGGGCCGCGCCGGCCTGGACCCGGGCCGCCCACCCGGGGTGGCGGGCCCGTACGGACCCGCTCGCCAGGCCGGATGGGCGGGGCGCTCGTAGGCTCGAAGACATGTCAGACGCCTACGCGGCCCGCAGAGGCCGGCTTCGCGACCGCTGTGCCGCCGCGGGCAACGCCGCCGCGTTGATCACGCGTCCGGCCAATGTCCGCTACCTCGCCGGGGCGTCCCCGCGCGGCGCCGTCCTGCTGGTCGGACCCGTCGAGGACGTGCTGTTCTGCGGCACCTCGCCCACCGGGGAGGCCGACGAGGGCCGCCTGGACGCCCAACTCCGGCTGAACGTGCTCTCCGCCCCCGGCGGGGACCCGGCCGTGGCCGCCGCCGACATGGCCGCCTCCGCGCGGGCCGACTCGCTCGCCGTCGAGGAGCACCACCTCACCGTCGGCCGCCACCGGGCCCTGCGCTCGGTGGCGCCCGGACTGCGCCTCGCCGACCTCGGGACATCCGTCGAACAGCAGCGCCTCGTCAAGGACGAGGAGGAGATCGCCTGTCTGCGGATCGCCGCCGAGATCGCCGACCAGGCGCTCGGCGAGCTCCTGGAGTCCATCCTGGTCGGACGGACCGAACGCCACCTCGCCCTGGAACTGGAACGCCGCCTGGTGGACCACGGCGCCGACGGCCCGGCCTTCCCCACCTCGGTCGGCACCGGCCCGCACTCCGGCCGCTCCCGGCACCGACCGTCGGACCGCCGGGTGGAGGAGGGCGACTTCCTCTCCGTCTGCCTGGGTGCCAACTACCGTGGATACCGCTGCGAGATCGGCCGCACGTTCGTGATCGGCACCACCCCGGCCGACTGGCAGATCGAGCTCTACGATCTGGTCTTCGCGGCCCAGCGGGCCGGCCGGGAGGCCCTCCTGCCGGGCGCCGCCTACCGCGACGTCGACCGCGCGGCGCGCTCCGTACTGGGCTCGGCCGGCCACGGCGAGGCCCTCGCGCCGTCCACCGGACACGGTGTCGGTCTCGAAATCGACGAGGACCCGCAGCTTGCACCTACGGCAATGGGTAAACTGGACGCTTGCGTGCCGGTCACCGTCGAACCGGGGGTTCACCTCCCGGGCCGGGGAGGTGTCCGGATCGATGACACGCTCGTCGTGCGCCCCGAGGCGGACGGCGGTCCCGAGCTACTCACCATTACGACCAAGGAGCTGCTCGCGCTGTAGTCCGCCCAACCGGACCGTGCGCGCCTCCGTGGTCTTCCAGTGCAGGAGATTCCGCAACCGTGGCTTCCACGAACGACCTCAAGAACGGCATGGTGCTGAAGCTCGACGGGGGCCAGCTCTGGTCCGTCGTCGAGTTCCAGCACGTCAAGCCCGGCAAGGGCCCGGCCTTCGTGCGCACCAAGCTCAAGCACGTGCTTTCCGGCAAGGTCGTCGACAAGACGTTCAACGCCGGCACCAAGGTCGAGACGGCCACCATCGACCGCCGCGACATGCAGTTCTCGTACATGGACGGCGAGTACTTCGTCTTCATGGACATGGAGACCTACGACCAGCTGATGGTCGACCGCAAGGTCGTCGGCGACGCCGCCAACTTCCTGATCGAGGGCTTCACCGCCTCCGTGGCCCGCCACGAGGGCGAGGTTCTCTACGTCGAGCTCCCCGCCGCCGTCGAGCTGGTCATCCAGCACACCGACCCGGGCGTCCAGGGCGACCGCTCCACCGGTGGCACCAAGCCGGCGACGCTGGAGACCGGTCACGAGATCGCGGTCCCGCTCTTCGTCAGCACCGGTGAGAAGATCAAGGTCGACACCCGCACGAGCGACTACCTCGGCCGGGTGAACAGCTAACCGTGGCTGCCCGGAGCAACGCGCGAAAGCGCGCTTTCCAGATCCTCTTCGAGGCCGATCAGCGCGGGGTGCCCGTGCGCGAGGTCCTCGCGGACTGGATCCGCCACGCGCGGTCGGACGACCGCCAGTCGCCGGTCAACGCCTACACGATGGATCTTGTCGAGGGTTACGCCGACAAGGTGGACCGCATCGACGACTTGATCGCCACCTACGCCGTGGACTGGGACCTCGACCGCATGCCGGTCGCGGACCGGAACATCGTGCGGCTCGGCGCCTACGAGCTGATCTGGGTGGACGACACCCCGGACGCCGTGGCGATCGACGAAGCCGTCCAGCTCGCCAAGGAGTTCTCGACGGACGAGTCGCCCTCGTTCGTGAACGGACTGCTGAGCCGGTTCAAGGACCTGAAGCCGAACCTGCGCCGCAGCGAGAGCTGACGCACAGGCCACGCACACACGGAAGGGCCCGCAGCGCACCGCTGCGGGCCCTTCCGTGTGTCCTCGCGGGTCCCCCGAGCCGGGGGAGGCGCGAGCACACGCAAACGGCGGCCGCCGGGGACCCTGTGCGGGACCCCGGCGGCCGCCGGTACGTTTCTGCTGGGCCTGGGCCCCGGGACTAGATGTCCTCGTGGGCCACCGCGCGACGCGCGTCCGCGTCCAGCACGCCCCAGCTGATCAGCTGTTCGGTCAGGACCGAGGGGGACTGGTCGTAGATGACGGCGAGGGTGCGCAGGTCGTCCTGGCGGATCGACAGCACCTTGCCGTTGTAGTCGCCGCGCTGGCTCTGGATCGTCGCCGCGTAGCGCTGCAACGGACCGGCCTTCTCGGCGGGCACACCCGCGAGGCGCTCCAGGTCCAGACGGAGCTTCGGCGGCGGCTCGGCGGCCCCGCCGGGAGTCGTTCCGGGCAGCAGCTCCTGCACCGGCACCCCGTAGAAGTCCGCCAGCTCGGCGAGGCGCTGGACGGTCACGGCGCGGTCCCCGCGCTCATAGGAACCGACCACCACGGCCTTCCACCGGCCCTGGGACTTCTCCTCGACACCATGGAGGGAAAGGCCCTGCTGGGTGCGGATGGCACGGAGCTTGGCCCCGAGCTGTTTGGCGTATTCGCTGGACATAACGCTCCCGGACGCTGTGACGCTGTGACGACATGGACAACGTGCGGCTCCGCCGCGCGGCTGGTAACTCACTGTGAGGTTACGCAGCGTTACTTGGATGCGTCAAGCCGAATGGTCTTCGTCGCCCCCTCGGGAGGGCCCCCGCCCGGGCCCGGTGCGAGGCGCGCGGAATCGCCCTGGTACCGTGGAACGCGTAGATCAGACGTCCTTTAAGGTCCGTCCCGTGAGGCGGAGAAGGAGGTCCTTTTCATGGACACCCAGCACAGCACGGACACCCGTCACAGCCCCGATGACATGCGCCCCGTACTGGACGCGCAGGACATCGCACGGGTCCTGACCCGTATCGCCCACGAGATCGTCGAACGCGCCAAGGGCGCCGACGACGTGGTGCTCCTCGGCATCCCCACCCGCGGTGTGTACCTCGCCCGCCGGCTGGCCGCCAAGCTCGAAGAGATCACCGGCACCAAGATCCCGGTCGGCTCCCTCGACATCACCATGTACCGGGACGACCTGCGCCTGAAGCCCGCCCGGGCCATCGGCCGCACCGAGATCCCCGGCGACGACATCGACGGCCGCCTCGTGGTCCTCGTCGACGACGTGCTCTTCTCCGGCCGCACCATCCGCGCCGCCCTCGACGCACTCGGCGCCATCGGCCGTCCGCGCGCCGTGCAGCTCGCCGTCCTCGTCGACCGGGGCCACCGCGAACTGCCGATCCGCGCCGACTACGTCGGCAAGAACCTCCCCACGTCGCTGCGGGAGACCGTCAAGGTCCAGCTCCAGGAGGAGGACGGCCGTGACGCCGTGCTGCTCGGCCAGCGGACCGCCCCGGCAGCAGGGCAGCAGTAGCCCCCACCGGCGCGGGACCCGCCACGGGGTCCGTGCCTCGGTACGCCCTGCCCGCACGCCAGTCAGCCAGTCCACCTGCCTGCCCTCCTGACCTACGGAGCACCCGGATGAAGCGCCACCTCATCTCGGCCGCCGATCTCACGCGCGACGACGCCGTCCTGATCCTCGACACCGCCGAGGAGATGGCCCGCGTCGCGGACCGGCCGATCAAGAAGCTGCCCACCCTGCGCGGCCTGACCGTCGTCAACCTCTTCTTCGAGGACTCGACGCGCACCCGGATCTCGTTCGAGGCGGCCGCCAAACGGCTGTCCGCCGACGTCATCAACTTCTCCGCCAAGGGGTCCTCGGTTTCCAAGGGCGAATCCCTGAAGGACACCGCCCTGACCCTGGAGGCCATGGGCGCGGACGCTGTCGTCATCCGCCACCACGCCTCCGGCGCCCCCTACCGGCTCGCGACCTCCGGCTGGATCGACTCCGCCGTGGTCAACGCCGGCGACGGCACCCACGAGCACCCCACCCAGGCCCTGCTGGACGCCTTCACCATGCGCCGCCGACTCGTCGGCCGCGACGCCGGACTCGGCAAGGACCTGAACGGCCGCCGGATCACCATCGTCGGCGACGTGCTGCACAGCCGCGTGGCCCGCTCCAACGTCCAGTTGCTCCACACGCTGGGCGCCGAGGTCACCGTGGTGGCCCCGCCCACCCTCGTCCCGATCGGCGTCGAGAGCTGGCCCTGCGAGGTCTCGTACAGCCTCGACGAGGTGCTGCCGAAGTCCGACGCGGTCATGATGCTGCGTGTGCAGCGCGAACGCATGAACGCCGCCTTCTTCCCGACCGAGCGCGAGTACTCCCGCCGGTACGGGCTCAACGGCGACCGCATGGCGAAGATGCCCGAGCACGCCATCGTGATGCACCCCGGCCCGATGAACCGCGGCATGGAGATCACGGCCGAGGTCGCGGACTCCGACCGCTGCACGGCCGTCGAGCAGGTCGCCAACGGCGTGTCCACCCGAATGGCCGTCCTGTACCTGCTGCTCGGTGGTTCCGAGCCCGCCGTCACCACCCCCGCCGCAGCCCGCACCGAGGAGAGCAAGTAATGAGCAAGATCCTGATCCGTGGCGCGAAGGTACTCGGTGGCGAGGCGCAGGACGTCCTGATCGACGGCGAGACCATCGCCGCCGTGGGCACGGGCCTGGACGCCGAGGGCGCGACCGTCATCGAGGCCGAGGGCCAGATCCTCCTCCCCGGCCTCGTCGACCTGCACACCCACCTGCGCGAGCCCGGCCGCGAGGACTCCGAGACCGTCCTGACCGGCACCCGCGCCGCCGCGAGCGGCGGCTACACCGCCGTCTTCGCCATGGCGAACACCTTCCCGGTCGCCGACACCGCCGGCGTCGTCGAGCAGGTCTGGCGGCTCGGCAAGGAGTCCGGCTACTGCGACGTGCAGCCCATCGGCGCCGTCACGGTCGGCCTGGAGGGCAAGCAGCTCGCCGAGCTCGGCGCGATGCACGACTCCGCCGCCCGCGTCACCGTCTTCTCCGACGACGGCAAGTGCGTGGACGACGCCGTGATCATGCGCCGCGCCCTGGAGTACGTGAAGGCCTTCGGCGGCGTCGTCGCCCAGCACGCCCAGGAGCCCCGCCTGACCGAGGGCGCCCAGATGAACGAGGGCGTCGTCTCCGCCGAGCTCGGTCTCGGCGGCTGGCCCGCCGTCGCCGAGGAGTCGATCATCGCCCGCGACGTCCTCCTCGCCGAGCACGTCGGCTCCCGCGTGCACATCTGCCACCTCTCCACCGCCGGCTCGGTCGAGATCGTCCGCTGGGCCAAGTCCCGCGGCATCGACGTCACCGCCGAGGTCACCCCGCACCACCTGCTCCTCACCGACGAGCTCGTCCGCTCGTACAACGCGGTCTACAAGGTCAACCCGCCGCTGCGCACCGAGCGCGACGTGCTGGCCCTGCGCGAGGCGCTCGCCGACGGCACGATCGACATCGTCGCCACCGACCACGCCCCGCACCCGCACGAGGACAAGGACTGCGAGTGGGCCGCCGCCGCCATGGGCATGGTCGGCCTGGAGACCGCGCTCTCCGTCGTCCAGCAGACGATGGTGGAGACCGGGCTGCTCGACTGGGCGGGCGTCGCCCAGCGGATGTCCTTCGCCCCGGCGCGCATCGGAGGCCTGGAAAACCACGGCCGGCCCGTCTCGGCAGGTGAACCCGCGAACCTGACCTTGGTCGATACCTCGTACCGTGGTGTCGTGGACCCCGCACACTTCGCCTCCCGCAGCCGCAACACGCCCTACGAGGGCCGCGAGCTGCCGGGGCGCGTCACTCACACATTCCTGCGGGGCCGGGCAACGGTCGTGGACGGGACGCTGGCGTGACACCTGCAGTAATCCAACTGGCCGCCGAGGCCGCCGAACGACAGTCGGCGGAGGTGACGGACCTGGGCGCACGCATCGCGTGGGTCGTCGGTCTGCTCGTCTTCATCGCGTTCGTGTACTGGCTGATGCGGCAGGGCTGGAAATGGCGCGGCGCCCTGCAGAGCGATCTGCCGGAACTCCCCGCCGCTCCGAGCGGTCTCCCCGAGCACCGGCTGGCACTGACCGGCCGGTACCACGGGTCGACCACCGCCGGGCAGTGGCTCGACCGGATCGTCGCCCACGGCCTGGGCGTCCGCAGCCGGGTGGAGCTCACGCTCACCGACGCGGGCCTCGACGTGGTCCGACCGGGTGCCACCGACTTCTTCGTACCGGCCGCGCGGCTGCGCGGCGCCCGCCTCGACAAGGGAATCGCGGGCAAGGTGCTCACCGAGGGCGGTCTGCTCGTCGTCACCTGGGCGCACGGCGACAAGCTGATCGACTCCGGATTCCGCTCCGACCGCGCGGCCGAGCACGCCGCCTGGGTCGAGGCGATCAACCACATGAACTCATCCATCACGACGGAAGGCGCCGAACGATGACGACCTCCACCAGGGGAGCAGCCAAAGCTCCCGCCGTACTCGTCCTGGAGGACGGTCGGATCTTCCGCGGCCGCGCCTACGGCGCTGTGGGGGAGACCTTCGGCGAGGCCGTGTTCTCCACCGGCATGACCGGCTACCAGGAGACCCTCACCGACCCGTCGTACCACCGACAGGTCGTCGTGATGACCGCCCCGCACGTCGGCAACACCGGCGTGAACGACGAGGACCCCGAGTCCTCCCGCATCTGGGTCGCCGGCTACGTCGTGCGCGACCCCGCCCGCGTCCCCTCCAACTGGCGCTCGCGGCGCTCGCTGGACGAGGAGCTGGTCAAGCAGGGCGTCGTCGGGATCTCCGGCATCGACACCCGCGCCCTGACCCGCCACCTGCGCGAGCGCGGCGCCATGCGCGTCGGCATCTTCTCCGGCGAGGCCTGGGAGGGCGTCCGCGACGAGGCGCTGCTGGCCAAGGTGCAGGCCGCCCCGCAGATGAAGGGCGCGAACCTCTCCGCCGAGGTCGCCACCAAGGAGGCGTACGTCGTCCCCGCGATCGGCCCCGACGGCGAAGCCGTCCCGATCGGAACCGCGAAGTTCACCGTCGCCGCCGTGGACCTCGGCATCAAGGGCATGACCCCGCACCGGATGGCCGAGCGCGGCATCGAGGTCCACGTGCTGCCCGCCACCGCCACCGTCGAGGACGTGTACGCGGTCAGCCCCGACGGCGTGTTCTTCTCCAACGGCCCGGGCGACCCGGCCACCGCCGACGGCCCCGTCGCCGTCATGCAGGGCGTACTCGCCCGCAAGACGCCGCTCTTCGGCATCTGCTTCGGCAACCAGATCCTGGGCCGCGCGCTCGGCTTCGGCACCTACAAGCTGAAGTACGGCCACCGCGGCATCAACCAGCCGGTGCAGGACCGCACCACCGGCAAGGTCGAGATCACCGCGCACAACCACGGCTTCGCCGTCGACGCGCCCCTCGACAGGGTCTCGGACACCGCCTACGGGCGCGCCGAGGTCTCCCACGTCTGCCTGAACGACCAGGTCGTCGAAGGCCTCCAGCTGCTCGACCAGCCGGCCTTCTCCGTCCAGTACCACCCCGAGGCGGCCGCCGGCCCGCACGACGCCGCGTACCTCTTCGACCGCTTCGTATCCCTGATGGAGGCCGAGCGTGCCTAAGCGCACCGACATCCAGTCCGTCCTGGTCATCGGCTCCGGCCCGATCGTCATCGGACAGGCCGCCGAGTTCGACTACTCCGGGACCCAGGCCTGCCGCATCCTCAAGGCCGAGGGCCTGCGGGTCATCCTGGTCAACTCCAACCCCGCGACGATCATGACCGACCCGGAGATCGCCGACGCCACATACGTCGAGCCGATCACCCCCGAGTTCGTCGAGAAGATCATCGCGAAGGAGCGCCCCGACGCGCTGCTGCCCACCCTCGGCGGCCAGACCGCGCTCAACACCGCGATCTCCATGCACGAGCAGGGTGTGCTGGAGAAGTACGGCGTCGAGCTGATCGGCGCCAACGTCGAGGCCATCAACAAGGGCGAGGACCGCGAGCTCTTCAAGGGCGTCGTCGAGGCCGTCAAGGCCAAGATCGGTTACGGCGAGTCCGCCCGCTCGGTCATCTGCCACACGATGGACGACGTCATCGCCGGCGTCGACACCCTCGGCGGCTACCCCGTCGTCGTGCGCCCCTCCTTCACCATGGGCGGCGCCGGCTCCGGCTTCGCCCACGACGAGGACGAACTGCGCCGCATCGCCGGCCAGGGCCTCACGCTCTCCCCGACCACCGAGGTGCTCCTGGAGGAGTCCATCCTCGGCTGGAAGGAGTACGAGCTGGAGCTGATGCGCGACACCAAGGACAACGTGGTCGTCGTCTGCTCCATCGAGAACTTCGACCCGATGGGCGTCCACACCGGCGACTCGATCACCGTCGCCCCCGCGATGACGCTGACCGACCGCGAGTACCAGCGGCTGCGCGACATCGGCATCGCGATCATCCGCGAGGTCGGTGTCGACACCGGCGGCTGCAACATCCAGTTCGCGATCGACCCGGTCGACGGCCGCGTCATCGTCATCGAGATGAACCCGCGCGTCTCTCGCTCCTCGGCGCTCGCGTCGAAGGCCACCGGCTTCCCGATCGCCAAGATCGCCGCCAAGCTGGCCATCGGCTACACCCTCGACGAGGTCCCCAACGACATCACCGAGAAGACGCCGGCCTCCTTCGAGCCGTCCCTCGACTACGTCGTCGTCAAGGCCCCGCGCTTCGCCTTCGAGAAGTTCCCGCTCGCCGACGCCACCCTCACCACCACCATGAAGTCGGTGGGCGAGGCCATGGCCATCGGCCGCAACTTCACCGAGGCCCTGCAGAAGGCCCTGCGCTCCCTGGAGAAGAAGGGCTCGCAGTTCACCTTCGTCGGCCCGGTCGGCGACAAGGAAGAGCTGCTGGCCACCGCGGTCCGCCCGACCGACGGCCGCATCAACACCGTCATGCAGGCGATCCGCGCCGGCGCCACCCAGGAGGAGGTCTTCGAGTCCACGAGGATCGACCCCTGGTTCGTCGACCAGCTCTTCCTGATCAAGGAGATCGCCGACGACCTGGCGGCCGCCGACAAGCTCCGGCCCGAGCTGCTGGCCGACGCCAAGCGGCACGGCTTCTCCGACCACCAGATCGCCGAGATCCGGGGCCTGCGCGAGGACGTCGTCCGCGAGGTCCGCCACGCCCTCGGTGTCCGCCCGGTCTACAAGACGGTCGACACCTGCGCCGCCGAGTTCGCGGCCAAGACCCCGTACTTCTACTCCTCGTACGACGAGGAGTCCGAGGTCGCGCCCCGCACCAAGCCCGCGGTGATCATCCTGGGCTCCGGCCCGAACCGCATCGGCCAGGGCATCGAGTTCGACTACTCCTGCGTCCACGCCTCCTTCGCGCTCAGCGACGCCGGCTACGAGACCGTGATGGTCAACTGCAACCCCGAGACCGTCTCGACGGACTACGACACCTCCGACCGCCTGTACTTCGAGCCGCTGACGCTGGAAGACGTGCTGGAGATCGTCCACGCCGAGTCCCTCGCCGGCCCCATCGCCGGTGTCGTCGTCCAGCTCGGCGGCCAGACCCCCCTCGGTCTCGCCCAGGCCCTCAAGGACAACGGCGTCCCCGTCGTCGGCACCCCGCCGGAGGCCATCCACGCCGCCGAGGACCGCGGCGCCTTCGGCCAGGTCCTCGCGGAGGCCGGGCTGCCCGCCCCCAAGCACGGCACCGCCACCACCTTCGCGGGTGCCAAGGCGATCGCCGACGAGATCGGCTACCCGGTCCTGGTCCGCCCGTCCTACGTGCTCGGCGGCCGCGGCATGGAGATCGTCTACGACGAGACCCGCCTGGAGTCGTACATCGCGGAGTCGACCGAGATCTCCCCGACCCGCCCCGTGCTGGTCGACCGCTTCCTCGACGACGCGATCGAGATCGACGTCGACGCGCTCTACGACGGCCACGAGCTCTACCTCGGCGGCGTCATGGAGCACATCGAGGAAGCCGGCATCCACTCCGGCGACTCGGCCTGCGCCCTGCCCCCGATCACCCTCGGCGGGCACGACATCAAGCGCCTGCGCACCTCCACCGAGGCCATCGCCAAGGGCGTCGGCGTCCGCGGCCTGATCAACATCCAGTTCGCGATGGCGGGTGACATCCTCTACGTCCTGGAGGCCAACCCGCGCGCCTCCCGTACCGTGCCCTTCACCTCGAAGGCGACCGCGGTCCCGCTGGCCAAGGCCGCCGCCCGCATCTCGCTCGGCACCACCATCGCCGAGCTGCGCGAGGAGGGCATGCTGCCCAAGACCGGGGACGGCGGCACCCTGCCCCTCGACGCGCCGATCTCCGTCAAGGAGGCCGTGATGCCCTGGTCGCGCTTCCGCGACATCCAGGGCCGCGGCGTCGACACGGTCCTCGGCCCGGAGATGCGCTCCACGGGCGAGGTCATGGGCATCGACTCCGTCTTCGGCACGGCGTACGCCAAGTCGCAGGCCGGCGCCTACGGCCCGCTGCCCACCAAGGGCCGCGCCTTCATCTCCGTCGCCAACCGCGACAAGCGCTCGATGATCTTCCCGGCGCGCGAGCTCGTCGCCCACGGCTTCGAGCTGATGGCGACCTCGGGAACGGCGGAGGTGCTGCGCCGCAACGGCATCAACGCCACCATCGTGCGCAAGCTCAGCGAGGGCGAGGGCCCCGACGGCGAGAAGACCGTCGTCCAGCTCATCCACGACGGCCAGGTCGACCTGATCGTCAACACCCCGTACGGCACGGGTGGCCGCCTCGACGGCTACGAGATCCGTACGGCGGCCGTGGCGCGCGGCGTCCCGTGCCTGACGACGGTCCAGGCGCTCGCCGCCGCCGTCCAGGGGATCGACGCGCTCAACCGCGGCGACGTCGGCGTGCGCTCGCTCCAGGAGCACGCGGAACACCTGATCGCGGCCCGCGACTAGCAGCCCGTACGAAAGGGGGGCACCGGCACAGCGACCGGTGTCCCCCCTTTCATGAGCGCACAAGGGATATTTCGGACGATGTACAAACTGTTCTTCAACCTCGTCTTCAAGCGCATGGACCCCGAGCAGGCGCACTACCTGGCCTTCCGCTGGATCCGTCTCGCTGCCCGCACCCCCGTGCTGCGGACCTTCGTCGCCGCCTGGCTGGCGCCCTGCCACAAGGCGCTGCGCACCGAGGCCCTGGGCCTGCGCATGCACGGCCCCTTCGGTCTCGCGGCCGGCTTCGACAAGAACGCGGTCGCCATCGACGGCATGGCGATGCTCGGCTTCGACCACGTCGAGATCGGCACGGTCACCGCGCAGGCCCAGCCCGGCAACCCCAGGAAGAGGCTCTTCCGACTGGTTCCGGACCGCGCCCTCATCAACCGCATGGGCTTCAACAACGAGGGCTCGCAGGCCGTCGCCGCCCGGCTGGCCGCCCGCAACCCCGTCTTCAAGACCGTGGTCGGCGTGAACATCGGCAAGACGAAGGTCGTGCCGGAGGCGGAGGCCGCGGCGGACTACGTCGCCTCCACCGAGCGGCTCGCCCGCCACGCCGACTACCTCGTCGTCAACGTCTCCTCGCCGAACACCCCGGGCCTGCGCAACCTCCAGGCCACCGAGTCCCTGCGCCCGCTGCTGACGGCCGTACGGGAGGCCGCGGACCGGGTGGTCACCGACCGCCGGGTCCCGCTGCTGGTCAAGATCGCCCCCGACCTCGCCGACGAGGACGTGGACGCGGTCGCCGACCTGGCCCTGGAACTCGGCCTCGACGGCATCATCGCCACCAACACGACCATCGCGCGCGAGGGCCTGGGCCTGAAGTCCGCCCCCGCCCTGGTGAAGGAGACCGGCGGCCTGTCCGGCGCGCCCGTCAAGGAGCGCTCCCTGGAGGTCCTCAGGCGGCTGTACGCCCGCGTGGGCGACCGACTGGTCCTCGTGGGCGTCGGCGGCATCGAGAACGCCGAGGACGCCTGGCAGCGGATCCTGGCCGGCGCGACGCTGATCCAGGGGTACAGCGCCTTCGTCTACGAGGGTCCGCTCTACGCCCGCGCCATTCACCGCGGACTGGCCGCCCGCCTCGCGGACAGCCCGTACGACTCGCTCGCCGACGCGGTGGGCGCCGAGACCCGGAAGGCCTCGCTGTGACCTCTGTGACCCCCTTCGGCACCCGCCTGCGCGCGGCGATGGACTCCCGGGGCCCGCTGTGCGTCGGCATCGACCCGCACGCCGCCCTGCTGGCCTCCTGGGGCCTGGACGACGACATCGCGGGACTGGAGAGGTTCTCCCGCACGGTCGTCGAGGCGCTGGCGCAGGAGGTCGCGGTCTTCAAGCCGCAGGCCGCCTTCTTCGAGCGGTTCGGGTCGCGCGGCATCGCGGTGCTGGAGCGGACCGTCGCGGACGCCCGGGCGGCGGGCACCCTGGTCGTCATGGACGCCAAGCGCGGGGACATCGGTTCGACGATGGCCGCGTACGCGCAGACCTTCCTCTCGCCGTCCTCGCCGCTGTTCTCCGACGCGCTGACGGTCTCCCCGTACCTGGGCTACGGCTCGCTGGCCCCGGCGGTGGACCTGGCGCGCGCGTCGGGCGCCGGCCTGTTCGTGCTGGCCCTGACCTCGAACCCGGAGGGCGCGGAGGTCCAGCGCGCGGTGCGCGAGGACGGTCGCACGATCGGCGCGACCATGCTGGGACACCTGGCGGCCGAGAACGCGGGCGCCACCCCCATGGGCTCCTTCGGCGCGGTGGTGGGCGCCACCCTGGGGGACCTGTCCTCCTTCGACCTGGACATCAACGGGCCGCTGCTGGCCCCGGGCATCGGCGCGCAGGGCGCGACCGCGGCCGATCTCCCGGGCGTGTTCGGGGCGGCCGTGCGCAACGTCGTGCCGAACGTGTCGCGCGGCGTGCTCAAGCACGGTCCCGACGCCGCTGCCCTGCGCGCGTCGGCGGCCCGGTTCGCGGACGAGATCCGGACCGCGGTGGCCTCGGCCTGAACCCCGGCGGGGCACTGGGCGGGGTCGACGTGACGCGGATCACGTCGACCCCGCCCGGGGGTGGTCCCGGAGGGCCGAACGGGGCCGTTCGGGGAGCCCCGGACCGGACACGTCGCACTGCTTGACGAAATTCGAACGTCCTTCACCGGACAAAACCGAGGTATTTTGTCCGTGATGTACGGTTCAGCAAAGGCTGACCAGGACTTTTCGTCCGTTCTCGCTGACGGGAGCGGCCTTGGCCGCTAGTCTCCGACCAGAGTGAACGAGCAGCGATCGAGCACCACCGCTGTTCGGGGGCTCGCCTGGTGTGATGCCTTCCGGCATCCCGCCGGTCCGTATCCGACAGTTCGACATCCGAGGTGACGTAGGCGTGGCTCTTCCGCCCCTTACCCCTGAACAGCGCGCAGCAGCGCTCGAAAAGGCCGCCGCGGCTCGCCGGGAGCGGGCCGAGGTGAAGAATCGACTCAAGCATTCCGGCGCCTCCCTCCATGACGTCATCAAGCTGGGCCAGGAGAACGACGTCATCGGCAAGATGAAGGTCTCCGCTCTTCTGGAGTCCCTCCCGGGCGTGGGCAAGGTCCGCGCCAAGCAGATCATGGAGCGCCTCGGCATCTCCGAGTCTCGACGTGTTCGAGGTCTCGGCTCCAACCAGATCGCCTCTCTGGAGCGCGAGTTCGGCGGCAAGCCCGCCTGAGGCTTCGCACGAAGTTCTCCCGGCGTTCTCAGGCAGTCCCGAGAACCTGGATAATCGCTCTATGGCAGCAGAGGTTCGTCCGCGGCTGACCGTGCTCTCCGGCCCCTCGGGGGTCGGCAAGAGCACGGTCGTCGCGCATATGCGCAAGGTTCACCCCGAGGTATGGCTCTCGGTGTCGGCCACCACCCGCAAGCCGCGGCCCGGTGAGCGACACGGAGTCCACTACTTCTTCGTCAACGACGACGAGTTCGACAAGCTGATCGCCAATGGCGAGCTGCTGGAGTGGGCCGAATTCGCGGGCAACCGCTACGGCACACCGCGCGGCGCGGTACTGGAACGCCTGGAGAACGGCGAGCCGGTCCTGCTGGAGATCGATCTCCAGGGCGCGCGACTCGTCCGCGAGTCCATGCCCGAGGCCCAGCTGGTCTTCCTCGCCCCGCCGAGCTGGGAGGAGCTGGTCCGCCGGCTCACCGGTCGCGGGACCGAGTCGGCCGAGGTCATCGAGCGTCGGCTCGGCGCGGCCCGCGTCGAACTCGCTGCCGAATCGGAGTTCGACACCACCCTCGTCAACACCTCCGTCGAGGACGTGGCGCGCGAGCTGCTAGCCTTGATGGAAGTTGTCTGATCGTTGATCGATGTTCTTTCGATCGATGTTTGAATCTTCACCCATCTTCGGAAGGTAGAGCGTGTCCTCTTCCATGACTGCGCCCGAGGGCATCATCAACCCGCCGATCGACGAGCTGCTCGAGGCCACCGACTCGAAGTACAGCCTCGTGATCTACGCGGCCAAGCGTGCCCGTCAGATCAACGCGTACTACTCGCAGCTCGGCGAGGGCCTGCTTGAGTACGTCGGCCCGCTGGTGGACACTCACGTCCACGAGAAGCCGCTTTCGATCGCGCTGCGCGAGATCAACGCGGGTCTGCTGACCTCCGAGGCCATCGAGGCCCCGGCTCAGTAAGCACCGAGAATTCCTTTCACCACAGGCCCGGCAGAACATCTGTCGGGCCTGTGGTGTGTCATGGGTGTCAGTGATGTTCCGCGAAGGGGAGTGTGTGGTGGGCAAGCCGAAGGTCGTGCTGGGGGTCAGTGGCGGAATCGCCGCCTACAAGGCCTGTGAGCTGCTGCGTCGGCTGACCGAGTCCGGGCACGACGTACGGGTGGTGCCCACCGCGGCCTCCCTCCACTTCGTCGGCGAGGCCACCTGGGCCGCGCTCTCCGGCAACCCGGCCTCCCAGCAGGTCTGGGAGACCGTGCACGAGGTGCCGCACGTGCGCATCGGACAGTCGGCCGACCTGGTGGTCGTCGCCCCCGCCACCGCCGACATGCTCGCCAAGGCCGCCCACGGCCTCGCGGACGACCTCCTGACGAACACCCTGCTCACCGCACGCTGTCCGGTCGTCTTCGCCCCCGCGATGCACACCGAGATGTGGGAGCACCCCGCCACCCAGGAGAACGTGGCCACGCTGCGCCGACGGGGCGCCGTCGTCATCGAGCCCGCCGTCGGCCGGCTCACCGGCAAGGACACCGGCAAGGGGCGACTGCCCGACCCCGAGGAGATCTACGAGGTCTGCCGCCACGTCCTGCGGGGCGCCGGCCGCGCGGACGGCGCCGCCGGACCCGACCTCGCCGGCCGACACGTGGTGATCAGTGCCGGCGGTACCCGGGAGCCGCTCGACCCGGTCCGGTTCCTCGGCAACCGTTCCTCCGGCAAGCAGGGCTACGCGCTCGCCCGCACCGCCGTCGCCCGCGGCGCCCGCGTCACACTGGTCGCGGCCAACACCGCGCTGCCCGACCCGGCCGGGGTGGACGTCGTACGGGTGGGCACGGCCCTCCAGCTCCGGGAGGCGGTCCTCGAGGCCGCCGCCGAGGCCGACGCGGTGGTGATGGCCGCCGCCGTCGCCGACTTCCGGCCCGCCCGCTACGCGGACGGAAAGATCAAGAAGAAGGACGGGCAGGAGCCCGAGCCGGTGGCCCTCGTACGCAACCCCGACGTTCTCGCGGAGGTCTCCGCCGACCGCGCCCGGGAGGGGCAGGTCGTGGTGGGATTCGCCGCCGAGACGGACGACGTTCTCGCGAACGGACGTGCGAAACTCCGCCGCAAGGGGTGTGATCTTCTCGTCGTCAACGAAGTGGGCGAGAGCAAGACCTTCGGTTCCGAGGAGAACGAAGCGGTGGTCCTGGCTTCCGATGGGGCCGAGACGGCGGTGCCGTATGGTCCGAAGGACGTACTGGCCGAGGTGATTTGGGATCACGTCGTGGCACGATTCGCGCCACGACGCGCCTGAACGGGACGCTTCCGGGAGACAGACTCCTGGGTCAGAATGGAGTGCCGCAGGTCACACGGCTCCCACAAGGCGAGACGGGTGGTCCGACAGACGGCGGCGACCGATAAACTGCACTCGGAACGTGATCGGGCGCAGCCCCCGATGTGGTTCCGCCAAATGATCAGCCAGCAGCCGCTGCAACCCCAGGGAGCGTTGTGTCCCGTCGCCTGTTCACCTCGGAGTCCGTGACCGAGGGCCACCCCGACAAGATCGCTGACCAGATCAGCGACACGATCCTCGACGCGCTTCTCGCCGAGGACCCGACTTCGCGCGTGGCCGTGGAAACCCTCATCACCACCGGTCTCGTCCACATCGCGGGAGAGGTGACGACGAAGGCCTACGCCCCGATCGCGCAGCTCGTCCGCGACAAGATCCTCGAGATCGGCTACGACTCCTCGAAGAAGGGCTTCGACGGCGCCTCCTGCGGCGTGTCGGTGTCCATCGGCGCGCAGTCCCCCGACATCGCGCAGGGCGTCGACACCGCGTACGAGAAGCGGGTCGAGGGCGACGAGGACGAGCTGGACAAGCAGGGCGCCGGCGACCAGGGCCTGATGTTCGGGTACGCCTGCGACGAGACGCCCGAGCTGATGCCGCTCCCGATCCACATCGCGCACAAGCTCTCGCGCCGCCTGTCCGAGGTCCGCAAGAACGGCACCATCCCGTACCTGCGCCCCGACGGCAAGACCCAGGTCACCATCGAGTACGACGGCGACAAGGCCGTGCGCCTGGACACGGTCGTCGTGTCCTCGCAGCACGCCGCCGACATCGACCTGGACTCGCTGCTCGCCCCGGACATCCGCGAGTTCGTCGTCGAGCACGTGCTGGCCCAGCTCATCGAGGACGGCATCAAGCTCGACACCGAGGGCTACCGCCTCCTGGTGAACCCGACCGGTCGCTTCGAGATCGGCGGCCCCATGGGCGACGCCGGCCTCACCGGCCGCAAGATCATCATCGACACCTACGGCGGCATGGCCCGCCACGGTGGCGGCGCCTTCTCCGGCAAGGACCCGTCCAAGGTCGACCGCTCGGCCGCCTACGCCATGCGCTGGGTCGCCAAGAACGTCGTCGCCGCCGGGCTGGCCTCGCGCTGCGAGGTGCAGGTCGCGTACGCCATCGGCAAGGCCGAGCCGGTCGGTCTCTTCGTGGAGACCTTCGGCACCGCCAAGGTCGACGTCCAGAAGATCGAGGAGGCGATCGGCCAGGTCTTCGACCTCCGCCCGGCCGCCATCATCCGCGACCTGGACCTGCTGCGTCCGATCTACGCGCAGACCGCCGCCTACGGCCACTTCGGCCGTGAGCTGCCGGACTTCACCTGGGAGCGCACCGACCGCGTCGACGCCCTGCGCACCGCCGCCGGTCTGTAGAAACCCCCGGCGCGGACGCGCCCGCACGTACGGCCCCGGACCTCGCGGTCCGGGGCCGTACGTCGTTGTCACCGGCATTTGGTAAGAATTCGGGTGTGAGCAGCGAGAGCGATTCCGAAGAGCGGCCCGAGGACGGGAGTCCCGGTGGTCCGCCGGAGCAGCTCGCGCTGATCCGGGGGATGGTCGCCGAGGCCAAGGCGACGGCCGAGGAGAAGGCCAAGCCCCGCACCTGGCGGGGAGCGCCGCTGGCCAAGGACCTGCCGATCGCCAGGATCCTCGTCAACAAGGGTGTCCTGCACCTCGACCAGACCTGGGACTACGCCGTCCCCGAGCACCTGGCGGAGGACGCCCAGCCGGGCGTCAGGGTCCGGGTCCGCTTCGGCGCCGGCGAGGGCCGCGTCCGCGACGGACGCCGCGAGGGCGGCGGCCTGATCGACGGCTTCGTGATCGAGCGGATCGCGGAGACGGACTACACCGGGCCGCTCGCCGCACTGGCGCAGGTGGTGTCCCCCGAGCGGGTGCTGAGCCCGCGGATGGAGAAGCTCGCCCGGGCCGTGGCCCAGCGCTACGCGGGCAGCCTCGCCGACGTCCTCCAACTGGCGATCCCGCCGCGCCACGGCCAGGCCGAGAGCCGCCCGTCCCCCGAGCCGAGGCCCGCCCCCGAGGCGCCGGAACCGGGCGGCTGGGAGCGGTACCCGGCAGGACCGGGCTTCCTGCGCGAGCTCGCCTCCGGAGCGAGCCCCCGCACCGTGTGGACGGCGTTGCCCGGCCCGCACTGGCCGGACGAGCTGGCGCGCGCGATGGCGACCACCCTGGCCTCCGGCCGCGGCGCGCTGGCCGTCCTCCCCGACGGGCGCGCCGCCGCCCGCGTGGACGAGGCGCTGACCGCCCTGGTCGGCAAGGGGCTGCACACCCTGCTCACCGCCGAATCGGGCCCCCAGAAGCGCTACACGCAGTGGCTCTCGGTGCACCGGGGCTCGGTGCGGGCCGTGATCGGGACCCGCGCGGCCATGTTCGCGCCCGTCAGGGACCTGGGGCTGGTCGCCGTCTGGGACGACGGGGACTCCAGCCACAGCGACGACAACGCCCCCTTCCCGCACGTGCGGGAGGTGCTGCAACTGCGCTCGCTGACCGAGGGCTGCGCCTTCCTCCTGGGCAGTACGAGCTGCACGGTCGAGGCCGCCCAACTGGTCGAGTCCGGCTGGGCCCGGCCGCTGGTGGCCGACCGGACGACGGTGCGCGCGCACGCGCCCCGCATCCGGACCGTCGGCGACGAACTCCTCGCGCGGGACGAGGCGGCCCGCGCGGCCCGCCTGCCCAGCCTGGCCTGGGAGACCGTACGGGAGGGCCTGAAGACCGGGCCCGTGCTCGTCCAGGTGCCCCGGCGCGGTTACGTGCCCCGGCTGGCCTGCGAGCGGTGCCGGACCCCCGCGCGGTGCGGGGCCTGCGCGGGCCCGTTGGAGGCGCCCGACGCCCGGGAGCTGCACTGCGGCTGGTGCGGCCGGCAGGAGAGCGCCTGGCACTGCCAGGAGTGCGGGTCCTTCCGCCTGCGGGCCCAGGTGGTCGGGGCGCGCCGCACCGCCGAGGAACTGGGGCGCGCATTCCCCGCCGTGTCCGTGCGCACCTCCGGACGCGACCACGTGTTGGAGCGGGTACCCGACGCCCCGGCCCTGGTGGTCTCCACGCCGGGCGCGGAGCCGGTGGCCGAGGGCGAGGGCTACGCGGCAGCGCTGCTCCTTGACGGCTGGGCGATGCTCGGCTTCCCCGACCTGCGGGCGAGCGAGGAGGCGCTGCGACGGTGGATCGCCGCGTCGTCCCTGGTGCGCGGCAGCGGCCAGGTGGTGATCGTGGCCGAGCCCACGCTGCGCCCCGTACAGGCGTTGGTCAGGTGGGACCCCGTGGGACACGCGCTGCGCGAGCTGGCGGAGCGCGCCGAGCTGCGCTTCCCGCCGGTGTCGCGCATGGCGTCCGTCATCGGCCGCAAGGAGGCGATCGAGGGCTTCCTGGCCGCCGCGGAGCTGCCGTCGGACGCCGAGATCCTGGGCCCGGTGCCGCTGCCGGCGCGGCGCGGGGAGGCCTCCTCGGGCGAGCGGGCGCTCGTCAGGGTCCGGCCCGGCAACGGCGCGGCCCTGGCGGCGGCGCTCAAGTCGGCGCAGGCCGGTCGGCTGGCCCGGGGCGTGTCGGCGGCGGATTCGGTCCGGGTCAGGATCGACCCGCCGGACATCGGCTGACGGCCGCGCGGGGGCGGCCGGTCGTTCCGCCGGGGAGCCGGAGAGCCGGAGAGCCGGAGAGCCGGAGAGCGTTGGAGGGTGCCGGGAGTGCCGGGTGTGCCGGGGGCGTCGGGTGGCCGGGACGCGGAACGCCCCCGGCGGGGCGACCGTTCGGATCGCTCCGCCGGGGGCGGGAACCGCTGTACCGCGGCCGGTTCGGCCCTGCCGTCGGGGGTCGGCGTCCCGGCGGCGGGGCCGATCAGCCGTTCCGCGGTCCCGGGAAGGCCGGCGAGCGGGGGGCCGACCCCGCCGCGGCTCCGGCCTGGGCGCCCGTCTGCGACTCCTCGCGCACGGGTTGGGGCGGTACCGAGCGGGCGGCCGGGATCGTGGGGAGCGGCCCCAGGGTGCGGGTGGTGGTGGTCGCCTCGGCCGGCGGCTCGGTCGCCTCGACGGGCTGCGCGCGCCGGGCCCCGTAACGCCGGTGCACGGCCTGCTTGGTGACGCCGAGAGCCGAACCGACCGCGTCCCACGAGAAACCGAGCGAGCGGTCGAAGTCCACCGCGGCGGTGACCAGCGTCTCGACGCTGTCCCGGAGTTCCTGCGCGAGGCGGACGGTGGGCGCGGGCGCCCTTCCGTAGACGACGAAGCCCGTGGAGGGACCTGAGCGGCGCGGGCGGTACACGTTGCCGAGCTGGGCGGTGAGCGTACGCAGGGCATCCACCTGCCGGCGAACCCGCTCGATGTCCCGCACCAACAGGTGCAGGCTGGCCCGTGCTTGGGCGTCGTGGGTGGCGTGGTCGGCCATGAAGTAGCCTCTCGAACCGGTGCTGAAGAGCGGATGGGCCACAGACACCGGTGTGATGCGCGGCCCGTTTCGGTCAATCTCTCTTGACCAACGCTCCAGCCGGTGCGCAGGTCACGCTGTGGGGGCGTGTCGGCATATGCGAGGGGCGCGCGCGTGTGCGTACGCCCCCTCCGGACCGCAGGTGAGCCGCCTCGCGCGCACGCCCATAGACTGGTGTGCTGCTGACAGCCGAGATAGCGAGGTAGTAACCGGTGAAGCTCGTCTTCGCAGGCACCCCCGAGGTCGCCGTGCCCGCCCTGGACGCCCTGATCGCCTCCGGGCGGCACGAGGTCGCCGCCGTCGTCACCCGGCCCGACGCGCCGGCGGGTCGTGGCCGACGTCTCGTCGCGAGCCCCGTCGCCGAGCGCGCCGAGGAGGCGGGGATCGAGGTCCTCAAGCCCACCCGGCCCCGCGACCCCGAGTTCCAGGCCCGGCTGCGCGAGATCGACCCCGACTGCTGCCCGGTCGTCGCGTACGGGGCGCTGCTGCCCAAGAGCGCGCTGGAGATCCCCCGGCGCGGCTGGGTCAACCTGCACTTCTCACTGCTTCCCGCCTGGCGCGGCGCGGCCCCCGTCCAGCAGTCGATCATGGCGGGGGACCAGGTCACCGGCGCGTCCACCTTCCAGATCGAGGAAGGCCTCGACTCCGGCCCGGTCTACGGGATCCTCACCGAGGAGATCCGGCCGACCGACACCAGCGGCGACCTGCTGACCCGGCTCGCCTTCGCCGGGGCCGGTCTGCTGGCGGCCACCATGGACGGGATCGAGGACGGGACGCTGCGCGCCGTCGAGCAGCCGACCGACGGGATCTCGCTCGCGCCCAAGATCACGGTGGAGGACGCCCGGATCGACTGGAAGGCCCCCGCGCTCCGCGCCGACCGGGTGGTGCGCGGTTGCACGCCCGCCCCCGGGGCGTGGACGGTCTTCCGCGGCGAGCGGCTCAAGCTGATCTCGGTCGGCCTGGTGCCCGACCGCACGGACCTGGAGCCCGGGGTGCTCGCCCCGGCCAAGAACAACGTGTACGTCGGCACCGGTTCGCACGCCGTGGAGCTGCTCTGGGTGCAGCCGCAGGGCAAGAAGCCGATGAAGGGCGCGGACTGGGCGCGCGGGGTGCGGATCGCGCCCGGCGAGCGCCTCGGTGGAGTCGACGTAGGCTGATCCCCGACGTTCCCCCCCACCTCTGCAGACCCGTAGCACCTCGTACATCCGGAGCACCTTTCACGTGAGCGAACAGCCTCGCCAGCCTCGTCGTCGACCCGCCGCCACCGGGGGTGGCAAGCCGTCCGGGGCCCAGGGCGGCAAGCCGGGCAAGCCGTACCGGCGGCCGCAGAAGGACCCCGTGCGGATGCTGGCCTTCGAGGCGCTGCGGGCGGTGGGGGAGCGGGACGCGTACGCCAACCTCGTGCTGCCGCCGCTGCTGCGCAAGGCCCGCCAGGACGAGAACTTCCAGGCGCGCGACGCGGCGCTGGCCACCGAGCTGGTGTACGGGACGCTGCGCCGCCAGGGGACGTACGACGCGGTCATCAAGGCCTGCATCGACCGACCGCTGCGGGAGGTGGACCCGCCGGTGCTGGACGTGCTCTCGCTCGGTGCCCACCAACTGCTGGGGACCCGGATCCCGACGCACGCCGCGGTCTCCGCGAGCGTGGAACTGGCACGGGTGGTGCTCGGCGACGGGCGCGCCAAGTTCGTGAACGCCGTCCTGCGCAAGATCGCCGCGCACGACCTGGACGGCTGGCTGGAGAAGGTCGCCCCGCCCTACGAGGACGACGCGGAACAGCACCTGGCGGTGTACCACTCGCACCCGCGTTGGGTCGTCAGCGCGCTGTGGGACGCCCTCGGCGGGGGCCGCGCGGGCATCGAGGACCTCCTGGAGGCCGACAACGAGCGGCCCGAGGTCACCCTGGTGGCGCGACCCGGGAGGTCCACCACCGAGGAGCTGTCGGAAGCGGTCGGCGAGGACTCGGCGCTGCCCGGGCGCTGGTCCCCGTACGCCGTGCGGATGGCCGAGGGCGGCGAGCCGGGCGCCCTGGAGGCGGTGCGCGACGGGCGCGCCGGCGTGCAGGACGAGGGCAGCCAACTGGTGGCGATGGCCCTGGCGGCGGCCCCGATCGAGGGCCGCGACGCCCGGTGGCTGGACGGCTGCGCCGGCCCCGGCGGCAAGGCGGCCCTGCTGGCGGCGCTCGCCGCACGGCGGGGAGCGTTCCTGCTGGCCTCCGAGAAGCAGCCGCACCGGGCGCGCCTGGTGGAGAACGCGCTGGCCGGCAACCCCGGCCCGTACCAGGTCATCGCCGCCGACGGCACCCGCCCGCCGTGGCTGCCGGGCTCCTTCGACCGGGTCCTGATGGACGTGCCCTGCTCCGGCCTGGGCGCCCTGCGGCGACGCCCCGAGGCCCGCTGGCGGCGACGCCCCGAGGACCTGGACGGCTTCGCGCCGCTCCAGCGCGGTCTGCTCCGGGAGGCGCTCTCGGCGGTCCGCGTCGGCGGCATCGTCGGCTACGCGACCTGCTCCCCGCACCTGGCGGAGACCCGGGTCGTGGTGGACGACGTCCTGAAGGGGCGCGGCGCCGGCGCGTCGCCCGTCTCGGCCGAACTGATCGACGCCAGGCCCTACATGGGCGGCGTTCCGGCCCTGGGAGACGGCCCGGACGTCCAGCTCTGGCCGCATCTGCACGGTACGGACGCCATGTACCTGGCACTGCTGCGCCGCACGGCCTGAGGGCCGGCCCGCCGCCCCCGGTCGAGGGGGCGGTGGGCCGGTGGCGCGATCCCCGGCACTGGGCGGCGGCGGGGCGCGCTCGGCGCGGTCGTGCCGTGGGTGGTGACGAGGGACGAGTGGGGCGAGGCCCGTGATCACTCGCCCTCCCGCACCCCACGGAGACTTGCGGGGTCATGGCCGGAACCGGGCGGGGGCATGGCAACCTTGGGGCATGGCCGTTCAGATCAATCCCAGCATCCTGTCCGCCGACTTCTCCCGGCTCGCCGAAGAGGCCAGGGCCGTCGAGGGCGCCGACTGGCTGCACGTCGACGTCATGGACAACCATTTCGTTCCGAACCTCACCCTCGGCATGCCGATCGTGGAGTCCCTGAGCCGGGCCACGGACATCCCGCTCGACCTGCACCTCATGATCGAGGACCCCGACCGCTGGGCGCCGCAGTACGTGGAGGCGGGCGCCGGGTCGGTCACCTTCCACGCCGAGGCCGCCGCCGCGCCGGTGCGGCTGGCGCGGGAGATCCGGGCCAAGGGGGCGCGGGCGTCGATGGCGCTCAAGCCGGCCACGCCGATCGAACAGTACGAGGACCTGCTGCCCGAGCTGGACATGGTGCTGATCATGACGGTCGAGCCCGGCTTCGGCGGGCAGGCCTTCCTCGACATCATGCTGCCCAAGATCCGCCGTACCCGGGAGCTGATCGCCAAGCACGGGCTGGAGCTCTGGCTCCAGGTCGACGGCGGGGTGTCGGCCTCGACGATCGAGCGGGTCGCCGAGGCGGGCGCGGACGTGTTCGTCGCCGGGAGCGCGGTCTACGGCGCGGTCGACCCGGCCGCCGCGGTGCGGACGCTGCGTGAGCAGGCGAGTGCGGCCATCGCCGCCGCGCCCTGGGGTTGCGACCACTGAGACAAGGCTTGATGAACAGCTCGGTGAACGGGGGCTGTCCAGGCTGATCAACGGCCGTCGGATCTGACAGGATGAACGGCGAGTCGAGAGTGTGAACACGAGAGTGTGAACAGCAGTGAGGAGAACGCGGTGTCTGCAATGTCGGCGGGACGGTCAGCCCTGCGGATGGGACCCGCGGAGCTGGTGCAGGCGGCGGCCATGGCGCGCCGCTTCTACCTGGAGGGGAAGTCCAAGATCCAGATCGCCGAGGAGTTCGGCGTGAGCCGCTTCAAGGTGGCCCGGGTCCTGGAGACGGCGCTGGAACGCGATCTCGTGCGCATCGAGATCCGGGTGCCGGCCGAGCTGGACGCGGAACGGTCGGACGCGCTCCGGGCCCGGTACGGGTTGCGCCACGCGGTCGTGGTGGAGTCGCCGGCCGACGCGACCGAGGACGCTCCCGACCCGGAGAACCTCGGGGCGGTCGCGGCCGACCTCCTCGGCGAGCTCGTGAACGAGGGCGACGTGCTGGGTCTGGCGTGGGGCAGATCGACCATTCACATGGCCGCCTCCCTGCACCGCCTGCCTCCCTGCACGGTGGTCCAGCTGACCGGCGTGTACGACGCGGGGACCGCCGAGCGCGGCTCCGTGGAGGCCGTACGCAGGGCCGCGCAGGTCTCCGGCGGCGACGCGCACCCCATCTACGCCCCCATGCTGCTGCCCGACCCGGCGACGGCCGCCGCGCTGCGCGGTCAGACGGGCATCGCGCGCGCCTTCGAGTACTTCGACAAGGTGACCGTCGCGGCCGTCTCCATCGGGTCCTGGGAGACGGGCATCTCCACGGTCCACGACATGCTGACGGACGAGGAACGGGAGCACTACGCCTCCTTGGGCGTCGCCGCCGAGATGTCCGCGCATCTGTTCGACGCGGAGGGTCGTCGGGTCGGACGCGACCTCGGCGAGCGGTGCATCACCGTCGAGGCGGACCGACTGCGCCGGATCCCCGAGGTCGTGGCCATCGCGGGCGGGCTGCGCAAGGCCTCCGCGATCGGGGCCGTGCTCCGGTCGGGCCTGGTGACCAGCCTCGTCACCGACACGGCGGTCGCCGACTACCTGCTCACCGAATCCGAGCCGGGGCTGCGGCCGGCGCTGGAGCGGGCCGACCCGGACGACTGACCGGGCCCCGTCGGGGGTCGGTGGTGCGGATGGTGCCGGAATTGAGATCCGAACGGCGGACCGTGGGGCGGCCTGTGGGGCGCATACTGGGTTCAATGACAAAGTCAGCAGTACCTCGCCGCCATTTGCCGTCCAGCCCGTTCAAGGCCCCTGTGGAAGCGCCCTTGCGGCACTTCAGCGTGGGCGACCGGGTCACTCACGACGAACACGGTCTCGGCCGTGTCGTCGGGATCGAGGAGGGGATCGCCGTTCTCGTCGACTTCGGGTCGGTCCAGAAACGAATCCTGAGTCCCTACACCAAGATGGCCGCGCTCTGAGGCCACCGGGCGATTCGCGAGCGAATCGGATATTTGGCACGATCGGTGCATGATCTTTCGGAACGTGCCCCGATCGTTGCTGCGTGTGCTGGGGGCGCTGTTCCTCTGTGTCGCGCTGGTCGGTGCGGCGGGCTGCGGCGCGAAGAATCCCGCGCCCACCGCCGCCACGCCTGCCTCCGGCTCGGCTTCCGCCTCCACCGGGGGCGACGCCGCCGTGCCGAAGTGGGCGAAGGGGATGGCCACGGTACGCGCGGACGCGCTGCCGCGGCAGGCGCGTGAGGTGCTGGCGCTGATCGACAAGGGCGGGCCGTACCCGTACCGGCAGGACGGGACCGTCTTCGGGAACTTCGAGAAGGCGCTGCCCCGGCAGAAGCGCGGTCACTACCACGAGTTCACGGTGACGACACCGGGGGCGCGCGACCGAGGGGCCCGGCGGATCGTGACGGGCGAGGGCGGGGAGTTCTTCTACACGGACGACCACTACGAGACCTTCAAGGCGGTTCTCCGATGACCCTCGAAGCGCAGCCGCTCGGCCCGGCACTCGCCGCCGCGAGGAAGGCGGGGTGGACGACCCTGGACCTGGACCTCGACGGTGTGCGGAGCAAGGCCGAGCTGATGCGACGCCTCGGTGACGCGCTGCGGGTCCCCGAGTGGTTCGGCGGCAACTGGGACGCGCTGGCGGACGTGCTGATCGACCTGTCGTGGCTGCCGGCGGCGCCGGGACGGCTGCTCGCGGTGACGTCCTGGCGGGCGTTCGAGCGGGCCCGGCCGGGCGACTGGGAGACCCTCCGGGAGATCCTGGAGGAGGCCGTGGACTTCTGGGCGCGGGACGGCGACGGACCGTCGTCCCCGCTGACGGTGCTGCTGGCGGACGGGCCGGCGACGGAGCGCGGGGACTCGCCCCGACCGCCGCGCGGCGGGCCCCGGCGGGACTGAAGCGGCGGGATCGGATCGCCGGGATCGGATCGCCGGGATTGGATCGGCGGGACTGCCGGGACTGGATAGCCGGGACCGGATCGGCGGGGCGGGAAGGTGGGGGCCGGGGCCCCCACCGGGTCACGGGGTCTTGGGCGGCTTGGGGACCCACGGCGGGGTCTGGCCCCAGGACCAGACCGGGATGTCGGCCGCGTCGACCGGCGGGGGATTGGCGCCCGAGTAGATCAGCGCCATCCGGGTCCCCCATTCGATGTAGTAGACGAAGACCGCCCGGAACTCGGGGTCCGTCGGGAGCCCGACCTCGTCGGCGGTGTCCAGCAGCAGGTCCACCCAGCGGCGGCGCTGCTTCTCGGTGATGCCCCGGCCCAGGTGCTTGGTGGCCATGTGCTGATGGCCACCGTGGTGGGCGGTGTAGTCCTTCGGGCCGCCGAAGACCTCCGACAGCCAGACGGCGACGTGCCGGGGGTGCTCCGCGTCCATGCCGGCGAAGACCGGGGCGAGGATCTCGTCGCGGAGCGCGTGTGCGTAGAAGGTGTCGGCGAGGCGGTTCATCGCCTCCTCGCCGCCCATCCACTCGTAGATGGTGGGCGTGGTGTCGGGCGAGGTGCTCATGACCGGGAGGCGGCCTTCCCCGGGCCGACCACGTCGGTCACCCGGTAGTGCTTCATTTCCTCGATGTTGCTCACGTACGGGCGGATCGCGCTGAAGAACGCCGGGAACTGCTCGCCCTTGCGGAAGCCCTCCAGGTGGTCCGCGATCGAGGTCCAGCGGATGCGGAGGATGTAGCGCTCGGCCTCCTCCTCGCCGTGGGCCAGCTCGTAGTCGACGCACTCGGGCGCGGCGGCGAGCGACTCGGCGGCCCGGGCGTACGCCGCCTCGAACTCCTTCTGATCGCCCGGGGCGATCCGGTAGCGGATGTATTCGACGGTGGTGGTCATGGTGTGCGTGCCTCTCCCTGGGTTCAGGTGGTCCCGGTCAGCCTTTCGCGATCTTGCGTTCCCGGCGACGTTTTCGGCTATTCGGACCCGGACTTCTTGATGTTGGACTCGGTGTCCGCGTCGAGGTCGGGGCCCTGGGAGCGGACCTGTCGGACCTTGTCGAGGGAGTCGCGCAGCTCGGTGAGCCACGCGTCGGTGTTGCGCTCGACCAGGCGTACGCACCAGGCGAGGGCGTCGGCCCGGCTGCGCGCGACGCCGCCGGCCACCAGGGTGTCGAGGACCTGGCGTTCGCTCTGGCGCAGTCGGGTCATCACCGGCACCGCGAGGTGGGTGAAGACGGTGGTCTCCCCGCCGGAGCGGACGCCCCAGGCGACCTTGCGGCGGTAGAGCTCCTGCGCCTCGCGGGCGACCTCGACGCGCTGCTCGCGGGTGCGTTCGCGGAAGTCCGCGACCGATTCGTTCGCCGGCGCGGTCCCGATGACCGTGATCTCCTCGCGGTCGACGGTGACCGACACCAGCGACTCGTAGACGTCCACGGGCAGGCGGTCCGAGAACCAGGTGCGGAGCTGTGTCTGCTGCTCGGCTGTAATCATGTAATCAACGTTGCATCCGTTGCCCGCTTGATCGCAAGGGTCCGGCGGGCAACGGAGGCCGTGTTCGCTCTCAGCCCATCGAGCGGTAGCGGTGGATCAGGGAGACCGCCATCGCCCCCTCGCCCACCCCCGACGCGACCCGCTTGACGGAGTGGGCGCGCACGTCGCCCGCCGCGAAGACCCCCGGCACGCTCGTCTCCAAGGGGTAGGGCGCGCGTTCCAGGCTCCACTCCTGCGGCAGCTCACCGCCGTTGGCGATCAGGTCGGAACCGGTCAGGACGAAGCCGTACTCGTCGCGCTCCACCACCCCCGCCAGCCAGTCCGTGTGCGGGCGGGCGCCGATGAAGGTGAACATGAAACGGGCCGGGACCTCCTTGTCCTCGCCGGTCTCCGCGTCGTGCAGGGTCAGCCGCTCCAGGTGCTCGTCACCGTCCAGCGAGACCACCGTCGTCCGCACCCGGACCTCGATGTTGGGGGTCCGCTCGATCTCGTCGATCAGGTAGCGGGACATGCTGTCGTCGAGCGAGGCCGCCCGGACCAGGATCGTCACCCGGGCCGCGTACTTGGCGAAGTGCACCGCCGCCTGCCCGGCCGAGTTCGCGCCGCCCACGATGAACACGTGCTGCGAGATGCAGGCCGAACTCTCCGTGGTCGCCGCTCCGTAGTACAGGCCGGCGCCCTCGAAACGGTCCGCGCCGGGGGCCTGGAGCCGGTTGTACGAGACCCCGGTCGCGAGCAGCACCGTCTCCGCGCTGATCTCCGTGCCGTCCGCCAGGGTCAGGATCTTCGCCGGGTCGTCCCGGGTCAGCGAGACCACCTCCACCGGGTGCAGGATCTCGGCGCCGAAGCGCGAGGCCTGGATGGTCGCCCGGCGGGTGAGGTCCCCGCCCGAGAGGCCCGAGGGGAAGCCCAGGTAGTTCTCGATCAGGCTGGAGGTGCCCGCCTGGCCGCCCGGGGCGCGGGAGTCCAGCATCAGGGTGGACAGGCCCTCGGACGCCGAATAGACCCCGGCCGCCAGCCCCGCCGGGCCCGCGCCGACGATCACGCACTCGTAGTGCGGGCGGGAGGCGGTGGTGGCCAGGCCCAGCCGCTGGGCGAGTTGGGTGTCGGTCGGTGCGGAGAGCACCGTCCCGTCCGGGAACCGGACCAGGGGGAGGGCCGCGTCGGCGTGCGCGGAGGCGATCACGGTCAGCGCCTCGGGGTCCCGCTCCACGTTCAGGAAGCGGAACGGCTGCCCGTTGCGGGTGAAGAAGTCCCGGACGGCGTGCGTGCCGGGGGAGACCAGGTGACCGGCGACGATGATCCCGTCGTACGCGGGGCGGTAGTTGGCCAGCCAGTCCGAGAGCAGGTCGTCCAGGACGGGGAAGAGCCGCTCGTGGGGCGGGTCCCACGGCTTGAGCAGGTAGTAGTCCAACCGGACCCGGTTGATGGCGGTGATCGCCGCGTCGGTCTCCGCGTACGCCGTCAGCAGGACCCGGCGGGCGTCGGGGAAGCGGCTGACCGCCTCCAACAGGAACTCGACCCCCGTGACGTCCGGCATCCGCTGGTCGACGAGGAAGAGCGCCGGGTCGTGACCGCGTTCGTCGAGGGAGTCCAGGATCTTCAGCGCGTCGGCGGCGGAGGAGGCGCCGAGCACCCGGTACCGGTCGCCGTAGGCGCTGCGCAGGTCCCGGCGGACGGCGCGCAGGACCTGCGGGTCGTCGTCCACGGCCAGGATGACGGGCTTGCGGTTCTCGGTGCGCTCGGCGGCGGTGCCGCTCCCCGCGGGGGCGACGCGGGCGCCCTCCCGGGCCGCGCTCACGCCGGGTCCAACATCAACTGGTCCGCGTAGCACCAGGCCCAGTCCTCACCGGGCTCGTGGGAGGCCGCGACGGGGTGCTCCGTGGTGCGGTAGTGCCGCGTGGCATGACGGTTCTTCGAGGAGTCGCAGCAGCCCACGTGCCCGCAACTGAGGCACATCCGCAGGTGCACCCAGCCGTCGCCCAGGACCAGGCACTCCTCGCAGCCCTCGGTGCCGGGTTTCACCGGACGTATCCGGTCGACGTGTGTGCACAACAGGTCCATGGTCATCGTCCCCGTCCCTCTCCTCGCGCGCTCGTCCCGATCGCGTGCGGTTGTGGTGCCGCTCATCGCGCCAGTGATTCACGGCGCGTCCAGACCATAAGTCGGGCCTTCGGGAATGGTTCACCGATTCGGCCGAGGTCATGAAGTGTCGGGGCTACTTCATGACCTCGCGAGATGACTACCTGAGGTGTCGGGGAGACCTGCCCTCCTACCTCACGAAGTCGCACACGGGCCCTTTGACGCAGGCCCCGGGCGGAAGCAGTGTGGGGGACGCCAACGACAACAGGCGGCGCCTGGAGGAATCCGTGAGCAGAAAGATTCTGGTCATTGTCTCCGAACACGGTTACTGGGCCGAGGAATTGATCGGGCCCGTATCGAAGTTCGACGAGCGGGGCTACGAAGTCGTATTCGCCACACCCACCGGAAAGCGGGCGCACGCCCTCCCGCCGAGCCTCGACGCGCACTACGTCGACCCTCCGCTGGGCCGTTCGGTGACCACCGAGGAGAACGCCCGGCTCGGCCGCGAGTTCGAGCAGTCGAGCCGGTTGGACTCGCCGCTCGACATCGAGGCCTGGGCCCCCGAGCGCCCGTACACCAGCGACGCGGACTACCTGCCCAAGTTGGAGCAGTACCACCGTGATCTGGACCGACTCCAGGAGGAGATCGCCGGCTTCGACGCGATCCTCGTCGTGGGCGGCAGCGGGCCGATCGCGGACCTCGCCAACAACGAGCGCGTGCACGCCCTGATCCTGGCCTTCAAGAACGCCGGCAAGGTCGTGGCCGCCGAGTGCTACGGGGTCGCCTGCCTGGCCTTCGCCCGCGACTGGGGCGACCGCGAGAGCATCATCCGGGGCAAGCACGTGACCGGCCACTGCAAGGAATACGACTACAAGGACGGCACCGGATTCCTCGGCACCGACTTCAACATGGGGCCGCCGCCGTACCCGCTCGAATACATCCTGCGCGATGCCACCGGTCCGAACGGCGCGTACCACGGGAATTTCGGCCACCCCCTGTCGGTGATCGTCGACTACCCGTTCGTGACGGGTCGTTCCACCCCCGATTCCTATTTGACGGGGCAGAAGATCGTGGAAGTACTGGAGGACGGTCTCACCCGTTACGGGTGGTAGGGGGAATTCATGGAAGCCACTCCCGGACGGGAAAGGCTGATCGAGCAGTTCAAGGCCGACGGTCTGCACGTGATGTTCGGAAATCCGGGGACGGTGGAACAGGGATTTCTCGACGCGGTCGACGCGGCGGCGGACTTCCACTACGTCCTCGCCCTCCAGGAGACCGTGGCGGCGGGCATCGCCGACGGCTACGCCCGCGCCACCGGCGGTGCGGCGCTGCTCCAGTTGCACTCCGGCGTGGGCCTGGGCAACGGCATCGGCATGCTGTACCAGTCGCTGCGCGGCCACACCCCGCTCGTCGTCGTCGCCGGTGACGCCGGGGTCCGCTACGACGCCATGGACGCGCAGATGGCCTGCGACCTGGTGGCCATGGCGAGGCCGGTCACCAAGTACGCGACCCGGGTCACCGACCCGCGGTCCGTGCTGCGCACCGTACGACGGGCCGTGAAGATCGCCCTGACCCCGCCGCGCGGACCGGTGTTCGTGGCCCTGCCCATGGACGTGCTGGACGAGCTCAACTCCGAGCCCGTGCTGCCCACCTCGGTACCGCTCACCGACGTGGCGCCCTCGCCGGCCTCGGTGGGGCGGGCGGCCGAACTCCTCGCCGCCGCCGAGCGGCCGGTCGTCCTGATCGGGGACGGGGTGGCCCTCTCCGGGGCGCAGGCCGAACTCGTCGCGGTGGCGGAGCTGTTGGGCGCCGACGTGTACGAGGTCGACTCCTCCGAGGTCAACATCGCGGCCTCCCACCCGCTGCGCCGCGGCCAGACGGGCCACATGTTCGGCCCGCACAGCAAGGAGCTGATCGGCGGCGCGGACGGGGTGCTGATCGTCGGCACCTATGTCTTCCCGGAGGTGTTCCCCGAGTTGGAGAGCCCCTTCCGGGCGGGCGCGAAGGTCGTGCACATCGACCTCGACGCCTACGAGATCGCCAAGAACCACCCGGTGGACCTCGGTCTCGCCGCCGACCCCAAGGAGGCGCTGCGCGCGCTGGCGGGCGTACTGCGACAGCGGCAGACCACCCGGCAGCGCGCGGCCGCGGCGGCCCGGCTGGACGCGCGGGCCCGCGAGCGGGCCCGCGCCGCCCTCGACGGCGGGCGGAGCGACGACGACGGCACGCCGATGGGCGTCTTCCTGCGGACCCTCGCCGAGCGGACCGGGGGCGACCTCATCGTCTTCGACGAGGCGCTGACCACCTCGCCGCTGGTCACCAGGTACCTGCCGGCGGAGCGGCCGGGCGACTACCACCTCACCCGGGGCGGTTCGCTCGGGGTGGGTTTCCCGGGGGCGGTCGGGGCCAAGCTGGCCCGCCCGGACCGGCTCGTCGTCGGCTTCGCCGGGGACGGCGGCTCGATGTACACGTACCAGGCACTGTGGACCGCCGTCCGGCACGGGATCGACGCCAAGTTCGTGGTCTGCAACAACCGCAAGTACCGGCTGCTCGACGACAACATCACCCGGTACTGGCAGGAGCGGGACATCGCCGCGCACGCCTTCCCGGGCTCCTTCGACCTCTCCCGCCCCGAGATCGACTTCGCCGGCCTGGCCCGGGCCCTCGGCGCGGACGGGACGCGGGTGGAGAAGCCGGACGAGGCGGTCACCGCCGTCACGAGGATGCTGGCCCACCCCGGCCCGTACCTCGTCGACATCCAGATCTGAGCCCCGCGCGCACCACCTCAGCTGAGCCCCGCACCACCTCACCGGCACGGACAGGAGGAGACCGCATGCCCGCCGAACGGCTGACCGAGGACGCGATCCGCAGCTTCACCGAGGAGTGGTACGTGGCACTGGACCAGCACCTTCCGCCGGCCCGGGTGCTCGCCCTCGTCACGGAGGACCTGGAGTTCAAGGTGCCCGAGGACACCTTCCTCGGGCACGAGGGCTTCGGCCGCTGGTACGTGGCCGTCACCCACCGGTTCTTCGACGAGGTCCACACCGTCACGAAGGTCGAGCCCGTGATCGAGGGCGACCGGGCCGTCGTCCGGGTCCTCGTGAACTGGCAGGCCAAGATCTGGGACCCGCCGGCCGCCCGCAGCCAGTGGCTCGGCTTCGACGCCGACCAGACCTGGACCCTGGTGGCCGGCCCGGACGGACCGCTGATCAGGCAGTACACCGTCAACGAGTTGGCGCCGATGCCCGGTTCCGGCGCCCTGTGACCGCCGGCGACCGCGAGGGGGGAACGGCGATGACCGAAGTGACACGGGAGCGGGTCGAGGCGGCCTACCGGGCCCTGGGCTCCGGGGACCGGGCGCGCGTCCTGGAGTACTACTCCGAGGACCTGCGCTGGCTGGTGCCGGGCAACCACCCGCTGGCCGGCTGGTACGAGAGCCTCGACGCCTTCCTGGAGCTGATGGGGCAGACCCACAAGCTCACCGGCGGCACCTTCCGGATGGACGTCCAGGCGGTGCTCGTCGGCGAGGACTGCAGCGCCGACGTGTGCCGCAACGTCGCCCTGCGGGACGGCGCGGACCCGGCGAGCACGTCCCCGTACGAGCGGATGGACTACCCGGTCTTCCACTTCATGCGGTGGCGCGACGGTCGGATCGTCGAGGGCCGCGACGGGCTCTTCGGCGACACGGCGTCCGCGTTCAGCCAGTTCTGGGCGCCGTTCGCACCGGACGGAACCCGCAGGGACCGATAGGGGAGGAGCACGATGAGCGCGTCGGACGCACGAGAGAGCTCGACCGAGATCCTTCGGAAGTACTACGAGTACGCCAACGCCGGTGACTGGGACCGCTGGTGCGACCTGTTCGCCGACGACCAGGTCATGGACGAGCAGCTCGCCGGTCACATCGAGGGCCTGGAGACCCTGCGCTCGATGATGAAGGGCATGGGGACGATGTACCGGGTATTCCGGAACGAGCCCGTGCACTTCCTCGTCGACGGGGAGAAGGCCGCGGCCGTGTCCCACCTCACCGCGGTCGCCGCGAACGGCGGGGCCATCGAGGCCGAGGTCATGAACTTCTTCCGGATCGTGGACGGAAAGATCGCCTACATGGCGAACCACCACGACACGGTCCCCTTCCAAGTCCTGAGCCGGGACTGAGGGGGCCCGCGATGACCGTGGACGCATACGACTACATCGTGGTCGGCGCCGGCACCGCCGGCAGCGTGCTCGCGAACCGGCTCTCCGAGGACCCCGACGTCACCGTCCTCGTCCTGGAGGCCGGAGGCCCCCGCATCCCGCCCGAGGTGGACGACCCCTCCTCCTGGTACAAGCTGCTCGGCGGACCCCTCGACTGGGGGTACACCAGCGTCCCGCAGCCCGGCCTCGACGGCCGGCGCACCCACGAACCCCGCGGCAAGGCCCCCGGCGGCAGCAGCAACCTCTACATCATGATGCACGTCAGGGGCCACGCCTCGGACTTCGACAACTGGGCCTACCAGGGCGCGGCCGGCTGGTCGTACGAGGACGTACTGCCCTGGTTCGCCCTGCTGGAGGGACAGGAGGACGCCACCGCGGCGACCACCGGCACCCGGGGCCCCCAACGGATCACGCACGCCGGCCGGCACCACCCCAACCCGACCTCCCGCGCCTTCATCGACGCGGCCGTGGAACTCGGCCACGAGGAGATCGCCGACTTCAACACCGACGGCCCCCGGCGCGGGCTGTTCGGCACCGGCTGGCACCACATCGACGTGGCCGACGGCCGCCGTCAGGGCGCCCTCGCCGCCTACCTCGAACCGGCGCTCGACCGCCCCAACCTGACCCTGCGCACCCACGCGCAGAGCACCCGGCTGCTGTTCGACGGGGACACCTGCACGGGCGTGGAGTACACCCGCCTCGCCCCGCCCGCGGAGTTCCCCGGCCGCACCGTCCGCGACGGCCACGACGACTCCGGCTCGCCCGGGACACACACCGCACGCGCCCGCCGGGAGGTCCTCGTGGCGGCGGGGGCCATCGAGTCACCGAAACTGCTGCTGCTCTCCGGCGTCGGGCACCCGGAGCAACTGCGCGACCACGGCATCGAGGTCACCGCGGCCCTGCCCGGCGTCGGGGAGAACTTCCACAACCACGTGCTGACCGGGCTGATGGCCGAGGTCACCCAGCCGCTCCCGGCGCCGGCACAGAACCTGTCCGAGAGCGCTCTGTTCCTGTCCTCGCGGCCCGGCCTCCCCGCCCCCGACCTGCAGATCGCCTTCGTCCACGTGCCGTTCGACGTGATCGTCGGCCAGGACCACCCGAACACGGTCAGCATCCTGCCGGGCGTCGTACGCCCCGTCTCGCGCGGCTGGATCAGGCTGGCGAGCGCCGACCCGCTGGCCCACCCGTTGATCAACCCGAACTACCTGGGCGACCGCTGGGACCTGGAGCGGATGGTGCAGGGCGTCAAGATCGCCCGGGAGCTCTTCGCGACCTCCGCCTTCTCGCCCTGGTACAAGCAGGAACTCCAGCCCGGTCCCGGCTTCGTGAGCGACGAGGACCTGCGGACCTTCGTGAAGCGGAAGTCCGAGAGCTACCACCACCAGGCCGGCTCCTGCCGCATGGGCATCGACGACCTCTCCGTCGTCGACCCCGAGCTGCGGGTGCACGGCGTGCGCAACCTGCGCGTCGTCGACGCGAGCGTGATGCCCGCCGTCCCGTCGGGCAACTGCCACACCGCCATCGCGATGATCGCCGAGCGCGCGGCGGACTTCCTCAAGGGAGAGTCCCGTGCCTGACGCCGTACCGCGCGAGGGGGCGCTGTCCGGGACCCGGATCGCGGTCCTGGTCGAGAGCGACTTCTACGAACCGGAGATCTTCTACTACCGACACCGCTTCGCCGAGGAGGGCGCCGAGGTCGACTTCCTGACCCGGCTGTGGGGCAACGACTCCCTCACCTTCACCGGGCACGAGTACCGGGCGCCGTTCACCGCCGACCGGTCCCTGGAGGGGCTGACCGACGAGGAACTGCGCCGGTACGCGGCGCTCATCGTGCCGTCCGGCATGGTGGCCGACCGGCTGCGCTACACCGAGGACGTGGACGTGCTCGCGCCGGCGACGGAGCTGTTGCGCAGGGCCTTCGAGGAGCCGACGGTCCTCAAGGGGATCATCTGCCACGGCATGTGGCTGGCCGCCTCGATCCCGGACAAGATCCGCGGTCGCAAGGTCGTCTGCCACAACAACCTCGTCGGCGACGTCCGGAACATGGGCGCCCAGTACGTGGACGAGGACGTGGTCGTCGACGGCGACCTGGTCACCGGCCGCACCGGCGCCCACCACCACCTCTTCGCCCGGCGGATCATCGAGCTGATCGCGGCCGGCCGCGGCCGGGGCGCCGACTGATGGGGCCCGTGGTCTGGTCGCACGTCGGCCTCAACTGCGCCGACCAGAAGGCCACCGAGGAGTTCTACACCCGGTACTTCGGCTTCCGGCGGGCCCGCGTGGTCGACCTGGGAGAGTCCACGATCGTCTTCCTGCGCCAGGGGGACGCGTACCTGGAACTCTTCGCGGCCGGCACGGAGCCGGCGATCCCCGCCCACGACGACGGGCCGCAGGCGCCCGGGCGGCTGCGTCACCTGGCCTTCCAGACCGACGACGTGGACGCGTTCCTGGCGGAGCTGGGGGACGCGGCCGAAGTGACCCTGGGACCACTGGACTTCGACGACTTCATCCACGGCTGGCGGACCGTGTGGGTCCGCGATCCCGACGGGGTGATCGTCGAGGTCAGCCAGGGATACGAGGACGAGCACGGCACATTGCGACAGCCCGGTGGGCCCTTCAACGAAACGGACGGTGCATGACATGGCGGATGCCGTGAGCTTCTCCTTCTCCGACACCATCGCCGGTTACGTCAGCCGCTTCGACTCCGGGACCCGGCTGCTCGGCCTGAAGACCGCGGACGGCCGCGCGTTCGAGGTGTCGCTGGCCGGCGACCCGAGCGCCGAACTGGTCCGCAACCTCGACGAGCCCTACGTCGACGCCTCCGGGCACCTCGACGAGATGCTCTCGCCCGGCCGCTTCCTCTACGTCTACGGCATCCACTACCCCGAGCACGGAGGCCGGTTCGACGCCAAGCGCCTTGTCTTCCTCGGGCGCGGCGCGGAGGACTACCGGTTCGAGGAGCCGAGCTGGTGGGTCAAGCAGATCGAGTCGCTGGCCACCTTCTACCGGCGGGCGCAGTTCGGCGACGGCCCGGTGGACTTCACCGAGTACCGCACCGAGATCCGCCTCGGCGGGGACAAGACGGCCAGTCATGTCCAGGAGACCGACACGATCTCCCGCCTGGTCTACGGCATGGCCTCGGCCTACCTGCTGACCGGCAAGGACGAGTACCTCGAGGTCGCCGAGCGCGGCACCGAGTACCTGCGCAAGCACATGCGGGTCGTGGACAGCGAGGAGGACGTGGTCTTCTGGTACCACGGCATCAGCGTGGACGGGGACAGCGAACGCAAGCTGTTCACGTCGGAGTTCTCCGACGACTACGACGCGATCCCGATGTACGAGCAGATCTACGCGCTGGCCGGCCCGATCCAGACCTACCGGGTCACCGGAGACGTCCGGATCAGGAACGACGCCGACGCCACCATCCGGCTCTTCGACAAGTTCTTCCACGACCCGGAGCAGGGCGGCTACTACTCGCACATCGACCCGATCCTCTTCAGCGCCGACCACGAGTCGCTGGGGGAGAACGCGGAGCGCAAGAACTGGAACTCGGTCGGCGACCACGCGCCCGCCTACCTGATCAACCTGTACCTGGCGACCGGCGAGCAGAAGTACGCCGACTTCCTGGAGTACACCTTCGACACCATCGCGGACCGCTTCCCGGACTACGAGAACAGCCCGTTCGTCCAGGAGCGCTTCCACCGCGATTGGTCGGCCGACACGGAGCACAGTTGGCAGCAGAACCGCGCCGTCGTCGGTCACAACCTCAAGATCGCCTGGAACCTGATGCGGATGAACTCGCTGAAGGCCAAGCCGGCCTACGAGGAGTTGGCGCGCAGGATCGGCGACACCATGCCGGCCGTCGGCAGCGACGTGCAGCGCGGCGGCTGGTACGACGTGGTCGAGCGCATCAGGTCCGGCGACGAGGAGACACACCGTTTCGCCTGGCACGACCGCAAGGCCTGGTGGCAGCAGGAACAGGCGATCCTCGCCTACCTCATCCTGAACGGCACCGTCGGCGGGGACGCGTACCGGCGCGAGGCCCGACAGGCGGAGGCCTTCTACAACACCTTCTTCCTCGACCACGACGAGGGTGCCGTCTACTTCAACGTGCTGGCCAGTGGCACGCCGTACCTCCTCGGCACCGAGCGCCTCAAAGGCAGCCACTCGATGTCGATGTACCACTCGGCGGAGCTCTGCTACCTCTCCGCCGTCTACAACAACCTGCTCGTCAACGGTCGGGAGATGGACTTCCACTTCCAGCCCGACCCCACGAACCTGCCCGACCGCGTGCTGCGCGTCTCGCCCGACCTGCTCCCCGCGGGATCCGTGGCCGTCGCGTCCGTCGAGATCGACGAGAAGCCGTGGACGGACTTCGACGCCGACGGCCTGACCGTGCGGCTGCCCGACGTCCAGGGACGGGTCAAGGTCAAGGTACGGCTGCGGCCCGTCAACCGGAAGTAGCGCTCAACGGGGGGCGCCCCGACACGAGGGGAAGACAAATGACACTGAGTGTGAAGGAACGTCGGAACAAGACGGCCACCGTGCTCGTCGCCACCGGCGAGATCAACAGCGAGACCTCGGGCGCACTGCTCCAGGCCCTGCTGCCGCTGGTCCGCGAGGGCCGGCCGCTGCGCATCGACCTCACCGCCGTCGACTACGTCTCCAGCGCGGGTCTGCGCACCCTGCTCGTCGTCTACCGCGAGGCGCAGCACGCCGGCGTCGCGGTGACCCTGTACGGGGTGAGCGAGGAGGTCCGGTTCGTCATGTCGGCCACCGGCTTCCTCGACTTCTTCTCGGCAGGCGAGGCCGCGGCCGCCGAGGCCAAGGCCAAGGCGAAGGCCGCGCGATGACCGAGTCCCGGTCCGAGCAGGTGCTGCGCGTCGACGCGTACCCGACCCACGAGGTGGGCGGGTACCGCGTCCGGGCGGGCAAGCCGTACCCCTTCGGGGCCAACGTGGTCCCCGGCGGGGTCAGCTTCTCCGTCTTCTCCGACCAGGCCACCTCCATGACCCTGGTCCTGTTCCGGCGCGGCGAGGCCGAGCCGATGGCCGAGTTGGAGTTCCCGGAGGAGTTCCGCACCGGCAGCGTCTTCGCCATGACGGTCTTCGGCCTCGACCACGAGAACATCGAGTACGGATACCGGGCCGACGGCCCCTACGACCCCGTCACCGGGCACCGCTTCGACGCCCGCCAGATCCTCTCCGACCCGTACGCCCGGCTGATCGCCGGCCGCGACGTGTGGGGCGTGGAACCCGACCGCGGCCGCGGCTACCAGTACCGCTCGCGGGTCTGCCTCCAGGACTTCGACTGGGCCGACGACACCCCGCTGAGGATCCCCGCCGAGGACCTCGTCGTGTACGAGGCCCACGTGCGCGGCTTCACCCGACACCCCTCCTCGGGGGTCACCGCCCCCGGCACCTTCGCGGGGCTGCGCGAGAAGATCCCGTACCTGCGGGAACTCGGGGTCAACTGCGTCGAGTTGCTGCCGGTGTTCGAGTTCGACGAGAGCGACAACCCGCGGAGCAACCCGGAGACGGGCGAGAAGCTCTACGACTACTGGGGCTACAACACGGTGTCGTTCTTCGCGCCCAAGGCCGGCTACGCGGCCACCGGACGCTACGGGATGCAGGGCGACGAGTTCCGGACCCTGATCAAGGACCTGCACGCCGCCGGCATCGAGGTCATCCTCGACGTCGTCTTCAACCACACCGCCGAGGGCAACGAGCAGGGCCCGACGATCTCCTTCAAGGGGCTCGACAACGCCACGTACTACATGCTCACGCCCGAGGGGTACTACTTCAACTTCAGCGGCACCGGCAACACCGTCAACTGCAACCACCCCGTCGTGCGCAACTACGTGCTCGACTGCCTGCGCCACTGGGTCGCCGACTACCACATCGACGGCTTCCGCTTCGACCTCGCCGCCATCCTCGGCCGGTCCGCGGACGGCACCCCGCTGCCCAACCCGCCGCTGCTGGAACTCCTCGCCTACGACCCCGTCCTGCGCCACACCAAGCTCATCGCCGAGGCCTGGGACGCGGGCGGCCTCTACGAGGTCGGCAACTTCCCGGCGTACGGCCGCTGGGCGGAGTGGAACGGAAAGTACCGCGACACCGTCCGCAGCTTCCTCAAGGGCGATCCCGGGGTGACCGGGGAACTCGCCACCCGCATCGCCGGCTCGCCGGACCTCTACTCCGCACGCGGTACCTCCGCGTCGGTCAACTTCCTGACCGCGCACGACGGTTTCTCGCTCGCCGACCTGGTCTCCTACAACGACAAGCACAACGAGGCCAACGGCGAGGGCAACAACGACGGGGGCAACGACAACGCCAGTTGGAACTGCGGCGTCGAGGGGCCGACCGACGACCCGGCCGTCAACGCGCTGCGCGAGCGCCAGATGAAGAACGCCCTCGCCATCCTCTTCACCAGCCAGGGCATTCCGATGCTGCTGTCCGGGGACGAGGTCGCACGCACCCAGCAGGGCAACAACAACACGTACTGCCAGGACAACGAACTCTCCTGGTTCGACTGGGACCAGGTCGACGAGAACGCCGAACTGCTGCGGTTCACCCGCGAGATGATCGCCTTCCGCAAGCGCCACCGCGAGCTGCGGGCCACCGTCCACCCCACCGGCCGCATGCGCGACGGCCTCGGACTTCCGGACATCAGCTGGCACGGGGAGCGGGCCTGGCAGCCCGACTGGTCCGGCGACAGCCGGCTGTTGGCGGTGGCCCGCTGCGGCACCGGCGACGACGACGTGGTGTACGTGGCCATGAACGCGCACTGGGAGTCGCACGACCTGGAACTGCCCGCCCTGCCGGGAGGCCGGAGCTGGCACCTGTTCGCCGACACCGGCAACGAGGCTCCGTACGACATCAGCACCCCCGGGGTGGAGCGGGAACTCGACAACGCCGGCAAGTACCTGATCGGCCCGCGCTCGGTGGTGATCCTCGTGGGCCGCGCGAACGATCCCGAGACGACCGGGACCCTCTGACCGAAGGAGACCTGACATGCCGCTTTCCGTGTCCCTGAGCATCGAGGGCGACACCACCGTGATCGAACTGACGGGCGAGCTGGACGCCAAGACCGCACCGGAGTTCCACCAGACCATCGAGAAGGCCGCCGGTCACGGCACCAGCACCGTCGAGATCCGGATGGCCGGCGTCGGCTACATGGCGAGCGCCGGACTGCGCTCACTGGTCTTCGCCCAGCAGAAGGTGGCCGACCACGTCACCATCAAGGTGGTCGGCGCCATCGAGCCCGTCTCCCGGACCATCCGCACGGCCGGACTGGACCGGAGCATCATCCTCACCGATGGGTGACGGCCGTGGGTGACATGGTCGAACTGGCGAGGAAGCCCTGTGTGCTGGAGGTGCCCGCGACGGTGGGGGCACTGGGCGACATCGCCGCGTTCGTCCTGCGGCTGGCCGGCCGGGCCGGGCTCGACAAGAGGGCCACGTACCGGATCCGGCTGGCCGTGGACGAACTGGCCACCAACATCGTGATGCACGGATACCGGGGCGGCGACGGACGGATCACCGTCCGCGGCTGCTCCGGCCCGGACGGGGTGCGGATCGTGATCGAGGACACCGCGCCCGCGTTCGACCCCGTCGCAGGGCGCCTGCCCCCCGCCACCGGGGTCCCCCCGCAGCGGCGGCGGGTCGGCGGCCTCGGCATTCACCTCGCGCTGACCAGCGTGGACGCATACCACTACGCACGCAGGGACAGCCGCAACATCAGCACGCTGACCGTGAAGGCCGAGGGGACGGATCCATGCCCTCCACGACCGTGATCATCCTTGACGAGTACCCCCCGCCCCCGGCCGAACTGCTCGACGCACTGCGGCTGATGGACACGGAACCCGTCTCGCGCACGCTGTCGCAACTGCTGCACGACCGCCCGCAGACGCTGCCCGTCGCCGACGTGCTGCTCGCCCCGGCCGAGGCCGACGGGGAGTCCGTACGGGCGGCCGTGCGCAGGCTGCGCCGCCGGGCCGGCGCCCCCATCGTGGTCGTCTGGACGGTGGCCGCGTTCACCGCGCTGGAGGAACACGTGCGGCTCGGGCACGACTACCTGGTACCGCCGTTCCTGCCGGCCCTGGTGGGGGCGCGACTGCACAGTTGTTCCGAGCGCGCCGGACTCGGCCGCACCCTGCGGGAGGCCGACGCCCGCGCTGAACTCATGGGATACGAGAAGGAGTTGGAGATCGGTCGGGAGATCCAGGCGGGCTTCCTGCCCGAATCGCTGCCCGTCCCGGACGGCTGGGAGATCGACGTCTGCTTCCGGCCCGCCCGCCAGGTCGCCGGGGACTTCTACGACGTCTTCGAACTCTCCCGGGGACGCCGCCTCGCCGTCGTCGTCGCCGACGTCTGCGACAAGGGCGTCGGCGCGGCGCTCTTCATGGCGCTGATCCGCTCACTGCTGCGGCACACCGCCGAGAACAGCGGCCTCCAACACCTGATGGCGGCGGGCCGTACCGGAGGGGGCCGGCGCACCCCCGTCGTCGGCGCCACCCCCCTGCTCAACGCGGTCACCGCCACCAACGGCTACCTCACCCGCAACCACCTCAGACAGGGCTACTTCGCCACCCTGTTCTTCGGCGTGCTCGACCCGCTCACCGGAAGCCTCGTCTACATCAACGGAGGCCACAACCCGCCCCTGCTGCTCTCCGGCTCGGGCGACGTACCCGTCCCGCTGAACGTCACCGGACCGGCCGTCGGGGTGCTGCCCGACTGCGTCTACACCCTCGGCTACGCCCAGGTGAACCCCGGCGACACCCTCTTCGTCTTCACCGACGGGGTGCCGGAGGCGCGCTGTCCCGACGGGGCCTTCCTCGGGGACGCGCGGGTGCTCGAACTGCTCGCCGGCCCCCCGGTGAGCGGGAAGGACACGGTCGAGCGGATGGACCGGGCGGTGCGCGAGCACACCGGCGCCGCCGAACAGCACGACGACGTCACCATGCTGGCCCTGCACCGGCCACGTGCGGCGCGGGGGCCGCACGCGGACGGAGCCGGTCGCAAGGTGGTGGCCTAGATGACCCGGACCATCGCGGCGCACTCGCACCGCGGCGGCACCGGGAAGTCCTCGGCCCTGGCCAACCTCGCCCTGCTGATCGCGGCCGGGGGACGCCGGGTGGGGGTGGTCGACACCGACATCCAGTCGCCCACCCTGGACCTGCTCTTTCGACTGCCACCCGGCGCGGGCTCGCTCGCCGACTACCTGCTCGGGCGCTGCGAGATCGAGGCCGCGGCCCAGCGGACCCGACTGCCCGGGCTGTACGTCGTACCGGCCCGGACCGGGACCCCGGCCCTGCGCGAACTGATGTCCACCGGGTACGACGTGGGGCTGCTGCCGGAGGGCTTCGACCGGCTGGCCGGGCACTTCGCACTCGACGTGCTGCTGCTCGACACCCACGCCGGCCTCAACAACGAATCGGTGACCGCGATGGCGAGCGCCGACGTGGTGATGATCATGGCGCGGGCGGACCGGATCGACCTCTCCGGGGTCGAGGAGACCATCGCCCTCGTCGGCCGTCTGGCCTGCCGGCGAGCCCTGGTCCTGAGCATGGCGCCCGAGGGCACCGACCGGACCGCCGTCCGAAGGCGGGCCGAGGACGTCTACGGGGCGCCGCTCGCCGGAATCCTTCCGTATGTGCCGGAAATGGCGGCGCTCTACGGAGAACGCATATTCGCGGAAGCCCATCCCGACCACTCCCTGGTCGATGAATTCCGCGCGATCCTGTCGGCGTTGGACGCACGTGACGAAGTATCACGGGCCTGACGCCTCCCCCTTACGCCCCCAGCGGGGGGCGTGTTGAATCGGCAGCGAATCCAGAACAAGGAGAGAATCATGAAGATTCTCGTCGTCATGACGGCAAAGGCCACGCTCCACCTGTTGGACGGGGAACAACACCCCTCGGGATTCTGGGCCGAGGAATTCGTCGTCCCCCACGAGCTGTTCCGGGCCGCCGGTCACACCGTGGACGTGGCGACGATCGGCGGAGTGGCCCCCACCGTCGACCCGACCAGCGTCGACCCGCAGTTCCTCCAGTGGGTCCGCCCGGCGGGCTCCCCGAACGAGGACGCGGCCAACGCCGCCGAATACGTCCGGGTCATCGAGGAGACCGAACAACTGCGCCACCCCCTCGCGCTGGAATCCCTCGGCGAGAAGGACATCGCGGAGTACGACGGCGTCTACGTCAGCGGCGGTCACGGAGCCATCGGCGACCTGCCCAAGTCCGACGAACTCGCGCAGATCCTGCGCTGGGTCATCGCCCAGGACAAGCCGCTCGCCACCGTGTGCCACGGCCACACCGCACTCCTCGCCCTGCGCGACGGAGAGGGCCGCTGGCCCTTCGAGGGCTACCTGATGACCGCCTTCTCGCACAGCGAGGAACTGGTCACCAACATGGCCGGCCGGCTCCCGCTGATCCTGGAGGTCGAACTCACCCGGCTCGGCGCCCGGTACGAGAAGGCCGAGGCGATCTGGGACTCGCACGTGGTCGTGGACCGCGGGCTGACCACCGGCCAGAACCCGTACAGCTCGAAGGCCCTCGCCGAGACGTTCTTGCAGCAGCTCGCGAAGGGCTGACACGCCCCCGCACACGACACCGGAAGGCAGCCATGACCAAGCGCGAGCTGAGCGGCAAGCCCCTGGCCAACCCCGGGAAGCTGTTCATCGGCGGCCAATGGGTCCCGGCCCGGGACGGCCGCACCGAACCGGACGTGAGCCCCGTGGACGGGCAGGAGATCGTGCCGGTGGCCCAGGCCACCGCAGCCGACGCGGACGCGGCCGTGGCCGCCGCCCGCAAGGCGTACGAGGAAGGGCCCTGGAGCAGGCTGTCCGCCCAGGAGCGCGCGCTGCGACTGAACCGGGTCGGCGAACTCATCGAGCGGGACCTGGAGGAGATCGCGCTGCTGGAGACGGTGGACATGGGGAAACCCTTCGCCTTCTCCAGCACCGTCGACGCCCCGATGGCCGCACAGCTCATGCACTACTACGCCGGCGCGGTCACCCGGGTGGACGGTTCCTCCCGGGCGCCGGCCGGCGGACAACTCGCCTACACCCTGCGCGAACCGCTGGGAGTGGTGTGCGCCATCACCCCCTTCAACTTCCCGCTGCTGCTGTCGATGACGAAGATCGCCCCGGCCCTCGCGGCCGGGAACACGGTCGTCCACAAGCCCTCCCCGGCCACCCCGCTCACCGCGCTGAAGATCGCGGAGCTCTTCCAGGAGGCGGAGATCCCGGACGGGGTGCTGAACGTCATCACCGGTCCGGGGGTGGAACTGGGGGAGACCCTCACCGACCACCCGGACATCGACAAGATCGCCTTCACCGGCTCGACCGTCGTCGGCCAGGCCATCATCCGCAAGTCGGCCGGCACCCTGAAGAAGGTGACGATGGAACTCGGCGGCAAGTCCGCCAACATCGTCTTCGCCGACGCCGACCTCGACGCCGCCGAGGAACTCGCCTTCTTCGGCATCTACTACAACAAGGGCGAGATCTGCACCGCCGGCTCCCGGTTGCTCCTGCACCGCCCCATCCACGACGAGATGGTCGAACGGCTGGTCCGTCGGGCCGCCGCCCTCAAGCCCGGAGACCCCCGCGACCCCGGGACGCTGTTCGGTCCGCTGGCCCACCGCGGCCAGTTCGACAAGGTCAGCTCCTACATCGAGGTCGGCGAGAAGGAAGGCGCGATCCTGCGCACCGGCGGCGCCGGCTGGACCCCCGAGGGCGCCTCCAGCCAGGGCCTCTACTTCCTGCCGACCGTCTTCACCGGCGTCGACAACGGCATGCGGATCGCCCAGGAGGAGATCTTCGGCCCGGTCCTGTCGATCATCCCCTTCGACACCGAGGAGGACGCCGTGCGCATCGCCAACGACAGCGCCTACGGACTCGCCGCCGGTGTCCACACCAAGGACCTGCGGCGCGCCCACCGGGTCGCCTCGCAGATCAAGGCCGGCACGGTCTGGGTGAACTGCTACAACCAGTACGACCCCTCCGTGCCGTACGGCGGCTACAAGGCCTCCGGATACGGCCGCGAGTGCGGGCCCGAATCCCTGGAGAGCTACACCCAGACCAAGTCGGTCTGGATCGGCATGGACTGAACGACCCGCCACCGTTCACGGAGGTGCGTCAAGGCCCATTTCGCCGCGGGTGGCGACGGAAAAGCCAAAGGAATCGTCGCGGAAATCATCGCGGATCTCGAATTCGTGCCCGCGGAAACCGGACCGCTCCATTCCGGAGGAATTCTCCGACAGCCCGACGGTCCCCTCTTCGACAAGCCGCTCACGGAAGCGCAGGCGCTCGCATGGATCTGACACTGAATGTGAACGGAAGACCCAGGGAATTCACCGCCGAGCCGAACGAACTCCTCGTGGAACGGCTCCGCGACGGCCTGGGGCTGACCGGAACCAAGGTCGGCTGCGACACCGGACAGTGCGGTTCGTGCGTCGTGCGACTCGACGGCAGGTCCGCGAAGAGCTGCCTGGTCCTCACCGTCGCCGCCGCCGGCTCCGAGGTGACCACCATCGAGGGCGTCGCCACCCCGGGCGGCGAACTGACCGGACTTCAGGAGGCCCTGCGGCAGGAGCACGGCACCCAGTGCGGCTTCTGCACGCCCGGCATGGTCATGGCCCTGGGCGAACTCGTGGACAACACGGCGGACGGCGACGCCCCCACCGAACCCGAGATCCGCGAGTGGCTCACCGGGAACCTGTGCCGCTGCACCGGCTACCACAGCGTCGTACGCGGGGTGCAGCGCGCCTGCGCCGCCGCCCGGGCCGAGGCCCCCGCGACGGACGTCGTCGGCGACGCCATGGCCGACGCCGTGACCGCCGCGTCCGGACAGGAGGGTTGAGGGAGATGACCGCAGCGACGGGGGAGAACGTCCTTCAGGGACAGGGAGTGCTCGGTCAACCGTTGGACAGCCGCGAGGACCCGCACCTCCTGCGCGGCGAGGCGAAGTACGTGGCCGACATCGACCTGCCCGGCACGGCCCACATGGCCATCCTCGGCAGCCCGGTGGCCCACGCGAGGATCCTCTCGATCGACACCAAGGCCGCGGAAGGGTTCCCGGGCGTCCTGAAGGTGGCCACGGCCGCCGACTTCACCGACGTGATGCCGCTGCCCTGCATCTGGATACCCGGCGGGGTCGAGAGCCACTTCCCGCCCCATCCCTACGGGCTCCCCGGCGCCCGCCCGGTACTGACCGGCGACGCCGTCCGGCACGTCGGCGACCCGATCGCCGCCGTCGTCGCCGAGACCCCGCGCCAGGCCGCCGCCGCACTGGCCGCGATCCACGTGGAGTACGAGCCGCTGCCCGTGGTCACCCGGGCCGACGAGGCCCTGCGGGAGGGCGCGCCCCAACTGCACGAGGCCGTCCCCGGGAACCTGAACGCGTACTGGACCTGCGGCGACAAGGACCGCACCGACGCGGCCATCGCCGAGGCCGAGGTCACCGTCGAACTCGACCTGGTCAACCAGCGCACCATCAACAGCCCCATCGAGCCCCGCGGCGCGGTCGGCGACTACGACCCCACCACCGGCGAGTACACCCTGTACGCCACCACCCAGGGCCCGCACAACCACCGCTTCCTGCTCTCCGCGCTGGTCCTCGGCATCCCGTTCAACAAGCTCCGCGTCATCGCCCCGACCGTCGGCGGCAGCTTCGGCACCAAGGGCTACCTGTACCCCGACATGCCGCTCGTCCTGCTGCTCTCCAAGGCGCTGGGCCGGCCCGTGAAGTGGGTGGACACCCGCACCGGGCTGATGAACTCCACCGTCCAGGGCCGGGACCACCGCCAGCACGTGACCCTCGCCGGCACCCGCGACGGCCGGATCACCGCCGTGCGGGCCACCAGCCACGCCAACCTGGGCGCGTACCCCTCCACCATCGGCCCCGGCGTCGCCACCGCCCTGATGGGCCGCTCCATCAGCGGCATGTACGACATCGACGCGGCCTTCTGCGAGGTCTACGCCGCCTTCACCAACACCGTCCCGCTCGGCGCCCAACGCGGCAGCGGACGCGCCGAGGCGGCCTTCCTGATGGAACGCCTCGTCGACCGGTACGCGTCCGAGATCGGCATGGACCCGGCGGCCGTCCGCCGCAAGAACCTGGTGCCGAAGGAGAAGTTCCCGTACGACAACGGGCTCGGCTGGACCTACGACTCCGGGGACTACCGGCTGAACTTCGACCGGGCCATCGAACTGTCCGGCTACGCCGACATGCCCGCCCGCAAGACCGAGGCCCGCGCCCGCGGCAAGCGCCTCGGCGTCGGCATCGCCTCGTACGTCGCGATCTGCGGGGTCGGGCCGTCCACCCGGATGTCCAAGGAGGGCATGCTCGGCGGCACCTGGGAGAGCGCGAACATCCGCGTCCACCCGACCGGCGAGGTCACCGTCACCGTCGGCTCCGCCTCCACCGGCCAGAGCCACGGCACCGTCTTCGCACAGGTCGCCGCCGACGAACTCGGCATCGACCCGGACACCGTCCAGGTCCACGAGGGCGACACCCTCAAGGCCCCCTACGGGCAGGGCACCTACGGGTCCCGTTCCTACAGCATGGCCGCGCCCGCCATCGCGCTCACCGCCCGGAAGATCAAGAGCAAGCTGGTCAAGGCCGGCGCGGTCTTCCTCGGCGTCCCGGAGGAGAAGGTCGTCTACGCCGGCGGCAAGGTGTACGAAGAGGGCAACGAGGAGAACACCAAGACCTTCGCCGAACTGGCGATGGCCATGTGGTACGGCTGGGGGCTGCCCCCGGAGATCGAGCCGGCCCTCGACGAGACCACCCACTTCGACCCGCCGGACTTCAACTACCCCTTCGGCACGCACGTCGCCGTCGTCGAGATCGACGAACTGACCGGCGAGACCGAGGTCGTGGCCTACACCGCCGTCGACGACGCCGGAAACATCGGCAACCCGAAGGTGGTGCTCGGCCAGATCGAGGGCAGCATCGTGCACGGCCTCGGCCAGGCCCTGATGGAACACGCCGAATACGACGAGAACGGCCTGCTCCTCAGCTCCGATCTGGGCCACTACGCCCTGCCGAGGGCCTTCGACGCGCCGTTCTTCTCCCTCGACAAGACCACCACCCCGTCCCCGCACAACCCGCTCGGCGCCAAGGGGGCCGGCGAGATCGCCACCGTCCCGCCCGCCGCGGCCGTGGTCAACGCCGTCGTCGACGCGCTCTCCGACCTGGGCGTGATCCACATCGACATGCCCGTCACCCCCGAGAAGGTCTGGCGCCGCCTGAGAGGGGAAGCCCGGTGATCCTCACCGAATTCGACTACGCACGGCCCGTCGCCCTCGACGAGGCCCTGACCCTGCTCGCCGACGCCCCGGACGCCCGGGTCCTCGCCGGCGGCCAGAGCCTGCTGCCCGACCTGCGCTCCGGCGCCGACCGGGCCCGGCTGCTGGTCGACGTACGGCACCTGGAGGAACTCCGGGGCATCGCACGCACCGCCGACGGGCTGCGCGTCGGAGCGCTGACCACGCTCGCCGAACTGGCCGCGCACCCGCTGGTGGCGGCCGAGGCGCCCGAGCTGGCGGCCGCCGCCCGCGCCAACGGCGACCCCCAGGTCCGCAACCTGGGGACCGCCGGCGGGAACCTGGCCGCCGGCGGACGCGCCACCGACCTGCCGGTCGCCGCCATCGCCGCGGGCGCCGTCGTCGAACTCGCCGGCCCCGCGGGCCGCTCCACCCTCGCCGCCGAGCGGCTCGCCGTCTCCGGGGTGCCCGACGGCGCGGTGATCACCGCACTGCTGCTCCCGCCCGGCGGGCGGGCCGCCGCCTTCGAGAAGGCCCCGGACCGCGCCACCCGCTACCCGCTGTGCGCCGTCGCCGTACGGATCACCCCGGACGGCCCGCGGATCGCGGTCACCGGGGCCACCGCCCGCGCCCTGCGCCCGCGCGGCGTCGAGGAACGGCTGCGCGAAGGCCCGTACACCGCGGACACCGTCCTCGCGGCGTTCCGCGCCGAACCCCGGGAGCTGTTCGTCCCGGGACGCGGCACCTCCGCCGAGTACCTCGGCCACCTCGCGGGAGTGCTCACCGCCCGCGCGCTGGCGAGGGCCCAGGCACTCGCCTGACCACCGCACACCACGGGGGAGTTGACGCAGTGGCCGAACCGACCGAGACGACCGCGGGGGACATCGTGCAGCCGACCGGCCCGCCCGCCCGAGCGACCGCGGGCTCCGGCTTCCGCGTGGTGGGCGCGATCCTCGTCCTGCTGATGCTCTCCTCCTCCGTGCCCTCCGCCCTCTACGTGCTCTACCAGCAGCGGTGGGGCCTGTCGTCCGGCACCATCACGGTGGTCTTCGCCCTGTACGCCGTCACCGTGCTCGGCGGACTCCTGCTGTTCGGGTCGCTGTCCGACACCCTCGGACGGCGCCCCGTGCTCGGCGCCGCGCTGGTCCTGGCGATCGTCTCCATGGCCCTGTTCGCCGGGGCCCGGGGACTGGCGCTGCTGCTCGCCGCCCGCGCCGTACAGGGCCTGGCCGTGGGCCTGGCCACCGGCGCCATGGGCGCCGCCCTGCTGGAACTGACCCCGCGCTCACGGCCGGCACTCGGCGCCCAGGTCAACAGCGCGGGACCGACCGTGGGCATCGGGCTCGGCGGGCTCGGGGCCGGGCTGCTCGTCCAGTACGCGCCCGCCCCGACCGTGCTGAGCTACCTCCTGCTGATCGGCGCCTTCGCCGTCACGCTGGCGGGAGTGGTCCGGATGCGTGAGAGCGCTCCCGGGGCCGGTGGGCGGTTCCGCGTGGTCCCGCACCGGATCCGGGTGCCGGCCGCCTCCCGGGGCCGGTTCGCCGTGCTCGTGCTGACCATCGTGGCCGTCTGGTCGGTCGGCGGCTTCTACCTCTCGCTCGGGCCGCACCTGGCCCTGTCCCTGCTCCGGAGCACCAACTACCTCGTCGGCGGCGCCACCGTGGCCCTGCTCGCGGGCGCCGCCACCGGCGCCCAACTGCTCCTCGGCCGCACCGAGGCCCTGCGGACCGCCGTACTGGGACTGTGCGGACTCCTCGCCGGACTGGCCCTGGTCCTGCTGGCGCTGGGTCTCGGCTCGGCGCCGGTGTTCCTCGTCGCCACGGCCGTTCTCGGCTGCGGCTGGGGTGCGGCCTTCCTCGGCTCCTTCCGGGCGCTCAGCGCCCTCGCGGACCCCGCCCACCGGGGCGAACTGACCGCCGCCGTCTACGTCTTCGCGTACCTCGCCATGAGCGTTCCGGCGGTCCTCGCCGGAATGCTGACCAACATCCACGGACTGCACCGCACCTCGGTCGGTTTCATGGCCGCCGTCGCCGGGGTGTGCGCCCTGGCCCTGATCGTCACCCTGCGGCTGTCCGCCCGCGTCAGGGCCGAGGGGAGCACACCGTGAACACCGGACCGTGGAACACCGCGGAACTGCGATCGGCCCTGCGCGAACTGGAGATCTTCGAAGGGCTCACCGGGGAGCAGCTCGACTGGCTGGTGTCCGTCTCCGAACCCCGGGTCCTCGCCGACGGTCAGGTCCTCTTCCGCGACGGCGACGAGGCCACGTGCTTCCACGTCCTGCTCGCCGGCGGGCTGGTCGTCACCAAGGTGGTCGACGGGCGGGAGGAGGTCCTCACCCGACACTCCACCGAGGAGGAGAGCGCGGCCGCCGAGGAACACGACGGCAAGCCCACCGCCGCGCACCGGTTCACCGGGGAGCTGCCACTGCTGACGGACGGCTCGTACGTGGCGACCGCCGCCGCGAGCGGACCGGCTACCACCGTCGTCGGCTACCCGAAGGCGGTCTTCTTCGAGATGCTGACCCGCTGCCACGGGGTGGCCGCCGTACTCATCCCCGTGCTGGCCTGGCGGATCAAGTCCTCCGAGGTGCAGGCCCGCAAACGGGCCACGGTGGAGGCGCTCGGCACCCTCGCCGCGGGACTCGCGCACGAACTGAACAACCCGGCCGCCGCCGTGGCCCGGGCCGCGCAGGAGCTGGCCCCCGCACTGGAACGGCTGACCCTCACCGCCCATGCCTGGGGCGCGGCCGCCGGCGGGGCCGAGCGCGCCGTACTCGACCGACTGGCCGAGGAGCTGGACAAACTGCCGCCGCCGGAGACCAGCGACCCCCTGGCCCAGGCCGACGACGAGGAGGAGATCGCCGACCGGGCCGAGGACGCCGGCGCCGAACGGCCGGGCCTGCTCGGGGCGGTGGTCTCCGACCTCGGCGTGGGACGAGCCTGGCTGTGGTCACGGCTGGAGGGGATCGGCGAGGCCGCCCTGCCCGCCGCCCTGGACCATCTGGCGGCGCTGCTGGAGATCCGGTCGCTGGCCGCCGAGCTGCGGGCGGCCGGCCCGCGGATCTCCCAACTCGTGGCGGCCACCCGCGATTACGCCAATCTCGACCGGGCCCCCGAGCAGCGCTTCGCGGTGACCGAGGGACTGGAGAACACGCTGGTCGTGCTGCGCGCCAAACTCACCGGCATCACCATCGTGCGCGCGTACGACGAGAACCTGCCCGAACTGACGGGCTATCCAGGAGAGTTGAACCAGGTGTGGACCAACCTGGTCGACAACGCCGCCGAGGCCATGGGCGGCGCCGGCACGCTCACGCTGCGCGCCTTCGCCGAGGGCGTCTGCATGGTCGTGGAGATCGTCGACACCGGCCGGGGCATCCCCGAGGACGTCCTGCCGCGGATCTTCGAACCCTTCTACACCACCAAGGACGTGGGCAAGGGCACGGGCCTGGGGCTGCACCTCAGCTACCGGATCGTGACCCAGCGCCACCACGGGTCGATCGCGACCCGCTCCCGCGTCGGCGAGACCCGGATGGTCGTCCGGCTGCCGCTCGCCACGCCGCCGGCATCAACCGCCGAGCGGAACCACACCAGTTGAAACGGAGTCGAACATGCCCAAGTACGACATCGCCACACTGCACCCGGTCTTCGTCCGCCAGATGGAGGCGCTGGCCGCCCTGGACATCGAAGCGGTGATGAAGAACTACACCGACGACGCGGTCCTGTTGCGCTTCGAGGCGACCGCGGTGGGCATCGAGGCCGTTCGGGAGGCGCTCACCGGCTACCTCACCCTCAAGCCCACCCTGGTCGAGCTCCAGGACTACATCGAGACCGAGGACACCATCTTCTACCGGGCGATCATGAACCTCGACGGCGAACCGGAGCACGCGTTCGGGACACTCGTGGTCCGCGATGGCCGGATCTGGCGCCAGAGCGCCGGATTCGGCGGCTGAACCCGAATCTCTGGGTAGCGTGTGCGGGGAGGGCGCGACGGCGCCCTCTCCGCATGTTCGACCGATTGGCAAAGGGGAGGTCATGGAACGCGAAACCGCGCGGGTCGAGGCATTCAGTGACGGCGTATTCGCCATCGTCATCACGATCCTTGTTCTGGAATTAAAGGTTCCGGAGGAAACCGGAAGCGACTTCTGGCACGGTGTCGGGGAACAATGGCCGCACTACGCCGCATACGTGGTGAGTTTCCTGATCATCGGCGTCATGTGGGTCAACCACCACACGATCTTCAGTCACCTCAAGCGCGTCGACCGGCCGCTGTTGTTCCTGAACCTCCTGGTGCTGATGGTGGTGTCGGTCATCCCCTACACCACCACCGTCCTCGCCGAACACCTCGTCGAGGAAGGCGGCTCGGCCAACGCCGCCGCCGTTCTCTACAGTTCCATCACCGTGCTCTATGCCTTGGCCTTCCTGGCCTTCTGGTGGTATGTCACACGGGTCGGCCACCTCTTCCACGAACGCGTGGACAAGCAGGGCGCGCGAGCGACCCGGATGCGGTTCGGCCTCGGCGCGATCGCGTATCCCCTCACGGTGCTCTTGTCGTTCTTCTCCGCACCACTCACTCTTGTCGCACACTTCCTGATCGCGCTCTACTACGCGGCGAACCAGATCCCCATCCCGCTCGTGGTGGAGGAAGAGCGGCTCGAAACCGCCGGCGACCTCAGGAAGTAGCCGTCTCGGCCTACGGCCGTTCTTCGCGGTCAAGTAGGGTATTGGATCTAGCTGGTCGCGGGGGAGGCCCAGATGGCTCGCGTAGTCCTGCCGGAGGATTCCACGAAGGAAATCTCCGATTTGATCGACGTACTGATCTCGCTCTTCTTCGAGTCATTACCCCGGCGGGACCAGCGAAACTGGGCCCGCGTTTATCTCAATGGACTGGTGCGTACCACCGGGAAGAAAACGATCCGTAACATCGCCGGAACCGGGGCCAGTTCCGTCGAGCAGAGCCTCCAGCAGTTCATCAGCAAATCACCGTGGGACTGGACCCCCGTCAGACGGTCCCTCGCACAGCACCTCGAGCGGACCGCCCAGCGCCCCCTGGCCTGGGTGGTCCAGCCCATGGTCATCGAGAAGGCCGGCGACGCCTCCGTGGGCGTCGGCCGGCAGTTCGTCCCCCAACTGGGCCGCACCGCCAACTGTCAGCAGGCCGGCGGGATCTGGCTCGCCTCCAGCGAAGCCAGCTTCCCGGTCGAATGGACCCTCACCCTCCCCGGGCCCTGGACCAGTGAACTCCTGCGCCGCACACGGGCCGGCATCCCGGACACCGCCCGCTCGCTCACCCCCGCACAGGACGCCGTACACGCCGTCCAGCGCATGGCCGCCACCTGGCAACTCCAGCGGAGACCCGTGGTGATGGAGGTGTCCAACGCCGAACTGCCCTACTGCGTGGAATCCTTCGCCCTCCAGGACATCCCGTTCGTCTTCAAGGTCGACGGGTCACTGCCCGTCTCCTTCGGCGGCGCGGGCCGCCACAAACCCGGACCGCACACCGCGCCCGCCCGCGAACTCATCGACTCGCTGCGCTCCCAACGGCGCGTCGTGGAATGGACCCGGCACGGCCGCACCGAGGGCGCGGTGACCCTGCTGACCTCCGCCGCCATCCTCGCCGGCTTCGGCGAGGACCGGCCGCCGCCGGCCCCACCCACCCCACTGCTGCTCGTGGGCGCCTGGACGGAAGCGGCCCTGCTGCCGTCCGAGTTCTGGATCACGAACATCGGGGACCGGCCGCTCGCCCAGCTCTTCCTGCTCGCCAAACTCACCGACCGGGTCTCCCTGGACTTCGCCGAGACCTGCGAACCCGTCGGCATCCGCGACTTCGAGGGCCGCTCCTTCCGGGGCTGGCACCACCACGCCACCCTCGCGAGCGTCGCCCACGCCGCACAACTGCTCGGCTGCGCCACCGGCCGGGCCCTCGAACCGCACACCCCCCTGCCCTACCCGGGGCCGACGAGAACCCCCGACAGGCCCCCCGCCGTACTGCCGCCGCGCCCCCTCATCCCCGGGCAGACCACACGACGCGAGTACATCCGCTGATGCTCGACATCGCCGCGGAACTACGCGCGTGGTGTGCCGAGCGGCGGGAGTTCGCCCTGGCCACCGTGGTCGCCGTCAGCGGGAGCGCGCCGCGCGGACCGGGCGCCTCACTGGCCGTGGACGCCGCCGGCACCGCCCTCGGCTCCCTCTCCGGCGGCTGCGTGGAATCCGCCGTGCACGCACTGTGCCTCGACGCGATCACCTCCGGCGAAGGCGGTGTGCACCGCTTCGGCTACAGCGACGACGACGCCTTCGCGATCGGCCTGACCTGCGGCGGAGTCCTGGACGTGCTCATCACCCCGGTACGCGGGCAGGACCCCGTGCGACCCGTCCTGCGCACGGTCCTCGACGCCGCCGTCGGAGGGGCGAGAGCCGCGCTGGCCCGGGTGGTGTCCGGGCCGCCCGAACAGGTCGGTCGTGCGCTGGCCGTCCACGCCGACGGCTCGTACGAGGGCTGCCTCGGCGGCGCCCCGGCCCTCGACGCGAGCGCCGCGCGGCGGGTCCGGGCCCTCCTGCTGGCCGGGCGGACCGGCACCGCGGAGCTCGGGACGGCCGGCGGGCTGTGCGGAGCTCCGCTGACCCTGCTCGTCGAATCGGCCGCCGAACGACCCCGGCTGATCGTCTACGGGGCCATCGACTTCGCCGCCGCCCTGGCGCGGATCGGCGCCTTCCTCGGACACCGGGTCACCGTCTGCGACGCCCGGCCCGTCTTCACCACGCGGGCCCGCTTCCCGGACGCCGACGAGGTGATCGTCGACTGGCCGCACCGGCACCTCGCCGCGGAATGGGAGGCGGGGCGCCTGGACGCCCGTACGGCGGTCTGCGTACTGACCCACGACGCCAAGTTCGACGTTCCGCTGCTCGCCCTGGCCCTCGGGCTGCCCCTGGCGTACGTGGGAGCCATGGGTTCCCGGCGCACCCACACCGAACGGGCCGGACGCCTGCGGGAGGAGGGGGTGACGGAGGCCGCGCTGGCCCGACTGCGCTCACCGATCGGCCTCGACCTCGGCGGGGGAACACCCGAGGAGACCGCCCTGGCCATCGCCGCCGAGTTCACGGCGGTCCGGCACGGCGGATCGCTGTTCCCGCTCGCCGAGCGCCGAGGGCCCGTCCACCGGCGCCCGGCGGACCGCCGGCCGCCCCCGATCGCGGGCCCCGAGGCCCCCGCCCGGCCGCCCCGGCCCGTCCGGTTCGGGACCAACGTCCCGTAGGAAAGAACCACCCGGCCCGGTATGTCCTGGACGATCGACCCGGGCGGCACGAACAGCGGGACATGGGAGAATGAAGTACGTGCGTTTCCTCGGCTGCCCCGCCCGGGCATGACGGGCTCCTCCGAACGACTGGGATGTTCAGCACGTGCGTTTCCTCAATGACCTGAAGCCGCCGTACGACCTGACGTACGACGATGTGTTCATGGTGCCGAGCCGCTCCGCGGTCGGCTCCCGCCAGGCCGTGGACCTGTCCTCGCCCGACGGCACCGGCACCACCATTCCGCTCGTCGTGGCGAACATGACCGCCATCGCGGGACGCCGGATGGCCGAGACCGTCGCCCGCCGCGGAGGCATCGTCGTCATCCCGCAGGACATCCCCATCGACGTCGTCACCGACGTCATCTCCTGGGTGAAGACCCGCCACCACGTGCTCGACACCCCGATCACCCTGGCGCCCACCCAGACCGTCGCCGACGCGCTGTCCCTGCTCCCCAAGCGGGCCCACGGCGCCGGTATCGTCGTCGACGCCGACAACCGCCCGATCGGCGTCGTCACCGACCACGACCTCACCGGCGTGGACCGCTTCACCCAGCTCTCCGAGGTCATGTCGAAGGAGCTGCTGCTCATCGACGCCGACATCGACCCGCGCGAGGCCTTCAACAAGCTCGACGCCGGCCACCGCAAGCTGGCCCCGGCCGTCGACGAGAACGGCAGGCTCGTCGGGATCCTGACCCGCAAGGGCGCCCTGCGCGCGACCCTGTACACCCCCGCCACCGACGCCCGCGGCAAGCTGCGCATCGCGGCCGCCGTCGGCATCAACGGCGACTTCGCGGCCAAGGCCAAGCAGCTCCTCGACGCGGGCGTCGACACGATCGTGATCGACACGGCCCACGGCCACCAGGAGTCGATGATCAACGCGATCAAGGCCGTCCGGGCCCTGGACCCGCAGGTCCCGATCGTGGCGGGCAACATCGTCGCCGCCGAGGGCGTCAAGGACCTCATCGAGGCCGGCGCGGACATCATCAAGGTCGGTGTGGGCCCCGGCGCCATGTGCACCACCCGCATGATGACCGGCGTGGGCCGCCCGCAGTTCTCCGCGGTGATGGAGTGCGCGGCCGAGGCCAGGAAGCACGGCAAGCACGTCTGGGCCGACGGCGGCGTCCGCCACCCGCGCGACGTGGCGATGGCCCTGGCCGCCGGCGCTTCGAACGTCATGATCGGTTCCTGGTTCGCCGGGACGTACGAGTCCCCGGGCGACCTCCAGCAGTCCGCCGACGGTCGCTTCTACAAGGAGTCCTTCGGCATGGCCTCGGCCCGCGCCGTGCGCAACCGGACCTCCGAGGAGTCGGCCTACGACCGGGCCCGCAAGGCGCTCTTCGAAGAGGGCATCTCCACCTCGCGGATGTTCCTCGACCCGACCCGTCCGGGCGTCGAGGACCTGATCGACTCGATCATCGCGGGCGTCCGCTCCTCGTGCACCTACGCGGGCGCGGGCTCCCTCGCGGAGTTCGAGGAGAAGGCCGTGGTCGGCATCCAGTCCGCCGCCGGCTACGCCGAGGGCAAGCCGCTGCACGCCAGCTGGAGCTAGGCCGGCGCCCGACCGGCGCGTCCTTTCCGCGGCCCCGGGCCCGCCCCTTCCGGGTGGCCCGGGGCCGCGGGCGTCCCTGTCGCTCGGGGACGCGGGAGTCCGTGCGGGCGGGGGCGGCGGGTGTCCGTGCGGGCGGGGGCGGCAGGTGTCCGCGTGGGCGGGGGCGGCGGGTGTCCGCGTGGGCGGGGGCGGCGGGAGGCCGTGCGGCCTTCCCGACCCGCTGTCTGCATCACCACCGTCCCGCCCCTCGTAGCCTGGTGACACCCCGTCAGGATCCGAGAGGCTCTTCTGTGACCACGTATCTCGTCGGCTCGCGCGCGAGCAATCTGGCCCGGACCCAGGTCCGCGAGTTCCTCGCCCCGCTGCGCGAACGGTTCCCCGACGTGGCGTTCACCCACCGGGTGATCCTCGAAGGCGGGGACCGGGACCGTCGTTCGCTCCTGTCGAGCGTCTCCGCCGTCAGCGGCGGCTCGGCGTTCAGCAGCGAACAGGAGGCGGCGCTCGTCCGCGGCGACGTGGACGTCGTCGTGCACTCGCTCAAGGACCTGCCCACCGAGAACCCGGCCGGCCTGACACTGCTCGCGCCGCCGGTCCGCGAGGACGTGCGCGACGCGCTCTGCGGATCCACGCTCGCCGGACTGCGCGAGGGAGCCCGGGTGGGCACCGGGTCAGCCCGGCGCAAGGCCCAGCTCCTCGCCGTCCGACCCGACCTCGACGTGGTGCCCATCCGGGGGAACGTGCCGCCGAGGCTCCGCAAGATCCAGACGGAGGGGCTCGACGCGGTGGTCCTCGCCGCCGCCGGTCTGCACCGGCTCGGACTGGCCGACGCCGTGGGGGAGTTCCTCCCGCTCGGGAACTTCCCCCCGTCGCCCGGACAAGGCGCGCTCGGCATCCAGGTCCGCGCGGAGTCCGAGGCGTTGCGCGAGATCCTCTCCCTCGTCGGCGACCCCGACACCGAGGCCCAGGTGCGCGCGGAGCGCGCCCTCCTCGCGGAACTGCACGGCGGGTGCAGCGTCCCCGTGGGAGCCCACGCGCGCACCGCACCCGACGGCACCCTCACCCTCCACGCCCAGGTCACCTCCCTCGACGGCCGCCGCAGGGTGTCGGGAACCCTCACCGGACCCGCGGACGCGCCGGAGAAGATCGGCGCCGCCCTGGCCGGAGAACTGATCGACGAGGGCGCCCGGGAGATCCTCGACGCGGTACGCGCCGCCCTCTGACGGTCGCGCCGCGCACCGGCCGGAGCCGCCGGGACCCGGTCAGTGCCGCCGGGACCCGGTCAGTGCCGGTTCCGGCCCGGCGGCGGACCGGGTTCGCCGGGAGTCGACGAGTGCACACCCGCCCGGTACTTGGGGATCCGCACGGTGATCTTCATCCCGGCGCCCACGCCCGTCTCGATGACGAGCCCGTACTCGTCCCCGTACACCTGCCGCATCCGCTCGTCGACGTTCGGCAGGCCGACGCCCGAGGAGGAGCCTGTCCGCTCCCCGGCCAGGATCCGCCGCAGCAGCGCCGGATCCATCCCGACCCCGTTGTCCTCGATGGTCAGCACGGCCTCCGAACCCTCGTCCCGGGCCGCGATGGTGATCCGACACTCCTCGGTGGAGTCCTCCAGCCCGTGCTTGACCGCGTTCTCCACCAGCGGCTGCAGACACAGGAAGGGCAGGGCCACCGGCAGCACCTCGGGAGCGACCCGCAGCGTCACCTTCAACCGGTCGCCGAACCGGGCACCCGCCAGGGCAAGATACTGCTCGATGGAACGCAACTCCTCGGCCAGCGTGGTGAAGTCGCCGTGCCGACGGAAGGAGTAGCGGGTGAAGTCCGCGAACTCCAGCAGCAGGTCCCGCGCGCGCTCCGGATCGGTCCGCACGAACGAGGCGATCGCGGCGAGGGAGTTGAAGATGAAGTGCGGGGAGATCTGGGCCCGCAACGCCTTGATCTCCGCCTCCATGAGCCGGGTGCGCGACCGGTCCAGCTCCGACAGCTCCAGTTGGACGGAGACCCAGCGCGCGACCTCCGTCGCGGCCCGCACCAGCACCGCGGACTCCCGCGAGCCGTACGCGACGAGCGCGCCCGACATCCCGTCCTCACCGGTCAGCGGAGCGAACACCGCCCACTTCAGAGGACAATCCGGCCGCCGGCAGTCGGTGCGCAGGCTCACGCTCCGCCCCGACTCCAGCATCTCCGTCACCCGGGCCATCGCCCGCCGTTCGTGGTGGTCGGCGCCCGGCCCGTCCCAGGCCAACACCGACTCCCGGTCGGTGAGGCACAGCGCCTCCGTGCCGAGCAGCGACCGCAGCCGCCTGGCGGCCTTGCGGGCGGCGTCCTCGGTCAAGCCGGCCCGCAGCGGGGGAGCGGCCAGCGAAGCCGTGTGCAGGGTGTGGAAGGTGGCCCGCTCGACGGGAGTGCCGAGGTCGAGCCCCGACGCCCGGTCGCCGCGCCGCGCCTGCCAGCGCCCCCCGGCCCACCCCGACGCCAGCAACAGCGCCGCGCCCGCCAGGGCCGGCGCCGCGAGCCCCACCGCGCCCAGGGTGCCCGTCACCGAGCGTCCCCCGCCCGGTGCCCGGCCACGTCCTCCGGCAGGTGCAGCCGGGCCAGCGTCGCCGCGGTCCCCGCCGGGATCCGGGACCTCGTACCCAGCGACACCGCCACCATCGTCAGGAAGCCCAGCGGCACCGACCACACCGCCGGCCAGGCCAGCAGGGTGTGCGCCCAGCCCGGCGCCGCCAACCCGCAGCGGGTCGCCACCACCGCGCCCAGCGCCGCCCCGCCCCCGGTGACCAGCCCTGCGACCGCCCCCGGCGGGGTCAGCCCGCGCCACCAGATGCCCAGCACCAACAGCGGGCAGAACGAGGACGCGGACACCGCGAAGGCCAGGCCCACCGCGTCCGCCACCGGTACCGCCGTCGCCGCCACCGCGCCCACCAGCGGCACCAGCATCGCGACCACCACCGCGAACCGGAAGCTGCGCACCCCGCGCCGGGGCAGCACGTCCTGGTGCAGCACCCCGGCCACCGCCATGGTCAGTCCCGAGGCCGTCGACAGGAACGCCGCGAACGCGCCCCCGGCCAACAACGCCCCCAACAGCTCGCCGAGCAGCCCGCCCACCATCCGCCCCGGCAGCACCAGCACCGCGGCGTCGGCGTCGCCGGTCAGCGCCAGTTCGGGCGTGTAGATCCGGCCCAGCGTCCCGTAGACCGGCGGCAGCAGGTAGAAGACCCCGACCAGCCCCAGCACCACCAGGGTGGTGCGCCGGGCGGTCCGCCCGTCGGGGCTCGTGTAGAAGCGCACCGCGACGTGCGGCAGGCCCATCGTGCCGAGGAAGGTCGCCAGGATCAGCCCGTACGTGGCGTACAACTGCCGTCCCCGCCGCTCCCCGGACAGCGGCTCCGACCAACTGCTCGGACCCGGGCCCGACTCCGCGCGGGCGTCGGGTACCCGGCTGTCCGGTGCGAACTCCAGACGGGTGCCGGCCCGTACCGAGTGCTGCCCGGTGGCCAGGACCAGCGACTCGCCCTCGACGGCACGCCCATCCACCCGCCCGGTCACCGTCACGGCCAACGGCTCGTCCAACGCGATCCGCAGGTCCTCGCCCACCGTCACGGCGGTGTGCTCGCGGAAGACCGCCGGGGCGTCGAAGCCCGCGCGCGGGCTCCCGTCCCCGGCCCAGGCCGCGATCAGGAAGAAGGCCGGCACCAGCAGGGCGGTGAGCTTGAGCCAGTACTGGAACGCCTGGACGAAGGTGATGCTGCGCATCCCGCCGGCCCCCACCGCCGCCGTCACCACGCCGGCCACGACCAGCCCGCCGACCCAGGTCGGAGCCCCGGTGAGGATCTCCAACGTCAGCCCGGCGCCCTGCAACTGGGGCAGCAGGTAGAGCCAGCCGACCCCGACGACGAACAGCACGGCGATCCGCCGCACCGCCTGCGACTCCAACCGGGCCTCGGCGAAGTCCGGCAGGGTGTACGCGCCCGAGCGTCGCAACGGGGCCGCCACCAGTACGAGCAACACCAGGTACCCGGCCGTGTAGCCGACCGGATACCAGAGCATCTCCGGCCCCTGGAGCAACACCAGCCCCGCTATGCCGAGGAACGAGGCGGCGGAGAGGTACTCCCCGCTGATGGCAGCCGCGTTCAGGCGCGGACCCACGGTGCGCGAGGCGACGTAGAAATCGGAGGTGGTCCGGGATATCCGCAGGCCCAACGCGCCGACGAGCACCGTGACCAGGACGACGACGGTGACCGCGGTCAGCGCGTACGTCTGGTTCACCGGGCGGTCCTTCGACGGGGAGATGCGGTGGGGAGCGGGGACCGTCGGAGTCTATGCAGCGCCGCGCACCGGAGAACAGGTGCGTTCCGGCACCTCCGCGAGGGCCGCGCACCGCCGCACCGGCGCCCTCCCCGCGCGGCGCGGGCCGGGGTGCACCGGGCGCCGCGGGCCGGGATGCGCCGGGCGGGGCTTCAGCGCGCCGTGTCGCGGTGGTCCGCACAGTCGCGCAGGGCGATCTCCAACTCCACGTACGACTCCTCCGCGCGACGGAAGGCCTGCATCAGGGCGGCCTCCGCGCGCGGCGGCAACTGCCGGCGGGTGCCGTCGTGGGCCTCGTACAGCAGGTCGGCCCAGCGGGCGGCCGCGCTGCGCAACCGGGCCAGCAGGGCCTCGGCCTCGGCCGGGCCGGCCGGCCGGGTCCGGGGCAGTCCGGTCAGCGTGTCCAACAGCGCCTCGATCTCGGACAATCGCTGCTCCTCCCACGCCGGAAGATCCACGATACGCGCGGCCCGCCGGCGCGGGGGCCGCCCGGGCGACCGGTGCGACCGACGGGCCCCGGGAGTCGCCGTACGCCCGCCCCGGCGCGATGAACGGCGCGCCGGACGGTCGGCGGTCCGGAGGTCAGCCGGTGGCCTGGCGCATCAGGAGTTCGCGGAGTTCGCGGGCGTGGCGGCGGCTGACCTGGAGTTCCGCCGAGCCGACCCGGACGGTCGTGGCGCCGCCGTCCAGGCGCAGTTCGTCGATCCGGCGCAGCGCCACCAGGTGCCGGCGGTGGATCCGGACGAAGCCGCGGGCCGCCCAGCGTTCCTCCAGCGTGGACAGCGGGATCCGTACCAGGTGGCTGCCCTCGTCGGTGTGCAGGCGGGCGTAGTCGCCCTGGGCCTCCACGTGGGCGATGTCGGCGATGGCCACGAAGCGGGTGACCCCGCCCAGTTCGACGGCGATCTGGTCCGGCGCGCGGTCGGCCACGACGACCTCCGGCGGTGTGCGGCCCGCCCCAGGTGCCGCCCCCGGTGCCGCCGGCGGCGCGGCGCCGTCCGTCCCGGTCGCGGGGGTCGGGGGGTCCGCCGCCGGCGGCTCCTGCGCCCGGCCGAGTTGGGCGCCGACCCGGCGGACGGCCTCGGCCAGCCGCTCGGGACGCACCGGCTTCAGCACGTAGTCGACGGCCTTGAGGTCGAAGGCCTGGACGGCGAACCCCTCGTGGGCGGTGACGAACACGATCAGCGGCGGGTGCGCGAACCCGGCGAGCAGCCGGGCGATGTCCAGCCCGGTCAGCCCGGGCATGTGGATGTCGAGGAAGACCACGTCGATGCCGTCGGGGCCGTCCGGGCCGCTCTCCAGCGCCCGCGTGATCCGGCGCAGTGCCTCGGTGGCGTCCGAGGCGCCCTCGGCGCTGTGCACCCTCGGGTCGGAACGCAGCAGGTAGAGGAGTTCCTCCAGCAGGGGTCTCTCGTCGTCGACGGCCAGTGCGCGCAGCATGGGGCCGAGTCTAGGGCCGTCCCGCGATCCCTGGCGGGCGCACGACGCCGGCCGCGGCACCTGGCCGCGTTGCCGGGACGCCCGAATGCGCCCGGTGTGAGGACGTCCCTCCGCCGTGCGACGCACCGCGTCCGATGCCGTGCGCCGATCCACCGGGGATCGCGGGACAGCCCTCGGGTTCCGCTGCGCCGGGGCGGAACGGGGCGCGACCCCCGCCGGGGGGAGGGGGCGGGGGTCGCGCGTTCAGGATGGTCCGTGGTGCCTACTTGGCGGTGGTGATGAGCTTGCCCTCGGGGGAGACGGCGTACCAGGTGCCGCCGACGCCCTGGCCGTTGGTGTCGCCGGCCTTCTTGTCACCGCTGAAGGTGTAGATGGGCCAGCAGTCGATCGACTGCTGCTTCTTGCCGTCGGGGCGGTTCAGGACCGTGTAGCCCTTCTGGATGATGCCCTTGGCGTTGGCCTTGTCCACCGGGGCGACCGCCGGCCACTTCTCCGCGCAGGCGCCCTCGCAGTTGGACTTCATGGGCCAGGCGCTGTCCTTCTTGAACCGGTAGACGGTCATGCCGTTGCCGTCGACGATGTGCTCGCCGAGCTTCGGGTCGTTGGCGACGGTCAGCGCGCCGGACGCCTGGCCCGCGCCCTCCGGAGCGGCGGGTGCCGCCCCCGCGCCTTCCGGAGCGGCGGGGGCGGGTGCCGCCGCGGCCCCCTTGGCCGCCTTCTTGCCGTCGGGGGCGGAGGCGAACCAGGTGCCGCCGACGCCCTGGCCGTTGGTTTCGCCGGCCTTGGTGTCCTTGCTGTACCGGTACATCGGCCAGCCCGCCACCGTCAGTTGCTTGTTTCCGTCGGCGCGCTCCACCTCGCCCAGCAGCGCCGGATCCACACCGGCGGCGGCGGTGACGTCCCCGGCGGGGACGATCGGCCACGTGTTCGCGCAGGCACCCTCGCAGTTCGACTTCGGCGGCTTCGGGGTGTCCTTGTCGAAGCGGTACAGGGTGAACCCGGCGCTGTCGGTGAGCACGGAGCCGAGCTTGTCGTTCTCGGCGATGGTCAGTTGGCCGGCGGGCTTGGCCTCGGCGGCGCCCGCGGGGTTCGCGCCGGCGCCGTAGGGGTCCGCGCCGGCGCCGTAGGGGTCGGCCGCGGGAGCCACGGCCCCGGCCGGCTGGGTGTTGCCGCCGGCCTTGTCGGCTCCGCCGCAGGCCGTGGCCGAAAGGGCGACTGCGACTGCGACGACGGCCAGGGTGGTTCCGCGCTTGAAGCCCATCTTGATCTCTCCCACGTGTGATGACTGCCGAGTCCGTCGCCGGATTGTCGGCAACTTGTGCAGGACACGTCGTCGGGGGAGCGAACCGTTCAGTGCGAGAGGTGTGTCGTCTTTCACCTAGCCCGCGTCGAACCCGGCCCGCCGCAGAGCCGTGCACACAGCGAGGCCGAGAACCTGGTGTCCGTCGTCATGGGGGTGCAGTCCGTCCGCGAGGTGCTCGGGCCCCAGCAGGTCCCGCCCGGGCAGCAGCGCCAACCGGCCGTCCCCGGCGGCCATCCGGTCGCGGGTGGCGCGCTCCATCGCTTCGCGCAGGGCGCCCAGGGTGGCGCCCAGCCTGTTCGGCGTGCGCTCGGCGTCGGGGCGCAGTACGGGGGACAGGAGCAGCAGCGGGGTGCTCGGGTGGCCCTGCCGGACCAGGTCGAGGAAGGCGCGCGTGGTCTCGTACAGCATCGCCGGGGTGAAGGGCGCCCGGGGGGACCAGCAGTTGGTGCCGAAGGCCAGGGTGAGCACGTCGGCGGGAAGCCCCGCGAGCTGTTCGGCGGTGGCGAGTTCCCCGCACGCGGCGCCCGCGTAGCCGAGGTTGACGGTGTCCCAGCCCAGCGACCGGCCGGCGACGGCGGGCCAGCCGTGCGCGGGGCGGGTGGACCACCAGCCCTCGGTGATCGAGTCGCCGTGCACCACCCAGCGCGGGGCCTTCGGGGCGGGGGCGATCGTGCCGCCGATCCCGCGCACCCCGAGGATCACGGGGGACTGGGCCTCGGGCGGATGGACGGTGAAGGGTCCGCGCCCGCCGGTGATCCCGACGCGTACGACGGCCTCCGCGGCCGGCTCGGTGAAGACCTCGGTGAGCATGCCGTGCCGGTTCCACAGCGCGAAGCCGTGCGCGAGGTCGCGCAGCGCGTCGGTGGGACCGGGCACGGTCGCCCGGTAGCGGATCTCCAGCGCGTGCGCCGACTCGGTGGTGAACTCCAACCGCACCCCGATGGGCAGGGCGGCCCGCTCGCCGGTGTCCCAGGGCAGCCGCATGGTGTCCGCCGGGTCGGCGCGCACGGGCCGGCCCTCGTCCAGCCAGGCGACACCGCGCAGGAAGGGCCCGGGGTCCAACCACCCGTCGTCCGCCGTCAGCGGTCTCACCACGCTCACTCGTCGCCTCCGATCGTCGGGTACGGAAACCTCGCGCCGACCCCGCAGTCGACCACCGCCTTCTGCCCCGTCACGTGCGGGAACACCCGTGAGGGGCGGCGGCACCGTCCTGGCGGCACCGTGCGGCAGATCTGACGAAGTGTCAAGGAACTGCCGCCGGGGAGGTCGGGAGGGGGGTCGCGCAGTGATCGATCGTCCGCGCGCAACAAAGGACCATCCAGGACAGATCCGCGCAACGATCGTGCGCCAATGTGCAAGGATGGTGCATTACGGGCGGTATCACTCAGCTCGTAGGCTCACTCGCTGTACGTGGAGTGGCGTGGACCGCCTGCTCGGCGGTCCCCCATGCCCAGGCTGGCTCCTGCCCGCCTGCTCCTGCTCCGGATCGCTGCGGTCGATGCCTGAATCCCCACCCGCAGTGTCAAAGGAGTCCCCTCGTGCTCGAAACCGGCCAGGCGCCACCGCTCACCTCAGAGCCCCGCAAGCCTGCCCATCCTTTGCTGCGCCGCAAGCCGGTCGAGCAACTGGTCGCCGAGGGCGGCCAGGGTGAGGGCGGCTCGCTGCGCCGCTCGCTCACCATGTGGCAGCTGACGATGATCAGCATCGGTGCCACCCTCGGCACCGGCATCTTCGTCGTCCTCGGCACGGCGGCCCCCAAGGCCGGCCCCGCCGTCACGATCTCCTTCGTCATCGCGGGCCTGACCGCCCTGTTCTCCGCGCTCTCCTACGCGGAGCTGGCCGGATCCGTGCCGGTCTCCGGCTCCTCGTACTCCTACTCGTACGCCACCATGGGCGAGCTCGTCGCCTGGGTCTGTGGCTGGTGCCTGGTCCTGGAGTACGGCGTTTCCGTCGCGGCCGTCGCCGTCGGCTGGGGCGAGTACCTCAACGAACTCCTCGACGGCACCATCGGCGTCACCATCCCCGAGGCGATATCCGCCCCGCTGGGCGAGGGCGGCTTCATCAACCTGCCCGCGCTGATCGTGGTCCTGCTCGCCATGGTCTTCCTGATGGGTGGCGCCAAGGAGAGCGCCCGGGTCAACTCGATCATGGTGGGCGTGAAGATCGTCACGCTGCTGCTCTTCATCGGCATCGGCTTCATGGGCATCAAGGCCGGCAACTACACCCCGCTCGCCCCGCTCGGCATCACCGGCATCAGCGCCGCCGCCTCCACGCTGTTCTTCTCGTACATCGGCTTCGACGCCGCCTCCACCGCCGGTGAGGAGGCCAAGGACCCCAAGCGCGACCTGCCCCGCGCGATCATGCTCTCGCTCGGCATCGTCACCGTGCTCTACGTCCTCGTCGCCTTCGTCGCCGTCGGCGCCATGCCGTGGCAGGACTTCGAGGGCACCGAGGCCGCGCTGGCCCAGATCATGACCGACGTCTCCGGTCACACCTTCTGGGGAGTCGTCCTCGCCGCGGGCGCCGTCGTCGCCATCGCCTCCGTGGTCTTCGCCGTGCTCTACGGCCAGACCCGCATCCTCTTCGCCATGTCCCGCGACGGCCTCGTCCCCAAGGTCTTCGCCAAGGTCAACCCGAAGACCGGCGCCCCCCGCGCCAACGTCGTGATCGTTTCCCTCTTCTGCGGGATCCTCGCGTCCTTCATCCCCCTCGGCAAGCTCGCCGACGCCACCAGCATCGGCACCCTCTTCGCCTTCGGCCTGGTCAACGTCGCCGTCATCATCCTGCGCCGCACCAAGCCCGACATGCCGCGCACCTTCAAGGTGGCGCTCTTCCCGATCACGCCCATCCTCGGTTTCCTCGCCTGCGGCTACATGATGTTCAGCCTGGACACCGTCACGTGGATCGTTTTCGGTGGCTGGATGGCAGCGGGTCTCGTGTTCTACTTCCTGTACGGCATTCGCCGCTCCCGACTGGCCACAGCAGAGAAGTGATCCACCCGCAGTGCGACTGAACGATCTCGACGAACGCATCGTGCACGCCCTCGCCGAGGACGCCCGACGTTCCTACGCGGACATCGGCTCCGAGGTCGGACTCTCGGCCCCCGCCGTCAAACGGCGCGTGGACCGGCTGCGTGCCGAGGGAGCCATCACCGGCTTCACCGTTCGGGTCGACCCCGCCGCCATGGGCTGGGAGACCGAGGGCTTCATCGAGATCTACTGTCGCCACAACACCTCGCCGGACGACATCCGGCGAGGGTTGGAGCGGTACCCCGAGGTCGTGTCCGCGTCCACCGTCACCGGTGACGCGGACGCCCTCGTCCAGGTCTTCGCCTCCGACATGAGGCACTTCGAACGCGTACTGGAACGGATCGCGGGCGAGCCCTTCGTGGAACGCACCAAATCCGTCCTGGTCCTCTCCCCGCTGCTGCGCCGCTTCACCTCCGGCGCACCCGCGTAGCCGCGAACGCCCCGGTCCTCGGACCGGGGCGTTTCGGCGTCCCGGGGACGTGCGGCGGCTCGGGCGCTCAGCGGGCCGGGGTGATCGGCGGGTCGGAGTGTTCGGCGGGCCGGGGTGTTCAGCAGTACGCCTCGCGCGCCACGGCCGCGCCCTTCTTCCAGCCGGCCGAGAACTGCTGGTTCGCCGACGGCGGCGCGGTCGCGTCGCAGCTCCCCTTGACCGCGTCCCACCCGGCGACGACACCGGCCTTGTACGGGTCTCCGCCCGCCCGGGCGTGCGCGTCCGCCTCGTCCGCGCCACCGCACTTGGTGTCCCGGCCGCCCTGGGAAACGGTGTAGGCGCCGTTCTGCCGCTTCGGAAGGGTGAAGTCGCCGTCGGGGCCCACCTCGAACCGGCCGCCCTGGGCGGTCGGCGAGGACAGGACCGCGGGCCCCGGCGCGAAACCGCTGCCGGACACGGACACCGTTCCGCCGGGCCGGGTGGCCGACACGGAACAGGTGGCCGCCGGCGCGGCCGCCCCGGCGCCGCCCGAGGAGATCACCAGGGAACCGACGGCGAGGGCGCCGGTCGCCAGCGGGGTGAGCACGGTCAGACGAAAGCGTCGCTTCATGGGTGTTCCTCTCGTGGGACCCCCGGTCGACAGAACCTCGTCACGCGGCCGATGCGCCATCACGCGGCCGATGCGCACAGCCAGTCAATTTTATCCCGGCGACAACGGCGCCGCCCGCTCTCGCCGGCCCGCCGCCGGCGCCCGCTCCGTGCCCGGGCGGACGTGCCGGGAGGGCGTGCCGGGAGGGCGTGCCGGGAGGGCGCAACGAAACGGGTCGGACGCGTTCACCGCGTCCGACCCGTCGTCGTCTCTCGTCCCGTTCGCGCGCTCCCGAGCGCTTCTACACATGGGCCGGGGCGCGGCGACCGCCCAGGAGGGCGTGCCGCTCCTCCTCGGTCAGGCCGCCCCAGACCCCGAAGGCCTCACGGGTGCGCAGCGCGTGTTCGAGGCAGGCCGTCCGCACGGGGCATCCGGCGCAGATCCGCTTGGCGGCCTCGTCCCGGTCCTCGCGGTCCTCGCCACGCTCACCTGCGGGATGGAAGAACCGGGCGGACCCCAGGTCCCGGCACGCCGCCCGGGATTGCCACTGCCAATTGTCGGGGGCGGAACCCGGCAGGCGGGAGACGTCGGTCATGGCAGTTCCTTTCCGAGGGGTACGTGGGTTCCCCCGCGTGTGACCGCTCCGTGCCCCCTGAAACATCCCCGCCCACAAGGGAATCCCGACCCGCCCGCCCACCCGTCGAAGCGGGCGGCGGAGGGACCGCGGGGCGGGTGCGCGGGCAGGCGAGGAGACGTCGATTCCCCGCTCGGGAAAAGGCGTTGGGCGCCGCCGGCCGCGAACGGGGCCGGGCGCCGAGGAGTTGATCAGGAACGGCGGAGGGCGGCGGGATCCGGCTCCGGGCCGAAACGGGTCCGGGGGTGCCACCGGACCGGCCCGCGCGGAGCGAGCCGGGGGGTGGGATGGGCGCCCGCACACTGCGTGTCCACCGCCACCCCCCTGTTCATCGCTACCCACCCCGAACCTAAGGCGCCGGACACGCCCACTCAATGAACCCCGTGTTAAGCCTTCTTTTCGTCGCCCGCGGCGCCCGGCGTGCGCACCCCGATGAACACCGGCTCGCGGCGCAGCACGAAACCCATCGACGTGTACAGGCGGATGGCGTTCACATTGCCCGCGGCGGCGTGCAGGAAGGGAACGTCCCCGCGCTCGCGGATGCCGGCGGCCACCGCCCGGATCAGCCGCGCCGCCAGGCCCTTCCCCCGGTGCTCGGGGTGCGTGCACACCGCGCTGATCTCCGTCCAGCCCGGTGGCCGCATCCGCTCCCCGGCCATCGCCACCAGCCGGCCTTCGTGCCGGATCCCGAGGTACGTGCCCAGCTCGACGGTGCGCGGCAGGAAGGGCCCCGGCTCGGTCAGCCGGACCAGGTCCAGCATCTCGGGGACGTCGGCCGCCCCGAGCCGCACCGCCTCGGGCGCCGGCTCGCCGGGCACCGCGCTGCCGTCGAGCTGGACGCCCGGCACGGCCAACACCGTCTCCCAGCCGGCGGGCGGCGTCGGCAACCCCGTCAGCCAGACCTCCGTGCCGGGACCCACCAGCGCCGCGAGGTCCTCCCAGGCGCGCGGGTCGTCCGGGTCCTCCAGGGCGGCGAAGGGGTTCGCGTCCGTCCGGTAGCGGGCGGCGCGCCCACCGGGCACCGCGAAGTCGCGGTGCGGGCCGCTCAGCGCCGCCCAGACCGGGTTGTCGAGAGGATGTGTGGCGGTGTCCGTGTCGGGGGACATGAGGTGCGGGGATCCTTCCGTCGAATACGCGGGGTCGCCGGTTCGTGACCGGCTTCTTGACGGCCTCGCGCGACGCCGTGAGACTGCGGGGGACGGTCAGGATCGTCAGCGCCCGCGACGGGCGGGTTTATGCCCCGAGGACAGGACGAGATCGGTGGAGATGGCCCGGACACCCGAGGCGGGGACACATCCCCTGCGCCGCTCGTGGCTGACCCGACGCCTGCACATCGACCTGCTCCGCGTCTGCAGCGCCTTCGCCGCGCACGCCTGAAACCCTCCCCACGCCCCGGCCCGGCCGATCAGGCCCCGCCCACCCGCGGCCTTGTCACACCCCCCCCACGACGACGTGCGCGGGGCGGTGGCAGCCGGGGCGCCTCACCGTGGCCCGGCACGACCGGACCGCCCGCGCCGCGACCCCCACCCGCCGCGCCTTCTCCTGCCCGGGCGCAGGGCCCCCAGGCCGTCTCTTTCGCCCGGGCACCGCTCACCGCCGCCCCACCCCGCGGCCCCGCAGGGCCCCGGTACCGACGACCGAGGAGAGCCATGCTCCAGATCACCCTGCCCCGCACCGCCCCCGCCCCGGCCCCCCGGGGCCGCATCGGCAGCGGCTTCTCGCCCGAACCCCGCCGCTACCACCTGTACCTCGCCGCCGACTGTCCCCGCTCGCTCCGGGTGATCACCACCCTGCGCCTCCTCGGCCTCGCCGACCGTGTCGGCACCACCGTGCTCGGCGACCCGGCCTCCCACGCCGCCCTGCGCGCCGCGTACGAGGCCGCCGGACACCACTACGACGGCACCCTCAGCGTTCCCGCCCTCTGCGACACCTGGAGCGGCCGCGTGGTCAGCAACCACACCCCCGACATCCTCGACGACCTGGCCGTCGGTCTCGCGGGCCGCCCCGACCTGGCCCCGCCCGCCCCCGCCGCGCTCGCCCAGGCCGTCCGGACCCTCCTGGACGACACCGCGCCCCGGGCCGGGTGGTCTGCCGCCCTCGCCCTGCTGGAACAGCGCCTCGCCCGGTCCCCGTACGCCCTGGGCGACCGGCCGACCGTCACCGACGTGGACCTGTGGGTGGCGCTGCGACACCACCCGGCGGCGGCCGAGGCGGGGCGGTCCGTACGCTCGTACCTGGGTCGCCTCCGCGCCCATCCGGCCTTCCGCTCGGGCGAGTGAATCGGGTACGGAGGGGGTGCGTGCAACGAATCGCCGCTCGACCCGCCGAATGCGCAACGAATCGATACTCCGAGCGCAACGGTGACGGCTTGTCCCGGTCGAACGCCCGAACGTACCGTCTAATGACCCCCTCCCCACCTGTCACAGAGGTACGCCCATGCCCCCGCTGCGCACCGCCCTCCTCCAGAGCTCCGGACGGCTCGGCGACACCGCCGAGAACCTGAAGGCGCTCGACGAGGCCGCGGCACGTGCCGCACAGGGCGGGGCCGGGCTCCTCGTGACCTCGGAGATGTTCCTGACCGGCTACGCGCTGGACCTCCAGGACATCCCCGGCATCGCCGAACCGGCCGACGGCCCGTCCGCCGTCGCCATCGGCGACATCGCCCGCCGCCACGGCATCGCCGTCCTGTACGGCTACCCCGAGCGGGCGGGCGACGCCGTCTTCAACTCCGCGCAGCTCATCGGTCCCGACGGGACCGCGCTCGCGAACTACCGCAAGACCCACCTCTTCGGCTGCTTCGAGCAGGACGCCTTCACCCCCGGCGACACCCCCGTCGTCCAGGCGGACCTGAACGGCCTCCGCATCGGCATCATGATCTGCTACGACGTGGAGTTCCCCGAGAACGTCCGCGCGCACGCGCTGGCCGGCACCGACCTCCTCCTGGTCCCGACCGCGCAGATGCACCCGTTCCAGTTCGTCGCCGAGCAGCTGGTCCCCGTCCGGGCCTTCGAGAACCAGATGTACATCGCGTACGTCAACCGCACCGGCCCCGAGGGCGAGTTCGAGTTCGTCGGCCTCAGCTGCCTGGCCAGTCCCGACGGGGTCACCCGGACCCGGGCCGGTCGCGGCGAGGAGCTCGTCCTCGGCGAGGCGGACCCGGAACTGCTGCGGGCCTCGCGCGAGACCAACCCCTACCTGCGCGACCGCCGCCCGGGGCTCTACGCCTCGCTGGTCTGACCCACCAGACCCCCGGAACCCCCGGACCCGCCCCCGGTCCGCCCTCCCGCCCCCACCCTGCCCGAGTCCGTTCGCAAGGAGCCGTACCCCATGACGTCCACGGTGCCCACCACCGCCGTCCCGCACAGCGACGGACAGCCCCCGATCACCATGTTCGGCCCGGACTTCCCGTACGCGTACGACGACTTCCTGGCCCACCCGGCGGGGCTCGGCCAGATCCCGGCGACGGAGTTCGGCACCGAGGTCGCCGTCATCGGCGGCGGACTGTCCGGCATCATCTCCGCGTACGAGCTGATGAAGATGGGCCTCAAGCCCGTCGTCTACGAGGCCGACCAGATCGGCGGCCGGCTGCGCACCGTCGGCTTCGAGGGCGCCGGCACCGAGGAGCTGACCGCGGAGATGGGCGCCATGCGCTTCCCGCCGTCCTCCACGGCCCTCCAGCACTACATCGACCTCGTCGGCCTGGTCACCGAGCCCTTCCCGAACCCGCTCGCCGAGGCCACCCCCTCGACGGTCGTGGACCTCAAGGGCGAGACCCACTACGCCGAGACCATCGCCGACCTCCCGCAGGTCTACCGTGACGTCGCCGCCGCGTGGAACGCCTGCCTCGACGAGGGCGCCGACTTCTCCGACATGAACACCGCGATGCGCGAGCGGGACGTCCCGCGCATCCGCGAGATCTGGGCCAAGCTCGTCGAGAAGCTCGACGACGAGACCTTCTACGGTTTCCTCTGCAAGTCCGAGGCCTTCCAGTCCTTCCGCAAGCGCGAGATCTTCGGCCAGGTCGGCTTCGGCACGGGCGGCTGGGACACCGACTTCCCGAACTCCATCCTGGAGATCCTCCGCGTCGTCTACACCGAGGCGGACGACCACCACCGCGGCATCGTCGGCGGCTCGCAGCAGCTCCCGCTGCGCCTGTGGGACCGCGCGCCCGGCAAGATCGTCCACTGGGCCCAGGGCACCTCGCTGTCCACCCTGCACGACGGCACCCCGCGCCCGGCGGTCACCCGCCTGCACCGCACGGCCGGCAACCGGATCACGGTCACCGACGCCACCGGCGACATCCGCACGTACCGCGCCGCGATCTTCACCGCGCAGTCGTGGATGCTGCTGTCCAAGATCGAGTGCGATGACACGCTCTTCCCGATCGACCACTGGACGGCGATCGAGCGCACCCACTACATGGAGAGCTCGAAGCTGTTCGTCCCCGTCGACCGGCCGTTCTGGCTGGACAAGGACGAGCAGACGGGCCGCGACGTCATGTCGATGACGCTGACCGACCGGATGACCCGCGGCACCTACCTCCTGGACAACGGCCCCGACAAGCCGGCCGTCATCTGCCTCTCGTACACCTGGTGCGACGACAGCCTGAAGTGGCTGCCGCTGTCCGCGAACGAGCGGATGGAGGTCATGCTGAAGTCCCTCGGCGAGATCTACCCGAAGGTCGACATCCGCCGCCACGTCATCGGCAACCCCGTCACCGTCTCCTGGGAGAACGAGCCCTACTTCATGGGCGCGTTCAAGGCGAACCTGCCGGGCCACTACCGCTACCAGCGCCGCCTGTTCACCCACTTCATGCAGGAGCGCCTCCCCGAGGACAAGCGCGGCATATTCCTCGCGGGCGACGACATCTCCTGGACGGCCGGCTGGGCCGAGGGCGCCGTACAGACCGCCCTCAACGCGGTCTGGGGCGTCATGCACCACCTCGGCGGCACGACCGACACCACGAACCCGGGACCGGGCGACGTCTACGACGACATCGCGCCGGTGGAGCTCCCGGAGGACTGACCCCTCCCGGACCCCGTGACCACGGGCCGCCGCCGCGCGAACAGCGCGGCGGCGGCCCGTTCTCGTGCCCGCGCCCGTTCTCGTGCCCGCCGCCGTCCCGTCACGTCCGCCGCAGCCAGATCGACTTCCAGCGTTCCTCGCGTGCGGCGGCCACGGCCGGCTCGAACCCGGTGTCCCGCCCGCCCAGGCCCACCCCGCACCCCGCGCACACCCGGTGCACCCGGTGACCGGTGCGCAGCTCCCGCGTACCGCGGTCCCGCGCGCAGACCGGGCAGAGGGGCGGCGGCCACGGGCCGGCGCCGGCGCGCAGGATGCTCGGCATCACGACCGGGAGCGGCGCGTCCGGATGGAAGGCGGGGTCGGGGCAGTACAGCCGGCGCCAGGGCTCCGGCGGACGGGGAACGCGCACACCGGCCCGCTTCTGCGCCCTGCGCAGCTCCTGCCAGGGGCGGAACGCCGCGAACCAGACCTCGCGCGCCGCGTGCAGTTCCTCCACCGCCCGCACCACCGCGTCCGGATCCCGTTCCGGTTCGGCGGGGATCCGGGCGTTGCGCGCGAGGTGGTCGAAGGTGGCGCGGAATCCGTACGGGGCGAACTCCGTGACGCAGGTGCGCAGTGCGGCGAACCGCCGCCGGGGCGCACGGGTCGGGTCGAGGGCGCGCAGGCGATGGGTGGCGAAGCTGCTCACCGGGGGAGCGTAGCCGGCGGCCCTTCCCGCCCGCACGGGGGTTTCAGCCGCGAGGGGTGAGCAGACAGCGGCCGACCAGTCCGACGCCGGCGTCCAGGGAGTCGGTGAACTCCTCGGCCAGTTCGGGGACGCGCCGCAGCGTCCACAGCAGGCGGGCCGCGGACCAGGCGCCGGCCCGGGCGCGCTCCAGGCTCCACGACCCCACCAGGTGGGTCAACGGGTCGGCGATCTCCAGCAGGTCGGGGCCCGGCATCAGGTCCTCGCGGATCTGCTCCTCCAGGGAGACCAGGGTGTCGCCGACCCGGTCGAAGTCCCCTTCCAGCGCGGCCGGTTCACAGCCCAGGTGACGGCAGGTGGCCACCACCGCCAACGCCAGGTCGTGTCCGATGTGCGCGTTGATGCCCGCCAGCGCGTGCTGGAGCGGCCGGATCCCGGGGTGTCGGCGGTATTGGAGGAGCGGACGCCAGCAGGCCGGGGCCCGGTCCGCCTCCACGGCCGCCAGGTAGCGCTCGGCGAAGCACACGCTGAGGGCCTGCGCCCTGCGCGGGGCGGGGAACGCCCCGTGGGAGAGCCGTTCGTGCAGCGTCTGCGTCACCGTCAGGTACACCCGGTTGAAGACGGCCACACCGTCCTGCGCGGGGAGCCGCTCGTCCAGGGCGCGCATTCGCGCGAGCACCGCTTCCATGGGAGGCAGCGTCGCAGCAGGAACGCGCCGCGTGGGGAACTTGGCCGTACCCTTCGCCGGTTCGGGCGAAGCGGCGTCAACCCCGCTTGTCCCCGGGCCCGTCCCCGCCCTCCGGACCGTCGTAGTCGGAGGTGCCCGAGTCGAGCGGCGGCTCGTCCCGCTTCATGTGCGCCGGGGCGAAGTACCGCAGCGTGTGGTAGCCGGTGATCACCACGATGGTGCCGAGCGCGATGCCGCCCAACTCGAAGCTGTCGGTGATGTTCAGCGTGACCCCGCCGATGCCGATGATGATGCCCGCCGCGGCCGGCACCAGGTTCAGCGGATTGCGCAGGTCCACCCGGCCGCTGATCCAGATCTGGGCGCCGAGCAGGCCGATCATGCCGTAGAGGATCACGGTGATGCCGCCCAGCACCCCGCCGGGGATGGCGGCGACGACCGCGCCGAACTTCGGGCACAGGCCGAAGAGCAGGGCGAAGCCGGCGGCGGCCCAGTAGGCGGCCGTCGAGTAGACCCGGGTGGCCGCCATGACGCCGATGTTCTCGGAGTACGTGGTGTTGGGCGGGCCGCCCACCGCCGTCGACAGCATCGACGCGGCCCCGTCGGCCGCGATGGCGGTGCCGAGCTTGTCGTCGAGCGGGTCGCCCGTCATCTCGCCGACGGCCTTGATGTGTCCGGCGTTCTCCGCGATCAGCGCGATGACCACCGGCAACGCGATGAGGATCGCGGACCATTCGAAGGCCGGCGCGTGGAAGCTCGGCAGTCCGATCCAGTCGGCCTGGGAGACCCCGGAGAGGTCGAGCCGCCAGTGGTCGACCTTCTCCGGCCCGCCCGTGGTCGAGTGGATCTTGCCGAAGACCAGGTCGAGGATCCAGGAGAGCGCGTAGCCGAAGACCAGGCCCAGGAAGATCGCGATCCGGGACCAGAAACCCCGCAGACACACCACGGCCAGTCCGGTGACCAGCATCGTGAGCAGCGCCGTCCACTGGTCCTGCGGCCAGTACGTCGAGGCCGTCACGGGCGCCAGGTTGAAGCCGATCAGCATCACCACCGCGCCGGTCACCACCGGCGGCATCGCCGCGTGGATGATCCGCGCCCCGAACCGCTGGACCGCGAGGCCCGCGAGGAACAGCGCCACGCCGACCACGAACACCGCGCCCGTCACGACCGCGCTGTCCCCGCCGCCGGCCCGGATCGCGGCCGCGACCCCGACGAAGGCGAGCGAACAGCCCAGGTACGAGGGGACCCGACCGCGCGTCGCGAGCAGGAAGATGATCGTCGCGACGCCCGACATCATGATGGCCAGGTTCGGGTCCAGGCCCATCAGGACCGGCGCCACGAAACTCGCGCCGAACATGGCCACGACGTGCTGGGCGCCGAGCCCGGCGGTCCGCGGCCACGACAGCCGCTCATCGGGCCGCACCACCGCGCCGGGGGCGGGCGTCCGCCCGTCTCCGTGCAGGGTCCAGCGCACGCCGAAGCCCATGTTCCACCACTCCCGTTTCACCGACCGTCAACCATCCGGGCCGCACCGCGTGTCGAACCACGGGAGCCAGCCGACATATTACGGCCGGATTCCAGCGGTTTCGTCCCGGTTGGTCGCGGCGGCCTTGCCGGCCGCGGGCTTCGGGCGCAGCACGGCGGCCCCCACCACCAGCGCGAACGCCAGCAGGGTGACCAGACCGAAGGAGACCACGAGCGAGGTCGCGTCCGCCACCGCGCCGATCGCCGACGGCGCGATCAGACCGGAGGTGTACGTGATCGTCGCCACCCCGGCGATGGCCTGCGCGGGCGCCGGACCGCTGCGCGCCGCCGCCGCGAACGCCAACGGGACCACCACCGCGATGCCCAGCCCGATCAACCCGAACCCGGTGAGGGCCGCCGCCGGATGGCGCACGGTCACCACCAACACCCCGCCCAGGGTGGCCAACACGCCGCCCACCCGGACGGTGCGCACGGCGCCGAACCGGTCCACGACCCGGTCACCGACCAACCGCGCGACGGCCATCGTCAGCGCGAACGCGGTGGTGGAGGCGGCGGCGAGACCCGCGTCCGTGTGCAGCACGTCCCGCAGGTACACCGCGGACCAGTCGAGACTGGCGCCCTCCGCGAACACCGCGCAGAAGCCGATCGCGCCGATCAGCAGCGCCGACCTCGGAGGCAGGGCGAAGCCCGGCGGCGCCTCCGCGTTCTCCGCGCTGCGCAGGTCCAGCACGCCCCGTACGGCGAACAGCCCGGCCGCGGTCAGCGCGAGCGCGGCGATCAGGTGGTGCAGGCGGGCGTCGGCCCCGGTGTGAGCCGCGAGCGTGCCCGCCGCCGAGCCGAGGAGCGCGCCCACGCTCCACATGCCGTGCAGCGAGGACATGATCGAGCGGCCCATCCGGTTCTCGGTCTCCACGCCGAGCGCGTTCATGGCCACGTCCGCCATCCCCGCGCTCGCCCCGTAGACGAGGAGCGCGAGGCAGAGCGTCACCAGGTTCGGCGCGAGGCTCGGCAGGATCAGCGACAGCGTCCACATCGACAGCAGTCCGCGCAGCGCGGCGCGCGCGCCGAACCGGTGGTTGATCCGCCCGGCCAGCGGCATCGCGAGCGCCGCGCCCAGGGCGGGGAAGGCCAGCGCGAGCCCCAGGGTGCCGGCGCTGAGCTGCGCGTGGTCCTGGATCCAGGGGATGCGGGTGGCGAAGGAGCCGGTGACGGCGCCGTGGGCGCAGAACACGGCGGCTATGGCGAAGCGGGCATGGCGCAGTCGCGCCGGGCTGAGGTCGGTTTCCCCGGTCATGACACGTAAACTATCAGGGACCCTGCCTGATGGTTAATGCCCCGGGACTCCCTAAGATGGGCGCCGTGACCCCTGCCAAGGCCCTGACGGCCGCCGCTCCCTCGCCCGCGTCGCCGAGCACGGCCCGAGCCATCAACGACCGGCTCGCCCTCGGGCTCCTCCAGTCCGAGGGCCCCCTCACGGCCACCCAGCTCAAGCACCTGACCGGCCTTTCGCGGCCCTCGGTGGCCGACCTCGTGGAACGACTCGCCGAAGCCGGCCTGATCGAGGTCGTGGGGGAGTCCGGGGAACAGCGGCGCGGCCCCAACGCCCGCCTGTACGGAATCGTCGCCCGCCGCGCCCACCTGGCCGCCCTCGACGTGCGCACCGACAGCGCGACCGCCGTCGTCACCGACCTGCTGGGCCTGCCCCTGGCCGAGGTCTCGCTGCCGGTCAACGCCGTCGAGGAGGCCGTGGACCGGCTGGACGCCCTGACGCGGGAGGTCGGCGCGGACCCCCTGCACACCGTGGTCGTCGGCGCTCCCGGGCTGGTCTCCCCGGACAGCGGCCAACTCGGCGACACCCTGCGCCTGCCGTCCTGGCACCGGGACCTCGTGGCGGCCCTCCGGCGGCGGCTGCCGGCCAAGGTGGTCGTGGAGAACGAGACCAATCTCGCCGCCCTCGCCGAACAGCGGATCGGCGCGGCCCGGGACGTGGACTCCTTCGTCCTGCTGTGGTTGGGCGCCGGTGTGGGCGCGGCGGTGGTCCTGGACGGGCGGCTGCGCCGAGGGGCCTCCGGCGGGGCGGGGGAGATCGGCTTCCTGCCCGTACCGGGGACCGCCGCACTGCCGTCCGACACCGACTGCGGCGGAGGCTTCCACGCGCTGGCCGGACGCCGGGCCGTCACCGCGCTCGCGGTCGAACACGGCTTCCGGGGACCGGTGGAGGAGGCGGTCGCCGGAGCCGCCGGCGAGGCGTTCCTGGACGCGCTCGCCGAACGCCTCGCGATCGGGGCGGCGGCCGTCGCGGCGGTCCTCGATCCGGGCTGCGTGGTCCTGGCGGGCGAACTCGGCCACGCCGGCGGCCCCGCGCTGGCGGCCCGCGTCGCCGCCCGCCTCGGCACCCTGACCCCGGTCACCACGGAGGTCCGTGCCACGGTCCTCGGCGGGGCCGCGGTACTGGCGGGAGCCAGACTGGCCGCCCGCGAGGAGGCGCAGGCCGTGCTCTTCGGCGGCGGCTGACCCCACCCGGCCGCCCGGCCGGCCCCCATCCGGCCGGACCCCGCCCCCGGCGGAGCCCACCCGGCCGGACCGGACCCCACCCGGCACGCCCGCACGCCCGCACCCCGCCCGGCCCCGACGCACCGGCGCCGGGCCCGCGGGGACCCGAGGCCCCGGCCCCGGCCCGCCCCCGTCCCCGGCCCGCGCCACTCGTACCGCTCCCGCACGCCCGGCGTACGCGCACGGCTACCGCCGGGCCAGGAACTCCGCGAAGGTGCCCCGGCCCACCGCGTGCGACGGGGCCAGGTTCCCGCCGCGCCGGAAACCGGCGTACGCCCGGCCCGCGAGCGGCAGCGCGACGATCCGGCGCCGCTTGCCCGTCGCCTTCAGGTACGCGCGCGCCAGGTCCGGCAGGCTCCGGATCTCCGGGCCCCCCATGTCGTCCACCCGCCCCGCCGGGACGGGCACCGCCAGTTCCGCCAGCCGGTCCGCGACCTCCTCGACGGCGATCGGCTGCACCCGGACCCCCTTCGGCAACGGCATCACCGGGAGCTTCGCCGCCGCGCCCACCACCTGCGCGACCAGGTCGTGGAACTGCGTGGCCCGCAGGATCGTTACGCCCAGCCCCGAGGCCTCCAGCAGCCGCTCCACCTTCAACTTGGTCACGTAGTAGCCCAGCGGCACCACGTCCACGCCCACGATCGAGATGTAGACGATGTTGGTCACGGTCCCGGCCCGCCGGGCCGCCTCCACCAGGTTCGCGGCCGCCGTGTCGTCGCCCCCGCGCGGGGAGCTCGCACAGTGCACCACCACCTGCGCGCCGCTCAGCGCCGCGTCCAGACCGGACCCGTCGGTCAGGTCCACCGGGTGGTCGGGCGCGTGCCGGCTGAGGACCCGTACCCGGTGCCCCGCCGCCGACAGTCGCGTCACGACGAACGAGCCGAGGTTTCCGGTGCCTCCGGTGACGACGATCGTGTTCATGGTGTCCATTCCTTCCCGAGCGGGTGCGTTCACCAGCCTGGACCGGACAGCCCCCCGGAATGTGACAGCTGTCGCCGCAGGAACCCCAGCTTCTCCGGGGCGACCACCACCCGCGCGCCGCTGACCAGTCCATTCTCGAATTCCGGCAGGAACACCGCCACCTCGCCGAAGAGCAGCGCCGGAGCCCCGTTGACCTCCGCGAAGGTGACCGTCTCCGCTCCGACGAACTTCCGCAGCGCGCCCACCAGGAAGCGGGCCACCTTCTCCCGGCCCAGGATCGGTCGCCGGGCCGTGCTCACCGCCCCGCCGCCGTCCGACACGTACCGCACGTCGGTGGTGAGCAGGTTCTCCAGCCGGGCCAGGTCCCCGTCGCGCGCCGCGGCCATGAAGGTCTCCACCAGCGCACGCCACTGCCCGGGATCGGGCGGGAACCGCGGCCGCGGGGTGTCCACCCGCTCCGTGGCCCGCCGGTGGAGCTGCCGGGAGTTGACCTCGGTGACGTCCAACAGCCCGGCGATCTCGCGGTGTCCGTACCCGAAGGCCTCCCGCAGCACGTACACGGCGCGTTCCTTCGGCGTCAACCGCTCCAACAGCACCAGCAGGGCCATCGAGACGCCGTCCCGCCGCTCGGCCGAGTCCAGCGGACCGAGCGTCCCGTCCCCGGTGAGGACGGGCTCCGGGAGCCAGGGGCCGACGTACTCCTCGCGGCGGGCGCGCGCGGAGGTGAGCCGGTTGAGGCACAGCCGGGTGACCACTTTGGCCAACCAGGCCCCCGGGTGCGCGATCGGTTCGCGGTCGGCGCCGTTCCACCGCAACCAGGCGTCCTGCACGACGTCCTCGGCTTCGTGGGCGGAGCCCAGCATGCGGTAGGCGATGCCGAACATCCGTTGCCGGTGTTCCTCGAAGTCCGCTCCGGTCGCGGCGTTGTCCGTGATCACCGCACCAGCCTACGAGCGCACGCGCGAGGACCCGGTGGCCGCCGGGCCACCGGGTCCTCACACTCGTCGGGTCAAGCCCGCGGACCGGGGGTCAGCACGCGCCCTGGTCCTTCCAGACGCCCCAGTCACCGGTGGTGCCGGGCTCCTCGTTCTGCGTCCACCAACCGGCCTTCCAGTTGCGGCCCTTGTGCGAGACCACGTTGCCGCTGTTGTAGACCTGACCCGCGACGTACGCCGGGTTGGTGCATGTGCCGCCCGGAGGCGTGGTCGGGGGAGTCGTCGGCGGTGTGGTCGGGGGAGTCGTCGGCGGGGTGGTGGGCGGCGTGGTGGGCGGGGTCGTGGTGCCCGGCTCCACCACCGTGGTGCCGCGTGCCAGGTCGCCGGCGAGGGCGTAGGTCGTGCCGGAGATGTTCACCGTCCAGTTGGAGGGCGTGGACACCGGCAGGTAGTAGTTGAACGCCAGGTCGACCGAGGCGCCCGGGGCCAGCGTCTGCCAGGCCGGGAGCTTCAGCGAGACCCGGTGGAAGTCGCCCTTCAGACCACCGACGTTGCTGCCGGTGTGGTCGCTGCTGATCACCTTCGTGCCGAACCCGGACTGGTCCGAGGCGTTGTTCGGAGCCGAGGTCGCGTAGTCGAACTGGAACTCGGTGCCGCCCGGCAGCGTGGTCCGGGTGTTGTTGGTGATCTTGATCTTCGGGGTGATCGGGTAGTTGGAGTCGCCGAGCTTGAACTCGGTGAACTCCGTCGTCACGTCCACGGCCTTCTTCGGCAGCGCGGTGTTCGACTTGCTCGCGCCGTACGGGGAGGCCGCCTTGAACTTGTCGTACATCAGCGAGGTGAGCGTGTCGCCCATCTCGTACTGGCCCTTCGCGGCGTTCCAGGCGTAGTCGCCGGCCATCTCCCAGACCATGGTGCCGCCGATGCCGCGGTCCACGACGTAGTCGGCCTTGGCCGCCACCGACTGCTCGTCCTCGGTGGAGAGGAAGACCTTCTTCTGCGCGTTCCACAGCCACGGCGCGACCAGCTTGGCGTCGTACTTGCGGACGTAGGTGCCGGTCAGGGTGGTGTTCGCGGGGAAGCCGTACGTGGTGACGTAGTCGCCGACGATCCCCTTCTCCAGGTTCTTGGCGTGCCACATCGGGTTGGAACCGGCGGGGGACTCGACCCCGTTGGTGTCCTTGTCGTGCCACAGGTTGTCGATGCCGACCGCGCCGTCACCGCACTTGGTCAGACCGGCGCCGGCCGGGCAGGTCGTCGCGGACGCCTTGCCCCACAGGCCGTCGGTGCCGCCCTGCACGTTCTTGTGGCCGCGGGTGTAGTACGGCAGGCCGATGTTGATGCGGCCGGCCGGCATGGAGCCGCGGAAGTAGTGGTAGGCCCAGTCGGTGTTGAGGTACCCGACGCCCCCGTACTGGGAGCTGCCGTAGACGTTGGCGGCCGCCAGCTCGGCGTCCTTGCCGTCGTCGAAGAGGGAGGCGTTGGGGCCGACGTACTCGTTCCAGGCGCCGTGCAGGTCGTAGGACATGATGTTGACGTAGTCCAGGTACTTCTGCATCTGGAACGTCTCCATGCCCCGCAGCAGGTAGCCGGAGGAGGGGGCGGCGACGGTGAGCAGGTAGTGCTTGCCGTCGGCGGCGCCCGCGCGGTCGAGCTTCTCGCGCAGCGACTTCATCAGGGCCGCGTAGCCCTTGACCAGCCCGGCCCGGCGGGCGTTGGAGAGCTGCCAGTCCAGCGGGTTGCCCGCGTCCTTCATGGTGGTCGGGTACTCGTAGTCGATGTCGACGCCGTTGAACCCGTACGTGCGGATGAACTCGACCGAGGAGTTCGCGAAGGTGTCGATGCCGGCCTGGTTGACCGAGCCGTCGGCGTTGGTGGCCATCGAGTAGAAGCCGCCGGAGGCGACCCGGTTGCCGTCGTCACCGAAATAGCCGCCGGTCTCGGCCCAACCGCCCACCGAGATCAGGGTCTTCACGTTCGGGTACTGCTTCTTGAACTTCGTCAGCTGGTTGAAGTGGCCCTTGTAGGGGAGGGCCGGATCCATCTCGGCGCCCGCGACGCCCGGCCAGGTCATCCCGGTGGCCGCGTTGTTCGCGTTGTTCGCGCCCACGGAGATCTTGTTGTCCCCGCCGACGTGGGCGAAGGCGTAGTTCAGGTGGGTGACCTTGGACCACGGGATGTTGTTGGCGAGGTAGGCGGGGGTGCCGTCCTTGCCGGTGCGCCATCCGGTGAAGTAGCCGATGACGCGGCGCTGGTGGTCCGCGCCCATCTTCTCGCGGCCCTCGGAGTCGTAGACCGAGCAGTACGGGACGTCGACGCCGGCCGTCTTGTACAGCCCGTCGGGGCGACATGTTTCGTTGTCGGCGGCGTGTGAGACGCCGGCCGAGAGCCCGCCGACCAGCAGTCCGGCGATTGCGGCGCCGGATGCCAGGAGCATCGCTCTCGTACGTGTGGGGGACGGCATGGTGCCTCCTGGGGAGGGGAGGATGGCAGGACACGACGTGCATCAACATGCGGAAAGGTGAGGCTGGTTGGCCCGCGACGTGCGCACGTCCGACGGGCCGGCTCCCTGGGAAGATGAAGGGAACGTTAAGAGGACTAGACCAACCCGTCAATAGGTCTGGACCAACGCTCGGTGGGAAGTGCGCGCCCCGCGCCGGCCGCGCGCGGCCGGCGCGACAGTGGTGCTCGAGAATGGCCGGTTTGTGATCCAGGCCACACGCGCTCACCCGCATGGCCGCCGATCACCCGTGGCACACTGGCCTGAGTACCAGTAGCAGCGCACTCCGGGGTCGGTGTAATTCCGAACCGGCGGTTATAGTCCGCGACCCGTCCGCAGCCAGCGGCCGGTTGACCAGGTGAAATTCCTGGACCGACGGTTAAAGTCCGGATGGGAGGCAGTGCGCGGCGGGCCAGTCACCGGTACGCCGCCGTCGGCGGTCCATCGACGTATCCAGCGGATACGTCTCGAAGGACCGTTCATCCGGCCTCGGCGTCCCCGCGTGCGCTACCCGCTTCATCTGTCGTATCCCGACAGGCCCCGGAGTCCGTGCCCGATTGAGGCAGGAGGACCCGGTGGCGCCCCACGTCGACCCGCACCACGACGACGCGTCCGCACGTGATGCGCGCGCCGTACGTGACGAAACCGCCATGCGCCGAGCCATCGAGCTCGCGGCCCGCGGACTCGGCTCCACCAGCCCCAACCCCGTCGTCGGCTGCGTCGTCACGGACGCCGGCGGCCACGTCGTCGGCGAAGGCTGGCACCAACGCGCCGGCGGCCCGCACGCCGAGGTCCACGCCCTGCGCGCGGCCGGAGCCGCGGCCCGCGGCGGCACCGCCTACGTCACCCTCGAACCCTGCAACCACACCGGCCGCACCGGCCCCTGCGCGCAGGCCCTCGTCGACGCAGGCGTCACCCGCGTCCTCTACGCCGTCCCCGACCCGACCCCGCAGGCCGGCGGCGGCTCCGCCACCCTGCGCGAGGCCGGGATCACCGCCGAGTCCGGCCTCCTCGCCGACGAGGCCGAGGACGGCAACGCCGCCTGGCTGACCTCCGTACGCCTGGGCCGTCCCCACGTCCTGTGGAAGTACGCCGCCACCCTCGACGGCCGCGTCGCCGCCGCCGACGGCACCAGCCGCTGGATCAGCTCCGCCGAGTCCCGCGCCGACGTCCACCGGCTGCGCGCCGAGGTCGACGCCGTCCTCGTCGGCGCCGGCACCCTGCGCGCCGACGACCCGCACCTCGCGGTGCGCGGACCCGCGGCGCAGGCCCTCGCGGGCCGGCCGCTGCGGGTGGTCCTGGACACCCACGCCCGCATCCGGCCCGGCGCCCGCGTCCTGGACGACGCCGCGCCGACCCTGCTCGCCGTCGGCGAGGACGCCGACACCCGGCACCTGCCCGGAGTCGACGTGGTCCGCCTCCCCGGCGACGCGCACGGACTCTCCGTCGAGGCCCTGCTCGCGGAGCTGTACCGGCGCGGAACCCGCTCCGTGCTCCTCGAAGGCGGCCCGACCCTGGCCGGCGCCTTCGTCGCGGCGGGCGCCGTGGACAAGGTCGTCGGCTACCTCGCCCCCGTCCTGCTCGGAGCAGGCCCGAGCGCCCTCGCCGACGCCGGCGTCGCCACCCTCACCGACGCGCTCCGTCTCCGGATCACCGACACGACCCGCATCGGCACCGACATCCGCGTCACCGCAGTCCCCGAAGCCGTCCCCACCGCCCCCAAGGAGCACTGAGTGTTCACCGGAATCGTCGAAGAACTGGGCGAGGTCACCGCCGTCGAGCAGCTCGCGGAAGCCTCCCGCTTCCGCCTGCGCGGCCCCCTCGTCACCGACGGCGCCAAGCACGGCGACTCGATCGCCGTCAACGGCGTCTGCCTGACCGTGGTGGAGACCGCCGACGGCGAGTTCACCGCCGACGTCATGCAGGAGACCCTCGACCGCTCCAGCCTCGGCGCCCTCACCCAGGGGTCCCGGGTCAACCTGGAGCGTCCGATGGAGCTCGGCGGGCGCCTCGGCGGCCACCTGGTCCAGGGACACGTGGACGGCACCGGCACGATCCTCTCCCGCACCCCCTCCGAGCACTGGGAGATCGTCAAGGTCGGCCTTCCCGCCGGCCTCGCCCGGTACGTCGTCGAGAAGGGCTCCATCACGGTCGACGGCGTCAGCCTCACCGTGGTCGAGGCCGCCGCCGACTGGTTCACCATCAGCCTCATCCCGACCACCCTCGCCCTGACCACCCTCGGCCTCAAGCGGAGCGGCGACCCGGTCAACCTGGAGGTGGACGTCCTCGCGAAGTACGTGGAACGCCTGCTCGCCGCCGGAGTGAACCCCCCGCACGCCCAGGAGGAGTCGAAGTGAGCGCCCTGACCTGGCTCAACACCGAGGCCTTCGAGGTCGTCGGCCAGAAGGTCATCTGGTCCGACATGATCGGCAACCTGATGGGCCTGGCCGCCCTCGCGCTCGGCTGGCGCCGCTCCATATGGACCTGGCCCGCCCAGCTCCTCTCCGGCCTGATCCTCATCGCCGCCTACGCCTCCGCACACCTCGCCGGCGGCGTCGGCAAGCAGCTCCTCGTCATCGGCGTGTCGGTCTGGGGCTGGCGGGCCTGGCAGAAGGGCCGGCAGCAGGCCCAGGACGGCTCCATCGCCGTCCGCACGGCGAGCTGGACGGAGCGCGGACTGCTCCTGGCCGGGGCGGCCCTCGGCACCCTCGCGGTCGGCGGCCTCTTCACGCTGTTCCCGCACCTGTCGTGGAGCCCGTGGGCGGACGCCTACATCTTCGTCGGCACCATCGTGGCCATGGTCGCCCAGGCCCGCGGCCTGGTGGAGTTCTGGTTCGCCTGGCTCCTCGTCGACCTGGTCGGCGTGCCGCTCGCCTTCAACAACGGCCTGGCCTTCTCCGGTCTCGTCTACGTCGTCTACTTCGCGCTCGTCCTGTGGGGCGCGTACGACTGGTACCAGCGCTCGCGCACCACCCCCGCCCCGGCCCTCGAAGGAGCAACGGCATGACCCCCCTCAAGCCCGTGCCGGACATGCCCGCCGCAGCCGAGGAGACCTTCCTCCTCGACCCGGTCGAGCAGGCCATCCGCGACATCGCCGCGGGCCGCCCGATCGTCGTCGTCGACGACGAGGACCGCGAGAACGAGGGGGACCTCGTCGTCGCGGCCGAGAAGGCCACCCCCGAGATCATCGCGTTCATGATGAGCGAGTGCCGCGGCCTGATCTGCGCCCCCATGGAAGGCCCCGAGCTGGACCGGCTCGAACTTCCCCAGATGGTCCGGAACAACACCGAGTCCATGCAGACGGCCTTCACCGTCTCCGTCGACGCGAGCGCCGCCCACGGCGTCAGCACCGGAATCTCGGCCGCCGACCGCGCCACCACGCTGCGCCTGCTGGCCGCGGGCTCCTCCGAGCCCTCGGACTTCGTCCGCCCCGGCCACGTCTTCCCGCTGCGCGCCAAGCCCGGCGGCGTCCTGGTCCGCAACGGCCACACCGAGGCCGCCGTGGACCTCGCCCGCCTCGCGGGCCTGCGCCCGGTCGGCGCCATCGTGGAGATCGCCGGCGAGGACGGGGTCATGCTGCGCCTGCCCGAGCTGATCCCCTTCGCCCGCAAGCACGGGCTGACGATCATCTCGATCGAGGACCTGATCGCCTACCGGCGCTCGGCCGAACCGACCGTGCGCCGCGAGGCCGAGGTCAGCCTGCCGACCGCCTTCGGCGAGTTCACCGCGTACGGCTACCGCTCCACCGTCGACGGCGTCGAGCACATCGCCCTCGTCCACGGCGAGGTGGGAGACGGCAAGGACATCCTGGTCCGCATGCACTCCGAGTGCCTGACCGGGGACATCTTCCAGTCCCAGCGTTGCGACTGCGGCCCCCAACTGCACGCCTCCATGGCCCGCATCCAGGCCGAGGGCCGCGGCGTCGTGGTCTACCTGCGCGGCCACGAGGGACGCGGCATCGGCCTCCTGTCCAAGCTGCGCGCGTACGAGCTCCAGGAGCGAGGCCGCGACACCCTCGACGCCAACCTCGAACTCGGCCTGCCCGCCGACGCCCGCGACTACGGCGCCGGCGCCCGCATCCTCGCCGACCTGGGCGTGCACGGCGTCCGACTGCTGACCAACAACCCCGACAAGGCCGCCGCCCTGGTCCGCCACGGCATCACGGTCGACAGCCGGGAGCCGATGCCCGTCGAGGCCGGCGAACACAACCTGCGGTACCTGCGCACCAAGCGGGACCGGATGGGCCACGACCTGCCCTGGCTGGACGAGGCCGTGTCCACCTCCGCCTGCGGCAACCAGTAACACGTACGAGCCAACCAGACACCACCCCGAGCACCACCCGACCAACCCCCGAGCACCACCCGACCAACCCCCGAGGAGCAGAGCTGTGAGCGGCAAGGGCGCACCCGAACTGAGCGTGAAGAACTGCGGAGACCTGCGAGTCGCCGTGATCGCGGCCCAGTGGCACGAGAAGGTCATGGACGGTCTGGTCGACGGCGCCCTGCGCGCCCTGCACGAGCTGGGCATCGACGAGCCCACCCTGCTGCGGGTCCCGGGCAGCTTCGAACTCCCGGTCGTGGCGAAGGTACTCGCCGGTCGCGGTTACGATGCCATCGTCGCCCTCGGAGTGGTCATCCGCGGCGGCACCCCGCACTTCGACTACGTCTGCCAGGGCGTCACCCAGGGCCTGGTACAGGTGTCGATCGACACCGGAGTCCCCGTCGGCTTCGGCGTACTGACCTGCGACAACGACGAGCAGGCGCTGGACCGCGCCGGGCTTGAGGGGTCGAATGAGGACAAGGGGCACGAAGCGGTCACCGCCGCCGTCTCCACCGCCATGACCCTGCGGACCGTCAGCGAACCCTGGCGCTGAGTGGCGGCGGGGGACCCCTTATTCTGAGGACCATCATGGCGAACACATCCCCCAAGAGCTTCGAAGAGCTCTTCACCGAGCTCCAGCTCAAGGCCGCCAACGGCGACCCCGGCACGTCCCGCACCGCCGAGCTCGTCTCCCAGGGCGTGCATGCCATCGGCAAGAAGGTCGTCGAGGAGGCCGCCGAGGTCTGGATGGCCGCCGAATACGAGGGCAAGGAAGCCGCCGCCGAGGAGATCTCCCAGCTGCTCTACCACGTCCAGGTGATGATGGTGGCGCGCGGGATCACCCTCGACGACGTCTACGCGCACCTCTAGACCGGCAGACCCTCCCGCGGGCCCCCGCCCGCCACCAGCCCCCACCTTTCGCAACCCACGCATCAAAGGAAGCCCCATGCTGCGCATCGCCGTCCCCAACAAGGGTGCACTCTCCGGACCTGCGTCGGCGATGCTCCATGAGGCCGGCTACCGGATGCGCAAGGAGTCCAAGGAGCTCGTGGTCGTCGACCCCGAGAACGAGGTGGAGTTCTTCTACCTCCGCCCCAAGGACATCGCGATCTACGTGTCCTCCGGGAAGCTCGACATCGGCATCACCGGCCGCGACCTGCTGCTCGACTCCGGCGCCAGCGCCGAGGAGATCCTGCCGCTGAACTTCGGCCGGTCCACCTTCCGCTACGCCACGATCCCCGGCACCGCGAACGGCCCCGAGGACTTCACCGGGATGACCATCGCGACCTCGTACGAGGGAATCGTCGCCAAGCACCTCGCCGACCAGGGCATCGACGCCTCCGTCGTGCACCTCGACGGCGCGGTCGAGACCGCCATCCAGCTCGGCGTCGCCCAGATCATCGCGGACGTCGTCGAGACCGGCACCAGCCTGCGCAATGCCGGTCTGGAGGTCATCGGCGAGCCGATCATGACCTCCGAGGCGGTCGTCATCCGCGGCAACACCGCCGACGCCGAGGACCCGCGCACCCAGCAGTTCCTGCGCCGCCTCCAGGGCGTCCTGGTGGCCCGCAGCTACGTGATGATGGACTACGACTGCCGCGCCGAGCACCTGGAGCGCGCGGTCGCCCTCACCCCGGGCCTGGAGTCGCCGACCGTCTCCCCGCTGCACAACGAGGGCTGGGTCGCCGTCCGCGCCATGGTCCCCGCCAAGGAGGCCCAGCGGATCATGGACGACCTGTACGAACTCGGCGCGCGCGCGATCCTCACCACCTCGATCCACGCCTGCCGGCTCTGACGCGTCCCTCCCGGCGGATCCGCCGTCACCGCGGATCCGCCACTCCACGGGCCCTCCGTTTGACCGCATCCCGAGCAGAACCGAGCGAAACCATGGCCGAGTCCGCCGCCCCGTCCGCACCGCCCGCCCTGCCGGTCACCTTCCGGCCGACCCGCACCCGGGTCGTGCTGCTGAGCGTCGGGCTCGCCATGTTCGTGACCATCTCGGCCATCGCCCTGATCCTCGACACCCTCCATCCGGGCGAGCGGATCAGCTTCATCTTCGTGGCGATCCTCCTCAGCTCCGTTCTGGTCCTGCTCAGCCGCCCCAAGGTGGTCGCGGACGAGGCCGGCGTCACCGTGGTCAACCTCACGACCACCCGCCGGCTGGAGTGGGCGCAGATCCTGCGCGTCAACCTCCGCCCCGGCGACCCGTGGGTGTTCCTCGACCTGAACGACGGCACCAGCCTGCCCGCGCTCGGCATCCAGCCCGGCGTCGCCAAGGCCCAGGCGATCGGCGACGCCCGCGCCCTGCGCGCCCTGGCCGAGAGCCGCGGAACGGGCGGACACGACCACTGACCCCGCCCAGGATCGTCGCTGCGTCCCATTGCGGCGGCGATCCGAGTGACTACCCTGGTGGCGGGGCGCAGCCGTGCGCCCTCCCACCGGCCCCGGGACCCCGTGGCCCGCGGGCAACTGCGACTTGAGGAGTGACTCCCTCCAGCAATGGACGGATCGTCCGGTAGTACCCGCGCCGCCCTCCCGATGGAGGCGGCGGCATGACCATCCCGCTACTCCTGCTCGTGGCGGCTTTCGTCCTGATCCTCGCCAACGGTTTCTTCGTGGCAGCCGAATTCGGCCTCGTCACGGTGGAGCGACCCGAGGCCGAACGCGCCGCGGCCGACGGCGACCGCCGTGCCCGCACGGTGGTCGAGGCCCTGAAGGAACTGTCCTTCCAGCTCTCCGGCACCCAGCTCGGCATCACCATCACCTCCCTCGTCGTCGGCATGCTCGCCGAACCGGCCCTCGCGGCCCTGCTGTCCGGGCCGCTCGCCGCGACCGGCCTGCCCGGGGGAGCCGTCTCCGGCGTCGCCGTCGTCATCGGCATGCTGCTCGCCTCCGCCGTTCAGATGGTCGTCGGCGAGCTCGTACCGAAGAACTGGGCGGTCTCCCGGCCGCTCCAGGTGGCCCGGTTCGTGGCCGGCCCCCAGCAGGTCTTCTCCCGCGCCTTCCGACCGGTCATCGCGGCCCTCAACGCCGTCGCCAACCGGCTCGTCCGGGCGCTCGGGGTGGAGCCGACCGACGAGATGGCCTCCGCCCGCACCCCCGGCGAACTGGTCTCCCTGGTCCGCCACTCGGCCCAGGCCGGCGCCCTCGAACAGGACACCGCCGACCTCTTCGTACGGACCCTCTCGCTGGGCGAGCTCACGGCCCAGCACGTCATGACCCCCCGGGTGAAGGTCAGCGCCCTCCAGCACACGGCCACCGCGGCCGACGTGCTCAATCTGACCCGGGCCACCGGCCTGTCCCGCTTCCCGGTCTACCGCGAACGCATCGACGAGATCACCGGCGTCGTCCACCTCAAGGACGCCCTCGCCGTGCCCGAGTCCGAGCGCGCCCGCACCACCGTGGGCCGGATCTGCGTCGCCCCGCTCCTGGTCCCCGGCTCCCTGCCGGTACAGCCCCTGCTGGAGCGGCTGCGCAGCGAACAACCGATGGCCGTGGTCGTCGACGAGTACGGCGGCACCGCCGGTGTCGTCACCCTGGAGGACATCGTGGAGGAACTCGTCGGAGAGGTCCGCGACGAGCACGACCTCGCGGAGGACGGCACGCCCGAACTGGCCGCCGTGCCCGCCGAGGACGGCCGCCCCTCCTGGGAGGCCGACGGAAGCTGCCGCGTGCACACCCTGCGCCGCATAGGCCTGGAGGTGCCCGAGGGCCCCTACGAGACCGTCGCCGGACTGGTCGCCGACCTGCTCGGCCGGATCCCCGCCCCCGGTGACCGGGCCGAGCTCCCCGGTTGGAAGCTGTCCGTCCGCCAGGTCGGCCGCTACCGCGCCGAACGGGTCAGGCTGGTCCGCACGGCCCCCGTCCCCGCCCCGGCCGAGCCCCAGGCGGTGGGTCGGTGAACGCGCTCCAGCTCGTCTTCGCCCTGCTCCTGGTCCTGGCCAACGGGTTCTTCGTCGGCGCCGAGTTCGCTCTCGTCTCCGTACGCCGCAGCCAGATCGAGCCCCTCGCGGCCGGATCCAAGCGGGCCCGCCAGGTCCTCCACGGCCTGGAGAACCTGCCGCGCATGATGGCTGCCGCCCAGTTCGGCATCACCATGTGCTCACTCACCCTCGGCGCCGTCGCCGAACCGACCGTGGCCCGGCTGCTGGAGCCCGTCTTCCACGCCGCTCACGTGCCGGAAGGCCTGATCCACCCCCTCGGCTACGCCGTGGCGCTGGCCGCCGTGGTCTTCCTGCACCTGGTCATCGGCGAGATGGTCCCCAAGAACCTCGCCATGGCCGCCCCCGAGAAGACCGCCCTGTGGTTCAGCCCCGGCCTGGTGGCCTTCGCCCGGGTCTGCGGCCCGGTCACGACCGCCCTCGGCGCCTGCGCCACGATCGTCCTGCGACTCTTCAAGGTCGAGCCGAAGGACGAGGTCGAGGCCGTCTACACCAGCGCCCAGCTCGGCCGTCTCCTCAAGGACTCCCGGCAGGCCGGGTTCCTGGAGCCGGTGGAGCACGAACGGCTGGAGGACGCCCTCGAACTGGGCAGCCGCCCCGTGACCGAGGTGCTGCTGGCCCGCGACCGGCTCGTGTCGGTCAGTCCGGCGGTCACCCCGCGCCAGATCGAACAGCTGACGGTGCGCACCGGCTACTCCCGCTTCCCCGTCCAGTCCGACACCGGTGCCTTCATGGGCTACCTGCACGTGAAGGACGTACTCGACCTGGAGGACCGGGAACGAGCCGTGCCCCAACGGGTCTGGCGCAGGATGACCACCGTGTGCTCCACCCTCCCGTTGGACGACGCCCTCACCGTCATGCGCCGGGACGCCACCCACCTGGCCCAGGTCGCGGACCCGGCCGGACGGGTGCTGGGCCTGGTCGCGATGGAGGACGTACTGGAGATGCTGGTCGGAGAGGTACGCGATCCCGCGCACCGCACCGCACCGCCGGCCCGCCGGGCACCCGTCTCGGAGGAGGCCATGGCGAGCTGACCCCGCCGGCGGCCCGCCCCGGAGCCCCCGTCGCCTACAGCGGCGGGGGCTCCGTGCGGTCCTGGGGGCCCCGGCCCGACAGGACCTCCCCGTACGCCTGCATCAGATCGGCCAACCGCAGCGTGGCCAGGTCCTCCCGCGAGGGGTCCACGGCGAACCCGGCCAACCGCAGGTCCCGGTACGCGCAGCTCTTCTCGTACAGGGTCCGCAGGAAGCGGCCGTTGCCCAGCTCGTCGATCCAGCCCTGCTCGACGACGTGCCCGCTGATGCTGCGCAGCTCGTCCAGGGCCTCCTCGTCCCAGCAGTCCCCGTTGGCGTCCGCGAGCACCCCGCCGATGGCGGTCAGCTCCGGCGGCCGGTAGCTCGGGAAGTCCACCCGGGTGGTGAACCGCGACGAGAGCCCCGGGTTCGTGGCCAACAACCGGTCCATCCCCGCCGGATAGCCCGCCAGGATCACCACCAGGTGGTCGCGATTGTCCTCCGCCCGCTTCAGCAGGACCTGGAGGGCCTCGTCCCCGTACGCGTCACCCTTGCTGTAGCCGGAGTTGGACAGGCTGTAGGCCTCGTCGACGAACAACACCCCGCCGATCGCGGAATCGATCAGTTCGTTCGCCTTCACGGCCGTCTGGCCCAGGAACTCGCCCACCAGATCGGCTCGTTGGGCCTCCACCAGATGATCGCCACCCAGCAGGCCGAGCGCGTAGAACACCCGGCCCAGGATGCGCGCGACCGTGGTCTTGCCCGTGCCCGAGGGCCCCGAGAAGACGAAGTGCCGCTTCGGCGGCTGTACCGGCAGCCCCTGGCTCGCCCGCAGACCGGCCATGTGCAACTGCGCCGACAAGGCCTTCACCTGCCGCTTGACGGGCTCCAGACCCACCATGCGCTCCAACTCGGCGAGCGCCTCGGCCAACGCCTGCGGATCGGCGGGCCCGGCCGGCAGCCCCGCCGCCCGGGGCGGAACCACCACCTTGCGGCGCACGCCCTCCAACCGGTTCGTGCCGGGAGGTCCGCCGCCCGGCACGAACCGCTGATCCGGCGGCTCCAGGACCGTCGGCGGGTCCGGCTCAACCTGCCCGTCCGCCGCGATGTCCTGCACCGGGCCCGAGCCACCGCCCAGCGCCACCGCCGCGAAATCCCCGCCGGACGGGGAGAGCCCGTGCCCGGCGAAGCCCTCGCCGGAGTGCCCGTACCCCGCGTACCCGTCGGCCCCGTCGACGAAGTCGGCGTCCTCGATCGCCGTCAGCCGCGCCACCGTGTCCATGAACGCCGGATCCACCCGGTGCACGGCGCGGTACAGCGGCAGCGCCGCCGCGCTGCGCCCCGTGCCCTCGTGCGCCCGCGCCAGCCAGTACCGCAGCTCCTTGCGCTGGGGCTGCTCGCTGCGGCACCGCATCAACGCCGCCGACAGCATCGGCTCGGCCTGCCCGTACATCTCCAGCCGGACCCGGGCCATCCCGCCGAACAGACCCGCCTCGATGCCCAGCAGCGGATCGTCCACCAGCGGCTCGGTGTGCCGGACCAACTGGTCCCAGTCCTTGACCAGGTACGCCCGGCAGGCGTGCAGGAACCGCACCTGGGCATCGGTGTCCACCGGCGGCAGGGCCGCCAACGCCTGGTCCAACTCGGGCACGTGACGGCCGTCCAGCCAGTGCGAGGCATGGGCCAACAGCAGGTCCCGGCGGCTCTCCAACACCGGCTGTACCCACCAGCCCAGCCAGTACCAGGAGTTCAGCATGCGCCGGTGACGTGCCCGCTGCTCGCCGAACCGGTCCCGATGGGCGTACATGCGCAATAACGCGTTGGTGGTGTCCACCCGGAGCGCGTGGAGACCCAGCCAGGCGTCGGCCATCGCGGGATCGAGCCGTACGGCCGCCCGGAACTCCTCCTCGGCCTGCGGGTAGGCGCCCATCGTGCAGGCGTCCACTCCGCGCAGCCAGGCGAGTTCGGCCGGGGCGTGCGCGCTGCCCGGCGTGCCGAAGTCCATCACATCCCCCACAAGCCTGCCCCCGTGGTACGCGGCAACCCCCGCGTCAGTCCCGCGAGTTGCCCACCGCGCCAGATGAAATCAGGGCTGCATCGTACCTGCGGTGACGCACCTTACCCAGGGTGCGGGGGGTGTGCGTCGGGGGCGCGTTTCGGGCTCCTGTGGTGACACAGGGTGAAGGGCGGGGGGTGGCGGACCCGGCGGAGGGCAGAACGAAGCCCCCGGTCACGGGGGAACAACCGGGGGCTCGACGTCCGCCGCGGTCCTTGCGGACCGGGCATTCAGAACGTAAGGCCGCCGCGGGCGCCAGGTCAAGCCGGTCGGAGAGGGCCCGTGCGGACGGATTTCCGGACCCGCTCAGGCGCGGGGGAGCCCGTCACCTTCCGTGACGGAAGAGGTGGTTCCCGCGGTCGCACCGACCCCGGAAGTCCACTCGTATCCCGTACCGCTCTGGCGTACCAGGGTGTCGGCGAAGGGGCGCGAAGGGTCGTCCGAGAAGTGCGCGAGCTCCGCGCGCTCCCATCCGTCCCAGAAGTCGGACAGTTCGCGCCCGTCCCGGTTTCGCCCGCGCCCCCAGGACTTCGCGCGCGGTGTCTCCATCCACAGCAGTCTCGCCAGCCACGGCCGGATCGTCCGCCGCCCCGCCCCGACCCCCTCTACGAGCAGCACCGGGGCCGGCTCCAGCTCCCGCGCGGGGCCGAACCGGCGCTCCACCCAGTCGTACGGCGTCCAGAGCGCGGACCGGCCGGCGCGGAGCGGCTCCAGCACCTGGGCACCGAGTCGCCCGTCCCACGCGAACAGTTCCTCGTGGGTGGCCACGTCGTCCAGGTGCATCACCGGCGCCCCGCCCAGGGCCTCGGCGAGCCGCTCCGCGAAGGTGCTCTTCCCGGAGCCGGCGTGCCCGTCGATGCCGATCAGCCGTACCGGACCGAGCGAGGGGGGCAGGGAGGCGAGCTCCCGGGCGAGCCGCTCGAGGGAACCGCCGGCCCGGGCGGACCCGAGGGGCTCGACGGCCGAACGGGGATCGGGTGACGGGGGTGACGGGTGCGGCTCCACCCGGCCAGCCTAAGGGCTGTCCCGCCAGGGATTGCGGGACAGCCCTCAGGCGGTGGCGGCGGGGGAGTCCGCGTCGCGGGACCGGCCGAGTGGCAGGGCCGACACGGGGCCCGTGGCTTCGCCGCCCGGCAGCCGGGAACTGGAAGGGTGGACCAGCCGAGCCACCGCACCGACCCATGGGGGCACCACCGATGACCGCACCCACCCCACGCAGGGCCCTGCTCGCCGTCGCCCTCGCGGCCGCCGCCGCGGCCACCGTTCCCGGCGGGGCGGCCTCGGCCGCCGGCGCGTCGCGGAGCGGAGCGAAGACCCCCTCCGCCCCGGGCGCCGGCACGCCCGCCGAGGCCGCCACGGGCCGGAGGGTCGACAACCGCTTCTGGTACTCCCAGGCGCACTGGCAGGCCGGCACCCACCAGGGCACCGCGGCGGTCGGCGGCGTCCGACCCGGACTGGAGATGAGGACCCCGGCCGGCCGGACCGAGTACACCGACCCGCACACCGCGCGGAAGGCCGCCTGGGAGTACGCCTCCTGGACCTCGCCGGTGCACCGCTCGACCGTTCCCGCCACCGAGGCCATCGCGTCCTGGAACGCCCGCACCCCGGCGGGCACCTGGATCCGGATCGAACTGCGCGGCACGTACACCGACGGCACGGCCACCCCGTGGTACGTCATGGGCCGTTGGGCCTCCGGCGACGGGGACATCCGGCGCACCTCGGTCGACGGCCAGAGCGACGGGCGCAGCACGGTGTGGACCGACACGCTGGCCCTCGACGGACCCGCCAAGGCCGCCGGCCTGCGCCTGCGCGACTGGCAACTGCGCCTGACCCTCCACCGCAAGCCCGGAGCCGAGCGCGGGCCGACGGTCTGGCTGGCCGGGGCGATGGTCTCCGACATCCCGGACCGCTTCACCGTCCCCGCCTCCACCCCGTCCGGCCCGGCCCACGAACTGAAGGTCCCGAGGTACTCGCAGGAGGTCCACATCGGCCGGTACCCCGAGTACGACAACGGCGGCGAGGCCTGGTGCAGCCCCACCTCCTCCCAGATGATCATCGAGTTCTGGGGGCGCAGGGCGACCCCGGCGGCCCTGGGCTGGGTCCGCAAGGGGTACTCCGACCCGCAGGTCTGCCACGCCGCCCGCTCCACGTACGACGCGGCGTACAAGGGCTGCGGCAATTGGCCCTTCAACGCCGCCTACGCCGCCACGTACCCGGACATGGCCGGGGTCGTCACCCGGCTGACGTCCCTCGCCGACCTGGAAGTCCTGGTCCGCGCCGGGATCCCCGCCATCACCTCGCAGTGCTTCCGCGCCGAGGAGCTGACCGGCGCCGGCTACGGCACGGCGGGCCACCTGATGACCGTCATCGGCTTCACGGCCGCCGGGGACGTGATCGCCAACGACCCGAACTCGGCGGACAACCCCTCCGTCCGCCGCGTCTACCGGCGCAAGGAGTGGGAGACCATCTGGCTCCGCACCAAGCGCCGCAACGCTGCGGGCAAGGCGGTCTCGGGCACCGGGGGCATCTGTTACCTGTACGTCCCCGCCCGCCCGTCGGCGGCCGCGATCCGGGCGCTGCGGACGGTGGGGGTGCTCTGACGGGGTCGGCGGTCCGCTTGTCGCACGTGCGCACCGCTTGTCGGAAGTGCGAAGAAACCCGCGCCCGTTTCCGTTGACCCGAATGGGTTGTAAGTGGAACATAAAGGGCACAGAACGTGTGTAGGCACAGGGCAGATTCAAGCTTCAACAGGAGGCGGCCCGCCATGACCACCCACCCGAACATCGAACAACACCCCGACCTCGCCGAGATGCGCACGCGCTTCGAGCAGGTCACCAGTACGCCCCGCGCGCAGGCGGTCGAGGCGATGGCCCTGATCACCGGTCTCTACATCGCGGCATCGCCGTGGATCGCCGGGTTCAGCGGCTTCGGCTCGCTGGCGGTCAACAACCTGATCGCCGGACTGGCGTACTGCCTGTGCATGGGCGGCCTGGGGTCCGCCTACGAGCGCACGCACGCGATGGCGTGGACCGCCGTCGTCATCGCGGCCTGGACGATCGTCGCCCCGTGGGTCATCGCGGGGGACGTCTCCACGACCCGCACCGTGCTGAGCAACATCATCGCCGGCGCCGTCGCCCTGCTGTTGGCACTGGCCATGGCGGGCATGGCCGGTCGGGACCGCCGCGCCGGCTGACCGCACCGCACCGCCCCGTCACGCCCGCCGGACTCCGGCGGGCGTGACGTGCGCCACTCGTGACGCTCGTCTCTCGTCCCTACCGCGAGAGTCGCGAATGCTGCCACATTGGACGGTATGACCACACATGCCGCAGCTCCGACCGACCGCGCCCGCAGCCTCGCCCGCACGGGTGGCCCCAAGGACGGCTCCGGCTGGTTGGAGCACGTGCTCGGCTGGACCCTGGTGGTCGTCATCGCCATGTTCGTCACCCAGGTCGGCTGGCTCTAGGCCGTCTCTTCCGGATCTTGCCTGACCCGCGCCGCCCGGCACCGCACCTCGCCGCGTTGTCGAGGCACCCGAGGACGTCCAGTACTCGGGAGCCTCTCCGCCTTGCGATGCACGGCACCTGACGACGCGGGCTTGACCGGCAAGATCCGAAAGAGACGGCCTGGTGCCGTGCCGGGCGCCGTGACACGGTGACCCTTTCCGATCACAGCACTGGCGGGCCCTCGGCGACGTGCGGAACGGCGCCGCCGGACGGATCGCGAGGCGTCCGGCCGCAGCCCGTCGGCGGCGATCACATCCGAGGTGACCGGCGCCTGTTCGGCGCTCACCCGCGTCATGAAGACGAACGCGGGATCGCCGGGGGAGCGGGCGACCCCTCGGGGCTGAAGGTGACGCACGGCAGCCCCACCGCGGGCACGGCCGACACCTCGTACGGCGCGCTCTCCATGGACGACATCGCCCAACACGCTTGTGTCGCCAAGGGGTTGGTCTGCCACCACTTCAAGAGCAAGCGCGGCCACCACCTCGCCATCGTCGAGGAGTCCGTCGCCGAACCCGTCGCCCGCGCGGCCGCGGGAACCGAACCGGCCGGCTCCGAACGCGCCCGCCGCACCATCGACGGCCACCTGTACGACGCCGAACACCACCGGGCGCGCGACCCTGACGGTGATCGAGGAGTTCGCCCCCGACCACCCCGCTCCACCCGCGCACGAGGTCCCGGAGGATCCAGATGATCATGCACCGGTGACGGGAAGCCCCTGATCGGGCATACTCAAGCCGCCGCAGCCACTGAACAGGCCCTTCCGTGATCCGGGAGGGCAGTATCGGCTGTGAGAGCACCGAGATCCGGTGGCGCGTCCCACACCTCACGCGCCGCCGCCGTGCCCGACCAGGGAGGAGAGCGCCGCCATGACCGACCGCGCCCCGCAGCCGGTGGACCGACAACTGCCCACCGAAGAGTCCCGTGATCTGCTCGCGCTCGTACGAGAGATCGCGCAGCGGGAGATCCGCCCCCGGGCCGCCGAGGAGGAGGACGACGGACGCTTCCCCCGCGAGGTCTTCACGCTCCTGTCGGAGGCCGGCCTGCTGGGGCTCCCGTACGCCGGCGAGTTCGGGGGCGGTGAGCAGCCGTACGAGGTCTACCTCCAGGTGCTGGAGGAGCTCGCCGCGGCCCGGCTGACGGTCGGCCTCGGTGTCAGCGTGCACTCCCTGGCCTGCCACGGCCTCGCCGGTTACGGCACCAAGGAGCAGCAGGGCGCGCACCTCCCGGCGATGCTCGGCGGCGGCCTGCTCGGCGCCTACTGTCTCTCGGAGCCGGCCGCCGGCTCCGACGCCGCCTCGCTGACCACCAAGGCCGTCCGCGACGGCGACGACTGGATCATCACCGGCACCAAGGCGTGGATCACGCACGGCGGGGTCGCCGACTTCTACACCGTCCTCGCGCGCACGGGTGTCAACGGCCCCAAGGGCATCACGGCCTTCCTCGTCCCCGGCGACGCGGCCGGTCTGACGGCTGCCGTCCCCGAGAAGAAGATGGGCATGAAGGGCTCGCCCACCGCCCAACTGCACTTCGACGGCGTACGCGTCCCCGACACCCGGCGCATCGGTGAGGAGGGTCAGGGCTTCACCATCGCCCTCGCCGCCCTGGACGCCGGCCGGCTCGGGATCGCCGCCTGCGCGATCGGCGTCGCCCAGGCGGCCCTGGACGAGGCCCTGGTCTACGCCCTGGACCGCAAGCAGTTCGGGCACCCCATCGCGGACTTCCAGGGGCTGCGCTTCATGCTGGCCGACATGGCGACCAAGATCGAGGCGGGCCGGGCGCTGTACCTCGCCGCCGCGCGCCTGCGGGACGCGGGCAAGCCCTTCTCGCGCCAGGCCGCCATGGCCAAGCTGTTCTGCACGGACGCCGCGATGGCCGTCACGACGGACGCGGTGCAGGTCCTCGGCGGCTACGGGTACACCGCCGACTTCCCGGTGGAGCGGCTCATGCGCGAGGCGAAGGTGCTCCAGATCGTGGAGGGCACCAACCAGATCCAGCGCATGGTCATCGCCCGCCACCTCGCGGGCCCCGAGACCCGCTGAGGCGCCCGGGCCGGGCCGGGGGCGCCGTCCGTCCCGGCGAGCCCGGCCGTCGTGCCGCGGACCGGCGGACCCGGCCGTCGCACCGCACCGGTCGGCGGGCCGGCCGCCGTCGTGACGCGGCCCGGTCGGCCCGGCCCCGGTTCGTCGGACGGTCGGCCCGTCCCGACGGTACGTCGGCCCGTCCCGCTCAGCCTCCGTACAGGGGGCCGCTGGGCCAGATCGGGGACGAGGTGATCCGTGACCACTCCGGATCGCGCCGCCCCGGCACCGTCCGGCCCTCGGCGGTCCAGCGGGCCAGGAGCGCGTTGTGGACGGGTGTGTCGGGGTTCCTCGGCGGAACCGATTCTTCGTATCCGTGAGGCGTGGGCCGCCGCCTGCGACCCGTTCTCGGCGTGGACGTCTCAAGCGTGGTCATGCACGGCAGAACGCGAGATCGGCCCACGGGTAACCGGCCCCCGCCCACGGCCATCCGTTCGACGTGTCCCCGACGTCCCGGCGTCCCGGCGTTCCGACGCCCCGGCATCCCGACGTCCCGGCGTCGCGACGTGCCCGCCGGTCGCCCCGCCCCGCCGGTGGGCGGTCCGCGGGTGGTCGGCGGACGAACATCGCGCTCCCCGTCACCGCCCGCGTCTCTCGGGCGCGAGGTGTCCGGACGTGCCTTCCTGTCGCGTAGTGCCACAAGTCTGTTCCTCCAAACAGTTTCTGACGTACCGTCATATCTGCTTGAGCCGCACACCGCCGCACACCGCCGCACGCCGTCGCCGCACACCAGGCCAACCCGCGCCACGCCACACCACGTCACGCGCCGCCACGCCGCCGCGCCCAGGAGGTCCGCCATGCCCGCCGACCGGCCCGTCCCGCTTGACGAGTACCCCATCCACCAGGCGCCGTTGTCGATGAAGCACCTCGTCAGCGGTGATCGAAACGCCTACGACCGTTGCATCTTCCACGTCTTCGACCACGCCGGCAGGGCCGTCCTCATCCTCGGCCTCGGCGTCTACCCCAACGCGGGCGTCATCGACGCCTACGCCACCCTGCGCGTCGGTGACGAACTCCTCGCCGTCCGTGCCTCCGACGCCCTCGGCGACGACCGGATGAACCTCTCCGTCGGCCCGCTCCGCATCACCGTCGACGAGCCCCTCAAGCGGATCGGCCTCCACTGCGACCCCGACCCCGACGACCCCGAGGGCCTCTCGTACGACATCACCTGGACCGCGGAGTTCCCCGCCGTCTGGGAGCCCCACCACGTGCAGCGCCGCGGCGACCGGCTGATGCTGGAAGGCCGCCGCTTCGTCCAGGCCGGCAACGTCACCGGCACCATCCGGGTCAGGGGCGAGGAACTCACCCTGACCCCCGGCGCGTGGACCGGTACCCGCGATCGCAGTTGGGGCGTGCGCCCGATCCCCGGCGAGGACGGCGGCCGGGCGGCGGAGGAACACCGCACCGAGGGCTTCCACTGGCTCTGGATACCCGTCCGCTTCGAGGACCGGTTCCTCATGGTCATCGTCCAGGAGGACGCCGACGGCCACCGCATCCTCAACGAGGCCGTCCAGGTCTTCCCCGAGGGCGACGGCCGCCACGACGTCCAACTCGGCTGGCCGCACACCGACATCCGCTACCGCCCCGGCAGCCGCCACCCCGAGAGCGCCGTCGTCCACCTCACCGACCCGACCCGCAAACCCCTCGAACTCCGCGTCCACGTCCTCAACTCCTCCCCCCTCGCCGTCGGCGCCGGCTACCCGCCCGCCGCCGACTGGCAGCACGGCACCTGGCAGGGCCGCGCCTGGGCCGACCGGCGCGTCTACGACCTCTCCGATCCCACCGCGCACCCCATGGCCGCCTTCGGGGTCACCGACCACTCGGCCCGCTTCACCCTCGACGGCCGGGTCGGACACGGCATCTTCGAGCACGGCAGCTTCGGCCGTCACGACCCCAGCGGCTTCACCGACCACACCTCCGTGGCCCCGTGACCCCGAGCGGGCGTCGCGAAAGCCCCGAGGGGGACGCTCCATCGGAAAGGAAGGCAGGACCCGCCATGGCAACGGCACCACGTCCCCGCACCTCGACCCGCGAGCCCGAGGAACTCGGCCGCCGCCTCGCCGCCTGGCTCGACGCGACCCTTCCCGGCGCGAAGGTCACCAACATCTCCGTCCCCGGTTCCAACGGCATGTCCAGCGAGACCCTGCTCTTCGACATCGAACACCCCGACACCCCGGAGCGGGCCTGCGCCCTGCGCCTGGCCGCGGACCCGGCCGCGTACACCGTCTTCCCCGTCTACGACCTGCCCCGCCAGTACCGGGTGATGAGCCTGGTCGCCGCGCACACCGACCTGCCCGTGCCGCGCGTGCGCTGGCTGGAGGAGGACCCGGGCCCGCTCGGCGCGCCCTTCCTCGTCATGGCCCGCGCCGAGGGCCGGGTACCGCCCGACGTCATGCCCTACACGTACGACGGCAACTGGCTGCACTCCGCCACCGACGCAGAACGCGCACGGCTCCAGGAGGCGAGCGTCTCCCTGCTCGCCCGCCTCCACGACCAGTTCCCCACCGGGGAGGCCCGCTTCCTCCTCCCACCCGGGGAGGGAAGCCCACTGCGCCGCCACGTCGAGGCCCAACGCGCCTACTACGCATGGGTGGTGGCCGGACTGGCCCCCTCACCGCTCCTGGAGCGGGCCTTCGACCGGCTGGAGGAACTCTGGCCGGCCGACGAGGGCGACCCCGTCCTCAACTGGGGGGACGCCCGCATCGGCAACGTCGTCTACCAGGCCGACGGCTTCGAGCCGGTGGCCGTCCTCGACTGGGAGATGGCCTCGTACGCCCCCCGGGAGGTCGACCTGGGCTGGACCGTCTACCTGCACCGCTTCTTCCAGGACCTGACCGTCGGGTTCGGCCGGCCGGGACTGCCCGACTTCCTGCGCCGCGAGGACGTGGAACGCCGGTATGCCGAACTCACCGGGCACACCCCGCGGGACATGGAGTTCCACACCCTCTACGCCGCCCTGCGGCACGGGATCGTGATGCTGCGCATCGCCTACCGGCAGGCGCACTTCGGCGAGGTCGAGGTCCCGGCGGACCCGGACGGCCTGATCCTGCACCACGCCACGCTCGACGCCATGGTGCGGGGAACGTACTGGTAGGGCGGGCGACCCGTCAGGCGGCCTGCGCGTGCTGGCGCATCTGCGGCGGCAGCGGGGCCGTCACGCGGACGGGACGCGAGCCCGGACCGCCGACGTGCGAGAAGGGCTGCGTCCGCCAGTCGAGGCCCTGCGGGAGCGACAGGTGCACGATCGGGTCGAGTTCCTGCACGTCGTGCTGGAACCCGCCCACGGTCGGCAGCGCGTCGGAAGCCGGCCGGCCCGTACCCGCGCACACCGTGAGCCCGAACGGGTTCCACGGGGACGGGCAGAGGGCGTGCTGCGGCAGGTACTCCTCGTCCGCGACGAGGGCGATCGACTGGCCGCAGTCGGGGCAGATCGCGTGGTGGATCTCGAACCCCTCGGCCTCGTCGAGGTAGCCGTCCTCGTCGGAATCGAGCAGTTCCGGAGGCTCCGGTTCGATGCGACCGGCGCGCTTGGCGTTCAGCATGGATGTACTCCCCCTTGAATGGGCCGGGCGGGCAGGTTCTTCGGCCACGGCCACACCAAGCACTTCCCGTCGAGCGGCACGAGTAACCACAACCACCCCCGGTACGCCCCCGTACCCCTGTGGGCTTGGTCACATGCCCGCCGCAGGTGCCACCCAACCCGTGGACACCGCTGTGCCTGGAGCGGCATTGGGCAATAGGTTGAGCGGCTATGAGCGCAATGGAGGAGCTGGACCGCCAGATCGTTGATCTGCTCGTGCGGGACGGGCGAATGAGCTACACGGATCTGGGCAAGGCCACGGGACTGTCCACGTCGGCGGTCCATCAGCGAGTACGCCGCCTGGAGCAGCGCGGGGTGATCCGCGGCTATGCCGCCGTGGTCGACCCCGAGGCCGTCGGGCTGCCCCTGACGGCGTTCATCTCGGTCAAACCGTTCGACCCCAGCGCGCCGGACGACATCGCCGAACGCCTGGCGGGTGTCCCGGAGATCGAGGCCTGCCACAGCGTGGCCGGAGACGAGAACTACATCCTCAAGGTCCGTGTGGGCACGCCCCTGGAGCTGGAGGACCTGCTGGGCCGACTGCGCGCCCTGGCGCACGTCTCGACCCGCACGACGGTGGTGCTGTCCACTCCGTACGAGTCCCGCCCGCCCCGCGTGTGACGGCCCCCTGACCCCTCGTGGCCCCGCCCGGCCCCGGCTCCCCGCCCCGGGGGACCCGAGGTCGGGCCCGGCCGGCCGAGGCGGGAGACTGGGTCCCATGACTGACCGCACCGCCTCCGCCGACGCCGCCGGAGCCCCCGTACCCGACCGCACCGTCCTCCTTCGCGGCGGCGAGGTGCACAGCCCCGCCGACCCGTTCGCCACCGCGATGGTCGTCGAGCGCGGGCACGTCGCCTGGGTCGGCTCGGAAGGCGCCGCCGACGCCTTCGCCCAGGGCGTCGACGAGGTCGTCGACCTCGACGGGGCGCTCGTCACGCCCGCGTTCACCGACGCCCACGTGCACACCACCTCCACCGGTCTCGCCCTCACCGGACTGGACCTCTCCGACGCCCGCACCCTCGCGGACGCCCTGGACCGGGTACGGGCCCACGCCGAGCGCCGCCCCGACGACCGGGTGCTCCTCGGACACGGCTGGGACGCCGCCCGCTGGCCGGAGCGCCGCGCCCCGCGCCGCGAGGAACTGGACCGGGCCACCGGGGGCCGCCCGCTCTACCTCAGCCGCATCGACGTCCACTCGGCCGTGGTCACCACCGCGCTCCTCGACCTCGTCCCCGGGGGCGCGGGCCTCGTCGCCGGCGACGAGCCGTTGACCGCCGACGCCCACCACGCCGTACGCGCGGTCGCGCTCGGCGCCGTCGGCCCCGCCCAGCGCGCCGAGGCCCAGCGGGCCGCCCTGGACCGGGCCGCCTCCCTCGGCATCGGCTCCGTGCACGAGTGCGGCGGCCCGGAGATCTCCTCCCCGGAGGACTTCACCGCCCTGCTCGACCTCGCCCGCAGCCACCCCGGCCCGCGCGTCTTCGGCTACTGGGCCGATCGGGACCTCGACCTGGCCAAGCGGCTCGGCGCGGTCGGCGCCGCCGGCGACCTCTTCGTGGACGGCGCCCTCGGCTCCCACACCGCCTGCCTGCACGCCCCGTACACCGACGCGGCGCACACCGGCACCGGCTACCTGGACGCCCGTGACGTCGCCGCGCACGTCGCCGCCTGCACCGAACAGGGGCTCCAAGCCGGTTTCCACGCCATCGGCGACGCCGCGGTGAGCGCCGTCGTCGAAGGCGTCCGGGCCGCAGCCGACACGGTGGGCCTCGCCCGGGTGCGGGCCGCCCGCCACCGGGTCGAGCACGCCGAGATGATGACCCCGGCCACCATCGCCGCCTTCGCGGAACTGGGCCTCACCGCCTCCGTGCAGCCCGCCTTCGACGCGGCCTGGGGCGGCGAGGACGGCATGTACGCCGATCGGCTCGGCGTCGAGCGCGCCCGCACCCTCAACCCGTATGCGGCCCTGCTGAAGGCCGGCGTCCCGCTCGCCTTCGGCTCGGACGCGCCCGTCACCCCGCTCGACCCCTGGGGCACCGTCCGGGCGGCCGCCTTCCACCGCACCCCCGAGCACCGGATCTCCGTACGGGCCGCCTTCGCCGCCCACACCCGCGGCGGTTGGCGGGCCCTCGGCCGCGACGACGCCGGCATCCTCGTTCCCGGGGCCCCGGCCGACTACGCCGTCTGGCGGACCGAGGAACTGGTCGTCCAGGCCCCCGACGACCGGGTCGCCCGCTGGTCCACCGACCCGCGCTCGGGCACCCCGGGGCTGCCCGACCTGACCCCCGGCGGGGATCTGCCGGTGTGCCTGGCGACGGTCGTCGGCGGCCGGGAGGTTTTCGTACGCCCACAGGGGTGATCCGACCGGCCTCGGTTCGGTCCCGGCGGCCCGACCCGGATAGGTTCGGCCGGGTCCACCAACAGGACGTCCGTACCGGACGGATCCGTCCGCTCAGCGCACCCGCGCCTCGGGGGCGAGGGAAGGTTTCGCCGGCGGCTGGTGGCCCCAGGTCGGGGCCCGGCGGTCCAGTAGACAACGGTCACGGTGACCCGCAGCCAGCGGGAGCCGGGCCGGCCCGAAGGACCGCCGGCTCCGATCGCTGTTCTAAAATCATCCTGCTGTGACGGGACGTACGAGGCCGGCCGGACGAGAAACACGCAAGGGGACCCAGTGAGCGATGGCGGACAGCGGACCTACGGGCCGCTCGGCACCACCCTGGTGATCATTCCGACGTACAACGAGGCCGAGAACATCGGCCCCATCGTCGGCCGGGTCCGGGCCGCAGTCCCCGCAGCGCACATCCTGGTCGCCGACGACAACAGCCCCGACGGCACCGGCAAGCTCGCCGACGAGCTGGCCTGCGCCGACGAGCAGGTCCACGTGCTGCACCGCAAGGGCAAGGAAGGCCTCGGCGCCGCCTACCTGGCCGGCTTCGCCTGGGGCCTGGAGCACGGCTACGGGGTCCTCGTGGAGATGGACGCCGACGGCTCCCACCGACCCGAGGAACTGCCCCGGCTGCTCACCGCCCTCGGCAACGCCGACCTGGTCCTGGGATCCCGCTGGGTGCCGGGCGGCCGCGTGGTCAACTGGCCCAAGAGCCGCGAGATGCTCTCCCGCGGCGGTTCCACGTACTCCCGGCTGCTCCTGGACGTGCCGATCCGCGACGTGACCGGCGGCTACCGCGCCTTCCGCAGCGAGACGCTGGAGGGCCTGGGCCTGGAGGAGGTGGCCTCCGCCGGCTACTGCTTCCAGGTGGACCTGGCCCGCCGGGCCATCCGCCAGGGCTTCAGGGTCGTCGAGGTGCCCATCACCTTCGTCGAGCGCGAGTTCGGCGACAGCAAGATGAGCAGGGACATCGTGGTGGAGGCCCTGTGGCGGGTCACCCAGTGGGGCATCAAGGCCCGGGCCGCCAAGCTGACCGGCCGGCCCCCTTACCGAGACCCGTCTCCCCGAAACCCCTAAGGGATGTCCGATACCTCCGACTGAGGTCGCTTTTACACCGCCCCAGGCACACTGGTGACATGACGACCGGCATTTCGACGGCCCCACGACGGCGCTCGCCCGTCCGTACGCTGCTTCCCCTGGCGGTCGCCGCCTGGCTGATCCTGGAGATCTGGCTGCTCAGCCTGGTCGCCGGCGTCGCAGGCGGGCTGACCGTCGCCCTGCTGATCGCGGGCGGGATGCTGCTCGGCGCAGTGGTCATCAAGCGCGCCGGGCGACGGGCCTTCAAGAACCTCACCGACACCCTCCAGCGGGCGCAGCAGGGCCAGGCGCCCGAGCAGGCCAGGCAGCAGCCCGGTCAGGGCAACGGCCTGCTCATGCTCGCGGGCCTGTTCCTGATGCTGCCGGGCCTGATCTCCGACGCGGCCGGACTGCTCCTGCTGCTCCCGCCCGTCCGGGCTCTGATCAGCCGCCGTGCCACGCGCTCCCTGGAACGCAGGATGGCCGCGGCGCCCGCCGGCACCTTCGGCGACGCCTTCCAGCAGGCCCGGATCCGCCGGCCCGACGGCAAGGTCGTCCAGGGCGAGGTCATCCGCGAGGACCGACCGGGGCCCGGACCGGGCCAGGCCGGCCCGGACGTCGGCCACCGGCCGCCGCTGACCCCCTGAAGGCTGCCCCCCCCGAGCCGAACCCCCTGCCCCCCGAGCCGACCCGCTGAAGAGACGATCCTTGAGCCGGACGGCACGGGAACCGGACGGCACTCGAGTCGGACCAGCGCCGGACAAGCCGAGGGCCCCCGCCACGGATGTGGCGGGGGCCCTCGGCTTTGTTCTCAGTCCGGTTGTCAGGCGGACTTGCGGCTGTCCCGCGGATGCACGGCAATGTTCATGGCGCCGGAACGAAGGACCGCGAGCCTCTCGGCAAGCACTTCCTCCAGCTCCTCGCGGGTGCGTCGCTCCATGAGCATGTCCCAGTGCGTTCGCGCAGGCTTGCCCTTCTTCTCTTCGGGCCCGTCCCCGTCCACCAGGAGTGCCATGGCGCCGCACGCCTTGCACTCCCACTCCGGCGGAATTTCTGCCTCAACCGAGAACGGCATCTCAAATCGATGTCCGTTCTGGCATGCGTACTCCACCGCCTGGCGCGGGGCCAGATCGATGCCGCGGTCCGTCTCGTAGCTGGTAACCACGAGCCGCGTACCGCGGAGAGCTCGCTCACTCATGAATCGTGCCTCCCGGGCTTGTCGCCCACAGGACAGGTGTCGCTGTCGTCGTCATCCGGTCAACGTCCGGTCGGCGGTATAGATTCCCGCTCCGGGTCATGCGTCGCCCGTCGTACCGCCCCTTGTTGTACCCACCAGTGCCCGTTTTGTCACATCTGGCAGCAGATGTCACCCAACGTCCGCTCTTCTCGAGCGCGCAGTAACGGTCCGCCTGGCAGGCCAAAGGCGTACACTACCGGCCCTTGGCTTGAACGTCGAAATTCGTTCCGAATTCGTTCTCGGACCCGCTGTCAGATCCTCTCGGGAACAGGATTGCCCGCCGCCTCCACCGCGCGCCGCACCGGCACCCTCGCGAGCAGCACGAAACCCAGTGCGAAGAACACCACCAACGAGATGATCGCGTCCCGATAGCTGCCCGTGACCTGGTACGTCAGTCCGAAGACCAGCGGTCCGATCCAGCTCAGCCCCCGGTCGCTCATCTCGTAGGCGGAGAAGTACTCGGCCTCCTTGCCCGCCGGGACCAGGTGCGAGAACAAGGAACGCGACAGCGCCTGGCTCCCGCCCAGCACGAGCCCGATCATCGCCGCCAGCACGAAGAACCACACCGGTGTACGGGCGGGCAGGAAGTACCCGGCGGCCAGTGTCACCGTCCACCCGGCCAACGAACCGAGGATCGTCCGCTTGGCGCCGTACACGCGTGCCAGCCGGCCCATCCCCAGCGCGCCCGCCACCGCCAGGACCTGGACCAGCAGCACCGCCACGATCAGCGTGGACTGCTCCAGCTCCAGTTCCTCCGACCCGTAGACCGAGGCCTGGGAGATCACCGTCTGCACGCCGTCGTTGTAGATCAGGTAGGCCAACAGGAACGACAACGTCAGCGGATGGCGCCGCATGTCCTTCAAGGTGGCCACCAACTGCCGCCACCCGCTGACCGGCGGCGCGGCACCCGCCTCCCGGACCACCCCCCGGTCGCGCAGCCGGCGCAGCGGAATGATCGCGAAGGCGCCCCACCACAGGCCGGCGGAGGCCAGGCAGATGCGCACCGCCGCGCCCTCGGACAGCCCGAAGGAGTCGTGGCCCTGGTAGAGCACCAGGTTCAGGACCAGCACGAGGGCGCCCGAGGTGTAGCCGAAGGCCCAACCCCGCGAGGAGACGGTGTCCCGCTCGTCTGGAGCGGCGATCTGCGGCAGGAAGGCGTTGTACAACACCATCGACACCGCCAGCGAGGCGTTCGCCACGACGAGCAGGAACCCGCCGAGCAGATAGCGATCACCGTCGAGGAAGAACATCCCGGTCGTCGCCGCCGCGCCCGTGTACGCCGCCACCGCCAGCAGCGGCTTCCTGCGTCCGCTCCGGTCCGCGACGGCCCCGGCCAGCGGCATGATCAGCACGGCCAGCAGCACCGACGCGGAGACCGCGTACGCGAAGAAGGAACCGGCCCGGATCGGGATGCCGAGCGGGTGCACATAGCCCTCGACGTCCGCCGCGGCCCTGGTCACCGACGTCAGGTAGGGCCCGAGGAACACCGTGAGCACGCTGGTCGAGTAGACCGAGCAGGCGAAGTCGTAGAAGTACCAGCCGTGCTGTTCGCGTTTGCGGGCGGCGGCGCCGGCTCTGTCGCCCTCCGTTCCCGGTTCCGCTTCCTCCGGTGGAGATATGTCTCGCGCGCTCACTCCGGTGCCCCCTCGCTGTACGTACCGCCTCGGCCGCCGCGGCCCGCGCGGAGCCCGGAAGGGCCGTCAGGCCCAGGCTCTGCGCCGGTCCAGCACCGTGCGCAAGATGTCGATCCGGTCGGTCATGATGCCATCGACTCCCATGTCGAGAAGAGAGTCCATGCGTTCCGGTTCGTTCACGGTCCACACGTGCACCTGCAGTCCCCGCTCGTGCGCCGTCCGGACGAAACGCCGGTCGACCACCCGGACGCCCGCCTGCGTCTCCGGAACCTGCGCCGCCACCGCTCCCGCGCGCAGCGCCGCCGGGATCGCGAACGACCGCAGCCGCAGCCCCACCACGCCGCGCACCCCGTACGAGGTCGCCAGCCGGGGACCGGCGATCTTCTGGGCCCGGGCGACCCGGCTCTCCGAGAAGGAGCCCACGCACACCCGGTCCCAGACCCGGGCCCGCGCGATCAGGTTCACCAACGGGTACAGGGCGCTCTCCGCCTTGACGTCGACGTTCCAGCGGGCCTCCGGGAACTCCTCCAGGAGGTCCTCGAACAGGGCCAGGGGCTCGGTGCCCGCCACCCGGGCCTCCCGGATCCGCTTCCACGGCAGTTCGGCGATCCGCCCTCGCGCATCGGTGACCCGGTCCAGGGTGGAGTCGTGGAAGGCGACCAGCTTCCCGTCGACCGAGGCGTGCACATCGGTCTCGAAGTAGCGGTAACCCGCGTCGGCCGCCCGGCGGAAGGCGGCGGCGGTGTTCTCCAGCCCGTCCGCGGCCCCTCCCCGGTGAGCGAAGGGGATGGGTGCGGGGTGGTCCAGATACGGGTGCCGAAGGCGTACGTGCGTCACGGCGGCAGTATGCCCCCTGTCGCCGGTGGGACGGGAGCGTCCGGATGGCCGCGGGGTGAACGCGCCCGCGACGGGCCCCCGCCGCACCCCCATCAGCCCTCCCGAGAGCCCCCTGGCCGGAGTGGACTGCCCCGTGACACCCTGGATCACGCGGAACCAATCCAATGCCGCTCGCCCTCCGGGGTCGGACGGGGCCAATTCGACGAAGGTGGACCGGACAGCATGGCTCAGTGGACCTCGGCGGTCGGCGCCGCACAGCTCGCCCGCCTGATCACCTCGCAGCAGGGGCGCTCCGCCACGTCCGGCACGCGCAAACCGCCCGCCTACCGCAGCCTCGCCGACGGCATCCGGCTCCTCGTCCTCGAAGGGCGCGTCCCCGTCGCCGCCCGGCTGCCCGCCGAACGGGAGCTGGCCGTCGCGCTCACCGTCAGCCGCACCACCGTCGCCGCCGCCTACGAGGCGCTGCGCGGCGAAGGGTTCCTGGAATCCCGCCGGGGCGCGGGCAGTTGGACCGCCGTGCCCGCCGGGAACCCGCTTCCCGCCCGGGGCCTGGAACCCCTGCCGCCCGAGTCCCTCGGCTCGATGATCGACCTCGGCTGCGCCGCCCTGCCGGCCCCGGAGCCGTGGCTCACCAAGGCCGTCCAGGGAGCCCTGGAGGAACTGCCGCCGTACGCGCACACCCACGGCGACTACCCCGCCGGCCTGCCCGCCCTGCGCAGGATGCTCGCCGACCGCTACACCGAGCGCGGCATCCCCACCATGCCCGAACAGATCATGGTGACCACCGGCGCCATGGGTGCCATCGACGCCATCTGCAGCCTCTTCGCGGGGCGCGGCGAGCGCATCGCCGTCGAATCCCCGTCCTACGCCAACATCCTCCAGCTCATGCGCGCCGCCGGGGTGCGCCTCGTACCGGTGGCGATGGCCGCCGGGCTGAGCGGCTGGGACATGGACGTCTGGCGGCAGGTGCTGCGCGACTCCGCCCCGCGGCTCGCCTACGTGGTCGCCGACTTCCACAACCCCACCGGCGCCCTCGCCTCGGACGAGCAGCGCCGCGCGATGGTGGAGGCGGCCCGTTCGGCCGGCACCGTGCTCGTCGCCGACGAGACCATGGCCGAACTCCGGCTGGACCCGGACGTGGAGATGCCCCGTCCCGTCTGCTCCTTCGACCCCGCCGGCTCCACGGTCGTCACCGTCGGTTCCGCCAGCAAGGCCTTCTGGGCAGGCATGCGGATCGGCTGGGTCCGCGCGGCCCCCGACGTCATCCGCAGCCTGGTCGCGGCCCGCGCGTACGCCGACCTCGGCACGCCCGTGCTCGAACAGCTCGCGGTGAACTGGCTGATGCGGACCGGGGGCTGGGAGGAGGCCGTCGGGATCCGCCGCGACCAGGCCCGGGAGAACCGCGACGCGCTCGTCGCCGCGGTGCGTCGGGAACTGCCCGACTGGGAGTTCCAGGTGCCCCGGGGCGGCCTCACCCTGTGGGCCCGCGCGGGCGGACTGTCCGGGTCCCGGCTGGCCGAGGTGGGGGAGCGGGTCGGCGTACGGGTCCCCTCGGGCCCCCGGTTCGGCGTGGACGGGGCCTTCGAGGGCTACGTCCGGCTCCCGTTCACGGTCGGCGGCCCGGTGGCCGAGGAGGCCGCCTCGCGTCTCGCGGCGGCGGCCCGACTGGTCGGCACGGGCGCCGGCGGCAGCGGGGCGGAACCCCCGCGCACGTTCGTCGCGTAGGCCCTGTCGTCGAAGGGGCGCCGGGCCCGGCCCGATCGGCCAGGCCGTCCCCGGGGCCCCACTACGGCCCGACCGGCCACGGGCCGCGCGCGGGCGGTGTCTCCGCCGGCACCTCCGTGATCTCCCGGGCATCGATCGAGGGGGCCTGAGCCTGGGCCGGGGGCTGGACGATGTGCAGCGGCTTCGTCAGCGTGACGCGCTCCGCGACCGCCGTCGGCCGGGCCTGCCGCTCCGGCAGCAGCTCCAGCACCGCCTGACGGTGCGCCGGATGCGCGGCGTCGTCGTACGGGTCCGGGGTCGCGGGCACCTGCACCCGGTGCACGGGGCCCGTGCCGAGCCGCGCGTACCCGCGCCCGGGCGGCACCATCGCCGTCGGGGTGGTGTGCGGGGGCAGGCCGAGCACGTCGGCGATCTGCTGGATCGAGGCCGAGCCGAGCACGACGCGGGCCCGGGTGTGCTGCCAGACGGCGTCGTCGAGCAGCTCCAGGTGCTCGAACTGTTCCGCGACCACCACCGTGACGTGCGCGGCCCGACCGTGGCGCAACGGCACCTGGAGCCGCGCGAGGGGGTCGGGCCGCCCCTCGGCCGCCGCGAGGTGGGTGAGCACGCTGGGGCGGTCGAGCAGGATCCACAGGGGGCGCCGGGTGTCCTCGGGCAGCGGCCGACCCGCCTCGCGGGCCCGGTGGGTGGCGACGAGTCGTCGCTCGGTCTCGTGCGCGGCCCACTCCAGGGTGGCCGGTGCCCCCGCGGGGCCGCACTCGACGGCCAGGACGCCCGCGCGGCCGGAGAGACAGGAGTACTCGCCGCTGCCGCCACCCTCGACGATCAGCACGTCGCCGTCGTGGTGGAGCGCCTGGAGGGCGATGGAGCGCAGCAGGGTGGACGTCCCGCTGCCGGGTTGGCCGACGGCCAGCAGGTGCGGTTCGGTGGAGCGGGGCCCGGTGCGCCAGATCACCGGCGGCACGTCCCGGGTCTGTTCCCCCTCCACGACGGGCAGGGTGCGCCGGACGCCGCCCGCGTCGGTGAGGCCGAGGACGGTCTCGCCGGGGGAGGTGACGAACCGTTGCGCGGCGATGCCCGTCGGCAGCGCCTCCAGCACGCTCAGGTCGAGCTGGTTGGCCTCCTCGTCCCAGTCGAAGAGGTACTCCCGACCGCGCCCGGACTTGGAGTGCAACAGGGCCTCGATCCGGGCCCGCGAGGCGAGCTCACCGTCGGCGAAGTAGGCCGCCGGGTAGCGGATGCGGAGCCGGGTGACGCGGCCCGCGTCGTCGAAGGCGTGGCCGCTGAAGGCCCGGTCCCATTCCCCGCCGTGGGCGAAGAGCGGGTTCGGGTCCTCGGGGATGGAGAAGTACGGCACGAGGGCCTCGTAGAGGGAGGCGAGGCGCTCCGTCTCGGCTTCGCTGGGGCCGGTCTTGACAGGGGTGCGGTCGCGTCCGTGCCAGCCCGCCGCCGCCATCAGGCCCAGCAGGGCGATCAGCGGGCCGTACGGGACGAGCGCGACGACGAGGACGCAGGCGACTCCCAGGAACAGCGCGGGACCACGCTTGTCCTTGGGGGTGTCGGACCACTTGCGCCGCCCGGCGGCGGCCAGGACGCGCAGGCCGCGTGCGATGACGAGGAGCGGATGGAGGACGTCCGTGGCACCGTCGGCGGCCGTGCGGGCGAAGTCGCGGACCCGGGCCGGCGACACGGTGCCGCTGCTGAGGATGCGGGGGAGTGGGCGCCTGGCCACGGGCGTCTCCTGGAGTCGGGGTGGTGGCGGGACGGTGCGGTCGGGGGCCTGGGGCGTGTCGTCGAAGTCCCGCCCGCCGGCGGGCGGCCGGCAGGTGCCACTTCGACGACGTTCCCTAGAGCTTGATCCCGCCGAGAAGGCTCGCGAGGCTCGCGGTGCTCGCCGTGATGCTGGGGGCGATGGCGGAGCCGGCGAGGAAGAAGCCGAAGAGCGCGCACACGAACGCGTGCGACAGCTTCATCCCGTCCTTCTTGAAGAAGAGGAAGCAGATGATTCCGAGCAGGACGACACCTGAGATGGACAGGACCATGAGCAGTTCTCCTGGTGGGGTGGGGAAGGTCACCGTCAGTCCTTCCAGGCTCACAGCAAGTATCAATGCGACAAAAGGTGCATACGGGTGAATGCTCCAATTTTTCACTTGACTGGACCCGCCCGACTGGCGCGCCGGGCGATCAGGGGGTGGGGGTGATCCTTGCCTCGGGCCGCGCCCGTCATGTGTCGGATCGGGCGCTACTCTGACGCTTCACCCGCACGGACGCTGCGCCGTGCCTTGCCCAGCCCGCCGGCCTGGGGAAACGGGTGTCGTGACAGCGAAGCGAAAGGCGGTACGAACGATGAGCGAGCACACCCCGGAAGGCGCCGGCCCGCAGGGCGTTCCCGACGAGGACGTCATCGAACTGGCCACCAAGATCTTCGACCTCGCCCGCCAGGGTGACGCCGAGACGCTGGCCGCGTACCTCGACGCCGGGGTCCCGGCGAACCTCACCAACGACCGCGGCGACACCCTCGTCATGCTCGCCGCCTACCACGGCCACGCCGACGCCGTCACGGCCCTGCTCGCCCGCGGCGCCGAGGCCGACCGCGCCAACGACCGGGGCCAGACCCCGCTCGCGGGCGCCGTCTTCAAGGGCGAGGAGGCCGTCATCCGCGCGCTGCTCGCCGGTGGGGCCGACCCCGAGGCCGGTACCCCCTCCGCCGTGGACACGGCGCGCATGTTCGCCAAGGCCGACCTGCTGGAACTGTTCGGAGCCAAGTAGTCCGGTTTTGGCCGTGACCTGGCAAGGTCCGACCGGTCCCCTACCTCACGGGTTGGTCACGGCGGCCGTAAATGTGGTCGCGGTGCACAAACCGACTGGGTCATCATGGCGTCGGATTCGATTCGCGAACTTGACGGACGGGCAGGAGCGGGCTGGACACAAGAGGTGTCCATACCCTCCCTGCCGAACCGGCCGCCCTGGTCGCGGAGCACCGACGAGAGTGAGAAGGCAATGGTCTACATCGAGCGGAACATGACGGCGAACGTCCTCACATGCTGTTACGCGGCCCTGTGAATCCCGATTCCCGGTTGCGTCCCCAGCTTGATTTGAGGCCATTCCCATGTTCGAACCAGTCATAGCGCCAAGCGGCACCCTGCTCGGGCTCCTCCAGAGGGGCCGCGGCGACGGCACGCTGCACGCACTCGCGGCGCCCCGGGCGGAGGCCCTGGAGGCCCTCGACCAGTGCGTGATCAGCGATCCGCGCCAGGACTGGCAGGTCGAGAACCGCTCGCTCTACTACGCCCGGCTCTACCTCGATCTCGACGGCCCCCTCGGCGCCATCGAGAGCCACCTCTTCAGCGCCGACGACCTCCTCGACGAGGAGGACCACCGCACGGGGCTCGCCCTGTCCGTCCTGGGCCACCTCGCCTCGTACGGCCGTGACGACGCGCTCATGCTGCTGCGCCGCTACGCCGCCTCCGGCGCGAACTGGGCCTGGGCCCTCGACGAGCTCGCCCTGCGCGACGACGACGAGGGGTTGCGCTCCCTCGCGGGCCCCGTCGTCGCCCGCTTCCCCGTCACCGCCGAGGGCGAGGCGCGGCTGGCCGCCGCCATCCGCGACGCCTACGAACCCCGGCCCTGGTGCCTGTGGGAGGAGTCCGCCCCCCACGGGGAGCGACTGCGCGCCGCCCGCCGACAGGGTTCCTTCGACCGTTGGCAGCGCCAGCTCACCCCCAAGGGCCCGCAGCCCGGCTGGGGAGTCCAGGCCGTCTTCGACTGGGCCGCCGACGGACTGAGCCGCGGCACCCCGCTGCACGTCCCCGCGGCCCGCTGTCTGGCCGCCGTGGCCGCGCCCGAGGACCGCTCCGCGATCCTCGCCGCCGCGGCCGGCGCCTCGGGCGAGGCCGCCCGGGCCACCGCCCTGCACCACCTGGTCCTCGCCGAACCGGAGAACCCGGCCGTCCTGGACCTCATCGAAGCCGCCGGGGACGAGCCCGCCGTGGCCGCCTACGAACGCATGTGCGGCCCCGGGGCCGTGGATCGGGCACGCCGCTGGGTGCACCGCCCCGACGCCCTCGGAGCGGCCGCCGCGACCCTCCTCGCGGCCCGCGGCGGAGCCGAGGACGCCGGACTCGTCCTGGGCGCCCTGCGTTCCACGGTGCGCGGCTCGGGACCCGACACCCGGAGCCTGTTCGCCCTCGTCGACGGGGCCGGACGCCTCGCCATCGGCTGCGCGGCGCCCGTACTGCGCCACGTCTACCGCGAAACCGCCTCGTCCCACCTGCGCGGCCGCGTCGCCCGGGCCCTGGCCCAGACCGACCCCTCGTTCGCCGCCGGCTTCGCGGTGGAATGCCTGTGGGACTGCGAGGAGACCACCCGCGAGGTGGCCGCCCGCCACGCGGAGACGGCCGACGCCCGCGTCGCCCCCCGGCTGCGCCGCCTGGCGGCGGACCCGGCGGAGGAGGAGGACGTGCAGTCGGCGGTGCGCAGCCGCATCGCGCCGGAGTCCACGGTGTAGGCCGTCCCTTCCGGACCCCGGCGGTGTAGGCCGTCCCTCCCGGACCCCGGCGGACCCTTCTTCCGGACCCCGCCGGGCCATGGCGGGCGGCTCGCCGGGCCGCCCGCACCCCGGTGACACCCCGGGCGCCTCACAGACCCCGCACGAAGCGGATCGTCACCCCCGGCCGGGCCTGCGCCGCCGCGTCCAGGGCGGGGCCCGCGGGAACCACGCCCACCACGGGATAGCCGCCGGTGACCGGGTGATCGGCCAGGAAGACCACGGGGAGCCCGTCCGGCGGGACCTGGACCGCGCCCAGGACCATCCCCTCGCTCGGCAGCTCCCCGATCCGGCGCCGTACCAGCGCCGGACCCCCCTCGGTGCGCAGCCCGATCCGGTTGGACCTCGCCGAGACCCGGTACGGGGCCCGGAGCAGCCGGGCCACCGAGTCCGGCTCGAACCAGTCGGCCCTCGGACCCGGCCCCAGCGGCAGCACCAGCTCCGTCGGCGGCCCCGGCACCCCCAGGGCGTCGACCCCGCGCACCGGGTCCCGGCCCGGCGGCCCCACCGGCAGCAGTACGCCCGCCGACAGCACCGGCGGCCCCAGGCCCGACAGCAGGTCCGTGGCCCGGCTCCCCAGCACCGGGGGCACGGCGAACCCGCCGCGCACCGCGACGTAGCCGCGCAGCCCCGACTCGGCCGCCCCCACCTCCAGCACCGCCCCCGCCCGCAGCGGGACAGGCGCCCCCCAGGCCACCGGGCGCCCCGAGACCCGTACCGCGCAGGGCGCCCCCGTGACCGCCACCGTGACCGGGCCGGACGCCCGCAGCGCGACCCCGTCGAGGGTGGTCTCCAGCGTCGCCGCGCCCGGGGCGTTGCCCAACAGCCGGTTGGCCAGGGTGTGCGCCCCGACGTCCAGCGCACCCGAACGGGGGACGCCCAGGTGCGCGTACCCCGGCCGGCCGAGGTCCTGGACGGTGGTCAGCGCACCCGCCCGCACCACCAGCAGCCCGCTCACGACCCCGCCTCCTCGAACCGCACCCGCACCCCCGGCGCGAACAGCGCCGCCGGCTCCCGCCCCGCGTCCCACAACACGGCCCCGGTGGTTCCGATCAACTGCCAGCCACCGGGGGAGGAGCGCGGGTAGACCCCCGCGTAGGCGCCCGCCAGGGCCAGCGAGCCCGCCGGCACGGCCGTACGCGGCGTGGCCCGTCGAGGCAGGTGGAAGCGCTCGGGGAGCCCGGTCAGGTACCCGAAACCGGGCGCGAACCCGCAGAACGCCACGCGGAACTCGACCGACCCCACGATCCCCGGCACCTCACCCGGCCCCACCCCCCACAGCCGTGCGACCTCCGCCAGGTCCGGCCCGTCGTAGCGGACCGCGACACTGATCAGCGGCCCCTCGCTCCCCGCGAGCGGCGGCACCTCCCACCCGGCGATCCGGGCCGCCAACGCGGCGGGCTCCGCCACCCCGTCCAGCAGGACCGTCCGCGCGGCGGGCACGATCTCCCGTACGCCGCCCAGTTCCGCACGCCGCCGCAGCAGTTCGGCGTGCAGCGCGGCCACCTCCTGCGCCGAGTCCGCCTCCAGCAGCAGCGCCCGGCCGCCCACCGCGAGCGCCCTCACGCGAACGCCTCCACCCGTACCCCGGCCGCGCCCAGGGCCCGGCGCACCCGCAGGGCGAGGTCCGCCGCCCCCGGCGTGTCCCCGTGCAGGCACAGCGAACGCGCCGGCACGGCCACCGGGGACCCGTCGATCGCGGTCGCGGACCGCTCGGCGGCCATCCGCACCGCGCGCGCGACCACAGCGTCGGGGTCGTGCACCACCGCCCCCGGCTCGCCGCGCGGCACCAGCGTCCCCGCCGCCGTGTACGCCCGGTCCGCGAACGCCTCCGGCACGGCGGTCAACCCCGCCTCCCCGGCGGCGGACAGGAGCAGCGACCCGGGCAGGCCCAGGACCGGCAGCCCGCCCGTACCGGCCGCCATCCGCACGCCCGCGACGACCGCCCCCGCCTGCCCCGCGTCGCGCACGGTGCGGTTGTACAGGGCGCCGTGCGGCTTCACGTACGACACCCGGGAACCGGCCGCCCGCGCGAACACCTCCAGCGCCCCGATCTGGTACGCCACCTCGTCCGCCAGTTCGCCCGCCGGCACGTCCATCGCCCGCCGGCCGAAACCCGCGAGGTCCCGGTAGGAGACCTGCGCCCCGATCCGAACCCCCCGCTCGGCGGCCAGCTCGCACACGCGACGCATGATGGACGGATCCCCGGCGTGGAAACCACAGGCCACGTTGGCGCTCGTGACGACGGACAACAGCGCCTCGTCGTCGGTCAGCGTCCAGCGACCGAAGCCCTCGCCGAGATCGGCGTTGAGGTCGATCACGGGCGGGTGCGCGGGCGTGGCCATCGGTGTGATCATGGAAGCCATGCGGTGAGCGTAGAACAGCGCCCGCTCCGAGCGACCGGGGACGATCCGGCCGAACCATGCCGTTTGGGATGTTGTCCGTGTCAGCGCCTAGTCTTTCCGTCGTGACTCTCCCTGCCCCGGCGAAGACCCTTCCGTCCCCGGCGCCGGGCCCGGCCGCCGACGAGGGCCTGGCCCGGCGGCTGCGCGCCCTCGCCTGCACCGCCCCGCTCCACGACCTCGACGTGCGCAAGGCCAATCTGGCCGGCGAGTACGGGGTCTACGCGATGGCCGAGGTCGCCCTGTCCGCGATCGACCTGGTCACGCTCAACATGGACTTCGACACCGGCGCGGACCACGAGCAGATAGTGGCCAGGCTGCTGCCGCGCGTCGCGGCACAGGCGCCCGCCCGGCCGGTCGCCGAGCACGAGCGGGTGGCCCGCTGGGTCCTGGAGAACCTGATCAACGTCGGCAGCGTCGACCGGGGCTTCCGGGCGATCTACGGCACCTTCGGCCCGGACGGCGTCTACGTCCGCCGCGACTACGACTTCAAGCTGATCGAAGAGGTCCCCGGCCACGGCGGGGCCGTCTACCTGCGCACCACCGACGAGGCCGTCAACGTCCTCGTCGGAGCCCTCGACACCGACGTCACGAGCGCGCAGATCGCCGCCGAGGTCAAGCTGGAGGTGCTGATCAGCCGGGGCCGCCTCGCGGACGCCCAACTGGCCGCCGAACAGGCGCGCTACCGCACCGTCCAGTACGCCGAGACCCTGCGCCGCACCCTGGACGCCACCCGCCGCAACGTCCGCGCCGTGGACTGGCTGGAGGCCGTCCCGGACATGATCGCCGAAGCGCTGGACCACGTCGCCGACCGCTACCGGCACGAGAACGCGATCCTGACCAACATCCGCAAGGCACGCGACGAGGCCGAGGACCCCGACAACAAGCGGCGCGCCGCCGAACTCGTCGACATCGTCAAGGACTGCATCCGCCGCCACACCCAGCTCCAGTCCCGGCTGCTCGACGCCGGTCCGCTCTTCCGAGCCGAACAGGACCGCCAGGCCTTCGCCGCCCCCGCGCCGCGCACCGGCATCGACCTGTACGGACAACTCGTCTCCCCGGTCCTGCCGCTGCCGCTGGAGCAGGCGACACGGGTCACCGACGCCTTCTTCGCGGCGGGCACGGGACTGCGCACCCCCGTCTCGGTCCGGATGACGGACCTGGTCGAGATCCTGCTGACCCCGCCCCAGGAACGCGAACACCTCGGCGTGGAGATGCCCGAACCGGACCTCATCGCCACCCCCGACGACAGCCGGTTCAGCGAGGAACAACTCGCCGCCGCCATGAAGCTGCTGGACCTGCCGCACGACGCCCCGCGCCGGCTCTCCGGCCTGCTCGCCGAGGCCCGGCGCGAGGACCCCGACCTGCCGTACCTGGTGGCACTCCTGGCCGTCCACGCGGCGAGCCCCGCCGTGGGCACGGCCTACCGCCAGGGCGAGGAACGACTGCTGTTCGCCGTGGACGACGGCGCCGAACTCGACGACCCGGAGTTCGGCGGCGCCGACCTGATCGTCGGCACCGCGCTCCTCGACTCCGCGGCGATGACCGCGGACCGCACGGAGGCGGCGTGAGCACCACCCGCGTCACCGCCACCGGCGCGACCACCGCCCCGGCGCGGGCCGACCGCGGCCCGGACGGCTCGCGGCCCCCGTCGCACGCACTCCCGCGGCCCCGGCGGCTTGCCGCCCCCCGGCCCGGCGCCGACCCGGCCCCCGCCCACCGAGACCACCACCCGTACCGCATTGCCGAGGAGCCGCACCCGTGAGCGAGACCCACGCCGAGCACCCCGCGTGGAGCGAGCCCGACGCGGCGTCGGCTCCGACCGGGACCACCCACCCCGTGACCCCGGCGGACGCCGCCGACGCGGCGCGCCTCGTCGCGTTCGGACTCCAGCCCAAGCTGCTGCCCGCCCGCGACGCCGAGTACGCCGAACTGCTGCGCCGCTACCGCGAGGAACCCGCCTTCGGCCGCCTCGCCGACGCGGTCGCCACCGGCCTCGGCCTGATCGTGCTGGAGGTCTCCCCCCGCGCCGGCATGGCCGTGGCCGCAGGCGAGGACTCCGTCTTCGCCGTCCGGATGGGCGACTACGCCCGCCGCACCACCGCCGACGGCGGCGACCGCTTCCTGCACGGCCTCGCCCACCTCGCCGTCGCAGCCCTCGCCTTCCCGCGCCCCGAGGACCTCGCCGACGACGGCTACATCGGCCGGATCACCGTCAACGGCGTCGACGCCTTCGTCCGGCAGACCTGCCGGCGCCTCGAAGAGCGCGCCGACGAACTCGGCGAGAACACCGACCCCGCCTCCGACGCCCCCGGCCTGGAGGCCGGCTGGCGGGTCTACGCCCGCCGCTCCGCCACCGGCGCCACCAAGGACGCCCGCCGGCTCGCCGGCTCCACCACCGGCATCGTCGGCAAGGCCGCCGCGTTCCTCACCGAATCCGGCTTCCTCCAGCGCACCGGCGACGACGCCGGAGGCACCTACCGCACCACCCCCCGCTACCAGCTCCAGGTCCGCGACATGGCGGGCAGCGCGGCCATGGCCGAACTGCTGGAACTCGGCGTGGTCCCCGTCAGCGACGGCTCCGCCACCCTGCTGCCGCCGCCCGAGGGCGACGACCTGGAGCTCGCCGCCGACGCCGGACTCCCCTTCCACGCCTGAGCGAGCCACCGCGCCACCTGTCCTCCGTACGACCCACGAGAGACCACGAGAGTCCGCCGCCATGTACGAGCTGTCCCGGATCCGCCTCTACTCCATCGGGCCCGCCGGCGCGCGTTACGCCGACACCGTGCTCGACCTGCGCGGAGTCGGCGAACCGGTGCCCCACCCGGCGCCCGCCCAGGCGGAGTTCTTCGAGGACGAGCCCACCGGCCCGCCCCGGCGCCCGGCGCCCGCGGGCGTGCTCTTCCTGGAGAACGGCGGCGGCAAGTCCGTCCTCCTCAAACTGATCTTCTCGGTGATGCTGCCCGGCCACCGCAACACCCTCGGCGGCGCCAGCTCGGGCGTCCTGCGCAAGTTCCTGCTCGCCGACGACTGCGGCCACGTCGCCCTGGAATGGCAGCACACCCGGACCGGCGAGTGCGTGGTCGTCGGCAAGGTCAGCGAATGGCGCGGCCGCCAGGTCTCCAACGACCCCCGCAAGTTCGCCGAGGCCTGGTACTCCTTCCGCCCCGGACCGGGACTCGGCCTCGACAACCTCCCCGTCGCCGAGGCCACCGCCGTCCGACCCCCCGTCGAGGGCGCGTCCGGCGCCCAGGGCCGCCGCCGCACGATGAAGGGCTTCCGCGACGCCCTCACCGACGCCGGCAAGGCGTACCCGCACCTGGAGGTGTACTGGGAGGAGATCCACGACCGCTGGAACGAACACCTCACCGAGGTCGGCCTCGACCCCGAACTGTTCCGCTACCAGCGCGAGATGAACGCCGACGAGGGCGAGGCCGCCGGCCTCTTCGCCGTCAAGAAGGACTCCGACTTCACCGACCTGCTGCTGCGCGCCGTCACCGACACCCGCGACACCGACGGACTGGCCGACCTCGTCCACGGCTTCGGCAACAAACTCGGCCGCCGCGCCGAACTCATGGCCGAACGCGAGTTCACCGCCGGCTCGGTCGACCTCCTGCACCGCATCGTCGAAGCCGCCGAGACCCGCTCCCGGCTGCGCGACGTCCACGCCGGCGCCGAACGCCGCACCCGCACCCTCGCCCGGCGGCTCTCCGCCCGCGCCGTCGAGGAACGGGGCCGCGCCGCCGACCTCGCCCAGCGCGTCACCGAAGCCGCCCACCAGGTCACCGGAGCCGAGACCGCCCGCGGCCGCAGCGCCGCCGTGTCGGCCGAACTCGCCTACCGGCACGCCTCGCTGGCCCTCACCGTCGCCGACAAGGCCGCCGCCGCCCAGCGCCGCGAACTCCTCGAAGCCCGCACCCTGCATTCCGCCTGGCAGGCCGCCGAGATCGTGCTGCGCCACCGGTCCGCCGCCGACCGCTCCGCCCGCGTCGCCGCCGCGATCCTCGAAGCCGAACGGGACGCCGCCCCGGCGCTGGCCGCCCGCGCCACCGCCGCCGCCGAACTCGTACGGGCCCTGCACACCGCCGCCGAACAAGGCGAGACCCTCGCCAACGAGGAGGAGGAACGGTCCGCGGAACTCCAGGCCGTCGGCGAGACCGCCCACCGCGACGCCACCTCCGCCGCCACCTCCGCCCAGCGCGCCCGCAGCGAGGCCGAACACCTCCGGGCCCGCCTCGACGAGGTCCGACAGGAGACCGCCGAGGCCGTCCGCGCCGGCTGGCTCGACGACTCCGAACCCGACGCCGACCCCGCCCGCGCCGCCCTCGCCGCCAGCGACGCCGAGAAGACCGCCGTCGCCGCCTGGGACGAGTCCCGCGAGGCCGCACGCGGCGCCGCCGAGACCGCCCGCGAGGCCGCCACCGCGGAATCCCGTGCCGAACTCACCGCCGCCCGCGCCGCGGACGCCGCCGACGCCGCCGAGTCCGCCCACGAGGCCGAGGCCCGCGCCGCCGCCTCGCTCGCCGAAGCCCCGCGCCTGGCCGCGCTCCTGGGCCTCCCGGGCGCCCCCGACGCCACCGTCCCGCACCCGCGCGGCGACGACGGCCCGAGCGACACGCCCCCGAACCCCGACCAGGGCCCCGAGACCACCGACGGCCCCGCGGTCCACGGCGGCCTCACCGTCGAGGACCTCGACCGGGGCGCCGACGACCTCCGCACCCTGCTCACCGACTCGGTCGCGGCAGCCGAACGCCAGCTCTTCGAGCTGCGCACCGCCGCCGCCGACGACGCCCGCATCCTCGGAGCCCTCGGCGACGGCGGACTCCTGCCGCCCGGACCCGACGTCCTCGCCACCGTCGAGTACCTCGGCGAACACGGCATCCCCGCCCTCCCCGGCTGGCGCTACCTCGCCCAGTCCGTGGACCCCGCCGACCACGCCGCCGTCCTCGCCGCCCGCCCCGAACTCGTCGACGGCGTCGTCATCACCGACCCCGACACCCACGCCCGGGCCCGCGAGGTCCTCTCCGGCGCCGCCCTGCTGCCCCGCTCCACCGTCGCGGTCGGCACCGCCGCCGCCCTGCTCGCGCCCCTGCCCCCGGCCGACGCCGACAACGACGTCTCCGGCATCTTCATCGTGTCGCCGAACCCGGCCATGCACGACGAGCAGGCCGCCGACGCGGAGCGCCAGGCCCTGCGCACCCGCGCCACCGCCCGCGACACCGAGATCCGGGACCTGGCCGCCCGACTCTCCGGCGACCGCGAACTCGCCGCCCGACTCGCCTCCTGGCGCACCGGCTGCCCGCCCGGCCGCCTCGCCGAACTCGCCCGGCACGTCGAGGCCGCCCGCGCCTTCGCCGAGGAGGCCGACGCCGAACTCGCCGAGGCCCGCACCGTACGGGCCGAGGCGGACGAGGCCGCCGCCGACGCCGCCCGCGTCCGCGAGGAACGCCAGGACACCGCCCAGCGCGCCCGCCGCGTCGCCGACGCCCTCGCCGGCCTCGCCCACCGCCTTCGCGAGCGCGCCGGCTGGCAGGCCAGGCTGCGCGAACTCGCCGACGAGGCCGCCGAGTCCGAGGCCCGCGCCGAGGCCTGCCTGGACCGGGCCCGCGCCGCCGACGAGGACCGCCGCGCCGCCCAGCGCGCCGCCGACGACGCCCGCCGCACCTCCCGCGCGCTGCGGTCCGAACGCTCCGAGATCGCCGGCGCCCCCGAGCCGCTCCCGGCGGACGACGGCTCCGCCAAGGCCCCCCTGCCCGACCTGCGCGAGGCCTACCGGGCCGCCTCACAGCTCTACGAGAAGGTCGGCGTCGGCGCCGACCTGCGCGCGGAACAGGCCCGCGCCGAGAGCGCCGAGAGCGCCGCCCTCGCCGAACTCGACCGTCTCACCAACAAGGTCCGCACCCGCGCCGCCCAACTCCTCGAAGGCACCGACGGAGCCGACGGCCCGTCCCGGCAGGCCGCCGCCGCCCGCGCCGAATCCCTCGTACAGATGCTGGAGACCCGCGCCTCCACCGCGAGCGAGCAGCTCGGCCGACTGCGCGGCGAGGCCGAACGGCACGCACCCGCCGAGGGCGAGGCGCACACCGAACTCCCCGAGGACCTCGTCCCCGAGAACGTGGAACAGGCCCAGGGCATGCTGCGCGCCGCCACCGCCCGGCTCGCCGCCCACACCGCCGCCGTGGAGAGCGCCCGGGCCGCCCACGCCGACCTGCTGCGCGCCCACCGCACCGCCGAGGACGGCGCCGGCGGCTTCGACGAGACCGCGGCCCTGCTCCGGGACCTGCTGCGCGACCACACCCACCAGGACGACGAGCAGGAGCCGGTGCCCCACCCGGGGTCCCTGGAGGAGGCCCGCCAGTCGGCCACCGAGGCACGCCGTTCCCTGCGCGGCTGCGCCGCCGACCTCTCCGCGGCGGAATCCGCCGTGCGCGAGGCGAGCGACATCCTCGTCCGGCACGCCAACGCCAACCGCTACGAGCAGGTGCGCACCCCCGCCCGCCAGCAGATCCGCGAACTCCCCGCCTCCGCCCTGCCCGAACACGCCGCCGCCTGGGCCACCGCCTTCGCGCCCCGACTGCGCGTGCTCACCGACGAGCTGGAACAGCTGGAACGCAACCGGGGCAGCATCGTCGACCGGCTGCGCGGCCTGGTGGAGTCCGCCCTCGCCACCCTGCGCTCCGCCCAACGGCTCTCCCAACTGCCCGAGGGCCTGGGGGAGTGGTCGGGTCAGGAGTTCCTGCGCATCCGTTTCGAGGAGCCCGACCAGGCCACGCTCACCGAGCGACTGGGAGAGGTCATCGACGAGGCCACCCGCGCTGCCGTGAAGAAGAACAGCGCGGCCTCCTTCGGCGAGGGCCGGCGCGACGGCATGTCCCTGCTGCTGCGCGGCGTGCAGGCCGCACTGGAGCCCAAGGGCATCGCGGTCGAGATCCTCAAGCCGGACGCGGTCCTGCGCGCCGAGCGCGTCCCGGTCGGCCAGATGGGCGACGTGTTCTCCGGCGGGCAGTTGCTCACCGCCGCCATCGCCCTGTACTGCACGATGGCGGCGCTGCGCAGCAACGACCGGGGCCGCGACAAGCACCGCCACGCGGGCACGCTGTTCCTCGACAATCCGATCGGCCGTGCGAACGCCACGTACCTGCTGGAGCTCCAGCGGGCCGTCTCGGACGCGCTCGGCGTCCAACTCCTCTACACCACGGGCCTGTTCGACACCACGGCGCTCGCGGAGTTCCCGCTGGTCATCCGGCTGCGCAACGACGCGGACCTGCGCGCGGGCCTGAAGTACATCAGCGTCGAGGAGCACCTGCGTCCGGGCCTGCCCCAGCAGTCGCCCGACGAGGAGACGATCCACGGCGAGATCACGGCCACCCGCATGTACCGCCGCTCCGCGGTGGGCGCCTGACCGCACCCGCTCAGGCCGCCTCGTACCCCCGCCACCCCGCTCCGGGCCGGACTACCCCCGGCCGGCGGCGGGGTGACGTATGCGGGCGGGCCGGGACGCCGGCGGTCCCGCACCGGCGTGCCCCCGGTCCGAACCCCGCTCCCGGCGCCCCGCGCGGGCGGCGCTGCCGGGCGCCGAGACGACCCCGTACCGCTGGTTCCACGTCTGCCGGGTGATCAGTACGTCCAGTACGCCCCACGTGGCCACGACCGTGCCCGCTATCGCGACGAGCGCCATCGGCAGCACCAGCCAGGACCCGGTCAACGCGAGGAAGAAGGTGATCGTGGACTGGGTCAGGGTGACCGCGACGATCAGCACCGCCCGCACCGCGGACGTCCGTACCGGGTCGGGCAACCGGTACCGCCCGGCCGGCTCCTCGATCCACAGCCCGTGCCCGGGCCCCTCCGTCACCGCGCCGTCCTCTTCGTACATCCTCATGTTCCGCTCACTCCCCACAACGCGGTCCGCCATGCGTCCCCGACGATGACGATCCGAACGTCTCCACCAAAGTGTCCCCAAAACGTCCCTCGAACAGACAGACGTCCGGGACGGCCCGGAGATTCCCGCATCGCGGACTTCTCCCGAGCGCCCGAACAGCACGGAACGAAGAGTTCCAGCCATCCGCCCCCGTGCGGGAACCGATGGGCCACCAGGTGTCATGTGCCACATATCGGGCTGGACTTGACCGGATCTATCGGACAACTCGTGATCTTCACCGGAGGTGTCGGCCGAAAACGTCCGGACAGGCCTTCGAAGGCGCCCGGTGGCAGTAGTAGGCTCACGCCGTTTAAATGACGGAACACCTACCCCCGCCAACGGGGTTGAGCTGGGGGAGGCTGGGGAGGCCATGCGCTTTCGCGGGAAGTCCATCCGCCGGAAGATCGTGGCGTTGCTCCTTGTGCCGCTCGTCTCCCTGACCGCCCTCTGGGGCTTCTCGACGGTCATCACCGGCCGACAGGCCGTCCAACTCCTCGACGTCGCGTACGTCATCGAGAAGGTCGGATACCCCATCGAGGACGTCGTCCGGGTCATCCAGAAGGAACGCCGCCAGACCCTCGTCCTCATCGGCGACCCGCGGGCCTCGGCCGCCACCGCCGAGCTGACCAGGAGCCGCGCCGCCACCGACGCCGCCGTGCGGACCATCACCGAGAACGCGAAGGACCCGGAGGTGATGGACGAACTCGCCCCCGAGACCGCCCAACGCCTGCGCTCCATCCTCGAAGCCTTCCGCGGCATCGAGGCACTGCGCCGGTCCGTCGACCGCAACAGCCTCGACACGAACCAGGCCCTGGAGCTCTACAGCCGCCTCGTCGACCCCTGCCACGAGTTCCTCATGAATCTCCACGCCCTGGAGAACGTCGAGATGGACAAGCAGGGTCGCGCCCTCGTCGGCATCACCCGGGCCCGCGAGACGCTCTCCCGCGAGGACGCCGTCATCGCCGCGGCCCTGGCCGCCAAGGTCGTCAGCCCCGCCGACGTCCGCGGCGTCTCGGATCTCGCCGCCAACCGCGCGCTGCTCTACGAGTTCAACCTCGCCACCCTCCCGGCCGAGGACCGCACCCTCTTCGAGCACTACTGGAGCGGCCCCGAGACCAAGGCCCTGCGCGACGCCGAGGAACGGTTCATCACCGCCGGCGCCCGCCGCAACCCGCGCGCCTTCACCGCCGCCCAGTGGGACGAGGCCGCCGGCAAGGTCCTCGACAGCCTCGCCACCATGGGCACCGAGGCCGGAGACCGCTACCAGCGGCGGGTCGAACCCGCCGCCATGAACGTCCTCGTCCAGGCCGCCGTCGCCGGCATCCTCGGCTTCATCGCCCTGCTCGTCTCCCTCGTCCTGTCCGTACGCATCGGCCGCGAGCTGATCCGCGACCTGTCCCGGCTCCGCAAGGACGCCCACGAGGCCTCCGGCGTCCGCCTCCCCGGCGTCATGCGCCGGCTCGCCGCCGGCGAACACGTCGACGTGGAGACGGAAGCCCCCCGGCTGGAATTCGAGAAGGACGAGGTCGGCCAGGTCGCCCTCGCGCTCAACAGCCTCCAGCGCGCCGCCGTGGAGGCGGCCGTCAAGCAGGCGGAACTGCGCCGGGGCGTCTCCGAGGTATTCGTCAACCTCGCCCGCCGCAACCAGGTTCTGCTGCACCGCCAACTGACCCTGCTCGACACCATGGAACGGCGCACCGAGGACACCGAGGAACTCGCGGACCTCTTCCGCCTCGACCACATGACCACCCGCATGCGCCGCCACGCGGAGGGACTGGTGATCCTCTCCGGCGCCGCCCCCTCCCGCCAGTGGCGCAAGCCGGTCCAGCTGATGGACGTCGTGCGCGCCGCCGTCGCGGAGGTCGAGGACTACGAGCGCGTCGAGGTGCGGCGCCTGCCGCGCATCGGCATCGAGGGCCCCGCCGTCGCCGACGTCACCCACCTCGTCGCGGAACTCCTGGAGAACGCCACCGTGTTCTCGCCGCCGCACACCGCGGTCCAGGTGCACGGCGAACGCGTCGCCAACGGCTTCACCCTGGAGATCCACGACCGCGGCCTCGGCATGAACCCCGAAGCGCTCCTCGACGCCAACCTCCGGCTCGCCGAGACACCCGAGTTCGAACTGTCCGACACCGACCGGTTGGGCCTGTTCGTGGTCAGCCGGCTCGCCCGCCGCCACGGCATCCGGGTCGTCCTCCAGCCCAGCCCGTACGGGGGCACCACCGCGGTGGTCTTCCTCCCGGTGGAACTGCTCACCGAGGCCCCCGACACCAACGGCACCGGCATCCGCCTCGACGGCCTCAAGCCCGCCGCCGCCGCGAAGATCGGCAAGGGCGCGGGCCGGCCGGGATCCACCTCCATCGAGGGGGCGCCGGCCGGTCGGCCGCTGCCCCCCGGCGTCCTGAACGGCCCGGTCGAACTGGAGAGCCCACTCGGCCTCCTGGGACTGGACGGCATCGACGAAACCGCCGCCCCCGACGAGGTCACCGCCGGCATCACCGGCCTGACCGGAGTCGGCGGCCGGCCGCCGATGGCCACCCTCGACGACGAGACCCCGCCCGGAGGCATACCGCGCAGCGCCCTGTTGGGCCTGCGCCCCGCCGGCCGCCCGAGCACCGACCGGCTCGCGGAGCGCGGCGCGGCCTGGAAGGGCGACAGGATCGGTGACCGCGGCGCGGACCGCCGGCGGGATCTCAACCGCGAGCACGACGGCGACGGCGACCGCGAGCCGTTGGCCCCGACCGGCCCCGTACGGCCCCCGCGCCCGCGCCTGGACACCGTGTCCGCGGCCCACCCGGACGCCCCGCGAGGCTCGGGCACGGTGCCCCTGCCCCGCCGTCGTCCCGCCCCGACCCTGGTGGCGGAGCACGGCCGCCGCGTGGAACCGCGCCCGGCTTCCCCGCTCTCGCCGGTCGGCAAGGCCGGCCGACTCCAGCCCGAGGCGACCCCCCGACCCGAGACCCCCCGACCCGAAGCCCCCGGATCCCCGCAGGCCTCCGGGGCCGCCCGGGTCCCCAGGCCGGCCCAGGCCCCCGCCGGCCTGCCCCGCCGGGTCCGCCAGGCCAATCTGGCGCCCCAGCTCAAGAACTCCCCGGCCGCCGCCCCGGCCGAAGCCGCCGCCGAACCGGTCGAGGACCGGGACGCGGAGGAGGTACGCACCCGCATGTCCGCCCTCCAGCGCGGCTGGACCGCGGGACGCAATCAGCACGCATCGCAGCAGTCCGCGACCGCGACGGGCACCCCCGCCGCCGCGGATCCCGGAAACGAGAACGAAGGGGACGGTCGATGACCGCACCGCAGACCGGCAACGACACCAGGGGCCGCGGCTCCGGCCCGCTCAACTGGCTCCTCGACGAGCTGGTCGACAAGGTCGGCAGCATCCGCAAGGCGGTGGTCCTCTCCGGTGACGGCCTGCCCACCGGCAGTTCCAAGGACCTGACGCGGGAGGACAGCGAGCACCTGGCCGCCGTGGCGTCCGGCTTCCACAGCCTGGCCAAGGGCGTGGGCAGGCACTTCGACTCCGGCCGGGTCCGCCAGACCGTGGTCGAGCTCGACGAGGCCTTCCTGTTCGTCATGGCCGCCGGCGACGGCAGTTGCCTGGCCGTGCTCGCCGACGCCGAGTCCGACGTCGGCCAGGTCGCGTACGAGATGACCCTGATGGTCAAGCGAGTGGGCGACCACCTGGCGACCACCCCGCGCACCGGGCTGCCAGCCGGAGGGTGAGTCGGACGGCATGAGCCATTCAGGTCAGGACCATCCCGCCGACATCCCCGGCAGCCCCGAGACGGTGCCCGAGACCGTGCCCGAGCCCACGCTCTGGTTCGACGCCGACGCGGGCCCGGTCGTCCGCCCGTACGCGATGACCCGCGGCCGGACCAGCCACTCGGGTCAGCACCGCCTCGACCTGATCGCGCTCGTCGTCGCCGAATCGGCTGCCGACGACCCGGTCTGGGACGTGACCCTGTCCCCGGAACACGCCCACATCCTCGGGCTCTGCCGGGGGCGCCCCCGGTCGGTGGCGGAACTCGCCGCCGATCTGGACCTGGCGATCGGGGTCGTCCGCGTCCTGATCGGCGATCTCGTGGACGACGAACTGGTCCACGTGACCCGGCCGGTACCCCCGGCCGAACTGCCCGACGAATCCATTCTGCGAGAGGTGATCAATGGCCTTCGGGCGCTCTAGCCGCACCGGCGCGATGCATGCCGTGTCGCCGGTCGAGCCGCTGACCTTGAAGATCCTGGTCGCGGGCGGTTTCGGGGTGGGCAAGACCACCCTGGTCGGTGCGGTGAGTGAGATCAGACCGTTGCGGACGGAGGAACAACTCTCCGAACCCGGCATCGGCATCGACGACATCGGGGGAGTGGAGGGCAAGACCACCACCACCGTGGCCATGGACTTCGGCCGCATCACCCTCCGCGAGGACCTGGTGCTCTACCTGTTCGGCACGCCCGGACAGGACCGCTTCTGGTTTCTCTGGGACGAGTTGGCCCAGGGGTCCCTCGGCGCGGTCGTCCTCGCCGACACCCGCCGGCTCGCCGACTGCTTCGCCGCCGTCGACTACTTCGAGCGGCGCGGCATCCCCTTCGTCGTCGCGGTCAACTGCTTCGACGGCGCCGACCGGCACCCGGTGGTGACCGTCCGGGAGGCCCTCGACCTCGACGCCGGGGTACCGGTGCTGCTGTGCGACGCCCGCGACCGCGAGTCCGTCAAGGACGTGCTGGTGGGGGTCGTGGAGCACGCCATGTCACTGGCCCGGGCCCGCCGCCGGATGACGACCGCCGGAGCCTGAACGAACGCCCCGCGAGGGACTCGCCGACCGATCCCCACCACTCTCGGGTCACCCCCGCGCATGGAGGCGGCCCGTACCCCCGCCGACTGGGGTACGGGCCGCAGCTCTCATGGGGGGTCACGGGATCCCGGACGCGGCGCGGGACCGTGCAGCGAGTGTGAACCCACCACAAGGGGTCGTCAAGCCCCCGGACCACGCTCGTCGCCGCGCGCGGGTCACCGTACGACGACGACGGCCGATCCGTGCCCGAACAGCCCCTGGTTCGCGGTGATCCCGGCCCGCGCGCCCGGCACCTGCCGCTCCCCGGCCGTGCCCCGCAACTGCCAGGTCAGCTCGCACACCTGGGCTATCGCCTGCGCCGGCACCGCCTCCCCGAAGGAGGCCAGCCCGCCGCTGGTGTTGACCGGCACCCGGCCCCCGAGCGAGGTCGCCCCCTCCCGGACGAGCTTGGCGCCCTCGCCCTCACCGCAGAGGCCGATGTCCTCGTACCACTCCAACTCCAGCGCCGTGGACAGGTCGTACACCTCCGCGAGCGACAGGTCGTCCGGTCCCAGCCCCGCCTCCTCGTACGCGGCGCGGGCGATGGACGCCCGGAAGGACCCGGCCGCCGGCCGTACGGCGGTCATCGAATCGGTCGCGATGTCCGGCAGATCGAGGACGGTACGGGGATACGTGGGCGTCACCGTCGACACCGCCCGTATCCGCACCGGGTCCGCGACCCCCCGCGAGCGGGCGTAGTCCATGCTGCTCAGCACCAGCGCGGCGCCCCCGTCGGAGGTGGCACAGATGTCCAACAGCCGCAGCGGGTCGGCGACGATCGCGGAGGCCGCCACCTCCTCGGCGGTCACGGTCTTGCGGTAGCGGGCGTGCGGGTTGAGCGCGCCGGCCGCCGCGTTCTTCACCTTGACCCGCGCGAAGTCCTCACCGGTGTCCCCGTACAGCGCCATCCGCCGACGGGCGTACAGCGCGAAGTACGCCGGGTTGGTGGCGCCCAGCACCCGGAAGCGCAACCAGTCCGGATCGTCCGGCCGGTTCCCGCCGGCAGGGGCGAAGAACCCCTTGGGGGCGGCGTCCGCGCCCACCACCAGCACCACGTCGGCCAGCCCGGCCAGGATCTGCGCCCGGGCCGCCCCGATGGCCTGGGCCCCGGACGCGCAGGCCGCGTACACGCTGGTCACGCGCGCGCCCTGCCAGCCGAGCGCCCGCGCGAAGGTCGCCCCGGCCACATAGCCGGGATAGCCCGAGCGCACGGTGTCGGCCCCGACGATCGACTGCACGTCGGTCCAGTCGAGCCGGGCGTCGGCCAGCGCCGAGCGGGCGGCGATCCGCCCGTACTCGACGAACCCCCGACCCCACTTGCCCCACGGATGCATCCCGGCACCGAGGACGGCCACGTCGGCGCTCACGCGCGCACCTCCACCGGCCGGAACCGCCAGGTGGTCCAGACGGTCTCGGCGTCCTCGTTCAGCACCCCGTCGACCACCTCGACCTCCATCCCGACCGCCAGGTCGGCGACGCTCACTCCGGGCGCCGCCTGCCCGAGCACGACCATCCCCTCGGCCTCCAGCTCGACCGCGACCAGGGTGTACGGCTCCCAGGGCTCGGCGGGGTCGGACACATAGGGCGCGGGGGGTCGGTACCGCCCGTCCGTGTAGGACCAGACCCGCCCGCGCGGGGACAACGGCACTTCCGCGAGCCGCCCGTCACCCGGGCAGCGCGGGTTGCGGCAGCAGACGTCCTCGCGCGGGAAGAACACGGCGGTACAGGCGGAACACCGGGTGCCGAGCAGCCGGAAATCGCCGCCCGCCTCCGTGCCGGTGAACCATCCGCTCACGACGGGTGTGCGTGTGCGTTCCAAGGCCCCTCCCCGAATCGACTCCTGACGGATCGTCAGAAAGTCTCGCACGGGGCAGGCTCCCGGTCACCGGTTCTCGGCGAGCCACTTCCGGGCGATCTCGTCCAACTCCGCGTCCCGCCCGGCCAGCATCATCCGGATCATCCGCGCGTCCCCGCGCAGCGACCACCCCGGATGCCCGAAGGTGGCCGGGTTGTTCCCCTCGATGAGGAAGTGCGCCGACCAGGCCGTCCCGTAACCGATCAGCGGCAGGGCGGCCAGGAAACGCCCGCGCCCGCGCGCCACCCCGTACACGGACAGGGCGAGCCCGCCGAGCGTCCCCGTGAGGTGCACCCAGCGGGTCGCGGCCTTGGAGTGCATGGCGACGTAGTAGGGCCAGAATTCCTCGTACGAACCGAAAGTCATGCGGGCACCGTACTCAGGGCCGCACCGCCGCGACAGAGACCGGGAAGTCGAAGTACCGGTCGGGGAAGGCCTCGGGCCGGTACGTGAAGTGCCACCACTCCTGCGGAAGGTTCACGAAGCCCTGCCCGGCCAGCGCCCGCCCCAGCGCCTCCCGGTTCCCCCGCGCCGCCCCGACCACCCGGGGATCGTCGGTGTGGGAGAGCGGGTCGAAGAAGTCGAACGGCGTCCCCATGTCCACCGGCCCCCCGCCCGGCACCCGCACCAGCGTCACGTCCACGGTGCTCCCGCGACTGTGCCCCGACCTCGGGGCCACATAGCCCTCCGGGATCAGCCGGGACTTGTCCACCCGCGGGTAGAACTCCTCCTTCGTCGACTGGTCCCCCTCGTCCGCGGCCCACTCCACGAACCGGTCCACGGCCCGCTGCGGCCGGTAGCAGTCGTACACGAGCAGCGACAGTCCCTCGCGCAGGAGACGGGCCTGAGCCCGCCGCAAGGCCTCGGCGGCCGGGCGCGCGAGCAGACAGACGGGCTCCTCGTACCCCTCGACGGGCCGGCCCGTGAAGTTCCGCGCCGACGCGTACCGCATGTCCTGACCGATCGTCGGATCCACGTCCGCCAGCGCCACGAACCCCGGCGGCGCGACCTCCTCCGCCACCAACCCCGGCGGGGGAGGCCCCGTCACACCCGTCACACCCGTCACCAGCGCACCCGACAATGCCACGACCACCATCGTCCTCATACGCCTTGACATACCATCACCGGATGCCGGAACAGCCGAGGAACGCCCACTGCTCCACCTGTGGAGCCCCGTTCGACACCACCGCCTGGCCCCGCAGGTGCGCCGCGTGCGGCGCCACCGCCTACCGCAACCCGCTCCCGGTGGCCGTCACCCTCCTTCCCGTCGAGGACGCGGACGGCACCGGCCTCGTCGTCATCACCCGCACCATCGAACCGGCCCTGGGCGGCGTCGCCCTCCCCGGCGGCTTCATCGACTTCGGCGAGGACTGGCGCGAAGCGGTGGTCCGCGAACTGCGCGAGGAGACCGGCATTCAGGCCACCGCCTCCGACATCACCCTGGCCGACGCCAAGAGCTCGCCGGCGGGCCACCTGCTCCTCTTCGGCCTGCTGCCCCGCCGCCCCGCCGCCGACCTCCCGGAGTCCGTCGCCACCGACGAGACCACCGGCTGGCACCTCCTGCGCGAACCGACCGACCTGGCCTTCCCCCTGCACACCGAAGCGGTGGCCGCCTGGTTCGCGGGCGCCTACGCCTGACGCCCCCCGGCGGGGGCCCTCAGAGCCCCCGCACCACGACCCCCTCCACCACCTCCCCGGCCTCGTCCTCCACCACCACCGACTCCCCGACCCACCGCACGGAGTACCGCTCCACCACCCCCGGCTCGAACCCCGGCCCCGGATCACGGATCACCACCCCGCCGCCCGTGCGCCCCCGCGCCGGAGCCCACACCTCCCACACCACCGACCCGTCCCCGCCCCGGACCGGCACCACCGAACCCGCCCGCGCCAACACCGGCATCCGGCCCGGCGGAGCGTCCAACAGCACCTGCCCGGGCCCCTCGTACACCACCTCCGTCACCGTGTCGTACCAGCGCCCGCGCGGCAGCCGCACCGCCCGCCGGTCCGCCCCGCACTCCAACACCGGCGCCACCAGCAGCGCGTCCCCCAGCAGGAACGCGTCCTCGCAGTCCCGCAACACCCGGTCCTCGGGCGCTCCCCACCACAACGGCCGCACATAAGGGGCCCCGGTCCGCCGCGCCAGATGGGCCAGCGACACCAGGTAGGGCCGCAGCCGCTCCCGCTCCGCCAACACCCCCCGCGCGTGCTCCGCCACCTCCGGCCCGAACTCCCACGGCTCCCGCCGCCCCGCCCAGATCGCCGAGTGGGTCCGGAACAACGGCAGGTACGCCCCCAACTGCAACCACCGCAGGTACAACTCGGGGGAGGGCGAACCCCCGAACCCGCCCACGTCCGGCCCCGAGTACGGCACCCCGCACAAACCGAGCCCCAACACCAGCGCCAGCGAGGCCCGCAGCCCCTCCCACCCGCTCTCCACGTCCCCCGACCAGGTACCCCCGTACCGCTGCATCCCCGCCCACCCCGAACGGGAGAAGAGGAACGGCCGCTCCTCGGGCCGCAACCGCACCAACCCCTCCCACCCCGCCCGCGCCATCCCGAGCGCGTACACGTTGTGGGCGGCCCGGTGATCCCCGCCCACCCCCTCCAGCGAGTGCCGCGCCGACCTCGGCAGGGTCGCGTCCCCGAACGGGGCAAACGACACCGGCTCGTTCATGTCGTGCCACACCCCGGCGAAGCCCTGCTTCAGCCGCTCCTCGTACAACCCGCCCCACCACGCGCGCACCGCCGGATCCGTGAAGTCCGGGTACACGCACTCGCCCGGCCACACCTCACCCCGGACCTCCTCACCCGCCGCGTCCCGGACGAAGGCCCCCCGCGACCCCACCTCCCGACCCGCGTCGTGCAGCGCGTCGCCGGTCTTCACCGCCGGGTCGACGATCGACACCAGCCGCACCCCCTGATCCGACAACTCCCGCGCCAGACCCGACAGGTCCGGGAACCGCTCCCGGTCCACCGTGAACACCCGGTGCCCGTCGTAGTGGTCGATGTCCAGGTGCACGGCCGACAGCGGCAACCCCCGCGACACGTACCCCGCCACCACCCGCCGCACCTCCGCCGCGCTCCCGAACCCCCACCGCGCGTGCTGGTACCCCAGCGCCCACTCCGGCGGCACCGCCGGCGACCCCGTCAGCGCCGCCCAGCCCTGCGCCACCCGGGCCGGCGTCCCCACCAACACCCAGCAGCGCAACGGCCCGCCCTCCAGGCGCAGTTCGCTCGTACCGGGCCGATCCGCCCCCGACCCGGCCCCCTCCTGACCCTCGCGCAGCAGCACCCGCCCGTCCCACGTGTTGTCGTGGAACGCCAGGTGCGTGCCCGCGTCCGCCACCACCCACTGCACCGGCATGGTGATGTACAGCGGATCGTCCCCCGGCCCGAACCCACCCTTCGGATCGGTGTTCCACAGCCGGTACGACCCGTCCCGCAGCCGAGGCCCGCCCGCCCGACCCCCCAGCCCGAAGAACCGGGCGTCCGCCGGCACCTCCGCCCGCACCAGCCACCGCGCCCCGCCGGCCCCTTCGCCGGCCGACCCCTCCACCGGTTCCCACCAGCGCGGCGGCAACTCCCGCCGCAACACCGTCCCGCCCGGCGTGCGCACCTCCACCGCCCCGTGCCGGGACACCGCCACCGTCACCCGCTCCGACACCACCCGCCAGCCACCCCCGGTGTCCGGCTCCAGCACCGCCCGCGGATCGGGCTCCGGCCCGCCGCCCACCACCGCGTACGACGGGGTCGGCTCCGCCCCGTCCCAGCCCCAGAACACCGCCCCGCCCACGGTCACCCGTACCAGCAGCTCCGAACGCGCGAACCGCAGCACACCACCGCCCGGCCGAGGCTCCGTACCCGTGAGCACCCCCGGCACCCGCGCCCGCTCCGCGCCCCGGCGCGCAAGCCCCACCGCGTCCGCGCGCCGATGGCGCAACGCCGAACGCCAGGCGCGCCTCCCACCCGCCGTACCGATCTCCATCACCGCACGCACCAGATCACGACCGTCCATGCCGCTCACCCTGCCACCGGCCCTCGGCCGCGCGGGCCGCGTTCAGCTCCCGTTCACCCACCGGCGGGGCGACGCCGGGGGACAACGCGCCGCCCATGACGACCCTGGTGCTGATGTCGATCACATGGCATGGTCCCTGTGAGCCGCCGCGCGCGCACCGAACGCGCGACGGCACCCACGCACACGAAGCGCGAGCCACAGACTTGACCGGGAGCCGACCCATGACCTCAGCCACCCAGCCGGAACCCCTCTGGTCCCCGAGCCCCGACCGGATCGCCGCGGCCAGGATCACCGCCTTCCAGGCCTGGGCCGCCGAGCGCTTCGGAGCCCCCGCCGACGGTGGCTACCCGGCCCTGCACAGCTGGTCCGTCGACGCGCTCGACACCTTCTGGCAGGCCATCGCGGAATGGTTCGACGTACGGTTCACCACCCCGTACACCTCCGTGCTCGCCGACCGCTCCATGCCCGGCGCCCGCTGGTTCACCGGATCCACCCTCAACTACGCCGAACACGCCCTGCGCGCCGGCGAGGACCCGGCCCGCGCCGACGAACCCGCCCTGATCAGCGTCGACGAGACCCACGAGCCCACCCCCGTCACCTGGGCCGAGCTGCGCCGCCAGGTCGGCTCGCTCGCCGCCGAACTGCGCGCCGCGGGCGTGCGCCCCGGCGACCGTGTCAGCGGCTACCTCCCCAACATCCCCGAAGCCGTCGTCGCCTTCCTCGCCACCGCCTCCGTCGGCGGGGTCTGGACCTCCTGCGCCCCCGACTTCGGCGCCCGCAGCGTCCTGGACCGCTTCCAGCAGGTCGAACCCGTCGTCCTGTTCACCGTCGACGGATACCGCTACGGCGGCAAGGAACACGACCGCCGCGAAACCGTCGCCGAACTGCGCGCCGAGCTCCCCTCCCTGCGCGCCGTCGTGCACATCCCCCTCCTCGGCACCCCCGCCCCCGAGGGCACCCGCGCCTGGGCCGACCTCACCGCCGCCGACACCGAGCCCGTCTTCGAGGCGGTCCCCTTCGACCACCCGCTGTGGGTCCTCTACTCCTCCGGCACGACCGGCCTGCCCAAGGCCATCGTCCAGTCCCAGGGCGGCATCCTCCTCGAACACCTGAAGCAGATCGGCCTGCACTGCGAGCTGGGGCCCGAGGACCGGTTCTTCTGGTACACCTCCACCGGCTGGATGATGTGGAACTTCCTGGTCTCCGGCCTGCTCACCGGCACCACGGTCGTCCTCTACGACGGCAGCCCCGGCTTCCCCGACACCGGTGCCCAGTGGCGGATCGCGGAGCGGACCGGGGCCACCCTCTACGGGACCTCCGCCGCGTACGTGATGGCCTGCCGCAAGGCGGAGGTCCATCCCTCCCGTGACTTCGACCTGTCCGCCGTGAAGGCCGTGGCCACCACCGGCTCCCCGCTCCCGCCCGACGGCTTCCGCTGGCTGCACGACGAGGTGGCCGAGGACCTGTGGATCGTCTCCGTCAGTGGCGGCACCGACGTGTGCAGCTGCTTCGCCGGCGGGGTCGCGACCCTCCCCGTGTACATCGGCGAACTCCAGGCGCCCGGCCTCGGCACCGACCTCCAGGCCTGGGACCCCTCCGGCAAGCCGGTCATCGGCGAGGTCGGCGAGCTCGTGGTCACCAACCCCATGCCCTCCATGCCGATCCACTTCTGGAACGACCCCGACGGCAGCCGCTACCGCGAGAGCTACTTCGAGATGTTCCCCGGTGCCTGGCGCCACGGGGACTGGATCACCCTCACCGACCGCGGATCGGTGATCATCCACGGACGCTCCGACTCCACCCTCAACCGGCAGGGCGTCCGCATGGGGTCCGCCGACATCTACGAGGCCGTCGAACGCCTCCCGGAAATCAAGGAGTCCCTGGTCATCGGCCTGGAGGAACCGAACGGCGGCTACTGGATGCCGCTGTTCGTCCACCTCGCGCCCGGCGCCACACTCGACGACGACCTGCGCGACCGCATCAAGGCGACGATCCGCGCCGAACTCTCCCCGCGACACGTCCCCGACGAGATCATCGAGGTACCGGCGGTCCCGCACACCCTCACGGGCAAGCGCATCGAGGTCCCGGTCAAGCGCCTCCTCCAGGGCGCACCCCTGGCCAAGGCGGTCAACCTCGGCTCGGTCGACCGTCCGGAACTCCTCGACTTCTACGCGGAGCTGGCCCGCACCCGAAAGTGACTGTCAGTGGTCATGGTTACGGTGAGTGAGCGAATCGTCGCATCACTCAGGGGGAGCCATGCCATCGAAGTACACCCGCTCGAACGACACCCCGGGCACCCGACGCCACCGGGTCCTGCGCCGCACCCTGCGTCGTGAAGTCCCCGGCACGGTCGGCCTCCTGGCCGACGCCGGGGACTTCGCGGCCATGCGCGGCTACCGCAGCTTCACCTTCGACGACCACCAGGACTACCTCCGCCACATGGACGCCCTGCTCCGCTCCCTCGCGGCCCAGGGCATCCACACCACCGTCGCCCTCTTCGATCCCGAGGAGTACGCCGACTACTGCGCCCACCACGGCCTGGATCCGGACACCGCCGACACCCGCACCCGCTACACCGCCGGGCTCGCCGGCAGCGGCGCCGGCCTGCCGTACCAGGGCCAACCCATCGAGGAACTGGTCCCGCTCCTGCTCGACGAGGCCGTCCGACAAGCCACCTGGGAGTACGCCGGCACGCTCCTCGCCGAGGCCGGCACCTGCGCGGACTGCGGCGAGGACATCGGCCGAGCCTCCTTCGAGCGGGCCGCCGACGCGGTGAAACGCCTGGTCGACGGGGCCGGCCCCGGCCACCACCACCTCGTGTGCAGCATCCCCACCGACACGGAACAGCTCGTCGCCGTGCTGCACGCGGACACCACCGCCGACCAGGACCGACCACCCCGCATCGAGGGCCGCGAAGGCCTCGACTTCATGACGGTCCTGGCCGCCGGCATCGCCCTGGGCGGAGCCGGGGGACTGGTCCTGCGCAGCACCACCGAGGAGTTCAAGGACCGCGTCCACGGCTGGCGCCTGGACCGGGGCCGGCTGGTCCCCCTCTCCGCGGCGGCGGTGTTCAACGCCTACTGCACCGACGCCGACACCGGTGACCCGGTGGCCCCCGAACCGGGCGTCGAGTACTGCCCCGGCTACGAGGTGGACGATCCCGGCCCCCACCACTGACCCGGACGTGTGGGGAGACGACCGCGGAAACGACCGAGGGGCCCTCGCCACCGGCGAAGGCCCCTCCATCGAAGACGTGCCCCGGCTACTCCCCGGACAGCACCGCCTGGGCGGCCGCGCGGGCCTCCTCGGCGGTGTCCGTCGCACGCGCCGCCGCGGCGGCACGCTCGCACTGCGCGAGCGTGTGCTTGGCGAGCGTCGCCCGCACGTAGGGGATCGAGGCGGCACCCATGGAAAGCGAGGTGACACCCAGACCCGTCAGCACACAGGCGAGCAGCGGGTCCGAGGCGGCCTCGCCACACACACCACAGCTCTTGCCCTCGGCCTTGGCGGCGTCGGCCGACATGGCGATCAGGTCGAGCAGCGCCGGCTGCCACGGGTCCTGCAACCGCGACACGGCCCCGACCTGCCGGTCGGCGGCGAACGCGTACTGCGCCAGGTCGTTCGTGCCCAGCGACAGGAACTCGACCTCCTGGAGGATCGAGCGCGCCCGGAGCGCGGCGGAGGGGATCTCCACCATCGCGCCGAACTTCGCCCGCAGACCGGCCTCGCGGCACGCGTCCGCGAACGCCTTGGCATCGGTCCGGTCGGCCACCATCGGGGCCATGACCTCAAGGTAGACCGGCAGCCCCGCGGCGGCCTTGGCCAGCGCGGTGAGCTGCGTGCGCAGCACGTCCGGGTGGTCCAGGAGCGACCGGAGCCCGCGCACGCCCAACGCCGGGTTCGGCTCGTCGCCCGGGGTCAGGAAGTCCAGCGGCTTGTCCGCGCCGGCGTCCAGCACACGGACCACGACCCGCCCCTCGGGGAAGGCCTCCAGCACCTTGCGGTACGACTCGACCTGCTTCTCCTCGGACGGCGCCTTCTTGCTGTCGTCCAGGAACAGGAACTCGGTACGGAACAGGCCCACACCCTCGGCCCCCGCCTCGACGGCCGCCGGCACGTCCGCCGGACCACCGACGTTGGCCAGCAGCGGCACCTTGTGACCGTCGGAGGTGGCGCCCGGACCGGACGAGGCGGCGAGAGCCGCCCTGCGCTCGGCGGCCGAGGCCTCCAGCTCGGCCCGCTTCTCGGCCGACGGGTCCACGAACAGGTCACCCGTGCTGCCGTCGACGGCGATCAGGGTGCCCTCGGCGATCTCACCGGCACCCGGCAGCGCCACGATCGCCGGTACGCCCAGGGCCCGCGCGAGGATGGCGCTGTGGCTGGTCGGCCCGCCCTCCTCGGTCACGAAACCGAGGACCAGCGCGGGGTCGAGCAGCGCGGTGTCGGCGGGAGCGAGGTCCCGGGCGATCAGCACGTACGGCTCGTCGCTGTCGGGCACGCCCGGCATCGGCACACCGAGCAGGCGCGCCACGATGCGGTTGCGCACGTCGTCCAGGTCGGCCACGCGCCCCGCCATGTACTCACCGGCCCCCGCGAGCAGGTCGCGGTAGGAGGCGAACGCGTCGTAGACGCCGCGCTCGGCCGTGCTGCCGACGGCGATCCGACGGTCGACGTCCGCCATCAGCTCGGGGTCCGTCGCGATCATCGCCTGGGCCTCCAGCACGTGCTGGGCCTCGCCGCCGGCCAGTTGGCCCCGCGCGACGAGGTCGGCCGACACGGCCTCCACGGCCTGACGGGCGCGCCCCTGTTCGCGCTCCGCCTCGGCCGCGGTGATCTGCTTGGCCGGCGGTTCGAGAACGGCCGTGCCCATGTGCCGTACCTCGCCGATCGCCACACCGTGGCTCACGCCGACGCCTCGCAGCGTTGTCTCCATTACACCCGTCTCCGATTGAGCGACGGCCCCGCCGCCGCGTTGAATGTCCGACCCACTTGTGGAGGCGGACACGTCACTGCCAGCTGAAGAGAACGTCCGAGGTCTTGACGTCACCCTCGTCGACGACGTCGGAGAGCGAGTCGGCAGTCGCCTCGAGCGCCACGACGGGGCAGACCGGGGACTTGCCGGCGGCCTCGACCGCGGCGGGGTTCCAACGGATGACGGCCTGGCCGCGCGTCACGGTGTCGCCCTTGTTCACGAGCAGCTCGAAGCCCTCGCCGTTGAGCTGAACGGTGTCGATGCCGAGGTGTACGAGCACCCCGTGGCCTTCGCCGTCGACGACCACGTACGCGTGCGGGTGCAGCGAGACGACCACACCGTCGACGGGGGACACCGCCTCCGAGGGCTCGCGCACGGGATCAATGGCTGTGCCCGGTCCCACCATCGCGCCGGAGAACACCGGATCGGGCACTGCCGCGAGTCCGATGGCGCGCCCGGCAAGTGGGGACGTCACGCTGGTCATGGAGGGCCTCCCAGGGGTGGGGCTTCTTCGTGTCGCCGTCACAACCTGTCCTGGACGGCATACTTTGAGAAGGGTAAGTCATGAGATGTCCCGGTTCCGCACGAAGTGCACCCCTTGGAAGGGGCTGCGACGTGCGGCCGCGACACCAACGTAGTGGACTAGACCATACGCCTGAATCGATTTGCCTGGGCACTGGTCGACCTGTACTGTCGTGACTCCCGCCGGGACGCACCGCGTGAACATCTCGCGAACTGCTGATGGACGGGAACCCCCTCTCCAGTATTGATCTTCACTCTCCGCCTTTTCGTGTGCCTTTTTGGCAGAACGGCAAGTGGTCGGAGTCGCGAGAATCCACTGGTAGAGTCGGAATCGCCGAAAAGGGAAAACGCGAAAGCGGCCCCCTGGAAGGCAAAAGCAAAACCCGCTTCGACCGGGATTCGGACACGAAAGAGTCTGATAGAGTCGGAAACGAAGGAAGCGCCCGGAGGGCCTGGAAACAGGAACAAAGGAAGCGTCCGTTCCTTGAGAACTCAACAGCGTGCCAAAAATCAACGCCAAAAGTTGATACCCCGTCCATTTCGGTGGATGAGGTTCCTT
>NZ_JBIAQX010000004.1:326186-661248 GCF_042889445.1 Streptomyces sp. NPDC002602 | reverse complement strand
ACTGCAGGGGGGACCCTGTGGGAGAGTAGGACGCCGCCGAACAATCATTGTGGGAAAGCCCCGCACCCTCTGGGTGCGGGGCTTTTCTGCGTTCCGGGCCGGGTCGAGGTCTCCTGTAGGGTCAGGGGGCATCGACTTCAATATTTCTACAGTCACAGTGGAGGCCCCCGGGTGGAGGTCCAGGAGACTCGGGTTCAGACCGACCGAATTTTCACCATTCCCAACATCCTGAGCATGGCGCGCCTCGCCGGCGTGCCGCTGTTCCTCTGGTTGATCCTGGCGGAGTACGACGGCTGGGCCCTGGCCGTTCTCATGCTCAGCGGGATCACCGACTACCTGGACGGGAAACTCGCGCGCCGCTGGAATCAGATCAGTAATCTGGGCCGGTTGCTCGACCCGGCAGCGGACCGTCTGTACATCCTGACGACACTGTTCGGCCTGACCTGGCGCGAGATTCTGCCCATCTGGCTCACCGCGGCGCTGCTCGCGCGAGAGCTGATGTTGCTGGTCATGGTGTGGATCCTGAGGCGACACGGCTATCCGCCGCCCCAGGTCAACTTCCTGGGCAAGGCCGCGACCTTCAACCTGATGTACGCGTTCCCCTTGCTGCTGCTCAGTGACGGAAGCGGCTGGTTGGCCTGGATGGCGTCAGTTTTCGGATGGGCGTTCGCCGGATGGGGTACAACCCTCTATTGGTGGGCAGGAATCCTTTACGTGGTGCAGGTCCGCCGTCTGGTCAAGGCGGATGCCACGGCCGATTGAACTTGCTCGACGCCGGTACTGACGCGGAGGAGTTGCGAAGTCACCGTCCGAGACGGGTGAGGTCGGCTGACCGTCATCTCTCAAGGAGGACTCTTCCGACATGAAGGCCGTCGTGATGGCCGGTGGCGAAGGTACGCGTCTTCGCCCGATGACCTCAAGCATGCCCAAGCCGCTCCTGCCGGTCGCCAACCGGCCCATCATGGAGCACGTGCTCAGGCTGCTCAAGCGGCATGGGCTCAGCGAGACCGTGGTTACCGTTCAGTTCCTGGCGTCCCTCGTCAAGAACTACTTCGGTGACGGCGAAGAGCTCGGAATGGAACTCACGTATGCCAACGAGGAGAAGCCACTCGGCACCGCCGGCAGCGTGAAGAATGCCGAGGAGGCCTTGAAGGACGACTCTTTCCTCGTCATTTCCGGCGACGCGCTCACCGACTTCGACCTCACCGACCTCATCAACTTCCACAAGGAGAAGGGCGCACTGGTCACGGTGTGCCTCACCCGCGTGCCGAATCCCCTGGAATTCGGCATCACCATCGTGGACGAGGAAGGAAAGGTCGAACGCTTCCTGGAGAAGCCGACGTGGGGACAGGTGTTCTCGGACACCGTCAACACCGGTATCTACGTCATGGAGCCCGAGGTCTTCAACTACGTCGACCCCGACGTATCGGTGGACTGGTCCGGCGACGTCTTCCCTCAGCTCATGAAGGAAGGCCGGCCGATCTACGGCTACGTCGCCGAGGGCTACTGGGAGGACGTCGGCACCCACGAGAGCTACGTCAAGGCGCAGGCCGACGTACTCGAGGGCAAGGTCCAGGTCGACATGGACGGCTTCGAGATCTCCCCCGGGGTGTGGATCGCCGAAGGCGCCGAGGTGAGCCCCGACGCCGTACTGCGCGGGCCGCTGTACATCGGCGACTACGCGAAGGTCGAGGCCGGCGTCGAGATCCGCGAGCACACGGTCATCGGATCGAACGTGGTCGTCAAGAGCGGGGCCTTCCTCCACAGGGCCGTCATCCACGACAACGTGTACATCGGGCCCCACAGCAACCTGCGCGGTTGCGTGATCGGCAAGAACACCGACATCATGCGGGCCGCCCGGATCGAGGACGGGGCCGTCATCGGTGACGAGTGCCTCGTCGGCGAGGAATCCATCGTCCAGGGGAATGTACGCGTCTACCCCTTCAAGACGATCGAAGCCGGCGCCTTCGTCAACACGTCGGTGATCTGGGAGTCGCGAGGGCAGGCACATCTGTTCGGTGCGCGCGGCGTCTCCGGCATCCTGAACGTCGAGATCACCCCCGAGCTGGTGGTTCGGCTCGCAGGCGCCTATGCGACGACCCTGAAGAAGGGCGCGATCGTCACCACGGCCCGAGACCACTCCCGAGGCGCGAGAGCACTCAAGCGTGCCGTGATCTCGGCGCTCCAGGCCAGTGCCATCAACGTCCGCGACCTGGAGAACGTACCGCTGCCCGTGGCCAGGCAGCAGACCGCGCGAGGAAGCGCCGGCGGCATCGTGCTCCGGACCTCGCCCGGGGTCCCGGACTCGGTCGACATCATGTTCCTCGACGAGCGCGGGGCCGACCTCTCGCTCCAGCAACAGCGCAAGCTGGACCGGGTGTACGCACGGCAGGAGTACCGGCGCGCATTCCCCGGCGAGATCGGTGACCTGCAGTTCCCGGGCAGCGTCTTCGACGCGTACACCGGCTCGCTGCTCAGACGCGTGGACATCACCGGGGTCGCGGACTCCGGGCTCAAGGTCGTCGTGGACGCCTCGAACGGCAGCGCGGGCCTGGTCCTGCCGAGCCTGCTCGGTCGGCTCGGCGTGGACGCGCTCACCGTGAACCCCGGTCTCGACGAATCCCGACCGACCGAGACCAGGGAGTCCCGACGGGCCGGCCTGGTGCGGCTGGGCGAGATCGTGGCGTCCTCGCGGGCGGCCTTCGGCGTGCGCTTCGACCCGGTGGGCGAACGGATCTCACTGGTCGACGAGCGCGGGCGGATCATCGAGGACGACCGGGCCCTGCTGGTCCTCCTCGACCTGGTCGCGGCGGAGAAGCGCAGCGGCAAGGTGGCGCTGCCCGTCACCACCACCCGGGTCGCCGAGCAGGTCGCGGCGTACCACGGGACCCAGGTCGAGTGGACGACGACCTCACCCGACGACCTGACGCGGGTGGGCCGGGCCGAGAACACCATCTTCGGCGGCGACGGCCGGGGCGGCTTCATCGTCCCGGAGTTCAGCAGCGTCTTCGACGGTTCCGCGGCCTTCGTGCAACTGATCGGGCTGGTGGCGCGCACACAGCTCACCCTCAGCCAGATCGACGCCCGTATCCCGCGGGCCCACGTCCTCAAGCGGGACGTACCGACGCCGTGGGCGGTCAAGGGGCTCGTGATGCGACGGGTCGTGGAGGCCGCCGGAGACCGTCAGGTCGACACCACCGATGGTGTGCGGGTGGTCGAGGCCGACGGGCGCTGGGCGCTGGTCCTTCCGGACCCTGCCGAGGCCGTCACGCACCTCTGGGCCGAAGGGCCCGACGACGCGTCCGCACAGGCACTGCTCGACGAGTGGGCGGCGGTCGTGGACGGCGCCGGCGATCACTGAGCCGAGCATGTGAGACACCGGTCCGGCGGGGCCGGCACGGAAAGATTAACGGGCCGCCCCCCCCGAGCCCCCCATCCGGGGGCACTGGGGGGTGCATACCCCGAGGGGGGGGGGGGGGGGGGGCGCGGCCGCCCGGTTCCCCCCCGTCGCTCTTGCTCGCGCCGGGGGGGGGGGGCCGGCCCCCCCGGGCCCCCCCCCCCCCCCCCCCCCCGCACGCCCGCATTCGGTGGCAAGGGTGGTGACATGCGACGATGTGGGGCATGTCGCAGCCGCCCAACAACCGGAGTTCGGCCACACCGCCCGCGCGCCCGGACGCTTCCATGTCGCTGCTGACGCACGTGATGGACCACAGTCTCGACGAGGGCTATGCGGAAGCCTCGGCACGGAGCGCGGCGGACGGTACCGCGGGCCTTCCGCGCACACTCAAGGCCAAGCTCGGCCTCGCCGCCGGACTGGTGATCGCCGCCATGGTCGTCACGCTCGGAGCGGCCGAGGCGCGGATATCGGCGCCGGTGCTGGCCAAGGAGCGCCAGGAACTCATCGACCGGGTGGAGCGGGCCGACGCGCACGCCACCACCGTGGAACGCGACATCGAGCGGTTGCGCACCGAGGTCGCGGACAGCCAGCGCGAGGCACTCAAGCAGCACGGCGGGGACCAGGGGCAACTCGTGGCCCTGCTGGCCGGCGCCACCGACGTGCGCGGGCCGGGGATCAAACTCACGGTGGACGACGCCAAGGGATCCTCCTCCGCGGGCGGCGGAGGGCCGCGCGAGAGCGCCGGGTTCTCGAACACCGGCCGGCTCCGCGACCGGGACATGCAGAAGATCGTCAACGGGCTCTGGCAGTCCGGCGCGGAGGCGATCTCGATCAACGGTCAGCGCCTCACCGCCCTCTCGGCGATCAGGGCCGCGGGTGACGCGATACTGGTCGACAACAAGCCGCTGGTACCGCCGTACGAAGTGCTCGCGGTGGGCGACAAGAAGAAGCTCGGGACCGCGTTCCAGGACTCCGTGGGCGGCCAGTACCTGCACGTGTTGCAGGAGAACTACGGGATCCGCTCCAGTCTGGCGCCCGTGGACGACATCCGCCTGCAGGCCGCGTCGAGCCTGACCGTACGTACAGCTACAGCAGCAAAGCCGAAGAAGGGTGCATCGTGATCGCGGTACTGGGCCTCGTGGTCGGAGTGGTGGTCGGACTTCTGGTCCGACCCGAAGTGCCGGCCGTGGTGGAGCCTTATCTGCCGATCGCCGTGGTGGCGGCGCTGGACGCGGTCTTCGGCGGTCTGCGCGCGATGCTGGACGGCATCTTCGTGGACAAGGTCTTCGTGGTGTCGTTCCTGTCCAACGTCGTGGTCGCCGCGCTGATCGTCTTCCTCGGGGACAAGCTGGGCGTCGGCGCGCAGTTGTCCACCGGTGTGGTCGTCGTGCTCGGCATCCGCATCTTCTCCAACGCCGCGGCCATCCGTCGGCACGTTTTCCGGGCGTGAGGCCGATGAGTGTGGAGAACACCCCGCCGGAGGAACCGAACGTCCCCGAGCAGCCTCTTAAGGAGGGGTCGGCACAGGCGGCCGAGCCCGAGGAGACCGGTCGGCAGCGCCTGGCAGCCGGTCTGTGGCCCCCGAGGGTGAGCCGCGCCCAACTGATCGTCGCGCTGTTGCTGTTCGTCCTCGGCCTGGGTCTGGCCATCCAGGTCCGTTCGAACAGCGACTCGGGAGCCCCGCTGCGCGGGGCCCGTCAGGAGGACCTCGTACGGATCCTCGACGAGCTCGACGGTCGGACCAAGCGCCTGGAGGACGAGAAACAGAGGTTGGAGGACCAGCGCAAGGAGTTGGAGAACAGCTCCGATCAGGCCGAGGAGGCGCGCAAGCAGACCGTGGAGAAGGAACGCCAACTGGGCATCCTGGCCGGTACGGTGGCAGCCCAGGGACCGGGCATCACGTTGCGGATCACCGACCCCACCGGGCAGGTGCAGTCGGACCAGCTCCTGGACACGCTGCAGGAGCTGCGGGCGGCCGGAGCCGAGGCGATCCAGATCAACGGTGTGCGGGTGGTGGCCGGGTCGTTCTTCTCGGACGAGGGCGGTGGGGTCGGCATCGATGGGAAGAAGATCACACAACCCTATGAGTTCAAGGTCATCGGCAAGCCGCAGGACCTGGAGCCCGCGCTGAACATCCCCGGCGGCGTCGTACAGACGCTGGAGAAGGAACAAGCCACGGTCGCCGTCACACGGTCGGCGAAGATCGTTGTGGACGCCTTGCGGGCTGCGAAGCAGCCTGACTACGCTCGGTCGTCATCACCGTGACGCGGGGCGAAACGTGGAGCGGCTCACGCGGGTGGATGCCTGCGGGGGGTCGAGGCACCGAAGTCGCGGTGCGTGGTGGAAACTGTCTGGTGGTTACGGACGTTGTGAGAATGTCCGGATCGGCAGGTGTGTGCATTCGGAGTTCGTCCTGCCCCACGGGCGGGTCTGTTTCGGTCAAGGGGAATCGCCCGTGAAGTTGTTTGAGAAGTTGTTCGGCAAGAAGAACCGCGAGGAAGGCGGTGCCGCGAGGCATCGCGCGGGGCACGGAGACGGGGAAGGGCAGGGCGACCGGCCGCTCTTCCGCGACGAGGTCGCCGGCTCGGGTGATGTTTCGGGCGCGCAGGGCGCGTCGGCTGTTGACCCTGCCGGTACCGGCCGCATAGGTTTCGGTGAACCATCAACCTCAAGTGCGGGTGGAGGGTTTGCCCCCGACCCGTATGCCACCAATGCCTCCGCGGGGCAGCCGCGGCGCGAGGAGCCGTCCATGTCGGCCGAGCAGATCTGCAGCAGGTGCGGGCACCGCAGCGATGCGGCCAGCCGGTTCTGCTCCAGCTGCGGGGCGCCGCTGCGGCCGGGTCTGACGCCGGAGCGTGCTTCGGAGACCACGTCCACGATCTCGATCTCGGGCCTTGAGGCCTACGAGGCCGAGGTGTCGGGGCAACAGCACGTGTCGTCCTCGCTCTCTCCCGAGGCCCAGGCCGCGGTGGAGGCGCTGCCCCCCGGTTCCGCTCTGCTGATCGTGCGGCGCGGCCCCAACTCCGGCAGCCGGTTCCTCTTGGACGGCGAACTGACCACGGCCGGTCGGCACCCGCAGAGCGACATCTTCCTGGACGACGTCACCGTCTCCCGGCGGCATGTCGACTTCCGCCGGGGCCAGGACGGTGGCTTCACCGTCTCGGACGTGGGCAGCCTGAACGGCACGTACGTGAACCGTGAGCCGATCGACTCCGTCGCCCTGCACAACGGCGACGAGGTGCAGATCGGCAAGTACCGGCTGGTCTTCTACGCGAGCCTGCGGGGCATCTGACCCGTCAAGGGAAGGTCCCATGCTGCGCACCCCGACAGGCGGTGCCGGAAACGGCACCGCCGGCTCGGCCGGGCGGCTGGTGAGCATCGGCACGGTGCTCACCATGCTGCGTGACGAGTTTCCCGACGTCACGATCTCGAAGATCCGCTTCCTGGAGGCGGAGGGGCTCGTCGAGCCCCGGCGCACACCTTCCGGATATCGCAAGTTCAGCACCGAAGACGTCGATCGGCTGAGCCGGATCCTGCGCCTCCAGCGGGACCACTACATGCCGCTGAAGGTCATTCGCGAACAGCTCGACGCGCTCGACCGCGGCGAACAGGTACGCATCCCGTCGCCCACCACGCACGGGGACTCCGTCGACCCCGCGAGCCCCGCAGCCGTGTACGGCGAGGTGGGGCGGGAGCGCTCCACCGCGGCCCGGGTGGGCCGCGCCGAGCTCATCTCCGCCGCCGAGGTGGACGAGGTGCGGCTCGGCGAGTGGGAATCGTACGGACTCATCACCGAGGCGCCGGGCGGCGGATTCGACGCCGAGACGGTGACCGTGGCCCGGTTGATCGCGGATCTCGGTCGATTCGGGCTCGAGCCCCGCCATCTGCGCGCCATGAAAGCGGCCGCGGATCGGGAGGCCGGTCTGGTCGAGCAGCTCGTGGCCCCACTGCGCCGACACCGCAATCCGCAGACCAGGGCCCATGCGGAGGCCACGATGAGGGAGCTCGCCGGGCTGTCCGTGAGGCTCCACGAGGCCCTGGTACAGAGCGCTCTCGGGGTCCGGCTCCACTGACCAGGGGGAGCCCGACTACCCAAACCTGCCGGGCAGGTCCTAGGGTTGCTGTGTGAACGAGCTCGACGTTGTGGGTGTCCGGGTGGAAATGCCCTCCAACCAACCGATCGTGCTCCTGCGTGAAGTGGGAGGCGATCGGTACCTCCCCATCTGGATCGGACCCGGGGAGGCGACCGCCATTGCCTTCGCGCAACAGGGCATGGCCCCTGCCCGTCCGCTGACGCACGACCTGTTCAAGGACGTGCTGGAAGCGGTCGGTGAGGAGCTCACCGAGGTTCGGATCACGGATCTGCGGGAGGGCGTCTTCTACGCGGAGCTTGTCTTCGCCAGTGGGGTCGAGGTGAGCGCGCGGCCCTCCGATGCCATAGCGCTGGCCCTGCGGACGGGTACGCCGATCTACGGCAGTGACGGCGTGCTCGACGACGCGGGCATCGCCATCCCCGATGAGCAGGAGGACGAGGTGGAGAAGTTCCGCGAGTTCCTCGACCAGATCTCGCCCGAGGACTTCGGCACCGGGCCACAGTGAGGCGGCGCGCGCCGTGTCACCCTCCGTGAAGTTTCAGCCCATTCGAGTAGCCTTTCCCCGTAAAGGGACACGGGAAACCACTCTCAGGGTGATTATCACTCGGCGTGCCGAGTGTGGCGATCGTTGACGCACCCCTGGTGACTGCCTACCTTCGAGGAGGCAGGTCAAGGACGGAGGGTCGGCGTGAGGATCACGGGCGACGGTACGACCGGGGGCATCCCCGCACGGAGTGACGGCGGGCCGTACCCGCTGCACGGCGGTGCGGCGGGTTCCGCGCGCCGTCAGCCGGAGTCGGTTCCGACGCCGGTCGGACCGGTGAGCGGGGACCAGGCGCCCGAGCAGATCGGCTACAGGGGGCCGACGGCGTGCGCCGCCGCCGGCATCACCTATCGGCAACTGGACTACTGGGCGCGGACCGGGCTGGTGGAGCCGAGCGTGCGACCCGCGTACGGCTCGGGCACGCAGCGGCTGTACAGCTTCCGGGACGTGGTGGTCCTCAAGATCGTCAAGCGCTTCCTGGACACCGGGGTGGCGTTGCAGAGCATCCGCACCGCCGTGCAGCACCTGCGCGATCGCGGGTTCTCGGACCTGGAGCGCATTACGCTGATGAGCGACGGCGCCACCGTCTACGAATGCACCTCACCCGATCAGGTGGTCAGCCTGCTCCAGGGCGGACAGGGCGTCTTCGGCATCGCGATCGGCGTGGTCTGGCGGGACGTGGAGAACGCGCTGTCCCAGCTCCACGGCGAGCGGATCGACACCGGCGAGACACTGGTCGGACAGAACCCCGCGGACGAGCTGGCGGCGCGCCGCAACCGGGCGGGCTGAGGCGCTCCGGCGGGCTCCCGCCGGATTGTCAGAGGCGTAGGGCAGCATCGGGGCTGTGAGAGCCGCGCCGACCATCCTGCATCTGGACATGGACGCCTTCTACGCATCCGTGGAGCAGGCGTCGAAGCCGAGCCTTCGCGGCAAGGCCGTGATCGTCGGCGGACTCGGGCCGCGCGGGGTGGTGGCCACGGCCTCGTACGAGGCCAGGCGCTTCGGTGTGCACTCGGCGATGCCGACGGCGCAGGCCAGAAGGCTCTGCCCGAACGGCGCCTACCTCACCCCCCGGTTCCGCCTCTACCAGGCGGTCAGCGAGTGCGTCATGGGGCTCCTGCGGGCCCTGTCGCCCCTCGTGGAGCCGCTCAGCCTGGACGAGGCCTTCGTGGACCTGGAGGCGGGCGAGATCGCCTTCGACTCCGCCGGCGCCCGGGCGGCCGGGGAGCGGCTGAGGGCCGACATCATGGCCGCGACGGGGCTCAGCGGGTCCGTGGGGCTCGCGGGATCCAAGATGCTGGCCAAGGTGGCCTCCGAGGAGGCCAAGCCGGCAGGGCTGCTGCTGATCGAGCCCGGGACCGAACGCGCACACCTCGCGCCGATGTCGGTGCGGACCCTGCCCGGGGTGGGCCCGGTCACCGGGGAACACCTGCGGCGGGCCGGCATCACCACCGTGGGGGAGTTGGCCGAGGCCGGCGAGGACGAGCTGGTCCGGATGGTGGGGCGCTCGCACGGGCTGGGGCTGTACCGGATGGCGCTGGGGTTGGACGACCGCCCGGTGGTCGCCGAGCGGGACGCGAAGTCGGTCTCGGTGGAGGACACCTTCGACGTGGACCTGCACGACCGGGTCCGGATCCGGGGCGAGGTGCAGCGGCTCGCCGACCGCTGTGTGGGGCGGCTGCGGTCCTCGGGGCACTCGGGGCGCACGATCGTGCTGAAGGTGCGGCGCTTCGACTTCTCGACGCTGACGCGCTCGGAGACGCTGCGGGGGCCCACCGACGATCCGGGCGTGGTCCGGGAGGCGGCCGCACGGCTGCTGGAGGGCGTGGACACCACGGGCGGGGTGCGACTTTTGGGAGTCGGGGTGACGGGGCTCGCGGACTACACGCAGGAGGACCTGTTCGCCCAGGCCGAGGCCCAGGCGGAGGCGGAGGGGGCGGCGGTGGCGGGCGGGCCCGTGGTGGGCCCGGCAGCGGAGGCCGAGGACTCCCCGGGCGGAGGCGCGGCGGACGGTACCGGGACCTCGCCCGGGGCTCCGGAAGAGCCGGAGGGGGCCGAAGGAGCCGTACGGGGCGCGGAGGGCGACGGGGACGGCGTGCGGCCGGGGGAGGCGGTGATCGCCCCCGGGCGGTTCTGGCCGGCCGGGAGCGACGTGCGGCACGCGGTGTACGGACCTGGGTGGGTACAGGGCAGCGGGGTCGGGCGGGTGACCGTACGGTTCGAGCGGCCGGGATCGCCGCCCGGACGTGTGCGCACCTTCAAGGTGGACGATCCGGAGCTGGAGTCGTCCGATCCGCTGCCGCTGGTCGGGGAGGACGGAGGGGGAGGGGCCGTTGAGCGGGGGCGCCCGCGTGGCGCCGGAGCCGCCTAGGGCGGTGACCGGAGGGTTCACCGCGACCCGGCAAAGCTCTCCGGCCACAGAACTAGGCCGTTTCTTTCGGATCGTGCCTGACCCGCGCCGCCCGGCACCGCACCTCGCCGCGTTGTCGAGGCACCCGAGGACGTCCGGTACTCGGGAGCCTCTCCGCCTTGCGATGCACGGCACCGGACGACGCGGGCCTGACCGGCACGATCCGAAAGAGACGGCCTAGCCCTCGCCCGCGAGCCGGCCGAAGTCGCGGGGCGTGTCCTTCGGCGGGGTCGGCGGGTGGTGGAACTCCGTCGGCAGGGTCACGTCCAGGCCGTAGTGGTGGTAGAGCTGCAGCTCCTGCTCGGGCGAGAGGTGGCGGCCGACGCCGAAGTCGGGCGCGTCCCTGATCAGGGATCGTTCGAAGGGGACCCGCAGGGTGTCCCCGACCACCTCGCTGGGCTCCAGGGGGACGAACGCGTCCCGGCTGAACAGGCCCGTCCGGACCGCGGCCCATTCCGGAACGCCCGTGGCATCGTCGAGGTAGACCTCGTCCACGGTGCCGATCCTGGCTCCGTGGAGGTCGAATGCCTTCCGGCCGATCAGGCTGCGCGGATCGATGTCGGTCTGCACGGTCCCTCCACATGGTCGCAACTCCTCCGTATTCACTACAGAAGTGCATATTCGGAGAGGGGGCCACTCGAGGGAGGGTTCGGAACCTCGCTGGTAGGCTGGGTGACGGCTGTCGACCCTGTGCGGGAGAGTCCTCCGAGTGAACGCGACGGAGGCGCCGAAGGAGCAAATCCTCCCCGGAATCTCTCAGGCATACGTACCGCACGTGGTGAGGCCACTCTGGAAAGCAGGGGCGGGTACCGGGTGATCTGTGCCGGTTCCCCTCCTCACCGACGGTGAAAGCCGGATCTCATGGGCGAACCCCAGGAGGCCCGGTGAAGCTCTCAGGTTGAGATGACAGAGGGGGAGGCCGTTCGGGTGCCCGCGCCGTGGTGCCCCTCGCAGGTCATACGACCAGGAGGCCTCCGTCATGACCGCCAACCGCATTCCGCTCTCCCAGCTGGAGCGAGGCATCCCCTTCGAGCAGCGCCACATCGGCCCGGATGCCGAGGCGCAGGCGAAGATGCTCGCCCACGTGGGCTACGGCTCCCTGGACGAACTGACCGCCGCAGCGGTGCCCGATGTGATCCGCAGCGCCGAGGCGCTGAACCTCCCCGAGGCGCGGACCGAGGCAGAGGTGCTCGCCGAGCTCCGCGAGCTCGCCGACCGCAACCAGGTCCTCTCGTCCATGATCGGTCTCGGCTACTACGGGACCTTCACCCCGCCGGTGATCCTGCGCAACGTCATGGAGAACCCGGCCTGGTACACGGCCTACACGCCCTACCAGCCGGAGATCTCGCAGGGCCGCCTGGAAGCGCTGCTGAACTTCCAGACCGTCGTCGCGGACCTGACCGGCCTGCCGACCTCCGGTGCCTCGCTGCTCGACGAGGGCACCGCGGCCGCCGAGGCCATGTCGCTGGCCCGCCGGGTCGGCAAGGTCAAGAACGGTGTCTTCCTGATCGACGCGGACGCGCTGCCGCAGACGATCGCCGTGATCGAGACCCGTGCCGAGCCGACGGGCGTCGAGGTCGTCGTCGCCGACCTGTCCGAGGGCATCCCCGCCGAGATCGCCGAGCGCGGCGTCTTCGGCGTACTGCTCCAGTACCCGGGTGCCTCCGGCGCCGTACGGGACATCAAGCCGGTCATCGACCAGGCGCACGAGCTCGGTGCCATCGTCACGGTCTCCGCCGACCTGCTCGCGCTGACCCTGCTCACCTCGCCGGGCGAGCTGGGCGCGGACATCGCCGTCGGCACCACCCAGCGCTTCGGCGTTCCGATGGGCTTCGGCGGACCGCACGCCGGCTACATGGCCGTCCAGGCCAAGCACGCCCGCTCGCTCCCCGGCCGCCTCGTCGGCGTCTCCGTGGACGCGGACGGCAACAAGGCGTACCGCCTCGCCCTCCAGACGCGCGAGCAGCACATCCGCCGCGAGAAGGCCACCAGCAACATCTGCACCGCGCAGGTGCTGCTCGCCGTCATGGCCGGCATGTACGCCGTCTACCACGGCCCGGACGGGCTGCGGACGATCGCCCGTCGGACCCACCGCTACGCGGGCGTGCTCGCCGCGGGTCTGGCGGCCGGCGGGGTCAAGGTCGTGCACGGCTCGTACTTCGACACCCTCACCGTCCGGGTACCGGGCCGTGCGGGCGAGGTCGTCGCCGCCGCCCGCGCGGGCGGGGTCAACCTGTACCGCGTCGACGCCGACCTGGTGTCGATCTCCTGTGACGAGACCACGCTGCGCGCCGACATCGAGGCCGTCTGGGCCGCCTTCGGCGTCACCGCCGACATCGAGGCGCTGGACGAGATCACCCCCGAGAGCCTGCCCGAGGGCCTGCTGCGCTCGGACGAGTACCTGGCCCACCCGGTCTTCCACCAGCACCGCTCCGAGACCGCGATGCTGCGCTACCTGCGCAGGCTCTCGGACAAGGACTACGCGCTGGACCGCGGCATGATCCCGCTGGGCTCCTGCACGATGAAGCTCAACGCGACCACCGAGATGGAGCCGGTCACCTGGCCCGAGTTCGGGCAGCTGCACCCCTTCGCGCCGGTCGAGCAGGCCGAGGGGTACCTCACGCTCATCAACGAGCTGGAGGAACGTCTCTGCGAGGTCACCGGCTACGACAAGGTGTCGATCCAGCCGAACGCCGGTTCCCAGGGTGAGCTCGCCGGTCTGCTGGCCGTCCGCGCGTACCACCGGGCGAACGGCGACGAGCAGCGCACCATCTGTCTCATCCCGTCCTCCGCGCACGGCACGAACGCCGCCAGCGCCGTGATGGCCGGCATGAAGGTCGTCGTCGTCAAGACCGCCGACGACGGCGAGGTGGACGCGGACGACCTGCGCGCCAAGATCGAGCAGTACCGCGACGAGCTCGCCGTGCTGATGATCACCTACCCGTCCACGCACGGTGTGTTCGAGGAGCACGTCGCGGACATCTGCGCCCAGGTGCACGACGCCGGCGGCCAGGTCTACGTGGACGGCGCCAACCTCAACGCCCTGGTCGGTCTGGCAAAGCCGGGTCACTTCGGCGGCGACGTCTCGCACCTGAACCTGCACAAGACCTTCTGCATCCCGCACGGTGGCGGCGGTCCGGGCGTCGGCCCGGTCGGCGTCCGGGCGCACCTGGCCCCTTACCTCCCCAACCACCCGCTCCAGCCGACCGCCGGCCCGGAGACGGGCGTCGGCCCGATCTCGGCCGCCCCGTGGGGTTCGGCCGGCATCCTGCCGATCTCCTGGTCGTACGTGCGCCTGATGGGCGGCGAGGGCCTCAAGCGCGCCACCCAGGTGGCCGTCCTCGGCGCCAACTACATCGCCAAGCGCCTGGAGCCGCACTACCCGGTGCTCTACACCGGTCCCGGCAACCTGGTCGCCCACGAGTGCATCATCGACCTGCGTCCGCTCTCGAAGGCCACCGGCGTCAGCGTCGACGACATCGCCAAGCGCCTGATCGACTACGGCTTCCACGCGCCGACGATGTCCTTCCCGGTGGCCGGCACGCTGATGATCGAGCCGACGGAGTCCGAGGACCTCGCCGAGATCGACCGTTTCTGCGACGCGATGATCGCCATCCGCGCCGAGATCGAGCGGGTCGCGGGCGGCGAATGGCCGCTCGACGACAACCCGCTGGCCAACTCCCCGCACACCGCCGCGGCGCTGGGCGGCGAGTGGAACCACCCGTACACCCGCGACGAGGCCGTCTTCCCGGGCGGGGTCACGGCCGCCGAGAAGTACTGGCCGCCGGTGCGCCGGATCGACGGCGCCTTCGGCGACCGGAACCTGGTGTGCTCCTGCCCGCCGCTCGACGAGTACGACAACTGAGTCGTGATCGTGGCGCTGTGAGCCGATGAGGAAGGGGCTGGTCCCGGAGCGATGCTCCCGGACCAGCCCCTTCCCCGTGTTCCGTGTCGTCCCGTCCAGGCCGGCTTCTAGGCGACCGCGAGCGGCCGGTGCGGGGCGATGATCTGGCCGTCCGGCAACAGCTCCCCGGTGTCCTCGAAGAGCAGGACGCCGTTGCACAGCAGGCTCCAGCCCTGTTCCGGGTGGTTGGCCACGGGCAGTGCGGCCTCCCTGTCGGCGGAGTCTGACGTCGGGCAGGCTGGCTGGTGCTGGCACATGGATGCGTTCTTTCGCTGCGATGTGGTCTGTGTGCTACGGCTCGATGCGTGATTCATGGCCGTCCCCCTGGGTCATCCCCGCGCCTGCGGGGAGTATGTCCTCAGTGTTCCCCCACGACGGCTGCTTCGTAGGTATTTCCCGGCAGCTGTCCTCATACATGGAGGACGCATCACTCGTGCGGGCGGTTCAGGCCAACTCCCCTGTCATTTCGGGTGGTTCACCAGTGGTCCGAGCGGGCTAGGCCGTATGGGCAGCTTGGGCCATGCCGGTCGGGGAGCGCTGGTCAGGCCGCCGGTGCGGCCACCGCGGGCGGCGCCGGAGGGGCGGGCGGGGTGAGCCGACGGGTCAGTACGGGCAGCAGCTCGGACACGGTGTGCGGTCGGAAGGGCGCGATCCCGGGGGGTGCCGGGGCCAGGGGGATCAGCAGGTCGGCCGCGTCCGGCAGGCCCGCCGAGGCGTCGGCGTTGACCGCTCCGTGCAGCCACAGGGTCAGCATGTACAGCTCCGGTACGGACAGGAGTCTCGGCTGGTGGTTCCTGCCGAGCGACTCGGCCTGACGCAGGGCGCGTTCGGTCGCCGCCACATAGGGGCCCTCGAAGAAGTGCGAGAAGGCCCAGCCGTCCGCGGTGAGCCGGGTGTCGGCCGCGGCGACGAAACGGTCCCCGCTGCGGATCATGAACCGCCAGCCGGTCAGCCGCGTGCGGGGCGGCCGGCCGCCGGTCGTGAGCGGCGAGGTCCGCAACCGGTCGAGCACGTGGACCGGCAGGGGGAGTTCCGCGGTCAGGGGACCCTGGATCTTGCGCAGGGCCGGGGTGTGCGCCTCGTGCACGGCCGTGGGGGAGCGGAGTGCCGCGAGGACGCAGCGCAGGGCGGGCGCGGGAGCCGGAGGGACATGCAGCGGCATGGTGGGTCGCCTCTCACTTGGGAGACCTGGGGTGCGGGGGAAGGTGCGGACGGCGCTGTCGCATTCTGGGGCCAGAGGGGGGCTGAGGGGCAATGGCCGCGCGCCAACTCTCTGCCTCGTTTGCGGAGTTTATACGACATGTGTTCACGCAGTGTTTCGGCTAGCTGTCCCGTCCATTGCCGACAAGGCGCTTACCGGTCCCTCTGGCATGGCATTCATGCCGGTTGGGCGCGAACATGCCGCGCTGACCTCGGAGGTTACCGGACGGGGGCTCGGCTGGAAAGCGTCGGTTATGTGGAATGGGCAAAGTCGAGGCGGAATTTGCGTTATCGAGCTTGCCAGGTGAATGTGCCGAAGCGCCCTTCGGGCCAAACCGGCGCGCGCTGTCCGCCATGCGTCCCCCCGCCGCGTTATCGATCACTCCGCCGGGGCATCATCGACCGTAACGCGCGCCTGGGTGCACCGGGCCAGGCCCATTCGAGGAGGGACGCTTCGATGGGGGAGAAGGTCGTGGCAGGCGGATTCGACCTGTCCGATCGGCATCGGTATCGAAGGAAGCTCCACGAGTGCCTGGAGGGGCTGGAGCGCCTTCTGGCGGAGAAGAGGTTCGATCGGCCCAAGAACATGATGGGACTGGAGATCGAACTGAATCTCGCGGGTGCCGACGGGTTGCCGAGAATGGTGAATGCCGAAGTTCTGGAGCGGATTGCGAGCCCCGATTTCCAGACCGAACTCGGAATGTTCAACCTGGAGGTGAACGTACTTCCGCACCGCCTCGGCGGCCGGGTATTCGACCAGCTCGCCGAAGAACTCGGCGCGGGGTTGCACTATGCCCACCGGCAGGCCGCCGCCATCGACGCCGGGGTGGTGATGATCGGCATTCTGCCGACGATCACCCGCTCCGACCTGGCTCTGGCGAACCTCTCCGCCGTGGACCGGTACTCGCTGCTCAACGAGCAGATCCTGATGATGCGCGGCGAGGACTTCATCCTCGACATCGACGGCGTCGAGCGGCTGACCTGGACCTCCGGGTCGATCGTTCCCGAGGCCGCCTGCACCTCCGTGCAACTGCACCTCCAGGTGACTCCGGCCCGGTTCGCGGACGTGTGGAACGCGGCCCAGGCGGTGTCCGCCGTACAGACGGCGGTCGGCGCCAACTCGCCGTTCCTGTTCGGGCACGAGCTGTGGCGGGAGTCGCGGCCGCCGCTCTTCACCCAGGCCACCGACACGCGGCCGCCCGAACTCCAGGCGCAGGGCGTGCGGCCGCGGACCTGGTTCGGGGAGCGGTGGGTGGACTCGGCGTACGAACTCTTCGCGGAGAACGTCCGCTTCTTCCCGTCCCTGCTGCCGATCTGTGACGAGGAGGAGCCCCTGCGCGTGCTTGCCGAGGGCGGGGTGCCGAGCCTGCAGGAACTGGTGCTGCACAACGGAACGGTCTACCGCTGGAACCGGCCCGTGTACGGGGTCGCCGACGGTGTGCCGCACCTGCGGGTGGAGAACCGGGTGCTGCCGGCCGGGCCCACCGTGGCCGACGTGGTCGCCAACGCCGCCTTCTACTACGGACTGGTGCGCACGCTCGCGGACGAGCAGCGGCCGGTCTGGACGAGGCTGCCGTTCGCGGAGGCCGAGGCCAACTTCGACGCGGCCTGTCGGTACGGCATCGACGCGCGGCTGCGCTGGCCGCGTCGGGGCAGGGGCGGAGGCCTGGCGAGCGTACCGGCGGTGCGGTTGGTGCTCGACGAGCTGCTCCCGATGGCGGCGGCCGGGTTGGACGCCTGGGGGATCGCGCCGGCGGACCGGGACCACTACCTGGGGATCATCGAACAGCGGTGTCGGCTCCGGGTGAACGGGGCGACCTGGCAGGTGGACACCTTCCACCGGGCCGTCGCGGCCGGCCTGGGACGCGACGACGCGCTGGCGGCCACCACCCGGCGCTACAGCGAGCTGTCGCACCGGGGCGAGCCCGTGCACACCTGGCCGGTCGGGCTCGCCGGGCAGGAGGTGGACGCCGCGGCGGCGGCCCGACGCTGACCCCGACCGGGTCCGATGATCCCGTTGCCCCGTCGAGGAGGCAGTATGGGGGTGTCGTGACGGCACGTCGCGACACCGATCGCGGCGGGACGGGAGTCGGGCGTGCGGGTGGAGCCGGAGCCGGTGGTCAAGGACCTGCGAGAAGAGAGCCGCGGGTACCTGCGGACCGAGACGCTGCTCGTCCTCGCGCTGTCGCTGGGGGCGAGCGGGGTCTCGGCCCTGATCAGCTTCATCGGTTCACTGACCAAGCCGGGCGGGCTCAAGGACCAGGCGGCCACGCTGAACGGGTCGTACGCGCCCGGGCGGCCCTGGCTGGACCTGGCCTGGCAACTGTTCGGGATCGCGAGCGCGCTCGTCCCCGTACTGCTCGTCGCGCACCTGTTGACGCGGGAGGGCGCACCGGGGCTGCGGACGCTCGGCTTCGACCGGACCAGGCCGCTGTTCGACCTGAGTCGCGGGGCTCTGGTCGCCGCCGGGATCGGCAGCGCCGGGCTCGCCTTCTACCTGGCGGCCCGCGCCACCGGCTTCAACCTCACCGTGGTGCCGGAGGCGCTGCCGGACGTGTGGTGGAAGTTCCCCGTGCTGATCCTCTCCGCGCTGCAGAACTCCGTGGTGGAGGAGGTCATCGTGCTGGCCTACCTGCTGCGCCGGCTCGACCAACTGGGCTGGTCCCCGACGGCTTCGCTGCTGGCCAGCTCGGCACTGCGCGGTTCCTACCACCTCTACCAGGGCATCGGCGGCTTCATCGGCAACATGGTGATGGGCGTGGTGTTCGTGCTGGCCTACCGCCGTTGGGGGCGGGTCGGACCGCTCGTCGTCGCGCACGCGCTGCTCGACATCGTGGCCTTCGGCGGCTACGCCCTGCTCGCGGGCAGGGTGGACTGGCTGCCGACCCCCTGAGGCGGCGTCGGGTGGGTCCTCAGGGGCGGGTGAGGAGCTCCCCGTCCAGGACCGTGACGGCGTGACCGGTCAGGAGGGTGCGCTCACCGGCGAGGGTGACGCGGACCAGGCCCGTACGCGATCCGCCCTGGAGACCCGTCAGCGTGGTGCGGCCCAGACGTCGTGCCCAGAAGGGGGCGAGCGCGGTGTGGGCGCTGCCCGTGACGGGGTCCTCGTCGATGCCGAACGCCGGGAAGAAGCCGCGGGAGACGAAGTCGTAGCCGCGTGAGGGGTCCTCGGCGGCCGCCGTGACGATCACCCCGCGGCGGGCGTAGCCGCGCAGGGCGGCGATGTCGGGGGTGAGCTCCCGTACCGTCCGCTCGTCCGCGAGCTCCACCACCAGGTCGCCGACGTGGGCGGACGTGTCGTGCACCGAGGTGATCGCGGCGCCCAGCGCGCGCTCCACCTCGGGCACGGGCTCGACCTCCGTCAGCGAGGAGGTCGGGAAGTCCATGGTGATCGTGCCGTCCTCGGCGGTCCGCGCCGTGAGGATCCCACAGCGGGCGGCGAAGCGGATCAGACCGCTCGCCCGGCCGGCCGTCGCGAGGACGTGGGCGGTCGCGAGGGTGGCATGACCGCACATGTCCACCTCGGTGGCCGGGGTGAACCAGCGCAGTTCCCAGTCGGCCTCCCCGCCCGCCGGCAGCGGCCGGGCGAAGGCGGTCTCGGAGAGGTTGACCTCGGCGGCGACCTGCTGGAGCCAGGAGTCCGGGGGGAACGCGCCGTCCAGCAGCAGGACCCCGGCGGGGTTCCCGTGGAAGGGGCGGTCGGTGAAGGCGTCGACGATTCGGATGCGCATGACCTCGACCGTAAGGCGGGTACGGGAACGCTGCCAAGGGCTGATCCGTGCCGGTGAACGTCGATCGATTGCCACCGGACAGAGGGCCTTCGCGCACGACGCGGATCAGCGCACGACGTGGATCAGCGCACGACGGAGCGCGCGACGCGGAATCCCACGTCGTCGACCTGGAAAGTCGGGTGGCTGCGGCGCCGCGCGGAGGCCCGGCAACTCCAGTGCTCATCGAACCAACCACCGCCGCGGAGCACCCGGTAGGCGCCGTAGACCTCGGCGTCGTAGACGTCCCAGCACCAGTCCCAGACGTTGCCGAGCATGTCGTGGAGCCCCCACGGGTTGGGGCGTTTGCCGCCCACCTCGTGGATGCGCTCGTGCGAGTTGCCGCGGTACCAGCCGATCTCGTCGAGCTCCCCGTAGCGCGGCCCGGCCGTCCCGGCACGGCAGGCGTGCTCCCACTCGGCTTCGGTCGGCAGTCGATACCCGTCGGAGGACGCGTCCCACTCGACGTCTTCGGTCCCGGCACGGAAGTGGTAAGCGGGCGTGAGGCCGGCGCGCCGGGACAGGGCATTGCAGAACCGCGCCGCGTCCCACCAGGAGACGCACTCGACGGGCAACTGGTCCCCGGGCGTGGTACTCGGCCGCCGGCCCGTGATCCGTGCGTACAACGCCTGGGTGACCGGGGTTGCCGCGAGCTGGTACGGCGCGAGCTCGACCGACCAACTGCGCTGTGTCCGCCGGTCCGACAGCGTCACCTGCCCCGGCGGGATGGCGATCATCTCGTTCCCCGTCATCACGTCCATGATCAGGAGATCCTAACGAGGCCTGCCGGTGCGAAACGACAGCGCCCTCGACGGTTGTCCTTGGCCGACACGAATCTGCACGTCGTCATCCTTCGCCGACAGGGACAGCCATCGATCATGAATCGGCGGCCAACGACCGACATCCACTGGCACAGGACAGCCGATCCGGGGTACCTGGCTCTGTCGTCGAGAAGTTTCCGATATATCGTTGACGCATCGCGAGCGATCAGTGATAGTGGAGACATCGAAGCCGTCGGACATCGGGTCGGACGGCGAGAACACTCGATGACGAAAGGAGCGCGGTCATGCGTTCACACGGACAGCACGGACACGACCACGGCCACGAGCACGGACGGGGCCACGGCCACTGCGGGCCGGACCGTCGGGAGGAGTTCGGCGGGCGTCGCGCCGCCTTCGGCCCGTTCGGACCGCCCTTCGGTGGCGGACCCTTCGGAGGGCGCGGCGGGCGCGGCGGACCGCGCGGTCGGGCGCGGCGGGGTGACGTGCGCGCCTCCATCCTGGCGCTGCTCGCGGACCGGCCGATGCACGGCTACGAGATGATCCAGGAGATCGGGGAGCGCAGCGGAGGGGCCTGGAAGCCCAGCCCCGGCTCGGTCTACCCGACCCTGCAACTGCTGGAGGACGAGGGCCTCATCACGAACGAGAGCGAGGGCGGCAAGAAGCTGTTCACGCTCACCGACGCCGGCCGCACCGAGGCCGAGTCGGGGCCGGACGCCCCCTGGGCGGACGCCGGTCGGGGCTTCGACTTCGAGGCGATGCACGAGGTTCGGACGGCCGGAGTCGGCCTGATGGAAGCCTTCGGGCAGGTCTTCAAGACCGGCACGCCCGAGCAGCGCGAGAAGGCGCTCGGGGTCATCAACGACGCACGCAAGAAGCTCTACCTGATCCTGGCCGACGAGCACTGAGTCGACGAGCACTGAGTCGACGAGGGCTGAGTCGACGAGCGCTGAGTCGGCCCGGTGCCGGCTCGGCCGGTGCCGGCTCGGTCGACGCCATGCGAGGGCGCGCCCCGCGGGAATCCTCCCGCGGGGCGCGCCCTCGCGCGTACCGGCTCGGCGTACACGGCGGGGGTGCGGGTCAGGCGACCAGGCCCGCCAGCTTGCGCAGCGACTCGTTCAGTGCGGCCGTGGCCGAGTCCTTGAGCTTGCCGGCCATCAACGACACGGCGGCCCCGGTGAACTCGCCGTCGATCCGGACGGTGGTGGCCCCGCCGTCCGGGATCAGGGTGTACCGGGTGAGGACGGCCACGCCCATCGGGCCCTTGCCGGTGATGGCGAAGAGGCGCTCGTCCTCAAGCTCCGAGACGGTCCAGAGGACCTCGGCCGGGAAGCCCATCATCTTCATGTTCTCCGCGAAGGTCGATCCGACCGCCAGGGTCTCCGGTCCGCCCTTCGGGAAGTTGGTGTGGGTCATGCTCCACTGGCCGTACGCGTCCCAGTCCGTCAGCTGCGTCCAGAGCTTCGCGGCGGGCGCCTCGATGCGTGATTCCGCGGTGACTTCGGCCATGCGACCACCCCTTCTCGTCGGGTACGTGCGGCGGAAGGTAGCCCCGGCGGGCGGAACATTCAATACTGACGACCTGTCAGATAGGGCGGGTCGGACCGGGGTGGGTGTCGGGTGCGTCTCAACAGGTGTCATGTCGATGACGGTCCTGACGGCTCCTGTCATCATGTGGCCATGCAAGCGTCAGGGAAGAACGCCGGACTGGGCCTCGCCCTCGTCTCGGCGTGTGCGTTCGGTGGTTCGGGCGTCGCGGCGAAGCCGCTGATCGAGGCGGGTCTGGACCCGCTGCACGTGGTCTGGTTGAGGGTGGCGGGCGCGGCGCTCGTGCTGTCCCCCCTGGCCTGGCGCCATCGCGACCTGGTGCGTCGCAAACCGTTCCTGCTGGCCGGCTTCGGACTGATCGCCGTCGCCGGTGTGCAGGCCTTCTACTTCGCCTCCCTGTCCCGGATCCCCGTCGGCGTGGCACTCCTGCTGGAGTACCTGGGGCCCGCCCTGCTACTGGGCTGGATCCGCTTCGTACAGCGCAAGCCGGTGACCCGGGCGGCCGCCGCCGGGGCGGCGGTGGCCGTCGTGGGGCTGGCGTGCGTCGTGGAGATCTGGGCCGGACTGAGCCTGGACCCGCTCGGGGTGCTGCTGGGCCTCGCCGCCGCCTGCTGCCAGGCGTTCTACTTCGTGTTCGCGGATCAGGGGACCGACGGGGACGACGTCCCCGACCCGCTGGGCGTGATCGCGTTCGGCATGATCGTCGGCGCGCTGGTCATGACCGTGATCGCCCGGCCCTGGCGGATGGACTGGGCGGTACTCGGCTCCGACGCGGCACTCGGCGACACGACGGTCCCGGCGGTGGTGCTGCTCGGCTGGGTCGTGCTGATCGCGACCGTGTTCGCGTACCTGACCGGGGTCGTCTCGGTGCGCCGGCTCTCGCCGCAGGTGGCGGGCGTGGTGGCCTGCCTGGAAGCGGTCATCGCGACCGTCCTGGCCTGGGTGCTGCTGGGCGAGCACCTCTCCGCCTGGCAGATCGCGGGCGGGGCCCTGGTCCTGGGCGGGGCCTTCATCGCGCAGTCCGCGCGGCCCACCCCGCCGGCGGCGGCCGACCCGGCCGTGTTGGACCGCGAGACGGCCAAGGCTTAGGGTTCCGAGCATGCCTTCGACCGTGCTTCCGCCTCCCGCCGCCTAGCGCGGGCGGCCTTCGAGCGAACGAGTGCCCCGCCCCGGGGAGTTCCCGGGCGGGTTCGCGCTGCCCGCGAAGCGATGACCCCCTTCCTTCATCCTTCACGCATGCGCGGAGTCACACGTGTCGAACCATTCGCCCGTCGCCGGGCGCAGTCTTCTCTCCCTCGTCGTCGCCGGAGCCGCCTGGGGAACCGCCGGGGCGGCCGCCTCGCTGCTGTTCCTCGCCAGTGATCTCGGACCGCTGGCCCTGTCGTTCTGGCGGTGCGCGGGCGGGCTCGTGGTCCTGCTCGCCGTCCTCGCGGTCCGTCGCCGCGGGACCGTCCTGCCGAGGCCCTCGGCCGGCTCGCTGATCGCCACCGGACTGATGTTCACCCTGTTCCAGGCCGCGTACTTCGCGGCCGTGCGGGAAACCGGTCTGGCCGTCGGAACCGTGGTCACCCTGGGGGCCGGGCCCGTCCTGATCACGGTCGGCGCCCGGTACTGGATGGGCGAGCGGCTCGGACGCGGTGGGATCGTCGCCGTCGGCGGGGCGCTGGCCGGGCTGGCGGTGCTGGTGCTGGGCAGCGGCGGCGGCGAGGTGCGGCCGATCGGCGTCGGCTGGGCGCTGCTGTCGGCCGCCGGCTACGCCGCCATGACCCTGCGGGCCCGCCGGCTCGGGCAGCGCGGGGCCGGCGGGGACCCGCTGGTCACCACCGCGTGGTCGGTGGCGGTGGGCACGGTGTGCCTGCTGCCGCTCGCCGCTGTGGAAGGTCTGCTCCCGCACACCGCCGAACTCGGTCGGGTGCTCTGGCTGCTCGTGTACGTGGCCACCGTGCCGACGGCGCTGGCGTACGCGCTCTACTTCCACGGGGCCGCCGCCGTACGGGCCGCCACGGTGTCGGTGATCATGCTGATCGAGCCGGTGAGCGCGGCGGCGATCGCCGTTCTGGTGCTCGGGGAACGGCTGACCGGGGCCGTGATCCTGGGCACCGTACTGCTGTTGACGGCCGTCGGGGCGCTGATCGTCGCCGAGGCGCGGAGGCCGGTGGGCGGTCCGGTGGTCCGGCCCGCCCCGGTGGCTCAGAGCGCGGCGAGGTAGTCCGGGACGGCGACGCCGGGGGTCAGGTCGGCGGCCGGGACCGGCGTCCCGTACGCCGGCGCGACCGGGACCACGCCCGACCAGAAGGGCAGGCCCAGGTCCTCGGCGTCGTCGCTCGGCCCGCCCGTTCGCAGCTTCGCGGACACCTCGGTCAGGTCCAGCCGGATCACGGCGGTGGCCGCGAGCTCCTTGGCCGTGGGGGGCCGGCAGTCGGCGGACCGGCCGGGCACGACCTGGTCGACCAGGGCGTCGAGCGCCTTCCGGCACTCCTGCTCGTCGGTGACCTGGTGGGCGGTGCCGTGGATGACCACCGAGCGGTAGTTCAGGGAGTGGTGGAAGGCCGACCGGGCCAGCACCAGGCCGTCGACGTGCGTCACGGTCACGCAGACCGGCAGACCCGGATCGGTCTTCCCCGCCGCTCGCAGCGGGCGGGACCCCGTCGAGCCGTGGAGGTAGAGGGCGTCGCCGATCCGGCCGAACAGCGTGGGCAGGACCACCGGCGCGCCGTCGCGCACGAAGCCGAGGTGGCAGACGTAGGCCTGGTCGAGTATCGCGTGCACGGTCTCGTGGTCGTAGCGTGCCCGGTCCCGGGAACGCGTCGGGACGGTGCGGTCGGTGGGTTCGTACGCGGAGCTCGTCCGCGCGGTCGACTGCGCGGTCGTCCGCGCGGCGGTCGGCGTGGTCGGCTCGGTCGGCTCGGTGGCGGGCGTGGCGTTCATGATGCGAACTCCGTTGTACTAGTGCATAATGTGGTTTGTGCTAGGAGACTATCGGATCGTAGGGCGTCGCGCATCGGACATCGCGGCCAGTGTCGAAACGGGCATCGGATCGGGCGCGCTCCCCCCGGGAACGCTGCTGCCGCCGATGCGGGAGCTCGCCGGAGTGCTCGGGGTGAACCCGAACACCGTGGCCGCCGCCTACCGGACCCTGCGCGAGCGCGGGGTCATCGAGACGGACGGCCGACGCGGCAGCCGCGTCAGGTCGCGGCCGGCGAGCGCGCCCCGCGACGCGCTGCGCATGGACATCCCGCCCGGCGTGCGCGACGTCGCCTCGGGCAACCCGGACGTCTCGCTGCTGCCCTCGCTGGAGGGAGCCCTGGCCGCCGCCGCCCGACGGTACGCGCGGACGCCCACCCTGTACGGAACCGACCCGGTAGCCCCGGAGTTGGCGGCCCTCGCCCGCGCCGGCCTCGACGCCGACGGGGTGCCGGCCGGGCCCGTCGGGCTCACCTCGGGCGCCCTCGACGGCATCGAACGCGTACTGGCCGCCCACCTGCGCCCCGGCGACGCCGTGGCCGTGGAGGACCCGGGCTGGGGGAGCGTGCTGGACCTGGCGCCCGCGCTGGGGCTGCGGGTGCTGCCGGTCGCCGTGGACGACGAGGGGCCGCGGCCGGAGGCGGTGGCGCGGGCCCTGGCGGACGGGGCACGAGCGCTGGTGGTCACGGCCAGGGCGCAGAACCCGACGGGCGCGGCGGTGAGCGCGCACCGGGCCGGGGAACTGCGGGAGTTGCTGGCCCTCCACCCGGAGGTGCTGGTCCTCGACGACGACCACGGACACGGGATCGTGGACCTGCCGTTGCAGTGCCTGGGCGGGTTCACCCGACACTGGGCGCTGGTCCGGTCCACCGCCAAGGCCTACGGGCCGGACCTGCGACTCGCGGTGCTGACGGGAGACACGGTCACGATGGACCGGGTGAGGGGACGGCAGCGGCTGGGGCCGGGTTGGGTGAGCCGGCTGCTCCAGTACGCGGTGGTCGAACTGTGGACCACGGGCGCGGTGGACGCGCCCGCCGTGGCGCGGTCGTACGGGGAACGGCGGGACGGGCTCGTCGCGGCCCTGGAGCGGCGCGGGGTGCGGGCGTACGGGCGCAGCGGGATGAACGTGTGGGTACCGGTCGCCGACGAGACGGGGGCGGTGGCGCGGCTGCTGGGGGCGGGCTGGGCGGTGGCGCCGGGGGCGCGGTTCCGGGTGGAGAGCGGGCCCGGGGTGCGGATCACCGTGTCCGGGCTCGGGGCGGCGGAGGTGGCGGGGCTGGCGGACGCGGTGGCCGACGCGGTGCGGCCGGCGGTGGGAGGGCGCTTCGACTGAGGCGGGGCGCTCCGCCGGGTGCTCCGCCGGGTGCTCCGCCGGGGGTTGGGGCGGGGTGCGGGGTGCGGGGCCGGGTCGGTGGTCGGCCCGGCCCCGGCCGTTGCGCCGTTCGGTCGGTGGGCGGGTGCGGCGCCGTTGCCGGGGGCTCCGCCCCCGGACCCCCGCGCCTCAAACGCCGGCGGGGCTGGTTGGGGCGGGGTCGGTTGTGGTGGGGAGGGCGGTGTCGAGGGCGGAGCCGACCGGGCTGGTTGGGGTGGGGTCGGTTGTGGCGGGGCTGACCTGGCTGGTTGGGGCAGGGTCGGAGCCGGCGGGGCTGGTTGGGGTGGGGGCGGTTGTGGCGGGGCTGACCTGGCTGGTTGGCGCGGGGGCGGAGCCGGTGGGGGCGGTCTTGGTGGGGGGCTTCGGGGCGCGGGTCTGGGTGAGGGCCGCGCCGGCCAGGACGATGGCCGCGCCGACCGGGGTGTTCCAGTGGAGCTGCTCGCCCAGGACCAGGACGCCCGCCGTGGTGGCGATGACGGGGATGAAGTAGGTGACCATCTGTGCGGTGGTCGGGCCGACCTCCGTCACCAGCCCGTACTGCATCTGCAGGGCCAATCCGGTGCCGAGGGCGCCCAGGGCGATCACCGACAGGGTCGGCCAGAGCGGGAACGAGTGGGGCGCCGAGGTGAACAGGGCACTCACCAGCAGCAGTTGAACCGTCGAGATGCCGAGCTGCGCGCCGGTCAGGGCCACCGGCGAGCCGGGGGTGCCGGCCAGGGTGCGGCGGACGTAGATCCAGCCGATCGGGTAGCAGAGCGAGGCCAGCAGGGCGAGCGCGGTGCCCGTGGCGTCGACTCCCGAGAAGCCCTGCCAGGCTCCGAGGACGGTGAGCACGCCGAGGAAGCCGAGGCCCAGCCCGGCGAACCGGCGGCGGGTGGGGCGGTCCTCGGACAGGGCCACCAGGGAGAGGGCCATGCCCCACAGGGGGGAGGTCGCGTTGCAGATGCCGGCCAGGCTGGAGGGGATGCTCAGTTCGGCGTACGCGAAGAGCGAGAACGGCGCGGTGTTGAGCAGGAGCGCCGCCACCGTCAGGTGGGCCCAGGTCCGCCGACCCCGGGGGAGCCGCTCACGGCGCAGCAACAGGACCGTGAGCAGCGCGAGGGCGCCGAAGGCGACCCGGCCGAGAGCGACCTGGAACGGGGCGTAGGCCTCCGTGCCCACCTTGATCAGCAGGAAGCTGAAGCCCCAGATCGCCGAGAGGACGGCGAAACGGATCCGCCAGTCGAGGCCGCCCCGGCGAGGGGCGGGCGGTGCGGCGGCGGTGATCGGCAGGGGATCGGGGAGGGCCTCGGCGGCCGGTCTCGGGGTGGTGGGTGCGCTCATGGGTTTACTCTGTGCCGTCCGACGCATTAGAACAAGCGAGAATACGTGGGGCTCTCGTCGTAGCATTGCTTACATGTTGAACCTGGAGCGCCTGCGCACCCTCGATGCCTTCGCCCGCCACGGCTCGGTCGGCGGCGCGGCGGACGGGCTGCACGTCACCACGTCCGCGGTCTCCCAGCAGATGGCCAAGTTGGAGCGGGAGGTGGGTCAGCCGCTGCTGGCCAAGAACGGGCGGGGGGTACGGCTGACCGACGCCGGGCGCCTGCTCGCCGACCACGCGGCCCGGATCCTCTCCCAGGTCGAACTCGCCCAGGCCGAGGTCGAGGCCCAACGTGGTTGTGCGGTGGGGGAGTTGCAGATCGGAGCCTTTCCGACCGCCATGCGCGGACTGCTGCCCGGGGCGCTGACGGCGCTGCGCACGGGGCACCCCGACCTCCGTACCCGGGTGCGGGAGCAGGAGCCGGGGGAGAGCATGGCCGCGGTGGTGCGCGGCGATCTCGACCTGGCGCTGGCCATCGACTGGCACAACAAGCGGATGCCGGTGCCCGTCGAGCTCACCCGCTGCCATCTGCTGGAGGACTCCGTCGACATCGCGGTGCCGGCCGGTCACCGGCACGCCGGGCGCTCCCTGGTCTCGCTGGCCGACTTCGCCGACGAGGAGTGGATCTCCTGGAACGAGGGCCAGTTCTGTCACGAGTGGCTGGTGTTCACCCTGCGCGGCATCGGCATCGAGCCCCGCATCGCGCACATCGCCGAGGAGCACCACACCCAACTGGCCTTCGTCGAAGCGGGACTCGGCGTGTGCGTGACCCCCCGACTGGGGCGCGGCCCCGTCCCGTCCGGGGTGCGACTGCTGCCGGTGAGCGACGCCGTCCGCCGGCACGTGTACGTCGTCTGGCGGGCGGACGCCGACCGGCGGCCCTCCGTCCGGGCCGCCGTCGAAGCCCTCAAGGCCACCGCCTCGACGCTGTAGGACCGTCGTCGGGGCCCTCAAGGCGACCGCCTCGACGCTGTAGGACCGCCACGTGCGGCCCGGAGCGTGGCTCTAGAGCTTGCGGAAGTCCCACGAGACGATCGACTCCGGGGTGAGTCGTATCCAGGCGTGGCGCCCGTCGTGCGGCATCTCCTCGATCCCGAAGTTCTTCACCGGGAAGAGGCGTTCGGCCTCCGCCAGCTCCGGGCACGGCTCTCCCGTGCGGGGAGCCTCGCCCACGAAGACCGCACTGCCGGACAGCTCGACCCCGCGCAGTTCGTCGTAGGCCTCGCCCGCGTCCACGACCACCGAGATCCGAGGGTCCTCGCGCAGGTCGGACCAGCGGCGGCTGCGCGTGATCGAGTACAACCACAGGGAACTCCCGTCCCATGCGAACCACAGGGCTCCGACGTGGGGGCGTCCGTCCGGGGAGACGGTGGCCACCCGGCAGGTGCGCTGCTCGCGCAGGAAGGCGTCCACCTCCACGTCGGTCATCATGATGCGGCGGCCCCGCCGTTGCGTCCGGTCCACGCGTGTCTCGTCCATCCGTCCCGCGCCCCTTCACATCTGACTGTGTGTCAGGAATCATGCGGGCTCTTCGGTCGTCACGCCAGGGGGAGCCATGCCGGAATTCGATCCCGCCACCACCGCGCTGCTCACCGTCGAATGCCAGAACGGCGTCGTCGGCGAGGAGAGCGCCCTGCCCGAGCTGGCCAAGGAGGCCCGCGACTCGGGGATGCTGGACCGGGTGGCCGCGCTGGTCGACGCCGCACGGGGAGCGGGCGTACAGGTGCTGCACGCCGTCGCGGAGCGGCGGGCGGACGGGCTCGGTGCCAACGCCAACGCCCGGCTTTTCCGGGCCGCCGGCAAGCTCCCGGTGCGCCAACTCAGCGGGAGCCGCGCGGTCGAGATCGCCGCCCCCATCGTGGTGGCCGAGCGGGACCTGGTCGTGCGCCGGCTCCACGGGCTCTCCCCGATGGCCGGCACCGACCTGGATGCCCTGCTGCGCAACCTCGGTGTCCGCACCCTCGTCGTCACCGGGGTCTCCTCGAACATCGCGATCCCCAACACCGTCTTCGACGCCGTGAACCTCGGCTACCGGGTGGTGGTCCCGTCCGACGCGATCACCGGGGTACCCGCGGCGTACACCGCCGAGGTGATCCGCAACGCGCTGGCGCTGGTCGCCACCATCACCACGACGCGCGAGTTGCTCGACGGGTGGGTCGGGCCGCGCTGACCGACGGTGACCTGGTCGGATGCTGTCCGAAGCCCTTGCGACCCGCTACGTCACGCCCCCTGCGGGAGGGCGGCTCGCCGCCGGGGATCGTCGAGGCCGATGATCTCGACACCTACGTCATGTAGGCGGCCCGAAGGGAGCCCCTCGCCGATGCGGGGGGGCGTCAGCCCACCGGTGCGACCGGGGTGATGACGCGGCTGGTGTTGCCCCCCTGGATGCTGCCCAGGGATCCGGCGATCGCCTCGTGGGGAACTCCGAGGGGCACCGCGCTGACTTCCGACAGGCGGGCGAACTGCTCGGGGGTCAGTTGGACGTCCAGAGCGCCCAGGTAGTGATCGAGCTGGGTGAGGTCGCGCGGCCCGATGACCGGGATGAGCGAGGTCGCGGCCCGGGCGGCACGCTCCCGCACCCAGGCCACCGACACCTGGGCCGGCGTCACGCCGATCTCCTCGGCGATGGCCAGGACGGCATCGACGACGGCGGTCTTCTGGGCGGTGTTCTCCGTGTGGATGACCGCCCCCAGGTCGGTGAGGCGCCCCTTGGTGCTGCGGCGGTACTTTCCGGTGAGCAGTCCGCCGCCGAGCGGGGACCACAGGGCGGCGCCGAGTCCGAGGCTCTCGGCCATCGGCAGCAGCTCGCGGTCGGCAGTCCGCTCGACGAGGCTGTACTCGTTCTGGATTCCCACAATCGGTGCCCAGTGCTTCAGGTCCGCGAGGGTCACCGCCCGGGAGGCACGCCAGGCGGGGAAGTTGGACAGGGCAGCGTAGTGGATCTTGCCGGACCGCACCAGGTCGTCGAGCCCACGCAGAATCTCGTCCATGGGCGTGAGCTCGTCGGGGAAGTGCACCCAGAGCAGGTCGATGTAGTCGGTACCCAGGCGTTTCAGGCTGGCCTGCACCGACGCGACCATGTTCTTGCGGCTGTTTCCCGTCTTGGAGACAGTCGGCTGCGGTGTGGCACCGAGGGTGAACTTGGTGGCCAGGACGAAGTGGTCCCGGTCGGCGGAGATGAACTTCCCTGTCAGCTCTTCCGACTCGCCGAACTGGTAGGTGTCCGCGGTGTCGAGGAATGTGCCGCCCGCTTCGGCGAATCGGTCGAATATGCGGCGTGCCTCGTCCGGCTCGGCGCCGGCGCCCCAGCGGGTGCCGAAGTTCGCCGTGCCGAGCGCGTACTCGGACACGCGCAGTCCGGTCCGGTGTCCGAAGGTCGTGTAACGCATCAGAGGTCCTTACTCAAGGGTCGGTAGGGGCAAGTGGTGGTGCGGCGGGGGTGTGCCTCACGCCGCGTTCGTCCGGCCGCGGTGTCAGGCCGTGACAGTCGCCAGGAGAAGGTCCTCGTAGATCATCGGGTCGTCGGATTCGATCACCGGGAAGCCGACGCCGTAGGAGCCTTCCCAGCGCACGTCGATCCCGGGGTTGGCCCAGTCGCTGCCGTCGGGCAGGAACAGGTGCGGGCTGCAACTGACCGCCTCGGTACGGGCGATCGCGGTCTGGCCGGAGAGGTTGCTGCGGGCACGGCCGTCGTCCAGGGCCTCCGCCAGCGCCGTCACGTCGACGACACCGGTCTGCGCGGCCACGTCCAGGATGACCGTGCGGTGGCTGACGGACCGCGACTCGGCCCAGAACGCCTTCCGCAGGCCGAGGTCGAGCTGTTCGGACGCCGCGAGGGACTGCTCCTTGGCGGCCTGGATCGCCTCCAGCGCGGGCAGCATGGTGGAGGGGTAGAGCCAGTCCTTGGCCTGCCAGAGCTGCCAGCCGGCCGCGGGCTCCAGACTGGCCATCCGGCCCACCTCGCTGTCGGTTCCGGGGCGGGGGCTGGGCGCGTCGTTGAGGAGCTCAAGGGGGAAGGCCCGCAGGTCGAAGCTGACTTGGGTTTCGAGTCCGAGCCGCTTGCGCGTGGCGTGCAGACGGTGGATGGCGATGTGCGCGAACGAACACCAGATGTCCGAGAAGACGGTGATGACGCCCGGCGGCGGTGTCAGGGGTGCGATGGTCAACGGTGGCTCCGAGGGGTGTCGAGGAAGTGTGGAGTGGTGGTTCAGGGCTCAGCGGTCGCTGCCGAGGTTCGAGAGCTCGACGGTGGCGGGGAGTCGAGGGCCCGGACGGTCAGGGGGCGGCTCGGGCGCCGTGCGCGTCCAAGGCGGCGTCGAGGTCGACGTCCGCGCCCGGGAGCCATGCCGGCAGGAACGGGATGCGGGCCATGGACTCCATCAGGGAGGTGACCATCCGGCCCTCCACCGTCGGTCCGTGGGCGGACAGCAGCCGGGCCGGGGAGAGGGAGGACACCGCCTGGACGGTGCGGAGGAACTTCTCCGGGTCGACGAGGGCCGTCCACGGGGCGATCGCCCGGTTCAGGACGTCGAAGCCCTCGAAGAATTCCTTGACGTCGGCGTCACCGACGTGCTGCACGGTTTCAGGCATGACGGTGCCGAAACTGTCCGAGCTGAACAGCGTGCCGGCCTCGTGGTCGAATACCGCGAGCGTGCCCGGCGAGTCGAACGTGGGAGGCCGGTGGAAGCTGACGGTCCGGTCACCGATCGATATCCGGCTCCCGGAGTTCACCGTCACCACCCGCTCACGCGGGATCTCGAATTCCTCGGACAGCCGGGTGAGTGATATCCCGTTCGTGACGACCTTGGCGCCGGGAGCGCGGTCGAGTATCCGTGCCAGGCTCCCGGTGTGGTCCCGGTCGTCATGGGTGAGGGCGATCCACCGCAGATCGGCGGGGTCCACCAGGGACCACAGGGCTTCTTCGAACGCGTCCCGGTCCACGGGCATGCCCGTGTCCACCAGCATCGGCTGCTCACCGCGCAGCAGGTAGGCGTTGACCGGTTGCAGGCCTGAGCCGGGTATCGGCAGTGCAGAGGGCAGGGCGTGCAGTTCGGGCCCTACGGCGTAGGTCTCCACGAGGAACAGCCTTCTCTCTCAGGGTCGTACGAGCGCGAGCTCAGGCGAGTTGGATGGCCAGCGATCCGGCGAGCAGCAGGCCGAGTCCCGTCAGACGCGGCACGCTCAGCACCCGGGTCGGCAGCCGGAACATGCCCCAGTGGTCGATCAGGGCGGAGGTCAGCTGCTGGCCGGTCACGGTCAGCCCGACGGTCACCGCGGCGCCGATCTCGGGGATCAGCAGGAACGTGCCGGTGACGTAGCCCGCGGCGCAGGCTCCGCCGAGCCAGCCCCACCAGGGCATCGCCTTCAGTGGGGCCAACTGCGGCTTGGGGGTCTTGTCCGTCAGGCGCAGCACCAGCAGGACGACGGCGATGGTGAGCGCGGCCACCGTGAAGCTGAAGGCCGCCACCGTGATCGGGGCGCCCAGACCATGCCGGAGCTCGGCGTTGACCGCGCCCTGAACCGGGAGTACACCGCCGGCGACGATGCCCAGGGCGATCCATCCGGTTCGGCCCGGGCCCGACATCGTCGGGGCTCCGGGCGGGGCGGTCGTCTGCTGTCCCCGGATGATCACGATGATGCCCGCGAGGACCGCGAGGGCGCCGAGCGCGATGCCCGGGCTCAGGTCCTTCTTCTCCAGCCCGAGGAGGCCGCCCAGGTCGAGGACCAAGGAGGAGAACATCTGCCCCGTGACGAACAGCCCGACCGAGGCCAGGGCTCCCAGCCGGGGGAAGAGCAGGATGGCGCTGGTGATGTAGAGGGGGCTGGCCAGGCCGCCCAGCAGATGCCACCACTCGACGCCGGGGAGCTTCCCGAGTGCGCCGAGTGAGCCGGTCACTGCCGCCAGGACCACCAGGAGTGCGGCGGCCACGCCCAGTTGGACCGTGGAGGCGCCGTAAGGGGTTCCCACGGCCTTGTTCAGTTGCAGGTTGACCGACGCCTGGACGGCCAGGAGGCACCCAACCAGGAGGGCTGCCGCGAGCAGCGCAGCGTTCATCTCGTTCTCCCCCACATTAAACGGACGGTCGTCCCAGTTAGCGTAGACCAGGGCATGCTAAACGGACAAGCCGTCCACTTGGCGTTCCAGGAAGTAAGGTGACCCGCATGAGTAACGGCGACGAGCATCCCGCCCCGCCCGCGGTCCTCCGCAGTGATCTCCAGGCGGCACCCCGAGGCGCCACCGCACCCCGGCAGCGCGCCGACGCGGTGCGCAACCGCGCACAGATCCTCTCCGCCGCGGAACTGCTCTTCACCGCACACGATCCGAGCACCGTGACGATGGAGCGGATCGCGAAGGCCGCGGGCGTCGGCCGCGCGACCCTCTACCGCTCGTTCCCCGACCCGTCCTCCGTCGCCACCGCCCTCCTGGACGAGCACGAACGCCGGCTACAGGGGCAGATGATCTACGGCCCCCCGCCGCTGGGACCGGGGGCACCCCCCGCCGAACGACTGGCCGCGTTCTACATCGCCTACCTGGACCTGATCCGGCGGCATCTGCCCCTCGCGTTGGGCGCGGAAACCGGGCCCGCCCGCTACGGCACCGGCGCCTACGGTTTCTGGCGCCTCCATGTGCGCACCCTGCTCATCGCCGGCGGATCCCCGGACCCCGACGCGCTCGCCGACATCGCCCTCGGCCCCTTGGCCCCGCAGCTCTACCACCATCAGCACAACACTCTGGGCATCCCCCACGAGCGCATCGCCCAGGCCCTCTCCGTGTTCGCCCGGCACCTCCTGGACCCCGGTCGGCCCTGAACCCGCACTGCCCACCACCAGGCCGCCGACCATGCAAGACACCGAACTCCGAGTACGCCCGAGCGAACCCGGGCCGTACCCGTGCCGTCGTGAATCCCGATGGCTTCCGGTGGGGACGCGAGTACCCGTCGCCGACCGGGTCCCCGACCCTTCGGCACATGCGGCCGAGCGTTCCCCGGTTGTGGCTGGTGGAGACTGGTGACGGGCGAGCAATGTCGGGGCGGCACCTTGGAGATGCAGGCCTGCGGCCCATGTAGCCTGGGAAGATGTTGACAGAAGTCACGGCGACCCGCTATGTCACGCCGCTGCGCGAGGGTGGCTCGCTTCCCGGTATCGTCGAGGCCGACGATCTCGGCACCTACGTCATGAAGTTCACCGGAGCCGGCCAGGGCCGCAAGACCCTGGTCGCCGAGGTCGTGTGCGGCCGGCTGGCCCAGCGGCTGGGCCTGCGGGTCCCGCGGCTGGTGCAGATGCAGCTCGACCCCGTCATCGGGCTCGGCGAGCCCGACCAGGAGGTTCAGGAACTCCTCAAGGCCAGCGGCGGATTGAACCTCGGCATGGACTACCTGCCCGGTTCGATCGGCTTCGACCCGCTCGCGTACCAGGTGGACCCCGTCGAGGCCGGACGCGTGGTCTGGTTCGACGCCCTGGTCAACAACGTCGACCGGTCCTGGCGCAACCCGAACCTCCTGGTCTGGCACGGCGACCTGTGGCTCATCGACCACGGCGCCACCATGATCTGGCAGCACAACTGGCCGACCGCCCGGGCCGCCGCCGCCAAGCCCTACAACGCCTCCGACCACGTCCTGGCCCCCGTCGGACCCGACATCGCCGGCGCCGCCGCGGAGCTCGCGCCGCTGGTGACGAGGGAGCTGCTCGCCGAGGTGACCGCCGACGTGCCGGACGAGTGGCTGGTCGACGAGCCCGGCTTCGACTCCACGGACGCCGTGCGACGCGCCTATGCGGACGCGTTGCTCCCGCGAGCGGCCGGCATCCACGAGAGGATCACGATGGAGGCCGAGGTCCGGCCGAGGTCGGGTCCGCCCGGGTGGCTGGCCGAGCGCCTCGCGCCGCCGCGCGCCAAGACCGAGCCCGACGAGAAGAAGAGCGACAGCGAGTGATCAAGCGGGACGTGTTCGAGTACGCGCTGGTGCGTGTGGTGCCCCGGATGGAGCGCGGCGAGTGTTTCAACGCCGGCGTGATCGTCTACTGCCGGGCGCACTCCTACGTCGCCGCGCGCATCCACCTCGACGAGGGCAAGCTGCTCGCCCTCGACCCCGGGGCCGACGTGACCGGCGTACGGGCCGCCCTGCTCGGGGTCGAGGGACTGTGCGCGGGCGGCGAGTCGGCCGGTCAGGCGGCGGGCGACGAGCCCGGCCGCAGGTTCCGCTGGCTGATCGCCCCGCGCAGCACCGTGGTGCAGCCGGGTCCGGTGCACACCGGACTGACGGCCGACCCGGAGGCCGAGGTGGAACGGCTGCTGGAGCTGCTGGTGCGCTGAGCGCGGCGGCCCCTGCGACGATCGGCGCGCGACCCGGGGTGCCCGTCGGACCGACGCCGTTGACACCGGGTGCCAGGGCTCCTAGCGTCTGTCCAGCCGAAGCTACTAAGCGGTTGCTCACCTATGAGGGGCCGCGTCGGCGCACCGAGGATTCCAAGCGCGAGGAGATCCAGCATGTCCACCACCGAGCAGCGCGTCGCGATCGTCACCGGGGCGGCCCGGGGCATCGGCGCGGCCACCGCCGTACGCCTGGCCGCCGAAGGCCGGGCGGTCGCCGTACTCGACCTGGACGAGGCGGCCTGCAAGGACACCGTCGAGGCGATCACGGCGGCCGGCGGCAGGGCCGTCGCGATCGGCTGCGACGTCTCCGACAGCGCGCAGGTGGAGGCGGCCGTCGAGCGCGTGGCGAGCACGCTCGGCGCCCCGACCATCCTGGTCAACAACGCGGGCGTGCTCCGCGACAACCTGCTCTTCAAGATGAGCGCCACCGACTGGGACACGGTCATGAACGTGCACCTGCGGGGCGCTTTCCTGATGGCGCGGGCCTGTCAGAAGTACATGGTGGAGGCCAAGTTCGGCCGCGTCGTGAACCTCTCCAGCAGCTCCGCCCTCGGCAACCGCGGCCAGGCCAACTACTCCGCCGCGAAGGCCGGTCTGCAGGGCTTCACCAAGACCCTGGCCATCGAGCTCGGGAAGTTCGGCGTGACCGCCAACGCCGTCGCCCCCGGCTTCATCGCCACCGAGATGACCGCCCAGACGGCCGCCCGGGTCGGCATGGGCTTCGAGGACTTCCAGGCCGCCGCCGCCACCCAGATCCCCGTGCAGCGCGTCGGCAACCCGGACGACATCGCCAACGCGATCGCCTTCTTCACGGGCGACGCGGCCGGCTTCGTCTCCGGGCAGGTCCTGTACGTGGCCGGCGGCCCGCTCAACTGACGCGCGGCGACGAACGAGAGGCAGGGCGTACGGCATGACGTACAGCGGCAACGACAGCGGCAGGGTCGCACTGATCACCGGGGCGAGCCGGGGCATCGGCTACGGCATCGCGGAGGCACTGGTCGCCCGGGGCGACCGGGTGTGCATCACCGGGCGCAACGAGGACACCCTCAAGGAGGCCGTCGAGCGGCTCGGGGCGGACCGGGTGCTCGGCGTCGCCGGGAAGGCGCACGACGAGGCCCACCAGGCCGTCGCCGTGGAGCGGACGATGGAGGCCTTCGGCCGGGTCGACTTCCTGATCAACAACGCCGGCACCAACCCGGTCTTCGGGCCGATCGCGGACCTGGACCTGGGCGTCGCGCGCAAGGTCTTCGAGACGAACGTGATCTCGGCGCTCGGTTTCGCGCAACGGACCTGGCACGCCTGGCAGAAGGACAACGGCGGGGCGATCGTGAACATCGCCTCCATCGCCGGCGTCTCCGCCTCGCCCTTCATCGGCGCGTACGGGATGAGCAAGGCCGCCATGGTCAACCTCACCCTGCAGCTCGCGCACGAAATGGCGCCGGGCGTGCGGGTCAACGCCATCGCCCCCGCGGTGGTGAAGACGAAGTTCGCGCAGGCGCTCTACGAGGGTCGTGAGCAGGAGGCCGCGGCGGCCTATCCGCTCGGGCGACTCGGGGTCCCGGAGGACATCGGGGGCGCCGCGGCCTTTCTTACATCTGCACAAGCGGAATGGATCACGGGGCAAACTCTGGTCGTCGACGGGGGAATGTTCCTCAATGCCGGGGTGCACTGACCGATAACCGGACGCATTTGCCTCCCAGAGGGAGGCAAATGCGTACCGAATGTGCACGTAATCGGTCAAGTGCCTCACGAAACCTGCCCATTGGATTTGTGAGGCACTGCGGTAGGGTCTGCCGCACCCCTGGCTGATCGAGGAGCGTGCACGTGTTCAACCGGACCAGATGCCTGCAGATCACTGCGGCCCTTGCGTCCATATCCCTGCTCGCCGGATGCGGTCTGCTTTCCGACGACAGCGGCGACGACAAGAAGCGGATCGTCGTCGGTACGATGAGCCAGCCGAGCACCCTCGACCCCGCCGCGGCATGGGACGGCTCCTGGGAGCTGTACCGGAACATCTACCAGACGCTCCTGGCGTTCCCCACGGGCTCCACCCAGCCCCAGCCGGACGCCGCCCAGGCCTGCGAGTTCACCGACTCCCGCAACGAGTCCTACCGCTGCACCCTGAAGAAGGGCCTCAAGTTCTCCAACGGGGATCCGCTGGACGCCAAGGCCGTCAAGCACTCCCTCGACCGGATCCGGACGATCAACTCCCAGGTCGGCCCGAAGGACCTCTTCGGCAGCCTGGACAAGATCGAGACCCCCGACGCGGCGACGGTGGTCTTCCACCTGAACACCCCGGACGCGACCTTCCCGTACGTCCTCGGCTCGCCGGCCGCCTCGCTCGTCCCGCCGAAGGAGTACCCGGCGGACAAGGTGCGCGAGGAGGGCAAGACCATCGGCTCCGGCCCCTACGTCCTCGACTCGTACACCGAGGGCAGCGAAGCGGTCCTCAGCCGCAACGCGAGCTACACGGGCTTCGCCAACCGTCGCAACGACGGGGTGACCATCCGCTACTTCGCGGACTCCAAGAAGATGGTCGCGGCCCTGAAGTCCAAGGAGATCGACGCCACCTACCGAGGCCTGTCCGCCGCGGAGGTCAAGGACCTGCAGACGCCCGCGTCCCACGAGGTCGGCATCCAGGTCGTCGAGAACGTCGGCGCCGAGATCCGCTACCTCGTCTTCAACCCCAAGGACCCGCAGGTCGCCAAGCTGCCGGTGCGCCAGGCCATCGCCCAGGTCATCGACCGCGGAGCGCTCGTGGCCAAGGTCTACCAGGGCACGGCCGAACCGCTGTACTCGATGGTCCCCAAGGGCACCGTCGCCCACCGGACGCCGTTCTACGACCTGTACGGCCACTCGGACGTCGAGAAGGCGAAGAAGATCCTCCGCGAGGCCGGGATCACCCAGAAGGTCGAGCTGACCTTCTGGTACACGACCGACCGGTACGGCCCCTCCACCGCCGAGGAGTTCACCGAGATCAAGCGGCAGCTCGAAGAGAGCGACCTCTTCAAGATCAACCTGCGCGGCCAGCCCTGGAAGGCCTTCCAGGCGGGCTACAAGAAGGGCGAGTATCCGGTCTTCGGCCGAGGCTGGTTCCCCGACTTCCCGGACCCGGACAACTTCATCGCCCCGTTCGTCGGCAAGCAGAACGCGGTCGGCACCCCGTACGAGCCCGCGCCCATCATGAACGAGCTGCTGCCCAAGTCCCGCCGCGAGAGCGACCGGGCCGCCGGCGTCAAGGAGTTCGAGGAGGCCCAGCAGATCTTCGCCCAGGACGTCCGGCTGCTGCCGCTGTGGCAGGGCAAGCTGTACGTCGGCACACGCGAGGACATCGCCGGCGCCGAGCGGGCCCTCGACCCGCAGACCGTCATGCAGATGTGGGAGTTCTACCGCAAGACCAGCTGGTAGCGGACACCGGGCGGGCAGCCGGACGAGGCGTTGTCAGTGGCTCCCGGTAGGTTCTGGGCAGTTGCACCGCGCAGTTGCCCGATCCTGTACCGGAGGTTGTAGACGTGACCCAGATGCTGCCCGAGTCCTGGCTCCCCGCTGTCGGCGGGGAGCTGGACCAGCCCTACTTCAAAGAGCTCACCGAGTTCGTCGAGAAGGAGCGGGCGAACGGGCCGGTCTACCCGCCCCGCGACCAGGTCCTCGCGGCCCTGGAGGCCACGCCGTTCGACAAGGTGAAGGTCCTGGTCCTCGGCCAGGACCCCTACCACGGCGCCGGCCAGGGACACGGCCTGTGCTTCTCCGTGCGGCCCGGGGTCAAGACCCCGCCCTCGCTGCGCAACATCTACAAGGAGATGAAGGAGGAGCTCGGCCTCCCCGTCCCGGACAACGGGTACCTGATGCCGTGGGCCGAGCAGGGCGTCCTGCTGCTCAACGCGGTGCTCACCGTCCGCGAGGCCGAGCCCAACTCGCACAAGGGCAAGGGCTGGGAGAAGTTCACCGACGCGGTGATCAGGGCCGTCTCCGCGCGTCCCGACCCGGTCGTGTTCGTGCTCTGGGGCGCGTACGCCCAGAAGAAGATCCCGCTGATCGACGAGGACCGGCACGTGATCGTCAAGGGCGCCCACCCGTCGCCGCTGTCGGCCAAGAAGTTCTTCGGGTCCCGCCCCTTCACACAGATCAACGAAGCCGTCGCCGCCCAGGGGCATGAGCCGATCGACTGGCGTATCCCGGACCTTGGCTGACGCCACACCCCGCCTGGACGTCGCGGGCGGTGCCTGCGGTTAGCGTCGTGACGATCAGACCGGAGAGCAGGTCTGGCAGAGCCAGCCGGAGGCCGCGTTGACGGAGCAGCAGGAGGCGTCCGAGGACGCCGTCATGACCAGGATCGGCCAGGCCGTCATCCTGCTGCACGCCGGGGACCGCGAGGAGGCCCGCAATCGCCTGGGGGAGATCTGGTCCGAGATCGGCGAGGCGGGTCCCCCGCTCCACCGGTGCACCCTCGCGCACTACATGGCCGACGCGCAGGACGACCCCGCCGACGAACTGGCCTGGGACCTGCGGGCACTGACCGCCGCCGACGGGCCGACCGCCACCGACGGTCCGCCCGCGGGCCCACCGGGCGCCCGGTCCCCGCGCGGTGCCCGCGACCCGCATCAGGCGGTCCGGGTGTTCTACCCGTCGCTGCACCTCAACCTGGCCGCCGACTACGTGAAACTGCGTCGACCGGAGGCGGCCCGGGTCCACCTCGCCCGGGCCCGCGCGGCCACCGGCGCGCTCGCCGACGACGGCTACGGCGACCGGGTCAGGGCCGCCATCGCCCGGCTGGAGCTGCGGCTCGCGACGGAGCCGGGGGAGAGGCCCCGACCCTTCCCGGAGCAGTCTCCGTAGCCCCCGGGGCCGGGGAGGCGGTACGGGGCCCGGGAGGCCGTACGGGGAACCCTCAGCCGCCCTGGACGCCCGCGCAGATCCGGGCCTCCGGGCTGTCGGGGTGCCAGCGCCCGTGGCGACGGCCCATCGCGCACACGTCCGCCGGGCGTACCGGCAACTCCCGCATCAACTCCCGCGGCGCCTTCGCGTCGGGCCGGGGCCGGTGCGCACGGTCCCCCGGACGGCCGTCGGCGTGCCCCGGGGGACGCTCGCCCCGCCGGCGGGGCTCCGGGATGTCCGGGACCGGCGGCGCGGCCCGATCGGGCTCCGCGGGCGTACGGGGCGCCCTCGGCGGCTCGCCCCGGCTGCCGGTCGTCGAAGCGGTCGCGGCCGCCGGATGCCCCGGCTCCCGCGGGACCGCCCGCAGTGCCTCCAGGGCGGGCGCCTGGACGACCACCGGGAGGGCTCCCGGTTCGCCGCGCGGCTCGTGCCGCGGCGGCGACCCCGCGGGGGGCACCGCCGGGAGCCCCGCCGGAGCGGGGGGCACGTTCACGCAGCCGGAGACAGCCGAGACGGCACAGGCCACTCCGAGCAGTAGTTTTGTCGTGGTTCGGGTTGGATGCACGCGCGCAACTCTGCTGTGCGAGGACCCGGTTGCGAAAACCCTGGGACGATATTGCCCCCGCACGGGTGACGGCCGGCCCCCGGTGCGCCGTCGGTTGACGGCCGGAGCGCGATCCGGCCGAGACCGGGGCCGCTACTCGCCCGTGGCGCCGTCGATGTGCTCGCGCAACAGGTCCGCGTGACCGTTGTGGCGGGCGTACTCCTCGATCATGTGGGTGTACACCCAGCGCAGGCTGAACACCTCGCCCCGGCGGTGACTCTCGGGCCGCGAGACCAGGTCCAGGGAACGACCCTGCACCGACTGCCGGGCCAGCTCGATCTCGGTCTGCCACACCCGCTCGGCCTCGCTCCAGGTGTCCTCGGCGGTGAACCGGAAATCGCCGTCCACGTTGTCGGGCGTCGAGTACAGGTCGGGGAGCTCCTCGCCGAGCATGATCTCGCGGAACCAGTAGCGTTCGACCTCGGCCATGTGCCGGACGAGGCCCAACAGGCTGAGTTCGGAGGGCGCGAGCGCGCTGCGGCGCAGTTGCTCGTCCCCGAGTCCCTCGCACTTCCAGGCCAACGTGGAGCGGTGGTAGTCGAGCCAGCCGTCCAACATGTCCCGCTCGTTCGCGGTGGTGGAGGGTTCGGGGCGGTGGGATCCGGAGTTGGTCATGCGCCCCATCCTCAGCGACCGCAGCCCCTGTCACCAGGGATTAAGCTGCGAGCGTCCGACAAGGAACGAACCTGGAGGCTCCCGGTGAAGGTTGGCGTCATCGGACTCGGCGACATCGCCCGCAAGGCGTACCTGCCCGTCCTCACCGCCCGTCCGGGAGTGGAGCTGCACCTGCAGACCCGCACCCCCGCCACGCTGGAGCGGATCGGCGCGATCCACCACGTCCCGGCCGAGCGCCGGCACACCACGCTCGACGCCCTGCTCTCCGCCGGACTCGACGCGGCCTTCGTGCACGCGCCGACCGACGCCCACCCGCAGATCGTGGGGCGTCTGCTGGAGGCGGGCGTGCCCACCTACGTGGACAAGCCCCTGGCCTACGAGTTCGAGGACTCGCGGCGGCTGGTCGAGCTGGCCGAGGAGCGCGGGACCTCCCTCGCCGTGGGCTTCAACCGGCGCCACGCCCCCGGGTACGCGCAGTGCGTCGACCACCCGCGCGAGCTGATCGTCATGCAGAAGAACAGGGTCGGGCTGCCCGAGGATCCGAGGACGCTGGTCCTGGACGACTTCATCCACGTCGTCGACACCCTGCGGTTCCTGGTGCCCGGAGACGCCGACCACGTCGACGTCCGGGCCGTGGTGCGCGAGGGGCTGATGCATCAGGTGGTGCTCCAGATGTCCGGCGACGGGTTCACCGCCCTCGGCATCATGAACCGGCAGTCCGGGTCGACCGAGGAGATCCTGGAGGTGTCCGGACAGGACACCAAGCGGCAGGTCGTCAACCTCGCCGAGATCATCGACCACAAGGGCCAGCCGACCGTGCGCAGGCGCGGCGACTGGGTGCCGGTCGCCCGCCAGCGGGGCATCGAACAGGTGGTGGACGCCTTCCTGGAAGCCGTCGAGGCCGGCACGACGCTCAGCGCCCGGGACGCCCTCCTCACCCACGAGCTGTGTGAACGGGTGGTGCGCTCGGCTCTGGAGCAGGCTTCCTGAGCGAAGGCGTCCACCGGGCCGCGCAGAACGCCGCCAGGGCGGCGAGGGCCGCGCCCACCGGCCAGTCCCCGAAGCGCACGTAGAGCGTGGAGCCGGTGGCCAGCGGCACCTCGTACACGTGGGCGGTGCTCGCCGAGGTGGCGAGGGACGGGCCGACCCGCTCACCGGCCGGACCGTGCACCTCGCTGATGCCGGTGAGGGTGGCGTGCACCACCGGGCGGCCGGTCTCGGCGGCGCGCAGCGCGGCGAGCGAGGCGTGCTGGGCCGGGGCCCAGCTGTCCTGGAAGCTTGACGTCGCGGACTGTGCGACGAGCAGGGCGGCGCCGTCACGCGTCAGGTGCCGGCTCATGTCGGGGAACGCGGACTCGAAACAGACCAGCGGACCGAGCAGGAGCCCGGGCCGGCCCGGCAGCGGCATCAGCACGGGGGAGTCGCCCCGCACCCGGTCCTCGCCCGCCGCCTTGCCGACCGAGGTGGCCCAGCCGAACAGCGCCCGGGCGGGCACGTACTCGCCGAAGGGAACCAGCCGCATCTTGTCGTACCGGTCGCCGGTCGGACCCTGGGGTCCGATCAGGACGGAACTCTTGCGGATCCCGGCGCCGTCGCCCCGCCGCGCGTCCACGTTCACCAGCAGGGGAGCCCTCACCTCGGCGGCCAGCGCCGTCAACCGGCGCTCCAGGTCCGGGCGGGCCTCCAGGTCCGCCCCGACGCTGCTCTCGCCCCACACCACCAGGTCGGGGTGTTGGCCCGCCAGGGTCCGGGTCAGCCGCTCCCCGACGTCGAACCGGTGCTCGGCGCTGTCCGGCCCGTCCGCGACGACCCCCGGCTGGACCACGGCCACGCGCAGCCCGCCGGTCACCTCCGGGCGCGGCACCCACAGCCACACCACCCCCGTGAGCACCGCACACCCGGTCACCCCGGCCACCGCCGGGACACGCGCCCCGGGCACCGCGAGCAGCAGCACCAGCGCGCAGTTCACCGCCACCACCAGCAGGCTCACCAGCCACACCCCGCCCACGGAAGCCAGCAGGAGCGCCGGCGGCACCTGCCACTGGCTCGCCCCGAGCAGCCCCCACGGCCCGCCCAAGCCCTGCCAGGACCGGATCAACTCCGACAGCAGCCACCCCGCCGGTACGAGGGCCAGGGCGGCCGCCGCACGACCGGCGGCCGGGACCCCGCCGAGCAACTCCCTCACCAACAGTGCCCAGGGGATCCACAGCAGCCCCAGCAGGGCCGCCACCGCGACCAGGAACACGTGCATGCTCGGCAGCAGCCAGTGGTGCACGGCGAAGATGAACCCGGCGCCGCCGAGCCACCCCTCCAGGGCCGCGCGCCGCCCGGTGGGGGCGGACCTCAGCAGCAGCATCCAGGGCACGAGGGCGACGTAGGCGAACCACCAGAGCCCGGGCGAGGGGAAGGCGAGGGCGGGCAGCGCTCCGGCGGCCACGGCTGCCGCCGCCCGCCACCACCGGTTCCACCTCGAGATCATGACGCGCCTCCGCTTCCAGTGTGGAACGGCCGGACCGGATCAGCCCGGCCGGGGCTACGCGGACATGTACCGCCACTTCTCGTGCACGGTGACCGAGGTGAGCCGCCAGCCGTCCCGGGTCCGGGCCAGCGCGAACGCGTACCGCCCGGCGGCGACGAAATTGGGGGAGGTGACCGTCCCGTCGAACTCCTCCCCTGCCAGCCGCATCGGGTTGAGGAAGTCCGCCCGCACTTCGGCCGAGTCGCCGGGCGAACCGCCCAGGTCCTCCAGCCGGATCAGCCGGTTGACGATCAGGTGCTGGCGCACCGGGAACAGCAGCATGGTCCGGGCGAGCCATTCGGCCACCTCGCCGGCGGGCCCCTCCACCCCGCCGGCCGAGCTGTAGTCGGCCCGCCCGGTCGGTGTGAACAGGGCGCGGTAGGCGTCCCAGTCACCGTCGTCGACGGCCGCCGCGTACCCCGACACCACCTCGTCGACGGCCAGCCGGTCCATCAACGTCCCGAGATCCACACGCTGCGTCATCGGGACAGTCTGGGGGCGTACGCCCGCGACGCCAAGGGGCGTGCGCGGACCGGGCCCCACACCCGCGATCAATGACCGGAATGAGCCTCCCGCGGTCGGACCACTACCAGGAACGCGTCACTGTCCAGGTCCATCACCACCTCGGCCTGCACGCCCTCGCGCAGTCGCTGCGCCGCGTACTCCTCGGCGGGCCAGCTTCCCCTCGGACTTCCGGCCGGAAAACGCTCCAACACCACACGACCCATGGGACACCCCCTGCTGCTTGCCTTCAGGTCTCTTCAGGCACAACGACGCGAAGGGCGCCCGGGAACGTTCCCGAGCCGCCCCCGGTTCACGCGTTCGGGATCGATGTCCTCGGGTTTCGGGCATCGTGCCCGAAGAACCCCTCGGCGGGCGATCTTGGGTGTGATGCCGCAGGCCTGGAGGATGTGCCGGCACTTGTCGTAGCCGCGGTCGGCGAACAGTCGGCCCGGTTGATGTCTGTGGGCCGGCCGCCTCGTGCACCAGTGGGGCGATCACCCGGGCCAAGGCCCAGGAGGCCGTGACGGCTCGTCAGGCCTGCGCCGAGCAAGCGGTGATGGGTGTCCGGACGGCACAGGTCCCGGACAGGCTCGGGGCGGCAATGTAGGGTTTACCAGGCACGTGCTCCGGTCTTCTGGACGGTCTTGTACATCTCGGAGCTCAGCAGTCGGATCCGGTTGCTGAACAGTCCGGGCCAGATCGTTCATGAGGAGAGCCATGTCCGCCGACCGTGTAGTTGATCAGCTGAGCGACGTATGGGTGGCCATGCCGGTCGGCGGCATGGCCACCCGGGCCAGAGAGATGACCAACGACACCATCCCCAAGCATCTGCTGCGCCTCGACAGCGGAGAAACGGTCCTGTCGACCATCTGCCGCGAACTGCAGCGGATCGGATTTCGGCGGTTCGTATTCTGCGTGGGGCACATGCGCGATCAGATCGTCGAGCACCTGCAGGGCGAGGAGTGGATCTGGAAGCAGGGAGTTTCCTATCTCTTCTCCGAGGAACGGACCCCGCTCGGACCCGATGGCGCGGTGCTCGCGGCGGTCAAGCACTGGCAGTTGCGGGGACAGGTCCTGATGATGCCGGGCGACCTGATGCTTCCCTGGGACGAGGTCGCCGAGATGGTCTTGGCACATGCCCGCCGTGAGCCGTCGATGACGGCTGCCGTCACGAGTCACACAACCCCCCGCACCACCGATGTCGGAAGGTTCATCGTCGATGCCGCCACCTGGCGCCTTCGGCATGTCTACGATCGCCGTGAACCGGTGTCACCCACGGCACCCGGCGAACTGGCACTCACCAGTGCCGGCGCGATCGCACTGTCAACGGATCACTTCATCGAGGTGTGCGAGGCGTACGCCAAGGCCCACGCGGGCGAGCACGGCCCGCTGGGACTGCGTGACAACGTGTTCCCCTGGGCGATCGAGAGCGGCGGCTTCAACATGTATGCCCATGACCTTCGGGGCGAGCTGCTCGACCTGGGCACTCCCGCGAACCTTCGCCATGGCCGAGAGAACTGGCGGCGGTATGTGAGCGCGCAGGTCGCCGGGATCGGTTCGTAACGGAAACCGCCGGGCTCAGAGAGCTCCCGGCCCGTTGGCCAGCGCCAGCAGCATGTCACAGATGGGTTCACTCCCGACCACGAGCACGGACGAGCCGGCGTCGAGACTCTCGATGCGGACCGCAGCGCCGGCCTCCTGCGCAATGACAAGGCCGGCGGCGACATCAATGAACTTGTTCTCGGTGAGTCCCCAACTGAGGTATCCACCAAAGTGTCCCTGGGCGAGCCAGCCGAGGGACAGTGCACCCGATCCTATGCTTCGCACCCGGTAGAACGAGTGAAACAACTCGGCCAGCAGAACGTCTTGCCTGGCTTTCTTTGCCGGATCTTCCTGGCGCATGAAGAAATCGATGGCCAGCTGCATTCGGGCCGGATCCGTAGGAGCCTTGAAAGAGAGCCGACGGCCGTTGAGATAGGCTCCGCGGCCTGCCATGGCCGTGTAGAGCTGCCTGCTGACCGGGTTGTATATTACTCCGAATATCGGTGTGCCGTCTTTTTCGAGACTGACGGTCAGACTCCATATCGGCACCTCGTTGGCGAAGTTCTTCGTCCCGTCGATCGGGTCGATGTTCCACGTGTAGCCGTTACTGCTCTCGGTTCTCAGGTCGGGAAGCTCCTCCCCTCTGAAGCCGCACCCGGGAAAGATTTCGCGGCACAGCCCGTGAAACGCCCTTTCGATTTCACGGTCAAGGTTCGTGGCCAGGTCGCCGCCGATGTCCTTGATCTCGACGACATCGAAACTCCGCCATTGGTCGAAGGCCGAGTCCCCGGCCGACTTCACGAAGTCGATGACCTGCTCAAAGAGATGGTCGGTAAATTCCGGCATCATGATGCCTGCACGATCGAGGGGAGTAGTACACTTCGGGCCGATGTGTCGGTATCGGCTTTTTCGATCAGGTCCAGATGGTCGTTTGCCGTCTCCAGGTAATAGAGCATGAACGGCAGGGCAATCTCGGACCGCGCGGTCGGGATGAAGGTGTGCGCGGAGGCGAAGGCGTGGAGGTCGGCGGCGAGGATGGCTCGGTCGAGGAGTCTCGGGTCGGCGGCCAGATCAGCCGCGAATGTCTCGGGCAGCACGTCCTCGATCACGGCTCGCGCTATCTTCCTGAACCGAAGGCCGAGGTCGGGATCGATGAAGCTCTTCAGGCCTTCGACCGTGATTTCGCCGCCACTTGACGATACGGTCGACAAGGCAAGCTTCTTTTCAAAAGCAGGCTCGACGTAGTCAAGTGAGATGATGAACTTGCCGATGTCGTAGGCCATGTCGCCGCCGGTGTGAAAGCCGTTCGGGTCGAAGAACAGCGGCTTGTCCGTACCCTCTCTGATCATGATGTTCCCCAGATGGGGATCACCATGTATGAGCCGCATCGATTCTCGCTGAGGCACCATGGTCTTCATCAGGGACGGGCTGGCCTTGATTCTGTCCAGAATGGCGAGCGGCGTGAGCAGGCTGCGCCCGTTGAGGGATATCGATGATCTGCTGATGATATCCCTGAAGACCAGGTCCAGCTGAAATCTGCTCAGCTCGCCGACGTTGGCACCTGTGATATCGACGACCCGGTCGGCTCGGTCGGTATATCGATCAAGCCGCTTCTCCACCCGATCGATGTAGTACTTGCGGGCGAACGCGGCAGGCTGCTCGGTGGAGGGATGCGCGTACAGCGTTGTTTTGAGGGCCTTGATGCTCGCCTTGACATGGTTGACCGCCTCGACGACCCCGGTGTTCCCATCGAGAGCTATGTTCCTGAGCAGCCTGCCCTCGTAATAGGGCATTTCGTACGAAAAGCTTCGGCCGGGTACGTCCCGCTCGACCCCGATGACCTGGCAGAAGTATTCTCTGGCCGGTTCCGGCAGGGTGTCACGAATAAAGGCCGCTTCGTTTTCCAATTTATCGTCGCCCGGATGTGCGGAAAACTTTCTGACGAGCGGTCCGATATTGGCGTCGCGACGGTACCACAGTTCGGTGAATTCCCCCTTGTGGAGTAGTCGTGTCATCTCTGCCATCATGTCCTACGCGTTTATGAGCTGCTGCGCCGCCGCCAGCACTGCCGCATCGTCGAAACCGATGTCCTCGAATACCTCATCCAGCGTGCCGATGCTGGGGAAGCGCTCCCGGATCCCGAGGATCTCATAGCTCATCGGCTTGTGCAGGAGGTTGGCGACAATATGCTGCCCTATGCCCGACCGCACAAAGCCGTCCTCCAGGATCAGCATCCTGCTGGTATCGCCCATGGCGCGCTTGAGTGCTTCGAGGTCGACCGGCTTGACCTTCTGGATGTGCAGAACCTGGACGTCGCCCAGCGCGTCGGCCAGCCGAAGTGCCTTGCCCAGCGTGTTCCCGATCGATATGACGCTGAGCTTGCCGCCCTCCCGCACTTCGACGACACCGCTCTCGGTGATGCCGATCTCGATGTCCTCGCCGGGCTTGTGGATGAAGACCGGACCGTCGTGCTCGTGCTCGAGCGCCCGGTCGAGGATCAGGCCGAACTCGGCCAGGCTTGACGGGTGGTACAGCTCGGCATTGGGCATCGCATTGAGGATCGGCAAGGTGTAGATCCCCTGCAGGGTCTGCCCCTGGGCTGAAATGCCCGATCCCGGCAGAACGAACACCATGGGGACCCGCAGCATGCACGCGTCGGTGATCTGGTCCAGCGCCCGGGGGAAGAAGGTTGCGGGAATGAAGCAGATCACCTTGTTGCCGTTCAAGGCCAGGCCGGCGGAGAACGTCACGCAGTGCTGCTCATTGATCCCGGTGTCGAAAACATGGTCGGGATATGTCTTCTTGAGCTCCTTGAGGCCCGTGCTCCGGCCGGCGGCGGGCGAGACGTAGTACACCTCCCCGTGCTTCTCCACCAGTTGGGGTGCCTTCTCGAGGATCAGGTCCCGGAACTTGTTGACGGGCTTCTTCTTCAGTTCGCCCGTTGCGAGGTCGAACGGATCGAGCCAGTGGAACGTGACGGGATCCCGAAGGGCGGGCTCGTAACCCTTGCCCTTGACGGTCTTCACGTGAAGGAATACCGGGTGCTTCTTCTGCTTGATGTCGTCGAACAGCTCGATCAGCTTCGGTGTGTCGTGTCCGTCCACAGCGCCCACGTATTCGAAGCCCAGGCTCTCGCTGAACTCGCGCACGGTGCTTCTGGTGTGCAGGTACCCGACGGTCTCCGTGACGGCGAAGTCGTTGTCGTTGTAGATGACCAGCAGGTTCGGCGTGAGAGCACCGGCGTGATTGAGTGCCTCGTAGGGCTGTCCGGCGGTCATGGAGCCATCGCCGAGCAGTGCGATCGACTTGTACTCGGGGTGGTTGACGGCGTAGCCGAGGGCGGCCGAGATGGAGATCCCGATACGGCCGCCGATGTAGAAATCGTAGGGACTCTCGTGGATGTCGGCGTACTCGCCGATTCCGCCCCGGTGGTCCATGGTGGCGAAGGCTTCGGCACGGTCGGTCAGCAGCTTGTAGGCGTGCATCTGGTGTGCGCCATCGAAGACGATCTTGTCCTTGGGGAAATCAAAGACCTCGACCAGTGCCTGGATCACTTCGATGACCGCCAGCGGCGAGCCGACGTGGCCGCCGTCGACGGACATCTTTTCGATGATCAATTTCCGCATATCCGCAGCTTCTGTGACCAGCTGCGCGGTCGACTTTCTGTTCACCGACATACTCTCTCCTTCTTGGCGATCACGACGCTGACCCTGCCGACAGCCCTCATGGCCCCGACGGCACTGACGTGAGGACTAGCCATCCTGACCGGTCAAGAAGTCCTGACTGATTCCCATGGCATTCTCAAATGCGTGCCGCACGTGTGCCGGCTGCCCCGCTTGCATGGCATAGGACGGATCGTCGCTGAGCCGCCAGTCGAAGACCCTCTTGAGTCGCCATTCGAAGAACTCGCGATCGACTCCTTCGCGGTACAGCTGGGGCCGGTCCAAGGGCAGGTCGATACAGGTGTTCAGCTCGGGATCACGAACGGTTCCGCGCGGGTCCTCACCCTGGGAGACGCGCTCGATGTCCGCGAAGAGCCGCTTGCGCAGCAGGATGATCCCCTCGTCACTGCGACCCAGGTGTTCGCTGGTGCGATCCGCTATCTCACCCTGGCCCACCCATGCCGCGAAGTCCTGGTTCATGATGTGGCTGGTGATCAGCTCGCCATTGTCGTCGGTCACGGGTCCGTACCAGTGGGGGACCGGATCCTGATCGACCGAGGGCATGTCCTTCGGGAGCGGAGAGTAGTGCCAGACGATGTTGAGTGTGCGGGTGTCGTCTATCGGAACACGCCACTCGAGACTGCTTCCGGCGTACAGCACGTTCGGCCACAGACACGCGATGCCACTGCTGTCCAGCTGGTTCGTCGGGGCGAGCGGAATGGGCAGGACGGGGGTCGTCAGCTCGGCTCGCCGGGCCACGGCGATACCGAACTCGAACTCCTCGAACTCGATATTCGTATGGCGGGGGCCGACTTCGGGGTTCTCGGGATTCCCCGCGCGCGCGACGTAGTTGGTGTGCCGCCACTCGAAGTGCACGGGGTCCACGGCGTTCTCGTGGCACTGCAGCCAGTTGCACGGGAGTTCGGACAGGATGACCTGGACGAAGCCACGGTTCCAGGTGAAGGGTTCGAGCATGGGTATGAGCGGAGCCGGCGCCGGGCCCAGATAGGCCCAGACCATTCCAGCGAACCCGACAGCCTGGTATGACGTGACCTTCACCTTGTCCCGGAACGGCGCGGCTGACTCGGCCATGTCCTCATAGGGCTGCTCAACGCACGTTCCGGCTTGATCGAACATCCAGCCGTGGTAGGAGCAGCGCAGGCTCTGGCCTTCGACCCAGCCCTGGCCCATGTCCGCGCCACGGTGGGGACACCGCCGTTGCATCAGGCCGAACTCATCGCTGTCCGTCCGGTAGAGGACCAGGTCCTCTCCCATCAACCGAAGTGTCTTCACCCTCTTCTCGGCGAACTCCGAGACAGCGGCGATCGGGTGCCAGTACCGTCGCAACAGTTCACCCATGGGAGTCCCTGGGCCGACCTGGGTCAACATTTGATTCTTTACTTCGGAGAGCAACTCGCCAACTTCCCTTCGGTCCAGGGCACATGCCTAGGAGTAACGCCTGTAGCTGCAGAACATGAGGCCGTCTCAGGCCTGGGATTCCCCCTGGCCGGCCATGAGCGTGCGCAGGATCGGAGAATTGGCCACCAGATCCTTGTATTCACCCTGAGCGGCTACCCGGCCGGAGTCGACGACGATCACCTGGTCGGTGGCCTCGAGCACGGTCAAGCGGTGCGCGATGACGATCAAGGTGTGGTCGATGGCGGCCAGTCCGCTGAAGATCGCCCGCTCGGTCGCGCTGTCCAACGCGCTCGTCGCTTCGTCGAGAACCAGCAGTTGAGGCTTCCGGATCAACCCACGAGCGAGAGCGATACGCTGACGCTGGCCGCCCGACAGGCCCAGACCTCCCGGGCCGAGCAGCGTGTCGTACTTCATGGGGAGCGCCATGATGTCGTCGTGGATGCACGCCAGTATCGCCGCCTGTTTGATCTCCTCGAACGAGGAGCCAGGCTGGGCATAGGTGATGTTCTGCCAGATGGTGCCGGCGAAGAGCCTGGAATCCTGTGAGACATACGAGATCGAACGCCTCAGCGACACTCGGTCGAGCTGGTTCATGGGATGGCCGTCGATGGTGACGGATCCGCTGCTCGGGGTCTGGAGCCCGGCGATGATGGAGGCCATCGTCGACTTGCCGGAACCCGACCGCCCCAGGATCGCCGTGAACTTCCCACCCTCGAAGCAGAGATTGACCTCGCTCAGGACCGGCGTGGAGCTCCCCGCGTAGGCGAACGACACGTCTCGGAGCTCGACCGGACCGCTCACGTTGTCCAGCGGTATGGCATCAGCCGGCCGTTCCTCCGGTTCGGTGCCCAGCACGTCCGTCAGCCTGGAGAGCGTCGCGCCGAGGCCGGCGACCTGGAGCGCGCTCTGGACGACGCCCGCCAGGGGCACGAACATCCCGACGGCGAGCGAGGTGAACCCCACCACCGAGCTCAGCGACGCCGTACCGTTCAAAATCCTGAAGTAGCCCAGGTTGAGCACCGCGAGCGGCGCGAGGAACTGGATCGTCGTGCTCAACGCCGAGCCGATGGCCTGGTTCCGCCGGCTCAGGCCCCGCTGGTTGATCTCGTCGACGACGGTGTGGCTCCAGCGATCGTGCGCGGTGTCCTCCAGGCCGCAGGCCTTGATCGTCTGTAGCCCGTCCAGCAGCTCGTGGAGTGCGCCCTCGGAGATGGACTGCCGCTCCAGCTCCTCCGCGGAGAGGTAGCGCTGCTTCTTCCAGAACACGACGAGGACGGCCACCATCACAGCCGCCAGCGCCATGCTGAGCAGCGCGAACTGTATGTCGATCAACAGGAGCAGGCTCAGGTAGACCAGCACCAACGTGCCGTCGAACACGGCGGAAAGGGCCGCGCCCGTCAGGACTTGCCGGACCGCCGTGCTGGTCCGCACCCGCAGCGCGAGGTCACCGGGGTTCCGCCTGGTGAAGTAGTCGTACGGCAGGGAGAGCAGGTGACCGAACACGCCGAGCGTGACACGCCGATCCGCGATCGACTGGAGCGCTATGAGCGCCAGTGCGCGGACGATCTGCAGCAGCGCGAACGAAACACATCCCACCAGCGCGAGGCAGAGGATGACGATCCCCTGCTCCGACTGCCCTCCGGCGCCGACATGGGCGACCAGATAGGAGGAGGCGAACGGGGTGGCGAAGTTGAAGACGAGCAGCAGGAACGACGCGATCGTCAGGCTTATCCAGCGGCGGTCCCGGGTGACGAACAGCTTGAGGTACTGCCAGGAGCTGTGCGCGACGCCCGGTCCACGGCGGCGCACCGGCGCGCGGCCGTCGGTGAGCGGCGCTTCGAACTCCAGTGCCACCCCGGTGAAGACGTCCGCGACCTCACTCAGTTTGAGGCGGCGGCGCCCCACGGCCGGATCGACGATGAAGGCGTGCGTCGCGGTCGCCTTCTCGAGCACGACGAAGTGGTTGAAGTTCCAGAACAGGATGCTGCCGGCCTTCAGACGGCTGAGTCCCCCCACACCGACCCGCACACCGCGCCCGAGAGCTCCGAAGTGCCTGGCCGTCTGGAGGAGCGCCCGCGCCGAGACCCCCGCCTGACCTCCGTTGAGTTGGCGCCGCACGGCTGCGATGTCCCCATCGATGCCCAGGAAGGCCAGGACCATCGCCAGGCTCGTGGGCCCGCAGTCGGCGGCCTCTGTCTGGTAGTAGACCGGCACCCGCTGCCGACGTCCTCTCGGCAGCGCTGCCGAGGCTGCCGAGACGAGCTTGCGCAAGCGTCCCTCACGAGACTCCGCCAGCAGTCCAGGCAGTGCGAGGGCATCTCCCAAGCGCCGGCTGGAAGCGCGCTTCTCGGCCGCTTGACGGCTGAACCTGGCCCGGCCTATCGGCCCCGGAACCGGAGACTCGGACGGCCCGGCTTCGGTCGCTTCATCGGATTCGATCATGTACGGCACCTCCCTTCGGAAGTAGTGGTCTGGACGGACGTACGACAGGCGGCTGGACTCAACCCAGCAGGGTCCGCTCGATGGCGGCCGTCATCTGCCGCGCCGCGGTCTCCGTGAGTCGGGACCGGTTGCAGAGGAAACGGAAATGGACGCTGTCGTCCCAGCTCCCGGCCTTCAACTGCACTCCACTGACTACGCGCTCGACCCGAGGCGCGTAGGCGCCGTACTTCACGACAAGATCGCCCACCGTGTTCGTGAGCCGATGGCGAGGATGGCTTACGTAGGCGAAGCGCACACTGCGATCCGGCCCCGCTACCAGATCCCCCAGATGGGCGACCCCGCTGGCATCGACGGTCTCCCGGGTGACCCGGCGGTGCCGCAGCGTGTCGAACCAGTCGCCGGACAGCGTTCGGATGAGTTCGGACGGCGCGGCACCGCGGTCGACGACCATCGGCAAGCCCAGTGTGAGCATGCCGAGCAGCCGCCGTTCCCGCATGCTCCGGCTGTCGACGGGCAGCCAGACCGGGATGGAGTCCGCATCGGTGTGCTCGAACACCGCTGACGCCAGGGCGTGTTGGATCCAGATGAATTCCGTGGCGTTGTTCGACCGCGCCGCCTGCCGCATCGCGCGAAGCCGCTCGCCCTCGAGGACGAAGCCCGTCTCCACGCTGCCGGTCTCCGCCGTGTCGGGCGCCGTGTCGGGCGTATCGGGCGTGTTGGGGACGGAGGAGGCGAGGAAGCCCCAGTCCCGAGGTATCCGGGCGTACCGGCGCCGCCAGAAGTCGGCGATGTCACGACTGTTGGCGGCCAGGGCCTCGCGCTCCGCGGCTGTGTCCAGGAACTGCGGACCCGGTTCGGCGACGGCTTCGTGATCGCCCAGGCGCCGGCGATACGCCTGCCACAGGTCCCCGCCGAAGACCGCCCGAACGCTGCCGTCGACCGCGAGCTGGGAAAAGGTCGCGATGAACGCGTAATGATCGGGGGAGTACTGGAGCAGCCGCAACCGGAACGGAAACTCCGTTCGCAGGTCCCAGGCTTCGGAGACATCCTTCGTCGCCAGGAAGGAGGCGAACCGGGAGAACCGCTCCTCGGATCCGGCCTTGATCTGCTGGCAGGTGACCAGCTCGGCCGGCGGGGGCGTCTCCCTCGCCCACTGGTGCGGCCCGGAGTCCCCGCAATCGCAGATCGCCAACCGCAGCGCGTCGTGACTTCCGACGACATCGCCGACGCTCGCGATGAATGCCGGGACATCCAGCGGTCCTTCGATGCGATAAGACAGTTCCAGGGTCGGCCCGGAATCCATGCCGCCGCGCAGAGTCCGGTGAATCAAAAGCTGCGGGAGCGTCAGCGGTACCGCTTTCTGACCCTGGTGGTGCATGATGTCGTTCTCCATATCGCTGAAATTCTTGGCTGGCATCCGAAATTCCGGATGCCAGCCAAGATTCAGGTACCGCCTATTAAGAGACGCAGTGACCGTTGATGACCGCGATACCGCCGACGATGTCGTCGAGGGCCTCGTCGGACAGGGACTCGATGTCCACGATCTCGGTGTTGAAGTACTCCATGGTTCACCTCCAGACAGGAATTGTGTTTTACGGTTCCATCCTCCGCACAGGCCGCACACCGAGGTGGCGAGCCCAAACCGAGGATGAGTCTCTAGGGCCGGGACCGCTCGCGGACGAGCGTCGCCAGCCGGGCGACGGTGAAATTGTCGCCGACTTCGAAGAAGCCGATCTGGACGCCGTACTCCTGAGCCAGGAATTCGATGGTCTCAACCGCTCCGAGGGAGTCTCCGCCGTGCTTCCAGAAGTCATCGGAAGCACCGACTTCCCGCACTTCGAGAAGCTCCTCCCAGAACTTCGCAAGCGCCTGCTCCAGCGGGTCCGACGGCTGGGTGTAGACATATTCGAATTGAGTTTCTGTCGAACTGTCGCCCAGCGCGGTCCGGTGGTCGCACCAACCTTCCGCCGGCCATTCGAGCCCGCCGATGAATCGCACTCGCCGAACGTCTACGTCATAACATTCACGGAATGCCGTGCGGATGTCAATGCCCGACTGGCCGCCATTGGTGGATATGTTGACGGTGGGTTCGGGGCTCTCCTGGAAGGATGCGCCGAGCGCGTCAGGGCAGACCTTGCGGAAGAGTGAAACGTCAAGCTGTCGAGCCATGAGGCACCTCCTCTTCGAAGCGGGACGTTACGGGCGTGCGGAATTGCCGAGAACTGGCGGATTCGAAGATCGCCCTTATTGCCGTGGCGTCGGGCTTGCCGATCTCTGACCGAGGTATCTCGTCCACCTGCAGGTAGACCTGCGGGAACTCGTGACCGCCCATCTGGGTGGCGCAGAACCTCTCGAGTTCCGCGAGATCGGGGACAGTCTGCGAGTCGCGTGTGACGAGCAGCATCCCCACGTCGACGTGGCCGGCGTCCGTGAGCGCGATGCCTTCGGCGTCCAGGATGTCCGGGTGGGTCCGCAGGACCAACGACAGACGTCCGAGCCAGGCGACCCCGCTGGAGGTGGCTGTCTGGTTCGCCGCGCGGTCGAAGACGTAGAGGTACCCGTCCTCGTCGACCCACCCCATGTCGCCCAGGCTGGCGAAGCCGTCAGAAGTGCTCTGGAGCCAAGGAGTTGCCGAGTGGGTGCGAGCGGAGGCGCCGAACCGGCGAAGGTAGATCAGGCCGATGCCGTCTTCACCGCGTTCCAGGCCCCGCGCGTCACCGATCCGTATTTCCGTCAGCAGCCCACGCCCGACCGATCCGGGCCTCGCCATCCACTCGGAGCCACTGATCACGGTGACACCGACGCCTTCGGTGCCCCCGTACATCTCGAAGACGCGTTCGCCGCCCAAGAGATCCAGCCAGGCCTGTTTCAGCGGCGCAGGACATGGCAGTGCGGTGTGCAGAATTGCGTTCAGGCTGTTCAAGCGCTCGGGGTGACGCACGGCGGCGGGCAGCAGGTGGTTCATGTAATTCGGGGTCAGCATGAGCCACTCGATCCGGCGGTCCGCGATCGTGTCGAGCAACTCTTCCGGGTCCAACCGATTCGCCAGGAAAACCTGATTCCGATCCAGCACTCCTTGGATGAGTGCGGCTACCGTCCCTATGTGGTAGATCGGAAGTACAATCAGCTGTTTCTGCCCGCTCTGCCACTTGCAGGTCCGGAATACGGCATCGGGCACAGCCCTGGGGTCGTAGCTGCCGAAATTCCAGAACGGAACAAGCTTCGGGATTCCCGTCGATCCGCTCGTCGCCAGGAGATACTGCGGACGGCGTCCTTCGGCGGGAGATTCCCAGCGTGTGATGCGAACAGTCGCACCCGAGTCCTGATCGGTTTCGTGCTGTGGGGGTATCCGGACGCATCGGGTATCACCGCTCAGCCCGGCACGGCTCAATGCGCCGGAAAGCACCTCTGCATCGATCTGTGGTGAGTGCGGGAACACCGTGACGCCTGCACACAGTGCAGCCAGGATGATCTTCGCCGACTCGATGGAGACGGACGCCGGATGGCAGATGACGGCATCGCCGTCCATGTCGCGCTTCCAGGAGTCGAACAACTCTGCAAGCGCTGAAACGTCTTCGCAGAGGCGCTGGTACGTGATTTCGCGATGCGAACCGCCGGCGACCACTTCGATGATCGCAGGGTTATCCGGAATGTCGGCCGCCAGTTCGGACAGCCTCCCCGATATTGATAACACAGCCGTGCTGCGTCGCATTACCCCTCCTTGTTGCACCGCTCGCTCAAAGCAAGCTCCCCCGCCGAGTGGGCCGAGTTCGAACAGAATGGGGGCAATATTCACCGCCACCTCTGGCCTAACAATTTCGGACCATGATCAACAACTCGCTGCCAGAGCAAATCACGAGGGTTCGGTCCGTGTCAAGACCTACTTTTGAGGAGTGCCCCAAAGGGCAATATTTGGGCTGCTAGCCTCAATGGACCTCAGCGTGTCGGCCTGTCTTGACAGCTTGCTAATATCCTGAGGATCGCACCGGTGACGGCATGCATCCTGTTCGTAAGAGGGAGACCCACATTTCATGTGTTCGATGACTCTGAGCCGTCCTTGCTCGGACTCTGTTACTCCTGCCGAAGTGCTCAGGCACCACCTGTCGCCGGCTGTTCTCGACGAGCCCCCGATGCGCACGGACTTCTTCCCGGTCGAGGACGCCCGATTCGTGGTCGAACGCTGCGGGGAGACACCGACATCGATACGGGTGTGCTCATGACGACCAACGACGCCGTTCTGGTCTTCGATGTCGGCGGGACCCACGCGCGCTCGGCGGTGCTGGACGGCGAGGGCCGCCTGCACGACCTCACCGTGCGGGCGACTCCGTCCTGGACGAGCCACCCGGGGGAGGAGGCGGCCTCCCTGCATCAGCGCCTCGTGGACCTGATCGTCGCTGATGCGCGCCGGCTGGCCCGCCGCCACCGGGTGACCGCGGTCGGGGTGTCGCTGGGCGCGGCGATCGATGCACGTACCGGCATGACGGTGGGGTCCGGCCCGCTCTGGGGTGACGGGGCCGCGCAGCGGTTCGACACCGCTGGGGCACTACGGGATGCGGCGTCCGAGTTCCGGTGGACGGTCGTCAACGATGTCACGGCGAGCGCGGTGGCGTTGGCGGCTCGGCCGGACGCCCAGGGACTGCGCCGACTCGCCGCCGTCGTCGTCGGCAGCGGTATCGGGCTGCGGACCGTCGAGGTCGGTACCGGCAGGGTTCCGGTATCCGCGGACACCGGACTGCAGGGTGAGATCGGGCATCTGCCGGCCGCGTTCCGAATCGGCGAACGGGAGATCGTGCTGCGCTGTGACTGCGGTGCGACCGGGCATCTCAGCGCGTACGCATCGGGTCGTGGCATCGACCGGATCCTCACGTTACTCGCTGCCGAGGGCGCGTCCTGGCTGGCCGCCGACGCTCCGCTGAACAGTCAGTTCACCCAGGCCGTGGCCGCCGGTGAGCCAGAGGCGCTCACCGTGCTCAAAGCCGTGACGCGGCCGCTCGCGCACGCACTCCTCTCGGTTCTCAGTACCGATGCCGAGATCGACCGTGTGGTTCTCACCGGCGGAGTGCCGGCGGGGCTCGGCCGTGCATACCTGGAGTGTCTGACGGCCGAGATGGATGCGGTGGGGCTCTACGGACGGTCGGGTTCACTGGCCGGCACGATTCAGGTGGCCTCACCCGATGCCGAGCTCGCGCTGCACGGAGCCGGGATGTCGGCCCGCTCCGGCGCCGCCGGGGCACGAAGCTGGATCGTGCCGGGTGACGAACCGAAGTCGTACAGCGTGGTCATGGCTCCGAACACGCTCGCTTCCGGCCGAAGCACGCCGCAGGTCGCGGCGAGGCCGGGCCCGCACGGTGCCGCACGGCGGCTCGTCGTGACCGACAAGCGTGTGTGGGAGATCTACGGGGACGCACTGACGAACGCGCTGACGGGTGGATCGGAGAACATCACCCTCGAGACGCTGCTTCTCGAACCGGACGAGTCGGGGAAGAACCTGGCCGCGGTGTCCGATCTGGTGGACGCCTTCGACCGGTTCGGTCTGCTGCGTCGATCGGAACCGGTCGTCGCGGTGGGCGGCGGCGTACTGCTCGATCTCGTGGGCTTCACCGCCGGCATCTACCGGCGGGGTGTTCCACTCATCAAGGTGCCGACCACCCTGCTCGGGATGATCGACGCCGGCATCGGCGTCAAGACGGCGATCAACTACGGCGGGCAGAAGAGCCGGCTGGGCACCTACAGCCGTCCGAGCCAGGTCGTCATCGACCCGGGATTCCTGTCCACGCTGGATCCCCGCGAGTACCGCTGCGGCCTCGGCGAGGCGATCAAGATAGCGGTCGTCGCCGATGTGACGCTGTTCAACCTCCTCGACGCTCACAGCCGTACGCTTGCCGCGGGCACACCGGACCCGCGCGTGGAGTCCGAGGTCATCGAGCGCAGCATCGCGGCCATGCTCGGCGAACTTGTCGGAAATCTCGGCGAGGACCGGCTGGACCGGCTCGCGGACATCGGGCACGCGTTCTCCGGTGCTCTGGAGATGTCCCTCGAACCCACGCTGCTGCACGGTGAAGCCGTCGCCATCGACCTTGCCGTGACCGTCATGCTCTCGCGGAACCGGGGTCTGCTGGCGCCGGCCGTCGCCGACCGCGTCATCCGCGTCCTGACCGACCTGGACCTGCCGACGAGTCATCGGGAGATGACCCTCGACCTGCTGGTCGAGGCTTTGGCACACACCAGCCTGCACCGTGACGGCCGGCAACGCCTGCCTCTGCTGGAGGACGTCGGTCGCGCCGTGTTCGTCAACGATGTGACCGAGGCGGAACTGGGCGAGGCGCTGGCAGCGCTTCAGACCCCGCAGTTGCAGGTGATGTCGTGACCGGGTCGCAGTTGGTCCGCTCCGGCCGTCAGGTCCGGATCGTCCCGATGGAGAGGCCACGGGGAGATCAGCCGTACGTGTCGATGCTCGCCGTAGGGCTGTGCGGCACCGACGTTCAGATCGGCGCGGGCCACCGGGGGGATGTGGCCGCGGTGCTCGGTCACGAAGGCATCGGGATTCTGCACGGCGTTCCCGGTGGCGATCGGATGGTCGCGTTCAACCCCGTGGATGTGCGCGACCAGGACTCGATTCTCGGCCACAGCTTCGACGGTCTGTTCCGCAGCTGGGTCCCCCTGGGGCCGGAGCTGCCGCTCAGCGCGTTGCAGGAGGTCGAACCGCTGGACCCGACAGCGGTGCTGACGCTGTGCGAGCCGCTCGGCACCGTCCTCTACTCGTGGGAGCTGATCGAGCACTCGTCCCCGGCCGGTCCGCTGTCGGTCGGGGTCTGGGGCGCGGGTCCGATCGGCTTGCTCCACGTACGCAGGGCGACCGATCTGGGACACGATGTCGAGCTGGTCGAGGCGCGGCCGGAACGCCTGGCCTGGGTGGCGAACCATTCCCGCCTCGCGCCCACCCACCTCTCCGTAGCCGGGCACCGTACGCCGCGGCCGGTCGATGTGGCGATCGTCTGTTCCCCACGGCCGGCGATGGCGAGCGCCGTCCGGGAGGCGGCGGACGCACTGCGACCCGGCGGGACGATGGTGCTCGTCACCGCGCTCGACGCGATGGCCGCCGCCCCCACCTTCGTCGACGCCACGGTCGGCCGGGTGCGTCGGCACAACGTCTGCGGCAGCGTCGACCCTGAACTGGGCATGGTCACGGCGGTTACACACGAGGGCAAACCACTGGTGGTCACCGGCCATCGGGGGACCTCCCTGGCCCAGCTGCACAGAGCGGAATCGGTCCTGCGTGCGGATCCCCGTGGGTACGGCGACGTCATCACCCATGAACTGAGTCCCGAGGACGCGGTGGATGTGATCAATCGTCGGCTCGACGGACGGTTCCGGACCGAGGACGGTTCTGAGATCGTCAAGGTCGTGGTCCGCTTCCCCGACAGCGGTCACCATGAATGAATCCTCCAGCAGGCGCGTGGAGTTGGTTCCCGGCGGGGTTCAGCTCGACACCGTTCCGTGGCCGCGCCCGACCTCCCCGTCATGGGTGCTGGTTCTCCCACAGACAGTGGGCCTGTGTAGTTCGGACCTCAAGGAGGTCCGCCGGAGCCGGGACGTCCGGTCCGACTTCGGTCACGAGATGGTCGGTCTCGTTCACAGCAGCAGCATGGACGACTTTCCGCCCGGCCTGAGGGTGTGCCTGGACCCGCATGTCCCGGTGACCCGGACCACCGCGTTCAGCGAGACGACACTGCTGGAAGGATCGCCCGACCAACTGCGCGCTGCCCTGCCCACCGTGCTCGACGGCATTCCAGACGACCGGGCGGCCTTCACCGAGCCCCTCGCATGCGCCGTCAACTGCGCCGGCAAGGTCTCGGCCGGTTCCGACGTGGCGATCGTCGGCGCCGGGAGCGCCGGGGTACTGCTCGCGGTGCTGCTGAGACTGAAGGGGTGTCAGGTGACCCTGGTCAACAGGAGCCCCGAACGGCTGACCGTGCTCTCCTCGATGGCGTTGCTGCGAGAGGTGCCGAAGGTTCTCACCAGCGAGGTGGGAACGCGCACGTTCAGCACCGTGGTCGTGACCACGGCGTCGCTCGACGACACCACCTTCGACAGCGCCTGGCGCCTGTTGCCCCGGAGCGGCGGACGTCTCGTCCTGTTCGGCGGCATCAGGCCGGACTGGCGGGTGCCCGGCACGCACGTGCTGTTGGACGGCATCCGCCGCGGCGAAGATGTGCGCGAACTGGAGCTGGGCGGGCGCCGCGCACTGGTGGTGGGGACGCACGGCGCCACCGGCGCCGACTTCGCCGCGGCCGGCGCGGTGCTGGCGGCACCGCTTCCCTGGACGGCCGGCCACATCGAGGAGCTCATCGTGGGCCGGGTGACCCTGCCCGGCCTGGCCGCGCTGCTCAACGAGGCGGTCAGGACGGGCGTGGACCCGATCGGCAAGCACATGGTGGACGTCATCCTGAATCAGTAGGCCGGCGAAGCCGTTCCACGGCGTCCGCAGATCGGGCATGGCCGGGCTCGCCGCGAGCGAGGTCGGCTCCTCGGCCGCTCGACGTGCTCCTCGTAGACGTGGAGCGAGCCGATGTGCGGGTGGAACTCCCCCGGCTCCGCGTCGAGCCATCCGGCGACCGGCTCGTGCAGGACGGTGTACTGCTCGATCGGACGCAGGTCCTGCGCGAGCATGTTCAGCATGACCGTGCGCTCGTCCATCTGCCTACCGGAGTTGGCGGAAGCGAGGCCGGCCGCGGGTGCGGCACGGCGACAGCCGGCGGTCGTTCACCCGGTTCGAGGTGGGGACGGTGGATTACCGCTAGGCTCGCAGACATGGGATTCGACTGGGAGAACATGCTCGGCACGAGCGGCAACAACCTCGACGATGCCTACGACAGCGCGGTCTCCGCGGTCATCTACGGCGAGGACCAGGGGGACGACCGTCGGCCACTCCCGGTCGGCGAAGAGTACGACGACACAGACGGCCTGCGCTGACCTGAGCACACACGTGAAAACGCCCCGGTGAGCCGGGGCGCCAGTTCACCGCTGCCTGTTCATCGACGACGCCGCCAACGTCACCGCCGCCCGCGAAGTGGGGATGACTGCCCTTCACCACCGAGGGCCCGAAGAACCTCCGGGACGCCTTCTCAGGGGCGCGGTCATCCCGGAAGGCCGCGCGGTCAGCGCCGGCCGCCGCCGATGCGGCGGTCGTCGGCCAGTGCGGTCAGCGGGCCGAACTCGCGGGCAAGCTCGTTCCACGTCAGAACCTCGCCACAGCGGGCCGGGAACTCCTTCGGGTTGAACTCGGGCATGGTCCAGGACCCAGTGCCCCGGTCCCGCAGCCACAGGTCCCCGTCACCGTCGACGACAGTCGGCGGGACCGGTACGGGCTCGGCCTGATCGGTGGGCTCCCAGGTGATCCGGCCCGGGTGGGAAGCGCGGCGCAGCTCGGTGGTGGCCAGCCGCGCGGCCAAGTCACGGGTGGACTCCTCGGCGTCCTTGACCGACGCGAGTCGGAATGCGTCGTCGAGCACGGGCAGGGCTGGATTCTTGCTGCGCTTTGAACTCATACGCCGACTACCTCCGGTGGGGGGCGTCACATCCGTCATGGCACCCCGTAGAGGAACACGGTATCCGAGGCGGGAGCCGGGCCGGCCACGACCACTGTCCAGGTGGAGGCGCCGGCACACCGGGTGGTGAGCTGGTCCTGGACGTGGCGCGACCCGTGGTGGTAGCGCTCGGACATGGCGGTCCGGGTCTGAGAAGGTGAGGCCGCCGGGGGCGAGCGGACGTCGGGCGGGTGCGGGTGCGGGTGCGGGTGCGAGTGCGGGATCGGGCTCGGTCCCGCCGGGCGGCCGGTGGAAGTCGGCGCCCTGCTCGACCGACATCAGCCGGCGCCCACCCGCCCGGGCGGGCACGGGAGCGTCGGAAGGCGGCCGGGGACATCCGACTCCTCCAGGTCCTCGCCGTCACACGTGGCAGGACGTGGCGGCGCGCGTCGGCCGGATCGTCCTCACGGCCGCTGCGGCGCTGGACGACCTCACCGGCGGTGTCTGGGGCACGGTGGACGAGCGACTGCGGCTCCTCGTGGAGCGGGTCGCGGCCCAGGTGTGTTGATCACGAGCGTTGTTGACGCTGTGCGGGTCTTGAACAGGGCGAAGACCTCCGGGCAGTGCACCCGGGCCGGCCATGAACCGCAGTTGACCCGCTCCACTCTGTACGCGAGGGCCCGCACGGCAAGCCGTGCGGGCCCTCGCGTGTCATCCCTCGCTTTGCGGACGCAGACGCCCTGGGGGGTGTGCGTTCTGTCTCCCCCTGGGCGACGACTGGGAGACGATCATGGGATTTCGATGCGATGAGGTGCGCGATGATGCGCGATGGCGCTGCCGAGGCGTCGCTACGAGCCGGACTCGCCGGCGTGCGGGCTCAGCACGTCCGTGCCGATCAGCACGAACAGCAGGATGCCCAGGGCGATCCGGTAGATCACGAACGGCATGAAGCTCTTGGTGGAGATGAACTTCATGAACCAGGCGATGACGGCGTAGCCCACGAAGAAGGCGATGACCGTCGCGAAGATCGTCGGCCCCCAGGAGATGTGCCCCGGGGTCTCGACCACGTCCTTGATCTCGAACGCCCCGGAGGCCAGCACGGCCGGGATGGCGAGGAGGAAGGAGTAGCGTGCCGCCGCCTCGCGGGTGAAGCCCAGGAGCAGACCGCCGGAGATCGTCGCGCCGGAACGCGAGACGCCGGGGATCAGCGCCATCGCCTGACAGACACCGAAGATCAGACCGTCCTTGACGCCCAGCTCCTGGAGCGTCTTGCGCTCCTTGACGACACGGTGCTTCCCGCCCTGCTCGTCGCGCGAGGCCAGCCAGTCGGCATAGCCGAGCACGATGCCCATCACGATCAGGGTGGTGGCGGTCAGTCGCAGGTCGCGGGCCGGACCCACGATCGCGTCCTTGAAGACGAGGCCGAGGACACCGATCGGGATCGATCCGACGATCACCAGCCAGCCCATCTTCGCGTCCTGTTCGGAGCGGAGGGCCTTGGTGTAGAGGGAACGGAACCAGGTGGAGATGATCCGCGCGATGTCCTTGCGGAAGTAGATCAGGACGGCGGCCTCGGTGCCGATCTGGGTGATGGCGGTGAAGGCCGCCCCCGGGTCGTGCCAGCCGGCGAAAGCCGCGGTCAGCCTGAGGTGGGCACTGGAGGAGATCGGGAGGAACTCCGTAAGCCCCTGGACGAGACCGAGGATTAGGGATTCGAACCAGCTCATGTCGGGGTGCGCTCGTCCTTGTGATCGTCGGACAGTTCGGGTCCGATGCTAGAGCCCGTGGGGGGCGCCGCTGACCACAGGGGGGTGGTGGGGCGCCGGCTCGTGCGTCGGGGTCTGTACGACGGGGGGTGCCAGGCGGTGCCGCTTGCGCCAGGCGACGGCCGCCGCGACGACCCCGGAGACCGCGATGAAGCCGAACGACGCGAGGAACGCGGGCGAACCCGGGGACGAGGCGCTGGCCCCCGCGATCACGTACGCGGCGGTGTTCGGGACCGTGCCGAGGGCCGTCGCCGCCAGGAACGGCAGCCAGCCGCAACGGGAGACCGCGGCGCAGTAGTTGGCCGCGGCGAAGGGCACCCCGGGGAAGATCCGGATCGCCAGCATGGAACGGAACCCGTGCCGGCTCAACTGTCCGTCGGCCGCCTGCAACCAGCGGCCGCGCAACAGCGGACGCAAAGCCCCCTGCCCCATCACCCGCCCCAGGCCGAAGGCGACGCCGGCCCCCAGCACCGTGCCACCCACCGCCGCAACCAGGCCGAACGCGGTTCCGAAGACCGCCCCTGCGGCGAGGTTCAGCAGCGGGCGCGGCACGAACGCGGCCGTGCACAGCCCGTACACCGCCGCGAACAGCGATACCGCCACACCCACCGGGAGCGCCGGGGGCCACCCCTCCGAGAGGAGGCGCTGGGGCTCGTACAGCAGCACGCACACGCCCGCCGCCACGAGCAGCAGAACGAGCACGGACAGCCGGGTCCACGGCGCGAGGAGGAGGGACATCCCGGGAGACTAACCGACACATGCGGCGTCGCGCCGTAATCCGGACCTCATGCGGTCGAACGATCGGCGACCTCGGATCGTCCCCCGCGGAGCGGTCCGCGTCATCCGGCGGGTTGTGTCGGGGACGCCGAGCAGGTCGGTCGTGCGACGGGCCCGCGCCGAGGACGGCGAGCCCGTCCGCGCGGATCCGCGCACCCGACGCCGCGCACCGGCCCGAGCAGTGACCAAGGACACTGCGAGACCCACCGGGACCGGCCGCCCCTTCCCGCGGGACCGGCCGCCCCTCCGCGCCGCCGGGGCGCCGGCCCCTCGCGGACAGTGAGCGCCCTGAGTGGTCGGTGAACCGGCCGAGGCGGCAAGAACCCCCGACCGCGCGGAAATTGGTTCGACGCCGGCCCGATCGCACGGCAGGATCGGCGACATGTCCAGGCACGCCTTCCCCGCAGCGCCGTCCGCAGTCGCGGACGCGCCGAAGGCTGCCTTCCCCGTGGAGGATCTCGCCCTCGTCGCGTTCGACGGCGCACGAAGCTGACCCTTCCCGGAACGTCCGGCGGACCCCGCAGGGGGAGGGTCGGCTCGCTCCAGGGGTCCCGCTCCAGCTTCGGAACACACGGGAAGACATCATGGCCAAGACGGCCTTCGTGCGCACCAAGCCGCACCTCAACATCGGCACCATGGGACACGTCGACCACGGGAAGACGACCCTCACCGCCGCCATCACCAAGGTCCTCGCCGAGCGCGGCGGCGCCTCCTACGTCCCGTTCGACCGCATCGACCGGGCCCCCGAGGAGGCCCGGCGCGGGATCACCATCAACCTCACGCACGTCGAGTACGAGACCGACACCCGGCACTACGCCCACGTCGACATGCCCGGTCACGCCGATTACGTGAAGAACATGGTCACGGGCGCGGCCCAGCTCGACGGGGCGATCCTCGTCGTGTCCGCGCTCGACGGCGTCATGCCACAGACCGCCGAGCACGTGCTGCTGGCCCGCCAAGTGGGCGTGAACCACATCGTGGTGGCCCTCAACAAGGCCGACGCCGGGGACTGCGAGCTCACCGACCTGGTGGAGCTGGAGGTCCGCGAGCTGCTCACCGCGCACGGCTACGGCGGCGACACCGCCCCGGTCGTCCGGGTCTCCGGGCTCGGGGCGCTGGAGGGGGACCCGCGCTGGACCGGGGCCATCGAGGCGCTGCTGGACGCGGTGGACACGTACGTGCCGATGCCGGTGCGCTACACGGACGCCCCGTTCCTGCTGCCGGTGGAGAACGTGCTGACCATCACCGGGCGCGGGACCGTCGTGACCGGCGCCGTCGAGCGGGGCTCGATCCGGCTCGGCGAGCGGGTGAGCGTGCTCGGCGGGGACGGTGGGCCGGTCGAGACGGTGGTCACCGGGCTGGAGACCTTCGGCCGGCCGATGGAGTCCGCCGAGGCCGGCGACAACGTCGCGCTCCTGCTGCGCGGGGTGCCGCGCGACGGGGTCCGGCGCGGACACGTGGTCGCGGCGCCCGGGAGCGTGGAGCCGAGCCGCCGCTTCACCGCGCGGGTGTACGTGCTCTCCGCGCGGGAGGGCGGCCGCACGACGGCGATCGCGACCGGGTACCGGCCGCAGTTCTACATCCGCACCGCCGATGTGGTCGGGGACGTGGACCTGGGCGAGGAGGCCGTGGTCCGACCGGGGGAGACGGTCACCATGACCGTGGAGCTGGGGCGGGACGTGCCGCTGGAGCCCGGCCTCGGCTTCGCGATCCGTGAGGGCGGGCGCACGGTCGGCGCCGGGACGGTGACCGCCGTCCTCTAAGGGCTGTCCAGCAATCTCCCCGGTGGATCGGCGCACGGCGTCGGACGCGGTGCGTCGCAAGGCGGAAGGACGTCCTCATACCGGGCGTATTCGGGCGTTCCGACAACGCGGCGAGGTGCCGTGGCCGGCGTCGTGCGCCCGCCAGGGATTGAGGGGCAGCCCTTGGCCGATCGTCGGTGTCGCCCGGATCGGGGCCCGCCGTGGTGGCGGCGGTCGGCTTCGGCCAGACTGCCGTCATCACGGGAGACGACATCACGGGACACGACCGAGGGGCGGGCTGCGATGAGCGGCGAGACGGCACTGGTGCTGGGCGGCGGGGGGCTCACCGGGATCGGCTGGGAGAGCGGGATCCTGTACGGGCTCGCCCGCGCCGGCATCGACCTGGGCAGCGCCGAGCTCGTCGTCGGCACCTCGGCCGGCTCGGTGGTGGGCGCGCAGCTCACCTCCGGGCTGCTGACCCCCCGGGAGCTGTACGAACGTCAGCTGGGCGACGCCTCGGGCGAGACGGTGGCGCGGCTCGGCGCGGGGCTCGTGGCGCGGTACGCCGTCGCGATGGCCCGCTCGCGGGACGCCGCCGGCTACCGCAGGCGGGTCGGCGCCTACGCCCTGGCCGCCGCCGGGACGGCGTCGGAGTCGGAGCGCCGCGAGGTCCTCAAGGCCCGGCTCGTGTCGCAGGAGTGGCCCGAGCGGCGGTTCGTGGTCACCGCCGTGGACACCTTGAGCGGGGAACTGACCGCCTTCGACCGCGCGGGCGGGGCCGGGCTGCTGGACGCCGTCTCGGCGAGTTGCGCCGTGCCGGGGGTGTGGCCGCCGGTGACCGTGGGCGGGCGCCGGTTCATGGACGGGGGTGTCCGCTCCGCCACCAACGCCGATCTGGCGGCGGGGTACGAGCGGGTGGTGATCCTCGCGCCCATGAGCCTGGGCACCGGCATGATCCCCTCGCCCGCCGCGCAGGCGGCCCGGTTGCGGGCGGCCGGGGCCCGGGTGCTGCTGATCACCCCGTCGCAGGCGGCGCGCAAGGCCTTCGGGCGCAACGTCCTGGACCCCGCCCGGCGGGACCCGGCGGCGCGGGCGGGGCTGGTACAGGCGGCCGATCACGTGGCCGAGGCGACGGCCGTCTGGGCGACCTGACGGCGCGGCGGCCCGACAATGGTGGGGTGGACGACGAACAGATCCCGGTGATCCGGGACGTGGGCCAGGGCACCGCCAAGCTGATGCCGGACGTGGACCGGGAACGGGCCTGGTTGCTGACCGTCAACGGGGCACCGCAGTCGTACGTGGACCTGGACGCGCCGGAGCACCTGGAGTTCGAGTACGTGCGCCGGCTCGCCCACGTACTCGACTGCGCGGCCGGGCCCGGGGCCCCGCTCGACCTGCTGCACCTGGGCGGGGGCGCGCTGACCCTGCCGCGCTACGTTGCCGCGACCCGGCCGGGGTCCCGGCAACAGGTGGTGGAGTTCGACGCCGAGCTGGTGGACATGGTGGCGCGGCACCTGCCGCTGGCGGACGGCGCCGGAGTCACGGTGCACGCGGCCGACGCCCGGGCCTGGTTGGGCGGTGCCCCCGCCGCGAGCGTGGACGTCCTGGTAGCGGACGTGTTCGGCGGCTCGCGGGTGCCGGCTCAGCTGACCTCGGTGGAGTACGCGCGGGAGGCGGCCCGGGTGCTCAGGCCCGGCGGGCTGTACGCGGCGAACCTGGCCGACGGGGCGCCCTTCGGGTTCCTGCGGGCGCAGTTGGCGAACTTCGGGGCGGTGTTCGGGGAACTGGCGCTGATCGCGGAGCCGGGCGTGCTGCGGGGACGGCGCTTCGGGAACGCGGTGCTCGTGGCGTCGGACCGGGAGATCCCGGTGGCGGCGCTGGCCCGGCGCTGCGCGGCCGACGCGTTCGCGGCGCGGGTGGAGGACGGGGAGGCGTTGGCCCGCTTCATGCGGGGGGCGCTGCCGGTGGGGGACGCGCAGGCGGTCGACTCGCCGGAGCCGCCGACGGGCGCGTTCAGCGTCGACTGAGGAGACCCCGGGCGGAGCCGGCGACCCGCCCGGGGCCGGTCAGGCTCGGGAGACGGCGGCCGGCGTGGGCTCCGCGTGGAGGTCGGGGGCTTCCTTCGTGGACTTGCGGGTCATCCGGCGGACGTCCGGGACGAGCAGGACCAGTCCGGTGCCCAGGATCACGAGGGCCGCGCACCCCCACAGGGCGGAGGTGCGGCCGACGGCCGATTCGACGGGGCCGGCCAGGGCGGTGGCGAGCGGCAGCATCGACACCGAGCCGAACCAGTCGTAGGCGGACACCCGGGAGAACTTCTCCTCCGGGATCTCCTGGTGCATGGTCGTCATCCAGTTGACGCCGAACACCTCGATCGCCAGGCCGCTCACGAGCATCACGAGGCACAGGGCCCACACGGGAAGCGGGACCGCCAGTCCGGCGGAGGGCAGCGCCAGCGGGAACACGCACAGGGTGCCGACCAGCAGCAACCGTTGGGGCTTCCACGCCATCATGAGGAAGGCGCCGGCGATGGTGCCCACGCCGAAGAAGGCCAGGGCCAGGCCCCAGGGGGCCGCCCCGCCGAGTCGGTCCCGCGCGACCAACGGCCCGTACACGGCCTCGGCGGCGCCGACGACGGCGACGACCACGGAGAACTGGAGCACGATGCTCCACAGCCACGGGCGGGTCTTGAACTCCACCCAGCCCTCGCGCAGCTCGGACAGCAGCCCGCCGCCGGGGACCCGGTCGGGGATGTGACCGACGTCGAGGAAGGCGCGCAGGGCGCCGGCGACGGCGAACGCCGCCGCGTCGACGGCGAGCACCCAGCCCGGGCCCATCGCGGCGATCAGGGCGCCGCCGAGGGCCGCGCCGCCGATGCCGGCGCCGTTCATGGCCATGCGGAAGAGCGCGAAGGCGCGGTTGGCGTGCGGGCCGGACACGGTGGAGAGCAGCATGCCCTCGGCGGCCGGATTGAAGAACGCGGTACCCGTCCCGCAGAGCGCGGTGAGCAGCATCATCTGCCACAACTGCGGGTGCCCGGTGAGGACGATCACGGCGAACGCGGCCTGGGACACGCAGTTCAGGGCGTTCGCCCCGACCATCACCCGGTGGCGGGGCAGCCGGTCGGCGATCGCTCCGCCGATGAGCAGGAACAGGACGAGCGGCAGGGTGCGCGCCGCCGCGACGAGGCCGACGTCCCCCGGGGACCCGCCGGTCTGTATGACCGCGAACGAGGCCGCGATGAGGGCTCCGTGGCTGCCGAGGTTCGTGACGACCGCCGCGGCCGTCAGGAGGCTGTAGTTGCGGCCCGCCCATTCGGGGCGGCGGCGTGCGGACGGCGGGGCGGGATCGGCGGGGGGAGTGCTCACCCACGGACTATCCCTGTCCGGGACCGGGATTCCAAACGGAATTCCGGTCCCGGGGGTGGGGCTGCGAAGATCAGCTCGCGTTGAGGCGGACGGAGCTGAGGATCTTCTCGTACGTCTCCTGGCCGACCTCGCCGGGAACCCCGGCCGCGCTGTAGAGGACCCAGGTCGCGAAGTCGTTCTTGGCGTTCTTGAAGCTGAAGGCGATGCTCTTGCCGTCCGAGGAGCACTTGTTCTCCTTCGGCAGGCCGGTCACCGAGGCGGTCGCCATGTGCCCCTTGAGGCCGGAGGAGGTGGTGTACTCCTTGGGCTCCGTGACCTTGGTGGTGCCCTTGGGCCCCTTCTGCGCGTATCCGGCGAAGGCCCAGTTGCCGGCCTCGGTGCTCGCCGCCTCGGCGGTGTCCTTCGCTCCCTGGCCGCCCTTGGTGCCGGTGCCGCCGAGCGACGTGGTCTCCTCGCTGCCGTTCTTGTCGGAGTCGACCTTGCACCAGTCCCGCTTGAGGTACGCCGGCGCGGACATCATGACGATCGGCGAGCCGTCGCCCTTGGCCTCGTCCTCGAAGCCGATCGACATGCCGGAGCTCAGCACCTCCCAGTCCGGCGGGACGTCGAAGGCGGTGCCGTGCTTCGGGTTGACGACGACCTTCCAACCGGGGATCACCGGCTTCAGGTCACCACCGGCGCGCGGGTTCCCGGTGGGGGTGGCCGGTGCGGCCGAGGTCGCGGCCGGGGAGGAGGCGGCGACGACGGGCTTGTCGTCGGCCTGGTCGCTCTTCTTGTCCCGGGTGAGGACGAAGGTGCCGGTGACGGCGGCCGTCACGACCACCGCCGCGGCCGCGACGATGGCCACGGTCTTCGTGGAGAAGCGGGTTCCGCCGCCCTGGGGTGCCTGCGGGGGCTGCTGTCCCCACGGCTGTACGGGAGGGGGCGTCTGGTAGCCCGCCTGGGGATAGCCGTAGCCGGGCGGCTGCTGCTCGCCGAACCCCTGCTGCGGCGGCTGCTGCTGGTACGGGTTCGGCGTTCCCGGCTGCTGCTGGTACGGGTTCTGTCGCGCGTCCTGGGGGCTGTTCTCTCCCCCGGGCGGCTGCTGCTGTCCTGGCCACATGGCCGGTAACGATAGTGGGAGCGGGTGTCGGGAGCCACGGCCGCCCCCGGGGGAGGTCTGGCCAACCGCATCTACTCGTGGGTAACATCGCGTTCCATGAGCGCAGAACAGATGAACGTGGGCGAACTGCTCGCCGCGACGGTACCGATGGCCCGCACCCTGAACCTCCAGTTCCTGGAGACCACCCCGGAGCGCGCGGTCGTCCGCCTGCCGGACCAGCCCGACTACCACAACCACGTGGGCGGCCCGCACGCCGGCGCCATGTTCACACTGGCCGAGTCCGCGAGCGGCGCGATCGTCCTGGCCGCCTTCAGCGACCAGCTCTCGCGGGCCGTACCGCTCGCCGTCAAGGCGGAGATCGGCTACAAGAAGCTCGCCAAGGGCGTCGTCACCGCCACCGCCACGCTCGGCCGCCCGGCCGCCGAGGTCATCGCCGAGCTGGACGCCGGCGGTCGCCCCGAGTTCCCCGTCACCATCGCCATCCAGCGCGAGGACGAGGCCGTGACGGGTGAGATGACCGTCGTCTGGACGCTGCGCCCCAACGCGTAGCGTTCCGACCTCCTGTGGAGGGTGCTCCCCGGGCCCCCGGGGGGAGGTCCGGGGAGCACCTGGGGAGTGGGGGGCCGTACCCGAGGGGTACGGCCCCCCACGCGTGCGCGCCGGCTGCGCGCCCGGCCTCGGACCGCGCGCGAAGAGCCCCGCGCGCGGACACCGCACCGAGGCCCTGGTCCACGGCCAGGACGAGCCGAGGCGGGAACCCGAGGGGCTGCCGTCGACCGCCGCAGGGCTGAACCTCGGCGTCGCGGTGGCGCGTCCGGGACGAGGGCGAAGGCGCCCCGGCGCACAGTGGGCGCGGGAGCGGTCCGGCGCGGGCAGCTCCCGCCGATGCCGACGCCGCAGGGAGCGCCCATGAGCGAGGCCGTGTCCAGACGTTCCGCGGTGCGCCTGCTCGGCGCGCTGGGCGCCACGCTCGCCACCGCCGGTTGCGTGGCCGCGGTACCGCCCCGGGCCGCGCCCCGCAAGGCGTCCCCGGCGGCGGGACCCGCGGGGCAGCCGGCCGGCACGGCCCGGATCGACGCCCTGCTCGGCCGGCTCACCCTCGACGAGAAGACCGCCCTGCTGCACGGGGCGCCGGACCCCGCCCCGCTCGGCCAGGCCGGCCACGTGCCCGGCGTCCCCCGGCTCGGAGTTCCGGCCCTGCGGCTCGCCGACGGACCCGCCGGCGTTCGCGTCGCCGCCCGCGCCACCGCCCTGCCCGCGCCCGTGCTGTTGGCCTCCGCCTTCGACCCGGCGCTCGCCCGGGAGTACGGACGGGTTCTCGGCCGCGAGGGCCGCGCACTGGGTCAGGACGTGTTGCTCGCGCCCATGGTCAACCTGATCCGCACCCCCTTCGCCGGGCGCAACTTCGAGACCCTCGCGGAAGACCCGAGGCTCACGGCCGACCTGGTCGCCGAACTCGTACGGGGGATCCAGGACGAGGGAATGATCGCCACCGTCAAGCACTTCGCCCTCAACAACCAGGAACGCGGTCGCGACACCATCGACGTCGTCGCCTCCGAACAGACCCTCCACGAGACCGAACTGAGGGGATTCGAGGCCGCGGTCGCCGCCGGCGTCGGCGCGGTGATGGGCGCGTACAACAAGGTCAACGGGACCTACGCCTGCGAGAACAAGGCGCTCCTGGACGAACTGCTGCGCGGCCGCTGGGGATTCGACGGCTGGGTGGTCTCCGACTGGGGCGCCACCCACGGCACCGTCGGTTCCGCCAACGCCGGCCTCGACATGGAGATGCCCGGCGGCACCCACTACGGCGCCCCGCTGCGCGAGGCGGTGCGCGGCGGCTCGGTGTCACAGGACACCGTGGACCTCGCCGTACGCCGGATCCTGACCACCATGGACCGCTTCGGACTGCTCGCCGAACATCCCCCCGCCCGACCCGCCCGCGACGCCTCCGCCGGGGCCCGGTTCGCCCGCAAGGTGGCCACCGCCGGGGCGGTGCTGCTGCGCAACGAACACGGCACCCTGCCGCTGTCCGGTGCGGCGGCCCGCTCGATCGCCGTCATCGGCCCGACCGGTCAGGTGCCCTTCGTCGGCGGCGGCGGCAGCGCCCACGTGGTCCCCGACGCCGCCGAGGCCCCGCTCACCGCCATCAAGCGACGCGCCGGGAACGGGGCGAGCGTCCGTCACGCGCTCGGCGAGGACGTGTACGGCCGGGCGCTCCCGCCCACCCTGCTGACGCCGCCCGTCGATCTGGACGACCGACGCGTGGACGCCGGCCGCCGCTGGAGCCACGAGGGGACGTTCACCCTGGCCGCGGCCGACGAGTGGACGCTGATCGTCCACTACGCCGGGAAGCGGCCGGTGGTACGCCTCGACGGGGAGGACCTGTTCCCCGTACGCCAGGGCGTCGCCGAGTACTTCGCGGGCGGGCTGCTCGGCGCCTCCCCCGACGGACTGACCGTCCGGCGCCACACCCGCACCCTCGAGGCCGGCGTGCACCGCCTCGCGGTCACCGCGGACGGCGGGGACAAGGGCCTGCGCCTGCGGCTGCGGCACACCACCCGCGCCGGCCGGGCCGCCGACGTCGCCGAGGCCGTCAAGGCCGCCGAAGAGGCCCACAGCGTGGTGCTGTTCGCGTACGAGGACGCCACCGAGGGCCGCGACCGCACCTCGCTCGCGCTGCCGGGCGGACAGGCCGCTCTGATCGAGGCCGTCACCGCGGTCAACCCGCGGACCACCGTGGTCCTCAACACCTCCTCCGGCACCACCATGCCCTGGCTCGCGCGGACCGGGGCGGTCCTCCAGATGTACTACCCGGGGCAGGAGGGGGCGGGCGCGACCGCCGACCTGCTCTTCGGGGACGTCGACCCGGGCGGCCGACTGACGCAGACCTTCCCGGCCGACGAGCGGGCGACACCGGTCGGCGGGGACCCGGGGCGCTACCCGGGCGTCGGCGGCCGGCAGGAGTACACCGAGGGCGTGCACGTGGGCCACCGCTGGTACGACGCGCAGAAGGTGGAGCCGCTGTTCCCCTTCGGACACGGGCTCTCGTACACGACGTGGGCGTACGAGAAGCTCGTCGTGCGGGCGGAGCACGGCGGGCTGCGCGTGGAGTTCACGGTCCGCAACACCGGACACCGCAAGGGCGTGGAAGTGGCGCAGGTGTACCTGGGACCGGCCGGCTCGCTGCGACTGGACCAGCCGGTGCGCGTGCTGGCCGGGTACCGACGGCTGACCCTGGCCCCGGGGCAGGCGCAGCGGGTCACCCTCGACATCGACGCCCGGACGCTGTCGTCGTGGGACCCGGACCAGCACACCTGGGTGGTGGGTTCAGGACCGCGGGAGGTGTTCGCGGGCCGTTCCTCGCGTGAACTGCCACTGAGGGGGAGGGCCGTCGTGGCGAGCCGATAGGCTGCCCGTTCGGCGTGTCACAGGGGGCGCGCCGAAGATGATCTGGAGGACGTACCGGTGCACATCCAGGAATGGCTGGAGACGATTCCGGCGGTCAGCGTCTATCTCCTGGTGGGGCTGGTCATCGGACTGGAGAGCCTGGGCATCCCGCTGCCCGGGGAGATCATCCTGGTCAGTTCGGCCCTGTTGGCCTCGCAGCACGGCGACATCAACCCGGTGGTGCTCGGTCTCTGCGCGATCACCGGGGCCATCGTGGGCGACTCCATCGGGTACGCCATCGGCCGGCGCGGCGGGAAGCCGCTGCTGGACAAGCTCGGCCGGCGCTTCCCGAAGCACTTCGGGCCGGAGCACGTGGCGCTGGCGGAACGGTCCTTCGACAAGTGGGGCATGTGGGCCGTCTTCTTCGGCCGGTTCGTGGCGCTGCTGCGGATCTTCGCCGGACCGCTGGCGGGCGTGCTGCGCATGCCGTACTGGCGCTTCCTCGTCGCGAACATCCTGGGCGGCATCCTCTGGGCCGGCGGCACCACCGCCGTCATCTACTCCGTCGGGATCGTCGCCGAGCCGTGGCTGAAGCGGTTCTCCTGGCTGGCCCTGGCGGTCGCCCTGCTCTTCGGGCTGACGGTGACGCTGGTGGTGCGCGGCCGGATGAAGAAGGCGGCGGCGCAGATGCGGGAGACCGAGTCGGCCGTACCCGCCGGGCGGACGCCCGCGGCCCGGTCCTCCGAGCCCGCCGAATCGCCGGCGTCCTCTACCTCCTCCACCTCGTCGGCGCCGACCTCGGCGAGGGCCTCGGACTGAGGCCCCGGCCGCCGGCCCGCGTCCACCGGCCCGCCGACGGGCGGCGGGCCGGTGGAACCGCGTCAGGCGTCGGGGGTCACCGAGGCGCGGTGCTGCTTGGCGAGCTCCGTGTACATCAGCGCGTTGACCTTGATCCCCTCGCGCTCCTCCTCGGTCAGCTCGCGCCGCACCTTGGCCGGCACGCCCGCGACCAGCGAACCCGGCGGGACCACCATTCCCTGCGGGACCAGTGCCTGCGCGGCCACCAGCGAACCGGCGCCGATCACCGCGCCGTTCAGCACGGTGGCGCCCATGCCGATGAGGCAGTCGTCCTCGACGGTGCAGCCGTGCACCACCGCGTTGTGGCCGATGGAGACGCGCGCGCCGATGGAGACCGGGAAGCCGGGATCCACGTGGATCGTGCAGTTGTCCTGCACGTTGCTGTCGGCGCCGAGCGCGATCGGGCCGCAGTCCGCGCGCAGCACCGCCGAGTACCAGACGCTCGCGCCGGCGGCGAGGGTGACGTCGCCGATCACCGCCGAGGTGGGCGCCGTGAAGGCGCTGGGATCGATGACCGGCTGCCGTCCGCCCACACCCGCGACGAGTGCCCGGGCCGCCTGCTGCGTCATGTTCTCTTCCCTCTGTTCCGTGGTCCGCTGTCTGCCGCGCTGACAGCACGGTAGGCCACCTCCCGCGCGGGCCCGGGGATGGGGTGAAGATCACGGCGCGCTACCGGCGGCCGGCAGGCTACGGTGACCGGGTGCCGAAGAACCAGAACACGTTCTCCTCCCTGCGGCGTCGGGTGGTCAACCGCGCCGTCCACGCGGGCTGGCGCTGGATGCAGCGGGCCGGCGCCGTCACCGCCGAGACCCCCGGACGGCTGCGCTTCGGCGCCATCGGGCCCGCCACCCGCCTCGCCTTCCCGCAGGGCACGATCTTCGGCGAACCCTGGATCAGGCTCGGAGACCACTGCATCATCGCCGAACAGGTCACCCTGACCGCCGGGATGATGCCCGACCTCGACCTCGGCCCGGACCCGATGCTCGTCCTCGGCAACGGCGTGGTCCTCGGCCGGGGCAGCCACGTCATCGCCGACACCCGGATCACCATCGGCGACGACACCTTCTGCGGGCCCGGCGTCTACATCACCTCCACCAACCACAGCTACGACGACCCGCACGAACCCGTGGGCAAGCAGTGGCCGCGCAGCGCCCCGGTGGAGATCGGCCCGGGCTGCTGGCTCGGGACGGGCGCGGTGATCCTTCCCGGCGCCCGGCTGGGCCGCAACGTGGTGGTGGCCGCGGGGGCCGTCGTACGCGGTGAGGTGCCCGACCACGCGGTGGTGGCGGGGGCGCCGGCGCGGATCGTGCGGCGCTGGGAGCCGGAGACCGGCTGGCAGCCGCCGCTGCGCACACCCACGCCGGTGCCGATAGCGGACGGGGTCACCCCCGGGCAGTTGCGGGCACTGGCCGAACTGGCGGAGGCGGAGCAGCGCACGTCCGAGACCGCGGGCGACCCGGCTTAGGCCGTCTCTTTCGGATCTTGCCTGACCCGCGTCGCCCGGCAAGATCCGAAAGAGACGGCCTGGCCGGCGCTACCCGGCGGCCAGCAGGACGGTTCCCGCCAGGGCCAGTCCGGCGCCCGCCGCCTGTACGGTCCGCAGCCGCTCCTTGAGCATCACGAAGGCGGCCAGCGCGGTGATCACCGGGTAGAGCGAGGAAAGCACGGCGGCCACGGTGACCGGGCCGCTCTGCGCGGCGACGGAGTACGTGCCGTTCGCCGCGACGTCCGCGAGACCGACGAAGGCCAGCGCCGGCAGCAGTCCCCACAGGATCGCGCGCCCGCCGTCCGCCGGAAGGGCGGGGGCGCCGCGCCGGGTCCGGACCCACAGGGCCGCTCCGCCGGCGGCCACGTTCGTCACCCGCTGGACGAAGAGGGCCAGGAACAGGCCGGTGAGGGTGGTGGAGGCGTGCGAGATCAGGGCCATCACCGCGCCGAACCCGAAGGCCGCCACCAGGGTGAGCACGACGGCCCGGCGCTGTACGGGTGCTCCCCGCAGCTCGGGACCGCCGGCGAGGACGATGCCCCCGACGGCCACGGCTATTCCGGCGAACTGGCCGAGCCCGGGCCGCTCGCCCAGCGCCAGCCCGGCCCCGACCGGCACGATCACGCCCAGCGAACCCAGCGGGGACACCACGCCCATCGGTCCGAGCGCCAGCGCCTCGTAGAAGGCGAGCATCGCCAGGGGGCCGACCAGGCCGGCGCCGACGGCGAACCACAACTGGGGCCCGGCCTCGTGCCAGGCGCCGGTGGCGAGGACCACCGCGCCCAGCACGACGACGGCGACGAGCTGCGAGACCACGACCACCGTGAGCGCCGGCAGGCGGCGGGTCAGCAGCCCGCCGCCGAAATCGGCGAGGCCCCACAGCACGGCTGTGGCCAGGGCGAACAGGGTGGTCATGACAGGACCTCGCAGTACAGTGCATTGAACGATGGAGTACAGCGCACCATAGTCCACTCCATTGGACTCTGTCAGTCAGAATATTGGACCACGAGTGTGGGGGCGATACGTTGTCGGACCTAGAGGAGCTCACCCAGGCCCTCGCGCGGAACCTCAGGCGATGGCGCGGTGAGCGGGGCTTCACCCTGGAGGCGCTGGCGGCCCGGGCCGGGGTCAGTCGCGGGATGATCATCCAGATCGAGCAGGCCCGGACGAACCCCAGCGTCGGCACCACGGTCAAACTGGCCGACGCGCTCGGCGTCAGCATCACGACCCTGCTCGACCGCGACCGCAGCCCGCAGGTGCAGGTGGTCCTGCCGGGGCAGGGGGTGCGGATGTGGTCCACCGAGGGCGGCAGCGGCGCCACCATGCTGCTCGGCGACGACCGACGCGGGCCGCTGGAGGTGTGGACCTACCTCCTGGAACCCGGCGAGGGCACCGACTCCGACCCCCACCCGTCGGGCACCCTGGAGATGCTCCACGTCACGGCGGGCACCCTCACCCTCCTCGTCGACGGGGAGGCGTACACGGTGCCCGCGGGAGGGGCCGTCTCCTTCGAGGGGAACGTGCCGCACACCTACCGCAACGACGGGACCGAGCCCATGGAGATGACCATGGCGGTCTCGATCCCGCCGGTGACCGGGCCGTGAAGGCTCACGCGCGGTGAGCGCGTCCGGCCGGTCGGGCGGTCAGAGCGCCGGGATCTCGATCGCCGGGCAGCGGTCCATGACCATGTCCAGACCGGCCTCGCGGGTCCGGGCACAGGCCTCCTCGTCGATCACGTCCAGTTGGAACCAGACGGCCTCCGCCCCCACCGCCACGGCCTCGTCGGCCACGGCGCCGGCGAGGGCGCTGTTCACGAAGACGTCGACCACGTCCACCTTGAACGGGATCTCGCGGAGCGAGGCGTAGCCCTGCTCGCCGTGCACCGTCTCCGCCTTGGGATGTACGGGGATCACGCGCTTGCCGTACCGCTGGAGCACGCGGGCCACCCCGTGGGCCGCCCGGTCCTCGTTGTTGGACAGGCCCACCACGGCCCAGGTGTCACCGAGTTCGGTGAGGATCTTGCGGATGGTCGCGGGGTCGCCGTACACGTGTGCCGCCTCCTGCTGTTCCGGTGCTGCGCGCGGCCCGGCCCGATGCCGGCCCGCACGTCGATCAACCGGCGGGACGCGTGTCCGATTCCCGGGCCGGGCGGGCGGCCGGAGAGACCCTTGGCCACGGCTTAGGGTGGGACGGTGACGGCAGACCAGTACGTGACGGTGGCCCGCGAGGGCGTGCACGAGTCCGAGATCAACCGCTCGCGGTTCCTGTGCTCGCTCGCCCCGGCCGCGACCGAGCAGGAGGCGCAGGCGTTCATCGCGCGCGTCCGCAAGGAGCACCCCACCGCCTCGCACAACTGCCACGCCTACGTGATCGGCGCCGACGCCTCCGTACAGAAGGCGAGCGACGACGGGGAACCCGGCGGCACCGCCGGAGTCCCCATGCTCCAGATGCTCACCCGGCGCGACATCCGCTACGCGGTCGCCGTCGTCACCCGCTACTACGGCGGCGTGAAACTCGGCGCCGGCGGTCTCATCCGCGCCTACGGCGGAGTAGTCGGCGAGGCGCTCGACGCCCTCGGTACCGTGACCCGCCGGCGCTACCGCCTGGCCACCGTCACCGTCGACCACCAGCGCGCCGGCAAGACCCAGAACGACCTGCGCTCCACCGGCCGCACCGTGGTCGACCTGCGCTACGGAACCGCGGTGGAGATCGAGGTCGCGATCCCCGAGGCCGACCTGCCCGCCTTCGAGGCCTGGCTCGCCGACAGCACCGCGGGCAGCGCCACCCTCACCCTCGGCGGGGAGACGTACGCCCCCTGACGGCGGGACGCGGGCACCCCGAACACGTCCTTCGAGGGCGCGGTGACCGGTTAGCGTAGAGGGGACACAGGGTCAGAGGGCGATCAGGGGGAGACGGCATGCGCGGCGGGGCCGGCGAGTGAAGTTCCTGCACACCTCCGACTGGCACCTCGGGCGCTCCTTCCACCGCGTGAACATGCTCGGAGCCCAGGCCGCCTTCATCGACCACCTCGTCGCGACCGTCGAGGAGCACGAGGTCGACGCCGTCCTCGTCGCCGGCGACATCTACGACCGGGCCGTCCCCCCGCTTCCCGCCGTCGAGCTGTACGACCGGGCCCTGCACCGGCTCGCCGCACTCGGCGTACCGACCGTGATGATCTCCGGGAACCACGACTCCGCCCGCCGCCTCGGGGTCGGCGCCGGGTTGATCGACCGGGCCGGGATCTTCCTGCGGACCGACCCGGCGGGCTGCGCCGAACCCGTGGTGCTGTCGGACGCGCACGGCGACGTGGCGCTGTACGGACTGCCCTACCTCGAACCGGCGCTGGTGAAGGACACCCTGGGGGCGGACCGGGTCAGCCACGAGGCCGTGCTGGGCGCGGCGATGCGCCGGATCCGGGCCGACCTCGCCGGCCGGGCCCCCGGCACCCGCTCGATCGTCCTCTCCCACGCCTTCGTCACCGGGGGGACGGCCAGCGACAGCGAGCGCGACATCACCGTCGGAGGGGTCGAGGCCGTGCCCGCCGACGTCTTCGCCGGGGTGGACTACACCGCGCTCGGCCACCTCCACGGCTGCCAGACGATCAACGAACGGGTCCGCTACTCGGGTTCCCCGCTGGCCTACTCCTTCTCCGAAGCCGACCACCGCAAGACCATGTGGCTGATCGACCTCGGCGCCGGCGGGGAACTGACGAGCGTCGAACGGATCGAGAACCCCGTCCCGCGCCCCCTCGCCCGGATCCGCGGCCGACTGGACGACCTGCTCGCGGACTCCGCGCTCACCCGGCACGAGAACTCCTGGGTCGAGGCCACCCTCACCGACGCCGCCCGGCCCGAGGACCCCATGGCGCGCCTCGCAGCCCGCTTCCCGCACACCCTCAGCCTCGCCTTCGACCCCGAGGGCCGCGAGGAGGACGGCGGGATCTCCTACGCCCAGCGGCTCAAGGGCCGCAGCGATCAGGAGATCGCCGAGGACTTCGTCGCCCACGTGCGCGGCGGGGGATCCGCCGACGAGGCCGAACGGGTCGTGCTCCAGGGCGCCTTCGACGAGGTACGGGCCCAGGCCCGGCACGAGGAGACCGCCCGATGAGGCTGCACCGACTCAAGGTCACCGCCTTCGGCCCCTTCGCGGAACCCCAGGAGATCGACTTCGACGCCCTCTCCGGCGCCGGCGTCTTCCTCCTGCACGGCCCCACCGGAGCGGGCAAGACCTCCGTCCTCGACGCGGTCTGCTACGCCCTCTACGCCTCCGTGCCCGGCGTCCGCCAGAACCCCGGGAACAGCCTGCGCAGCGACCACGCGGCCCCCGAGACCCCCACCGAGGTCACCCTCGAACTCACCGCGGGAGGCCGCCGCCTGGAGATCACCCGGCGGCCCGAACAGGGCCGGCCGAAGAAGCGCGGCACCGGCACGACCAAGGACAAGGCGCAGAGTTGGCTGCGCGAGTACGACGGCGAGAACTGGACCGCGCTGAGCCGCTCCCACCAGGAGATCGGCGAGGAGATCGAACAACTCCTCGGCATGAGCCGCGACCAGTTCTGCCAGGTGGTGCTGCTGCCCCAGGGGGAGTTCGCCCAATTCCTGCGGGCCGGCGCCGAGGCCCGCGGCCGACTGCTCGGTCGGCTCTTCGACACCCGCCGCTTCGCCGCCGTCGAGACGCTGCTCGCGGAACGCCGCCGGGCCGCCGAGGCCAAGGTGCGCGCCGGCGACGAGAACGTCCTGCACACCGCGCAACGTCTCGCCCAGGCCGCCGGGGACTGCGCCGACCTGCGCGCCTGGCCGCTGCCCCGCCACCAGCCCGGCGACCCCGGCCTCGCCGAGGCGATCCGGGCCTGGGCGGCCGTCGCACGGTGCGCCGCCCGGGAACGGCTGACCGTGGCCGAGTACGCGCTGGCCGCCGTCGAGAGCCGGTACGCCGCCGCCCGGCGGGCCGCCGAGGACGCCCGGGAACTCGACCGGCTCCAGCGCCGGCACGCCGAGACCACCCGCCGGGCCGCCCTGCTCGCCGAGGCCGCACCCGAACGGGAGCGGGTCCGGGCCCTGCTGGACCGGGCCCGTCGGGGCGCCCTGGTCGCCCCCGCCCTGGAACTGCGCGGAGCCGCGGCCGGCGCCCACCTGACCGCCGCCCACGCGGAATCCCTCGCCCGCGCCGAACTCCCCCCGGCCCTCGCCGAGGCCGGCACGGAACAACTCGCCACCGTGGAGCAGCGGTTGCGCGAGGAACTCGGCGCCGTCGGCGCCGCCCAGCGCGCCGAGCAGCGCAGCGCCGAGATCGGCCGCGAACGCGCCACCCTCGACCGGGAGTCCCGGGACGCCGACGAGCAGCACCAGGAATCGGCCGAGTGGCTCGCCCGCTGGGACGCCACCCGGACCGCGCTGGTCGCCCGCGCCGACGCCGCCCAACAGGCCGCCACCCTCGCCGAACAGCTCGCGGGCCGCCTGGAGCCCGCCCGGATGCACCTGAGCGCCGCCCGGCGACGTGACGCCCTGGCCGCCGACGCCGAAGCCGCCTCGGGCGACCTGCTGGCCGTACGCGAGGAGTCCACCGCCGCCCGGGAACGTTGGCTGGAGCTGAAGGAGTCCCGGCTGCGCGGGATCGCCGCCGAACTCGCCGCGGCGCTGGTGGCGGGGGAGCCCTGCACGGTGTGCGGATCGGCGGAGCACCCCGAGCCGGCCCGCCCCGCGCCCGGGCACGTCGACCGGGCCGCCGAGGACGCCTCCCACGCCCGGTTCGAGCAGGCCGAGGAGCGCAGGGCCACCGTCGAGCGGAGACTGGCCGCCGTGCGGGAGGCCGAGTCGGAGGCCGCCGCCGCGGCCGGGGACGCCACCACCGCCGAACTGCTCGCACTCAACGCCGACCTGAGCGCCCGACACGCGGCCGCCCACGCGGACGCCGCCGCACTGCACGCCGCCCGCGAGCGCCTCGCCCGCGCCGAGCAGGAGCACGCCGCGCGCAGCGCCGACCGGCTCGACGCCGAGCGCCGGGCCGCCGCACGCGCCTCCCGCCGCGAGGCCCTCGAACGCGAACAGGCCTCCCTGGAGGCCGAACTGGTCCTCGTACGGGGCGACGCGCCCAGTGTCGCGGCCCGCGCCCGGATCCTGGAGGACCGGATCCGGATGGTCACCGGCGCCGCCGCGTCCCTGCGCCGCGCCGAGACCACCGCCGCCCGCCTGAAGGAGGCCGACGACCAGCTCGCCGACGCCGCCTTCAAGGCCGGCTTCGACACCACCGACGCGGCGGCCGAGGCCGTGCTCCCCGAGTACGAACGCACCGCGCTCCAGCACCGGCTGGACTCCTGGCAGGCAGAGGAGGCCATGCTCGCCGACCGTCTCGGCGAGAGCGAGACCGCCGCCGCGGCGACCCTGCCCCCCGCCGACCCGCACACCGCCGAGGCGCACGCGGACGCGGCCGCCGCGAGGCTGCGCACGGCCGGCTCCGCCGTGGACGCCGCGCGGGTGCGCCGCGCCGAACTGGACCGGCTCTCCCGGCAGGCCGAGCAGGAACTGCGGGCCCTGGGACCGCTGCGCGAGGCCTACGACCGGGTGGCCCGGCTCGCCGGACTCACCGCGGGCACCTCCGCCGACAACGAGCGCAAGATGCGGCTGGAGTCGTACGTACTGGCCGCCCGGCTGGAGCAGGTCGCCGCGGCCGCGACGGTGCGGCTGCTGCGCATGTCCGGCGGTCGCTACACGCTCGTCCACTCCGACGCGAGGGCGAGCGGCCGGGGCCGTTCCGGTCTGGGGCTCCACGTGGTGGACGCCTGGACCGGCATCGAGCGGGACACCGCCACCCTGTCCGGCGGCGAGACCTTCTTCGCCTCGCTCGCGCTCGCCCTCGGGCTGGCCGACGTGGTCACCGACGAGGCGGGCGGGATGCGCCTCGACACCCTGTTCATCGACGAGGGCTTCGGCAGCCTCGACGACCAGGCCCTGGACGAGGTCCTCGACGTGCTGGACTCGCTGCGCGAGCGGGACCGCAGCGTCGGCATCGTGAGCCACGTCGCCGATCTGCGGACCCGGGTCCAGGCCCAGTTGGAGATCGTCAAGCAGCGCGGCGGCTCGGTCGTGCGCCACCGCACCGGGGGTTTCAGGGGCTGAGGGGCCGCCGCGACAGCGGGGACGAGTACACGATGCTCGTGGTGACGGACCCGAGCCCCGATATCCGGCCGGTGATCTCCTCCAGGTGCCGCATGGAACGCGCGGCCACCTTGAGCACGAAACAGTCGTCGCCCGTGACGTGGTGGGCCTCCAGGATGTCCGGCGTGGCCTCCAGAAGATCGTTGAACGGCTTGTAGTTGCCGTGCGGATAACGCAGCCGGACCAGGGCGAGGACGGGTTTGCCCAGTTTCTCCGGGTCCACCACGGCCGTGTACCCGGTGATCACGCCCGCCTCCTCCAGCCGGCGCACCCGCTCGGTGACGGCGCTCGCGGACATGGACACCGCCCGCGCGAGCTCGGCGAAACCGGCCCGTCCGTTGTCTTGCAGGGCCGCCAGGATGCGCCAGTCGGTGGCGTCGGGGGAATAGTCGGTCATCCCGCAGATGTAGCAGGACAATCCCCGGCGATACAAGAGGAAGGCCGGGGAAACCGCCTTCCGACGCCGATCGGCAGGTCATAGATTCCAGACCATGACGACGACACGGACCACAGAGGCCACCCCCGCCACCACCCACCCCGTGCTGCGGGTCGCCCCGGCGAGCCCGGCCGCGGCGGCCGCCTACTTCGCGGCGAGCCTGGCCTTCCACGCGGACGTCTCCGACGTCGCCGGCGCGGTCAGGGCCAACCGTGAGGAGGGCGCCGCACTCGGCTTCCAACTGGTCGACTCCCGCTCCACCGAGGCCTGGGACCAGGCCCACGTGCCCGGCGCGATCCACCTGCCCACCGCACTCATTCCCGAGCAGGCCGACAGGCTCCTGGACAAGGACGTCCCGGTGGTCACCTACTGCTGGGGCCCCGGCTGCAACGGAGCCACCCGATCCGCCCTGGCGCTCGCCGAACTCGGATACCGGGTCAAGGAGATGCTCGGCGGCATCGAGTACTGGATCCGCGAGGGCTTCGAGGTCGAGACCTGGGAGGGGAACCGGCAGCGCGCCGAGGCGGACCCGCTGACCGCGCCCACGGACTCCGACGACTGCGGCTGCTGACCTCGCCCCGTACGCGCCGACACGACGGCGGGCCGCCCACCCGCGCAGGGGTGAGCGGCCCGCCGTCATCCGTGGCCCGAAGCCGGGATCAGAGCTTCGAGAGCTCGTCCACCAGGTCGTCCAGCCCCAGCGAACCCTGCGACAGCGCCGCCATGTGCCACGCCTTCAGGTCGAAGGACTCGCCGTGCGCGGCGCGGGCGTTGTCCCGGCCCAGCAGCCAGGCGCGCTCGCCCAGCTTGTAGCCGATGGCCTGGCCCGGCATCGACAGGTAGCGGGTCAGCTCGCTCTCGACGAAGTCGCCCGGCCGACCGCTGTGCAGGCCGAAGAACTCCTGCGCCAGCTCCACCGTCCACCGCTCGCCCGGGTGGAACGGCGAGTCCGCCGGGATCTCCAACTCCAGGTGCATGCCGATGTCCACGATGACGCGCGCGGCGCGCATCATCTGGCAGTCCAGGTAACCCAGTCGCTGCTCGGCGTCCTTCAGATACCCGAGCTCGTCCATCAGGCGCTCGGCGTACAGGGCCCAGCCCTCGGCGTTGGCGCTCACCAGACCGACGCTCGCCTGGTAGCGGGAGAGCTGGTCCGCGACGTGCGTCCACTGCGCCAACTGCAGGTGGTGCCCCGGAACGCCTTCGTGGTACCAGGTCGAGACCAGGTCGTACACCGGGAAGCGGGTCTGGCCCATCGTCGGCAACCAGGTGCGCCCCGGGCGGGAGAAGTCCTCCGACGGGTTGGTGTAGTAGGGGGCCGCCGCGCCGCCCGGCGGGGCGATCATCGACTCCACCTTCTTGACCCGCTCGGCGAGCTCGAAGTGGGTGCCGTCGAGGTTCTCGATGGCCTCGTCCATGAGGCCCTGCAACCAGGCACGGACCTCGTCGACGCCGTCGATGTGCGTGCCGTGTTCGTCCAGGTGCCGCAGCGCGTCCCACGGGTTCGAGCCCGGCAGGATCTTGTCCGCCTCGGCCTTCATCTCGGCGAGCAGACGGTGGTACTCCGACCAGCCGTAGGCGTAGGCCTCGTCCAGGTCCAGGTCCGTGCCGTTGAAGTACCGGGACCAGCGCGCGTAGCGCGCGCGGCCCACGGTGTCCGGGGCGTCCGCGACGGCGGGGGCGTACACCTCGGTCATCCAGTCGCGCAGTGCGACGACGGCGGTCGTGGCGGCCGCCGCCGCCTCGTCCAGCTCGGCGCGCAGGGAGTCCGGGCCGTCCGCCGCGAACTTCCCGAAGAAGTCGCGCTCGCCGTCGCCGGCCTGACCGGCCCAGGTGGTGAGCTGGCCGATGAAGGTGGCGGTGGGGCGCGGACCGCCGTACAGACCCCGGTCCAGGCCCAGTCGCAGGCTCTCGCGGTAGCCGGCGAAGGCGGCCGGGACCGCCCGCAGCCGTTCGGCGATCGCCGCCCAGTCCTCCGCCGTGTCGGCGGGGGTCAGGGTGAAGATCTCGCGGACCGAATGCGCGGGGGAGTGGAGGTTGCTGACCGCGCGGAGGTCCTCGTCGGCCTCGTACACGCCGAGTTCCGCCGTGAGGCGCTCGCGCAGCAGGCGTGCGCAGCGGCGCTCGGCGTCGGTGTCGGCGCCGGGCAGCCGCTCGGCGGCGTCGAGCCGGTCGAGGGTGGTGCGGGCCAGCTCGGCGACGGCCGCGCGACCGGCCGGGGAGAAGTCCGGGAGCCGGCGGGAACTCTCGGCGACGCCGAGGTAGGTACCGGTGATCGGGTCGATGGCGATGAGGTCGTCTACGTACGCGTCGGCGACCTGGCGGGGCAGCCGGTGGGCGCGGTCATTGTGGAGGGTCTCTGACATGCGGCCATCCTCGTACGTGGGACGCCCTCCCGTCTTCGAAGTTCGCTCTCGGCCTGCGGTCCTCTCGGCCCGAGGATTTCCCGGGAGGTCCGTACGCGACCGAGGGCCGCCCGCACTCGGCGGACGGCCCTCGCGCTCTCGTGTCGTCAGCCCTGGAGCCGCCGTGTCTCGTACGCGTGCTGCTCGCGCGGGGCCTCGTGGGACGGCCGGGAGTCGACGCGGGCGGCGTCCAGCCGGGCCGTGATCACCAGGGTGCCCTCCTCGATCTGGTAGTCGAGGGGCAGCCCGAGGCCGCGCATGGCCGCGACCATGCCGGTGTTGGACGCCTGGGTGACGGCGTACACGCTGTCGCAGCCGGCCTCCACGGCCATCGACAGCAGGCGGCGCAGCAGTTCCGAGCCGATGCCTCGGCGCTGCCAGTCGTCCTCGATGAGCAGCGCCACCTCGGTCTCGTCGCCGTCCCACAGCAGGTGGCCGAGGGCGACGAGCTTCCCGGAGGCGGTCGTCGCGGCAAGCGTGCGACCGAACCGGGGGCTCAGCAGGTGGCCGAGGTAGCGATCGGCATCGCCGACCGGGCCGTGGTAGCGCAGGCCCAGCGTGCGCTCGGAGCAACGGTCGTGCATCGCGCGGGCGGCGGCCAGATCGGAGCCGTCGGCCCGCCGCACGGTGATCTCGTTGCCCTCGGGCAGCGTCAGCACGTCCTGGCTGCGCGGGACGCGCGGCCCGAGCCGGGCGTCGAGCTCCACCAGGGCCCGGGCGCGGGCGAACTCGGTCGGGGTGAAGGGCAGGTAGGGCCGCTCCACGGTGATCGCGCCGCCCGACGGGTCGCGCAGCCGCATGACCGTGGCCTCCAGGACCCCTTCGACGGGGGCGTCCGCGCCGGAGTTGGGGCGGCCGGAGAGCGTGGTCGCGGGGATCGAATGGATCGTGCAGCGGCCGAGCAGTTGGCGCAGGGCGAGCGGCAACTCGGCGGCGTCCAGCGCGGTGCGGGTGGCGAGACCGAGCACCCGGGTCGGGGTGTCGACCAGGTCGTGGGCGTCGGCGCGCTCGATCCAGGTGCTGTGCCCGCCGGCCCCGGCGATGGCCCGGGTCAGGTCCGCGGAGGGCAGCCGCTGCGGGGCGCGCAGCAGGAACTCGTCGACCGTGCCGCCCTCGGGGAGGGGATGGGTCTGCAGTGTCAGGATGTCCACGCCACTGCGGGCGAGCGCGGTGCAGATCGCGGCCAGGCTGCCGGGTTCGTCACGCACCGTCGTACGCATCCGCCACAGGGCGGGGGTCGCCTTCGGGTCCGCGGGGGAACCGGCGCTCCCCCCGGCGGGTGTGGCATGCGGCGCCGATGCCGCGGCCGGATCGGAGGGCGCGGCGCTTCCCGGAGGGGGCGCATGACTGTGGCGGCGTGCCCACCAGGTGTGGAAGGCGGCCGTGACCAGGAGCGCGATGGCCGAGGCGACCAGCAGGATCGGGCCCCTGGGGCCGTGCACCACGAGATTGGCGATGCCGTCGGCCACCGCGACGGCGCAGAAGAGGGCGGCGAGTTCGACGACGTCACGGCGCCAGTGGTGGCGGTGGGGACGCTGGGCGGAGGCAACATTACGGTCAGTCATGCACACCACTGTGGCGCAGGGGTGTTGCGTGATCACGAACGATCTGTGACCGACTGGTTAAGTGTCGATCCGGTCGGTCTGTCATGTTTCGGGCTGTTCGGGCGGTGTTTCGGACCGTGTTTCCGGCGAGGTCACGACTGCCCCACGCGCCCCGGTCGGAGCGTCCTGGTGAAGAGCACCCGACCTCCCTGCTGACGCAGGCGCACGGTGAGCTCCCCGCTGTCCGCGTCGATGTCGACCTCGCCGTAGTACGGAGGGTTCTCGGCCGGGGACATGTTGGCCACCGAGGCCGACTGGACGTATGCGGTCCGGGCCCCGAACGTCGCGTCGAGGCGGCCCGCCGGGAAGGCGCCCGCACCGATCGGGCCGGAGACGAACTCCCAGAACGGCGCGAAGTCCGTGAAGGCCGCCCGCTCGGGCGCGTAGTGGTTGGCGGCCGTGTAATGGACGTCGGCCGTGAGCCAGACGGTGCCGGTGATGCGTTGGTGCTTGATGTGACGCAGGAGTTCGGCGATCTGGAGCTCCCGACCGAGCGGTGCGCCCGGATCGCCCTGGGCGACGGCCTCGAAGTCGGTGGCCCCGTCGGCTACGACGATGCCCAGCGGCATGTCCGCGGCGATCACCTTCCAGGTCGCGCGCGAGCGCGAGAGCTCGCGCTTGAGCCAGCCCAACTGTTCCGGACCGAGAATGCCGATCGGGTCGACGGTCTGGACGTCGGGGGAATTGGGATTCCTATAGGTCCGCATGTCGAGGACGAACACGTCCAGCAGCGGCCCGTGCCGCATCACCCGGTACATCCGCCCCTCTGCGCCACCACCGCGCAGATCGCTGACCGGGAAGTACTCCCCGAACGCCTGGCGGGCCCGACCGGCGAGGGTGTCGACGTCCTTGACGGTGTACCGGGGATCCTCGATCCGCTGCCCCGGATACCAGTTGTTGCGCACCTCGTGGTCGTCCCACTGGACCAGCACCGGGACCTGGGCGTTGAAGTCGCGGAGGTTGCGATCGAGCAGGTTGTAGCGGAAGTTCCCGCGGAACTCCGCCAGGGTCTCCGCGACCTTCGACTTCTCCTCGCTGGTGACGTTGCGCCAGATGGTTCCGTCGGGCCGGGGCACGGCGGCCTGGAGGGGACCGTCGGCGTAGATCGTGTCGCCGCTGAAGAGGAAGAAGTCGGGGTCCCGCAGCCGCATCTCCTCGAAGACGCGGTATCCGCCGACCTCGGGATTGATGCCCCAGCCCTGCCCCGCGAGGTCACCGGACCACAGGAATCGCACGTCGTGGCGGCGGGACACCGGTGTGGTGCGGAACGTGCCGCGCACCGGCTCGCCGGTCCGGCGCGGATCGGCGGGGTCCGCGAGCACGACCCGGTAGTGGATCTGCCGGCCGGGCGGCAGATCGCGCAGGGTGACGGTGCCGGTGAAGTCGGTTGCGGGACCGAGGAACACCCCGCCGTGGCGGCGCACGCCGTACCGGAACGACTCGCTCGGGGAGGTCTCGACCCACATCCGCGCGGCGCGGTCGGAGCGCGTCCAGACGGTGGCCGAGTGAGCGGTGATCTCCCCGGACTGGGTGCCCCAGAGGGCGTTCGGGCGGCCGGAGAGGACGAGTGCGGGGGCCCGGCGCGGGGCGGCGAACGCCGGCGCGGCGAAGGCCCCGGACAGGACCAGCCCGGCGGGAACGGCGAGCGAACTGCCGAGCAGGGAACGTCGGGTGTGCGGCAGGGGTGCCATCGGTGCGTCTCCAGGGGCCGGCGGGGGCGGGCCGGACCAGTGTGTCGCCGCACACCGGCCCGGCCGCGTCGCCCACGCGAACCGCGGATGAACAGCCGCCGGCCGCTCACACGGCCTGCTGCGCGCCGCCCCGCCGCTCCCCGCTCCACGCCGTGGCGCCCGGTGTCGGGCTCGGGGTACCGCTCGATGCACGGCGTGCCGTGTCGAGGATGACCCGGGAGACGAGGGCGGGGTCGTCGTTCATCGGGACGTGCCCACAGCCCGGGAGCCGGACCAACCGGGCGGCCGGGATCACGCGCTTGGCACGCACCCCCTGCCGGCGCAGGAGGAGCCGGTCGCTGTCGCCCCAGGCGATGGTGACCGGCAGGCCCGGTACGTCGTCGGTGAAGAGTACGGATCCGCCCGCCGCCAGGGTCTTCTCGAAGCCGGTGGCGTCGCGCAGGGCGAGGGTCTCGGCCACCACCGCCTCGGGAGAACGCCGGGCCGGGCGCGCGTAGATGGTCCCGGTCAGCGCGGCCCGACCCGCCCCGCTGCGCGAGAGCCGCTCCAGAGTGGGCCGAGGCAGCGCCTTCGCGCCGACGCGCATGGAGCGCAGGGCCGCGAAGGCGTAGCGGCGCTCGGCCTGCGACCAGAACCCGGCGGGGGACAAGGCGGTCACCGACCGTACGAGGTGCGTGCGCGCCATTTCGAGCGCGAGCAGCCCGCCGAGGGAGTTCCCCGCGACGTGCGGACGCTCCACGCCCAGCGCCGCGCAGAGCGCGCCGAGGGCCGGGGCGACGGTGGACAGGTCGTACGGGACGCCCGCGGGCAGCGGATCGGAGGAGCCGAAGCCCGGCAGGTCGACCGCGATGACCTCGTGCTCGGCGGCCAGGATGTCGATCACCGGATGCCAGGCCTGGAGGTGGTGGCCGATGCCGTGGAGCAGGAGGAGCGGCTCGCCGGCGCCCTTGCGCTCGTAGGCGACGGTGGCGGGACGGGGGCCGAGCGGGGAATCGATCGTGAACGAGACCGTGGCGGTCATGCTGCTCCTCGTCGGGCTGGACGCGTGTGAGACAGGCTGTCAGTAATGACTACCGTTCAGTAGCTTCCGCCGGCAAGTCCCCGCCGGGGATCGGGCGTTGAAATCCACCGGACGTGCGGGGTCGCGGTGGTCGCCGGAGCGGTCGTGGTCCGGGAGCGCGAACATCCCGTGAACGGGTTGCTACATATGCCCGATCTGCCCGACAAAGCGGCGAGGATTGGTCTTGACCAAGGTGGTGCGCCGTCCTATCGTCGCAGGGATAGTGCAGGAACCTTTAATAAACAAGGGCGCGGAACTGCGGTGCGGAACTGCCGCTGGGACACGGCGATTGCATCGATTGCAGGAGGAGTCAGGGTGGGGACCACGCAGCTCGAATCGGTGCCGGAGCCGAAGTACTGGCACCTCAAGACCGTCCTCAGCGAAGCGCTCGACCGGGACTTCGCCGTCGGCGAGATCCTTCCGAACGAGCGCGACCTCGCCGCACGCTTCGGAGTCGCCCGCGCCACCCTGCGGCAGGCCCTGGAACAGCTGGAACTCGAAGGCCGCCTGCAGCGCCGGCGCGGCGTCGGCACCACCGTCGCCCCGCCGCGCGTCGGCGTCGCCGTCGGCGACACCGGCCACAGCTGGCCCGGCGAGAGCGGCGACGGCTGGGAGGCCACGGACACGGTCGAGGCCGTGCCGCCGGCCGCCGTGCTGAAGCTCCTCGGTCCCGACTTCGCCGCCGACCAGCCCGTACACGTCGTGCGCCGGACCAGGGTCACCCAGGGCCAGGCGCTGGCCGCCGAGCTGCTGTACGTGCCGGCCCGGTCCGTGTCCGGACTCTCCGCCATCGACGCCCCGGCCGGGCCCGCCCGCGCCCGCGTCGTGCTGCGGGAACTCCAAAGGCTCGTGCTCGACGGCCAGGACCGCTCCGTGGAGCTCGGCTCCGCCCGCGCAGACGACGCCAAGGAACTCGACCGGCTGCCGGGCGCCCCGGTGCTGCTCGTGACCACGCGCTACTTCACCGCCGCGGGGACGGCCGCCGTCTCGGTCGCCACCTACCGCGCCGACACCTGCCGCCTGACCTTCGGCGACTCCGGAGTCGAGATCACCGAAACCCGCGCCGCGTCCTGACCCGGGGGGCGTCCCCGGGGTGCGTTCTGACCCGCGGCGCCCCTGCGGGGGACGCCCGGTACGCCTCCGAGGCGGCGTGACGCTCCCGAGCGGCTGACGCGCCCCGCGTGGCGCGTGACGAGACGACGCATGACGACACGACAACGACACGACAACGGCCCGACGCCCCGCGCGCCGGGCTCTGTCGTGTCTCGGGTGCGTTCGACGCCAGGGGCCCGGAGCGCCCCACCCCGCGCGCGGCCCGGAACGAGGGGGAGCACCGCAAGGGGCCGGGGTGGTTCACGGCGGTACAGGGGTCTGCGGCGCCGGTGTCAGCGGCGCCGGGCCGTCACCGTCTTCTCCACCGCGAACAGCTCTTCCTCGACGTGGTCCAAGGCCAGCCGCAGCGCCCCGGTGGCCACCGCCGCCTCACCGAGCAGCGACTGTTCCACCCGAGGCGGGCGCAGGCAGTACCGCTCCAGCTCCCGGCGCAAGGGCTCCAGGACCCCGTCCAGTCCGGCAGCCCAACCGCCCACCACCACCAGTTCCGGATCCATCGCCAGAACCAGCGCGGCCACGTCGTGCACCAGTCGCTGGAGGAACCGTTCCACGGCGGCGACCGCCCCGGCGTCCCCCCGTCCGGCCATCGCGAAGACCTCGGCCACGGCCGGCTCGTCCAGCGGGTGCAACGGTTCGCCGGTGGTCGACAGCAGCCTTTCCGGCGTGACCTCGCGCCCCAGGAGGTGCAGCGCGCCGATCTCGCCGGCGGCTCCGCCGTAGCCGCGGTGCAGTCGGCCGCCGATCAGCGAACCGGCGCCGGGGCTGAGGCCGGCCATCACGAACACCATGTCGTCGGTGTCCCGCGCGGCACCCTTCCAGTGCTCCGCGACCGCCGCGGCGTTGGCATCGTTCTCCACCTGCACAGGGCAGCGGAACGAGCGCCTCAACCTCTCGCCGAGCGGCAGCCCGGTCCACCCCGGCAGGGCGGTCCCGAGGCGGACCGTGCCGTCCGCCTCCACGATTCCGGGGCTGCCCACGCCGACGGCCCGCAAGGAGTCCCGTGGCACACAGGAGCGCCGCAGCAGATCGGCCACCGCCGACCGGACCCGATCCAGCCGCTCGTCGGCCGATGCGGTCTCGGCGACGTCCTTGGTACCCGCGCCGATCACCCGCCCGTCCAGACCGGACAGCAGGACGGCGATCCGGTGCGAGCCGATCTCGATGCCGAGCAGGTGTCCCGCCTCGGTCCGGAAGCGGAAGCGTCTGGCGGGCCGGCCCTGTCGCCGCGCGCCCTCCTCGGCTTCGGCCTCCACCACGAGCCCCGTGCCGATCAGACCCTCCACCACACCCTCCACGGTCGGCCGGGAGAGCCCGGTGACCCGTGTGAGGTCGGTGAGGGTCGGCGATTCGGCCGCGCGCAGAGCCCGCAGCACCACCGCCGAATTGATCCTTCGGAGCAGAGAGGGGTCCCCGCCGGTCAGCTGCCCCAACGTTGTCCTCCCAGCTAGCGGCCCTGTCAGCCGGATCGTACTGCGCACCCGCCGCAACGGCGAGAAGCGGCCCCCCAACGGCCGGAATCAGCCTCTCCCATCAAGCCGGGGCGACGAATCCGGACTCGTGGGCGGCGATGACCGCCTGGATGCGGTCCCGTGCGCCCGGCTTCGCCCAGATCGCCCTGACGCGGAACTTCACGGTCTCCGTGCCGACGATCAGCTCCGCCGCGATCTCCACATCGGTCAAGCCGCGGGCCGTCAACCGGAGCACCGCCTCCTCTCGCTCGGTCGGCGCTGCCCGTTCCAACGGGCCGTGCCCAACCGGACCCGCCCGCATCTCTCCAAGGTGGCCGTGATCGCCGGACTCGCGTACCTGATCGGCCAGATCACCGGCGCCGTCACCTTCGCCGCCGGACAGGCCTTCATGGGGAAGTACGCCTTGGGCCTGGGTGACCCGGGCGGGCTCGGCGTCGTGTTCGGGAGCGGGGTCCACCCGACGCCCCTGGCGCCTCTCGCGGCCGGACTGACCGCACTGGTGCGCGATGGCACGCTCGTGATGAGCCTGCCTGCTCGTACCCTTCATGGTTGGTCAGGTGGTGGGTGGAGCGCGGCAGTTCATGCCGGACCGTGCCGGTCGGATGGTCATGCGGTCGGCGACGGACGGCTCACTCGGTCCCCGGACCGGCCCGGGGGTGGGCCACGCCGTGGTCACTGCCGGCGCCGGCCGGAGGGCGGCTCGCGGTGAGCCGTCGGAGGCATGACGTCGAGCCAGTTGTCAGTGCCCCCCGTGATACTGACGGCATGACCACGGCAGAGCATCTCGACACGATCGACCGGCTCCGGGGACAGAACTTTCCCACCGAGCCGGTCCGGTTCGACAGGCACGGCAGTGGCCCGGGCCGTCATCAGGTCCAACTCGTGGAGACCCGGGACTTCTGGGAGGACGACGGATCGGCTCGGATCGAGGCGGCCGACCAGATCGGTGCCGAGTACGTCGCTCTGGTGCAGGCCTTGACCGGCCGCTGGGGGACCCCGCAGGTGTTCGCTCTGGATCGGATGATGGAGCGGGGTCTCGACGGGGAGGCGATACCGGAGCCGTGGGACTCGCTCGCCAACGACGCCGATCACGTTCACCTCTGGCGGGCCGGCGACCGGTGGCTCGTGGTCTACGCGGCCCGCAGAGCGACCGGGGACCCCTTCAGGTTGATGGCCGCGGTCACCGTGGTCGACCCGCCGTAGGGGTGACGCGAGACCGGGAAACCAGGGCCTGGTCACCCGGTCGGGGATCGGCGGGGGAGCAGGCCGTGAGAACCCCCTGGTTGCTCCACTGTGCCGGAACGGACCCACCGTTGCTGCCGGACCCGGACCCGGACCCGGACCCGGACCCGGACCCGGACCCGGACCCGGACCCGGACCCGGACCCGGACCGGCGAGGCTTGGTCAGGGGGTCTCGGTGGCGGCGCGGAGGCGGGCGTACTCCTGGGCCATGGACTCGGCGGTCCAGTGGGCGTTGAGGCCGCTCGGGTTGGGCAGGGCCCAGACGCGGGTGTCGCCGATGGTCCGGTCCTGGGGGCCGATCCGGGCCTTCGGCTCCCCGAAGGCCGTCCGGTAGGCGGTCACGCCGACGACGGCCAGCCACTGTGGACGCAGGAGCTCCACCTTGGCCGTCAGGATTCGTCCGCCCTCACGGAACTCCTCGGCGTCCAACTCGTCGGCGCGGGCCGTGGCGCGGGCCACCACGTTGGTGATGCCGAGCCGGTAGGTCAGCAGCTCCTCCTGCTCGGCGGGCGCCAGCCGGCGTGGAGTGAAGCCGGACAGGTGCAGGACCGGCCAGAACCGGTTGCCGGGGCGGGCGAAGTGGTGGCCCGTGGCGGCGGAGAGGAGACCCGGATTGATCCCGCAGAACAGCACACGCAGACCGCCCGCGACCACGTCCGGGAGGACGCGGTCACGGGCGGCGGCAAGCTCGTCGGGGGTCAGAGGATCGACCCCGGCGCGTACCCGGCGGCCTCCGGGTGCTGCTTGGAGATGGCCTCGATACGGGAGACCACCGTCGCGACCTGGTCGCCGGCCGCACCCGTGAAGGACAGCTTGTCGGCCATCAGGGCGTCGAGCTGGGCGCGGTCCAGCGGCATTCGCTCGTCGGCGGCCAGCTTGTCCAGCAGTTCGTTGCGCTCGGCGCCCTGCTCGCGCATGGCGAGCGCGGAGGCGACCGCGTGCTCCTTGATGACCTCGTGTGCGGCCTCGCGGCCCACTCCGGCCCGCACCGCGCCCATGAGCACCTTGGTGGTGGCGAGGAAGGGCAGGTAGCGGTCGAGTTCACGGGCGACGACCGCCGGGAAGGCGCCGAACTCGTCGAGGACGGTCAGGAAGGTCTCCAGCAGACCGTCGAACGCGAAGAACGCGTCCGGCAGGGCCACGCGGCGGACGACGGAGCAGGAGACGTCGCCCTCGTTCCACTGGTCGCCGGCCAGCTCGCCGGTCATCGAGGCGTAGCCGCGCAGGATGACCATCAGGCCGTTCACGCGCTCGCAGGAGCGGGTGTTCATCTTGTGCGGCATCGCGGAGGAGCCGACCTGACCGGGCTTGAAGCCCTCGGTCACCAGCTCGTGGCCGGCCATCAGCCGGATGGTCTTGGCGATCGAGGACGGGGCGGCGGCCAACTGCACCAGGGCGGTGACCACGTCGTAGTCGAGCGAGCGCGGGTAGACCTGGCCGACGGAGGTGAAGGCCTGGGCGAAGCCGAGGTGGGCGGCGATGCGCTGCTCCAGGTCGGCGAGCTTCGCGGTGTCGCCGCCGAGCAGGTCGAGCATGTCCTGGGAGGTGCCGACCGGGCCCTTGATCCCGCGGAGAGGGTAGCGCTCCAGGAGGTTCTCCAGGCGGTCGTAGGCGACCAGCAGCTCGTCGGCCGCGGTGGCGAAGCGCTTGCCCAGGGTGGTGGCCTGCGCGGCGACGTTGTGGGAGCGGCCGGCCATGACCAGCTCGGCGTGTTCCGCGGCCAGCCTGGCGAGGCGGGCGAGGACGGCGACCGTGCGGTCACGGGACAGTTCCAGCGAGAGCCGGATCTGGAGCTGCTCGACGTTCTCGGTGAGGTCGCGGGAGGTCATGCCCTTGTGGACGTGCTCGTGACCGGCGAGGGCGTTGAACTCCTCGATGCGGGCCTTCACGTCGTGCCGGGTGACCTTCTCGCGCTCGGCGATGGAGGCGAGGTCGACCGTCTCCAGGACGCGCTCGTAGTCGGCGAGGGCGGCGTCCGGAACCTCGATACCGAGGTCCTTCTGGGCGCGCAGCACGGCGAGCCACAGCCGCCGCTCCAGCGTCACCTTGTACTCGGGGGACCACAGGACGGCGAGCTCCGCGGAGGCGTAGCGGCCGGCCAGGACATTGGGGATGCGGGGCTTGGCTGTCACGTGGAGTGATTCTACTTGGGCCGCCGCTGTGCGTTTACGCAGGTAGGGGACCCACCCCGGATTGTGTCTTGCTACGAGAGCCGATCCGTGGCCGAGGGCGTGTACGGCAGCAGCTCTCCGCGCTTCGCCGCCCGCCCGTCGCCCGACGAGCGGCCGGTCAGTCGGCGCCCGATCCAGGGCAGCAGGTGCTGTCGGGCGAAGCGGAGGTCCTCGGTCCTGCGAGCCGGCCAGCTCGGTGTGGCCGAGGGCGCGAGATCGGCCCGCCACTCGCCCTCGGGCGGCAGACCCAGGCTCTGCCAGACGGCCTCCGCCACCCGGCGGTGCCCCTCGGCCGTCAGGTGCAGCCGGTCGACGTCCCACATGCGCGGGTCCGCGAGCACGGGCGCCCCGTACAGGTCCACCAGCAGCGCGTCGTGCCGCGTGGCGAGCTCGTCGAGGATGACGAAGAGCTCCTCCATGCGGGGGCGGAAACGATCCATCACCGGCCCGTTGCGCCCCGGCGAACGCATCAGGACCAGCGTCTTGCAGGAGGGGGCCAGCAGTTCCACGGCCTCCTCCAGGTGCCCCCGCACCCGGCCCATGTCGACCTTGGGCCGCAGCGCGTCGTTCAGGCCGCCCACGAGCGTCACCACGTCGGCGCCCATCGCGGCCGCCATGGGCGCCTGTTCCCCGGCGATCTGGCCGATCAGCTTCCCGCGCACCGCGAGGTTCGCGTAGCGGAAGTCCGGCTCGCGGGTCGCGAGGCGTGCGGCGAGCAGATCGGCCCAGCCGCGGTAGGAGCCGTCCGGGAGCAGGTCGGACATGCCCTCGGTGAAGGAGTCGCCGATCGCGACGAAACTGGTGTAAGATGCATTCATCTCCATGGCGGGAGCGATGATACCGCTTGGTATGCCTGCCCCGCACGGTCGGGGACCGTACGGGGCACGGGATCCCGGGACACGGAATCAGACGCCGGTCACGCGGACGCCGGCCTGCCGAACAGCTCGCGCAGCACGTCCTCCATCGTGACCAGGCCCGTCATGACGCCGTCCTGGCCGAGCACCGCCGCCAGGTGGGTACGGCTGCGCCGCATGGCGGTCAGCACGTCGTCCAGCGGGGTCTCCGCCCGCACCTGGGCGATCGGGCGAAGCTCGGACAGCGGGAAGGGTTCGTCCCGCTCGGCCACGTCCAGCGCGTCCTTGACATGCAGGTAGCCGAGGATTCGATGCTCCGTGTCGATCACGGGGAAGCGGGAGTAGCCCGACTCGGCCGACAACCGTTCCAGGCCCGCCGCGGAGATGCCCTCGCGCGCCGGGACCACCCGGTCCGACGGCAGCACCACATCGGTGACCGGGCGACGGCCCAGTTCCAGGGCGTCGTGCAGTCGCTCGCTCGCGCGGCCGTCGATCAGTCCGGCGTCGCTGGAGTCCTTGACCATCCGGGCCAGCTCGTCGTCCGAGAAGGTCGCCGCGACCTCGTCCTTCACGTCCACCCGCAGCAGGCGCAGCAGGGCGTTCGCGAAGGCGTTGATCGCGAAGATCACCGGCCGGAGGGCCTTCGTCAGGGTCACCAGCGGCGGCCCCAGCAGCAACGCGGTGCGCACCGGCTCGGAGAGCGCCACGTTCTTCGGCAGCATCTCGCCGAACAGCATGTGCAGGTACGTCGCCAGGGACAGCGCCACCACGAACGAGATCGCGTGGGTCAGTCCGGCCGGTACCCCGACCAGGTCGAACAGCGGCGTCAGCAGGTGGGCGATGGCGGGCTCGGCCACCACGCCCAGCACCAGGGTGCACAGGGTGATGCCCAGTTGGGCCGCCGCCATCAGTGCCGACAGGTGTTCCAGACCCCACACCACGGCGCGGGCCCGCCGGTCGCCCTGCTCGGCGTACGGCTCGATCTGACTGCGCCGGACCGAGATCAGCGCGAATTCCGCGCCGACGAAGAAGGCGTTCACGACCAGCGTCGCCAGCCCGATCAACAACTGGATCGCGGTCACCGGGTCTCCTCCGCACCGTCGTTGTCGGCGGATTCGACCGGAGTGTGAAGCAGCACCCGCGCGGCCCGCCGACCGCTCGCGTCCACCACGTCCAGCCGCCAGCCGTCCAGTTCCATGCTGTCGCCGACGGCGGGGATCCGGCCCAACGCGGTGGCCACGAGACCGGCCAGCGTCTCGTACGGGCCGTCCGGCACCCGTAGACCGATCCGCCGGAGCTGGTCGGTGCGGGCGGCGCCGTCGGCCGAGTACAGGGCCCGCCCCGAGGCGTCCGTGCCGGCCGGGGCCAGGTCCGGGGTCTCGTGCGGGTCGTGCTCGTCGCGGACCTCGCCCACGACCTCCTCGACGATGTCCTCCAGCGTCGCCACACCGGCCGTGCCGCCGTACTCGTCGATGACCACGGCCATCGTCTGCCGGCCCGACAGTCGGTCCAGCAGCCGGTCCACGGTCAGTGACTCGGGGACCAGCAGCGGCTCGCGCAGCAGGCGCTCGACGGGGTACCGGTGTCGGTCCTCGGCGGGCAGCGCCAGTACGTCCTTGATGTGCACGGTGCCGACGACGGTGTCGAGGCTGCCCCGGTAGACGGGGAAGCGCGACAGTCCGGTGGCCAGGGTGGCGTTCGCCACGTCCTCGGCGGTGGTCTGCACGTCGAGTGCGGTGACCTGGACGCGCGGGGTCATGACGTTCTCCGCGGTCAGGTCGGCCAGGTTCAGGGTCCGCACGAACAGCTCGGCGGTGTCCTTCTCCAGCGAGCCCGCCTTCGCGGAGTGCCGGGCCAGGGCCACGAGCTCCTGAGGGCTGCGTGCCGAGGCCAGTTCCTCGGCCGGCTCCAGGCCGAACCGGCGGACGAGGTGGTTCGCGGTGGTGTTCAAATGGCTGATCAGTGGCTTGAAGGCACGGCTGAAGACCCGCTGCGCGGTGGCCACGCGCTTGGCGATGGCGAGCGGCGAGGAGATGGCCCAGTTCTTCGGCACCAGCTCGCCGACGACCATCAGGACGACGGTCGACAGGGCGGTGCCCACGACCAGGGCGGTGGAGGACGCGGCCGCGGGGGACAGGCCCATGGCCTCGAACGGACCCTGGAGCAGGGCCGAGATCGAGGGCTTGGAGAGCATGCCGATGACCAGACCGGTCACGGTGATGCCGAGTTGGGCGCCGGAGAGCTGGAAGGTCAGGCTCCGCACGGCTGCCAGGGCGCTGTCGGCCCCGCGTTCGCCGCGTTCGACGGCGCGTTCGAGATCGCCGCGCTCGACGGTCGTCAACGAGAACTCGGCCGCGACGAAGACTCCGCAGGCAAGGCAGAGCAGCAGCGCCACGATGAGCAGGAGCACTTCGGTCATCGGTCGGTCACCTCCGTTCCATGATCAGCCAGGAGGAGGGGTGTCGCGCGATGTCGGGTACCGGGAGGCTCGCCCATGGGCGGACGCTCACACCTTTCTTTCAGGTCGTTCGAGCGGAACGATTGACCACAGGGTAAAGGAAAGGCAAAGGAGACGGGGCGTGCTTTTTGGCGCCAGTCCCTCGGGTGACGGGATCCGGAGCATGGACGATCTTCACATCGGACCCGCCTCCCCGCCAGACCTTCGCCGAGGTACCGGCCCTCTGGAAGACGGCCGCCGAAGGGACAAGCATCTCCGACGACCTCGCGGGAATCGAGCTGCTCCACGCCCGTGACCCGCACGCACTCCTCATCGCCCGCCGCGACGGCGGGCTCGTCGAAGGGGCCGGCCGCACCCCGGCCCCGCTGTTCCCCTAGGGCCTGTCGTCAAAGTGTCGTCTGCCTCGCGACGCCTGGCACGCACTCTCGCCGCACCGGGCGAAAGCCCAAGTGCGTCCAGTACGCGGGCTTCCGCCCGGCACGCCGAGAGCACGCACCAGACACCGCGAGGCCGCCCTTCGGGCGACGACGCCACTGTGACGACAGGCCCTAGTCCTCCACGCGGCGGGCCGAGCCGATGACGCAGTACGAGGTGGGGAGCGCCGGGCCGCGTTCCGGCAGCCGGAAGGCGCGGTGCGAGACGATCCGGAAGCCGGCCGCCTCGATCGCGGCGAGCGGGTCGCGGGCCGTGTGGCAGCCGCCGAAGAGCCGGGGCCAGACGGTCCGGTCGAGCATCCGCTGGACGGAGCCCATGCCGGGGCCGGGCGCCAGACCGTGCTCGAAGAACCGCAGCTCGGCGCCGGGGCGGAGCACCCGGTGCAGTTCCGCGAGGGCGCGGGGGAGGCTGCGTACGGTGCACAGCACCAACGAGGCCACGGCCACGTCGAAGGCCTCGCTCTTGACCGGCAGCGCCTCGGCGACGCCGGGCACGAGGTCCACCGGGACATCGGCGCGCAGCGCGGCCGCCGCGGCGAGTCGGCGCAGGGAGCGCTCCGGTTCGACGGCGACCACCTCGGAGACCGCCCGGGGGTAGTGCGCGAAGTTGAGGCCGTTGCCGGCGCCGATCTCGATGACGCGACCGGACACGCCGTGCAGCAGTTCCTCGCGGAGCGGGCCGATGCCGCCGCGGGTCTCGGCGGCGGTGCTGAGGCGGGCGTAGAAACGGGCGAAGTGCGGGTGGTGGACCGGGTCGGCGGGTCGGCGGGGCATGGCGTGCCTCCAAGCGGGGGTGGCGGCTGGTGCGGTTGCCCTGTCGGGCTGTTCCCCGCCTCGGGCAGCCGCGAAACCGCGCGGGCGCGCAGTCGTCCGGGGGAGCACGGCCGGACCGACGGGCGGCCGGGAGGGTGACCGCGTACCCGGCGGTGCACCGTCGAGGGCGGGAGGGCCGGGGATGGCGTGCGCTCGGGGAGAGGGCGGGGTCGTGGCGGGCGCGGTCCAGGGGCCCCCACGGCCGTCACCGTCGGGGAAGGCGATAATCGGTTGTTCGCCCCGGTCGTCGGGGCCTGACGCTCCCTCCGGGGATGTGGAGACGTCGTGACCTCTCGAATGACCTGGGCGGCAGTGGTGTTGCTCGCCGCGGCGCTGCCGGCGCTGACCGCCTGCGGCACCACCAAGGCGGGGAGCGCCGGGAACACGACGCCGACCGCGGCGGGTTCCCCCGACCCGGTCGCGTCGGGATCGGCCCGCCACGACCGGCTCTTCCCCGACGTGGCCGCGCGGTGCGCGGCGAAGGCGGCCGAGACATCGGCCGACCCGCAGGACGACGGCACGAACGGCGGCACGAACGGCGGGGAGTCGTCGCGGGAGCTGCCGACGGACCCCGAGGCACGCAAGTACGCGGAGAACCACGGCTACAAGACGCAAGGCACGCTCTCCGCCGAGAGCCGGTGCCGAGCCGACGCCCACGGCGCTCGGATCAAGGCGGCGTTGACCGGCGCCGGCAAGACCGCCCCGAGCGGAGAGGCGGAACTGGCCGGATCCCTGAAGGAACTCGGGTACTCCGTCAGCGGCAACGAGGTGTACCGGAGCGGGGGAACGCTGGGGTTCGCGCTGTTCATCCCGGAAGCCGGCCCGTGCGTGACCGGGCGGTGGACGGCCGGCGGCGGCCTCACGGTGGAGGGGCACGGCGTGTACATGGAGGGCGGCTGCCTGGAGCCGAAGGGCGGGCACTGACCCGAACGCACGCCGGGTGCGCGGTCCGTGCCTTGCCCGAGCCGCGCCCCCGCGCCCCGACGGGAGCCGCCGGTCCATCCGCTCCGGGCCCGCCGCGCGACCGGTGCGGCAGACTCCCGCGCGACCGGCCCCTCGGGCTCCCGCGCGACCGGCGCGGGTCGGCGGTCAGGGCTGCCAGGTCCGCAGGAACGCCGGTTCCGACCAGGTGCCGTGGAGCATCGGCCCCAGCCATGTGGGGGCCGCCGTACGGAACTCGGCCGGGGCCAAGGCGCCCGAGCCCTCCGGGACCGCGCCCATCAGGGGCACACCCGCGGACTTCGGCAGGTCGGCAAGGTTGCATCGCGAGGCCAGGTCCGGATCGGCGGGCCAACTGCCGACCACCACGCCCCACGGGGTCAACGAACGGGCCCGCAGGGCCTCGGCGGTGAGGGTGGTGGCGTTCAGCGTGCCGAGCCCCGCCGGGGCGACGATCAGCACGGGGGCGTCGAGCAGGCGCGCCGCGTCGGCCAGGGTGTTGCCCTCCTCGTCGAAGCGGACCAGCAGCCCGCCCGCCCCCTCGACCAGGACCAGGTCGTGCGAGAGGTCGAGCCGGTGCGCGGCCTCGGCGACGGCTCGGGGCGAGACCGGGGTGAGCCCCGAGCGCCGGGCCGCCGTGTCGGGCGCCAGGGGCTCGGGATAGCGGGCCAGTTCCTCGGCGGTCACGGACGGACCGGCCAGCCGGGCGACTTCCGCCGCGTCGCCCGGTTCGTCGGGACCGACGCCGGTCTGAGCCGGCTTGAGCACCGCCACGGTCAGGCCGGCGGCCGTCGCGGCCGTCGCGATGGCCGCGGTCGTCACCGTCTTGCCGATTTCCGTACCGGTGCCGGAGATCATCAGGATCGTCATGTGGGTCAGCCCTCCCGGGCCGCTGCGCACACCGCACGGCAGATGCGCGCCACGTCGGCGTCGCCCGTCACGAACGGAGGCATCGTGTAGATCAGATCGCGGAACGGGCGCAACCAGACCCCTTCCCGGACGGCCGCCCGGGTGGCGGCGGCCATGTCCACGGGGTGGTCGAGTTGGATGACACCGATCGCGCCGAGGACCCGGACGTCCCGGACGCCGGGAAGCGCCCGGGCCGGTTCCAGGCCCGCCACGAGACCGGCTTCGAGGCGCTTGATCTCCCGTTGCCAGTCCTGGCTCAGCAGCAGGTCGATCGAGGCGTTCGCCACCGCCGTCGCGAGCGGGTTGCCCATGAACGTCGGCCCGTGCGCCAGCACGGGCACCTCGCCGCGGGAGATCCCGTCGGCCACCCGCTCGGTGCAGAGCGTCGCGGACAGGGTGACGTATCCGCCGGTCAGAGCTTTGCCCAGACACATCACGTCCGGGGTGATCCCCGCGTGCTCCGCCGCGAACAGCGCGCCCGTGCGGCCGAAGCCGGTGGCGATCTCGTCCAGGACGAGGAGGACGTCGTACTCGTCGCACAGGTCCCGGAGCACGGCGAGGTAGCCCGGGTTGTGGAACCGCATCCCGCCCGCGCCCTGGACCACGGGCTCCACGATCACGGCCGCCAGCTCGTCGGCGTGCGCCGCGACCAGGGAGCGCAGGTGGGCGACGTACGAGGGGTCCACCGGCACGTCGAACCCGGCCGGCGGGGCGTCCGCGAACAGTTGCCGCGGCAGTTGCCCCGACCACAGCTCGTGCATTCCGCCCTCGGGGTCGCAGACGGCCATCGGCTGCCAGGTGTCCCCGTGGTATCCGCCCCGCCAGGTGAGCAGGCGGGTCTTGCCGGGCCGGCCGACGGAGCGCCAGTACTGGAGGCACATCTTCACGGCGACCTCGACGGCGACCGAACCCGAGTCGGCCAGGAACACGTGCTCCAGGCCGGCCGGGGTGATCTCGACGAGCCTCGTCGCGAGGCGGACGGCGGGCTCGTGGGTGAGCCCGCCGAACATGACGTGCGACATCCGACCCAACTGGGCGGTCACGGCCTCGTTCAGCACCGGGTGGTTGTAGCCGTGGACGGCCGACCACCAGGACGACATCCCGTCGACCAGCTCCTCGCGTCCCTCGGAGGGGGCGGCGAGCCGCAGCCGCACGCCCGACGCGGAGGCGACGACCAGCGGATCCTGCTTACCGGGCATCGGGCCGTACGGGTGCCAGACGTGCTGCCGGTCCAACGCGACCAGGTCGGCTGCCCGCAGCGTGTCGGGCAGCCCGTCCTGCGGATCCTGCCGATCGGCCGGCGCGAGGTGCTGATCAGGCATTGGGGGCGATGTCCGTCCCCGCGCCACGTCGACGAACCGACACCAGGTCCGAGCGCACCTCACCGGGCTCGACCCGGGAGGGGGCCGCGGCCACCGGCTCGGCGTGCCCCGAGCAGCCGCCGCACGCCGAACCGCAGCCCGCCGCCTCGGCGGAGTCCGCGGCCCCGGACGGGCCGCAGAGCGAGGCGCCGCCGCCGTGCGAGCCGCAGCCTCCGGCCGCGGCGGGCGCGGCCGCCGCGTCGGCGCGGTGCGTGGGCAGGGTCGTCGTACCGGCGCCCTCCACCTCGAAACCGGCGTCCGCGATCATGTCCAGGTCGGCCTGACCGGCCTGGCCCTCACTGGTCAGGTAGTCGCCGAGGAAGATCGAGTTGACCAGGTGCAGGGCCAGCGGCTGCATGGAGCGCAGGTGCACCTCGCGCCCGCCCGCGAGCCGGACCTCGACGTCGGGGCAGACGAACCGCACCATCGCCAGGATCCGCAGGCAGCGCTGCGGGGTGAGGTTCCACTCCTTGGCCAGCGGCGTGCCCTCGAAGGGGATCAGGAAGTTGACCGGCACCGAGTCCGGGTCCAGCTCACGCAGCGAGTAGACGACGTCGACGAGGTCCTCGTCGCTCTCGCCCATGCCCGCGATCAGGCCGGAGCAGGCGGACAGGCCGGCGGCGTGCGCCCTCTGCACCGTGTCGACGCGGTCGGCGTACGTGTGGGTCTTGGTGATCTGGCCGTACGTGGCCTCGGAGGTGTTGAGGTTGTGGTTGTAGGCATCCGCACCCGCGTCCTTCAGACGCTCCGCCTGACCGTCCGAGAGCAGGCCCAGGCAGGCACAGACCTCGATGCCCTCGTTCTGCTCCTTGATCGCCTCGATGGTCTTGCCGACCCGGTCGACGTCACGGTCCGTCGGACCGCGCCCGCTCGCCACCAGACAGACCCGCTTGGCGCCGCCCGCGACGCCGGCCGCGGCCGCCTGGGAGGCCTCCTCCGGTTTCAGCCACGTGTACTTGAGGATCTCCGCCTTCGAACCCAGGCGCTGGGAACAGTACGAGCAGTCCTCCGGGCAGAGGCCCGACTTCAGGTTGACCAGGTAGTTCAGCTTCACTCGACGGCCGAACCACTGGCGGCGTACCTTGCCGGCCGCGGTCACCACGTCGAGCAGTTCGTCGTCCGAGGTCGCCAGTACGGCGAGCGCCTCTTCGCGGGTCGGCAGCTCGCGCCGCAGCCCCTTGTCCACCAGGGTGTTCAGCAGGTCCATGAGGCTGATCCTGGCCCACACCGGTACTCCCGGCCAAGGAGAGATCAGACAACATGGCCAGATCGGAGTGTGTGGATCGCCACATCTGCCCCGCGAGCGGCGGCGGCTAGGGTCGAGCAGATCTGTCGACAGCCGACAAAACGCGAGGACCGCCGATGACCGAGCACACCCCGGAGCCCGAGGACGTCTTCGCCTGGATCGACGGCGAGGAGCGGGCACGCGAGCAGGCAGGACTGGTGCGGACGCTGCGTCCGAGGCCGTCCGACTCGCCGCTCCTGGACCTCGCCGGCAACGACTACCTGGGTCTTTCCCGGCATCCCGAGACGATCCGCGGCGCGCGGGAGGCGGCCGAGCGGTGGGGCGGGGGAGCCACTGGATCACGCCTGGTGACGGGTACGACCGAGCTTCATGCCCGGCTCGAGCAGGAGCTGGCGTCCTTCTGCGGGTTCGAGGCGGCGCTGGTCCTCTCCTCCGGCTACGCGGCCAACCTGGCGGCGGTCACCGCCCTGAGCGACCGGGACACGCTCGTCGTCTCCGACGCGGGCAACCACGCCTCGATCGTCGACGGCTGCCGCCTCTCGCGGGCCCGGATCGCGGTCACCCCGCACGGCGACGCGGACATCGCGCGCAAGACGCTCGCCGGGCACGAGGGCCGCGCCCTGCTGGTCAGCGACTCGGTCTTCTCCGTGGACGGGGACGCCGCCCCGCTCCGCGCGTACGCGGCGGCCTGCCGCGACGAGGGCGCGGCGCTGGTCGTGGACGACGCCCACGGACTCGGTGTCCTGGGCGAGGGCGGCCGGGGCGCGTTGCACGCCGTCGGGTTGGCGGGCGCGCCCGGCGTGGTCGCGACGATGACCCTGTCGAAGTCCCTCGGCAGTCAGGGCGGGGTCGTGCTCGGCCCGGCGAAGGTGATCCGACACCTGATCAACACGGCCCGGACCTTCATCTTCGACACCGGGCTGGCTCCGGCCGCCGCGGGCGCGGCGCTCGCGAGCCTGCGTCTGCTCCAGCGGGAACCGGAGCGCGCGGACCGGGTGCGGGAGGTGGCCACCGTGCTCCACGGGCGGCTCACCGCGTCCGGCCTGGCCGCGGCCAGGCCGGACGCGGCCGTGGTGTCGGTGCGGGCCCCGTCGGCTTCGGCGGCACTGCGCTGGGCCGCCGACTGCCGTGAGGCGGGCCTGTTCGTGGGGTGCTTCCGGCCGCCGTCCGTACCGGACGGCATCTCCCGGCTGAGGCTGACCGCCCGGGCGAATCTCACGGGGGAGGAGATCGACCGGGCCGTCGGGGTGATCCTTCGTACCGCTCCCGCCGGAGCCACGGACCGCTGAGGCGGGGCGATCCGTACGGGCGTCAGACGTGAGCGTCCGCCCGTACGGATGCGAGGAAGCCCTGCCAGGCAGGCCCGGTGAAGAGCACGGCCGGGCCGTCCGTCCGTTTGGAGTCACGGACGGCCAGCATGCCGCCGCCGAGGACGGCCGCTTCCACGCAGTTGTTCATTCCGGTGCTGCGGCTGCTCCGCCGCCACCGCGCGCTGATCAGAAGTCCGCTGCTGGACAAGGGGGTTGCGGACACGGGGGTGCCTCCTTACGCGTCGTCAGCGATGGAGCTGATGAGATCCGACGAGTCCTGGGGCGGGAGGGCGTGCGCCTGGATGGTGCGGAACGCGGCGCTGTACGCCTCGAGGTCTTCCTTCCGCTCCAGATAGAGGCTACTCGTCAAATGGTCGAGGACCACCACATCCAGATCGGCGATGCTCGGAAATGAGAAGATGACGAACGGTCCGGTAAGGCCGAGATGGCCCCCCACGCTGAACGGCAGTACCTGGAGCCGCACTTGCGGCAACTGAGCCACCGTCACCAAGTGTCGCAACTGCTCCTCCATCACCCCCGGCCCCCCGATCTGGCGCCGCAGCACCGCCTCGTCCAGTACGGCGCTCAGTTGGAGCGGCGGATCGGCCCGCAGTACCGATTGCCGGGCCAGTCGTACGTCGACCAGCGCGTCCACCTTCGGCTCGGGCAGCCCGCCCAGGGCCGCCCTGGTCACGGCGCGCGCGTACCCGGGCGTCTGCAACAGACCCGGAACCACGGAGAGTTCCACCGTCCGGGCGGCGCGGGCGCCGGCCTCCAGGCTGATGAAGTCCCGGTACTCCTGCGGCAGCAGCCCCCGATAGTCGTGCCACCACTGCCGGCCGCGCGCGGCGTCGCCCGCCCCCGAACCCGCCGCCGAGGCCCCGAGGGCCTCCAACAGGGCCCGCTGCTGCGTGCTGACCACATCGCCGTAGGCGTCGAGGAGCAGCCGGATGTCCGCCGTCTTCGCGCCACTGCGACCCGTCTCGATGCGGCTGATTTTCGACTGATGCCATCCCACGATCCGGGCCGCCTCACCGCTGGTGAGTCCGGACCGGTCACGGAGCGCACGCAGTTCCTCGCCGAGCTTGCGTCGGCGCACCGCGGGACCGTGCTGCATACCCGCTCTCCTTCCACCGGCACAGCTCGCACCAGTCTGCCGTCCGAATACGCTCTTCCGTAGCAGAGTTCACCGCATTGAGCGACAGATATATGCATATCTTGGGAGATCGGCAGAAACGGCGGCACGATGGGTGACACTCTGGCGCTCAGCGTAGATCCGGGACGGTTACGCCCCGGTGGGAAAGGGACGTCGCCATGGCAGATCACCAGGAAGCATCCGTCACTCTGCCGAGCGACCCGGCCTCGGTCGCCGCTGCCCGCCGGTATGTCGCGGAGGTGCTCGGTGAATGGGGACTGCCCGACGAATCCGAGACGGCCGACACCGTGCGGCTGATCGTTTCGGAACTCGCGACCAACGCGGTCCAGCACACGCGCGGTCAGTCGCCCACGTTCACCGTCGACGTCCGGCTGGAGCGCGGTGAATGGCTGCGCGTCGGTGTGACGGACAGTCACCCGCGCCATCCCCGGCGGCTCCCCGCGGCGGTCCAGCAGGACAACGGGCGGGGCATGGTCATCATCCGCTGGCTGGCCGCCGAGGCGGGCGGGCGGCTGTCGGTCACCCCGACCGAGGACGGCGGCAAGACCGTGTGGATCGCGCTGCCGTGGACCGTGGCCGCCGCGACGACGGCCCCCACCGGCTGCTGACGCGGCCCGCCCGCCGGGCCGGCGGGCGGCGGGCCGAGGGTCCCGCGAGCCGAGGGCCCCGCGACCACCCGACTCAGGAGGCGGCGCGCTCCTCGACGCCGCGCTCGATGCACAGTTCGTTCCCCTCGGGGTCGGCGAGCACGACCCAGCCGAGGACCCCGTCCTCGGCCCGCCGGTCGTCCACGATCCGCGCCCCGAGCCCGGTCAGCCGCGCCACGGTCTCGTCGCGCGTCCCGGTGGGCGGCTGGATGTCCAGGTGGACCCGGTTCTTCACGGACTTGGCGTCCGGCACGCGGATGAACAGCAGACCCGGGACGCCGGGCTGTCCCGACTCCAGCAGGATCTCGTCGTCGCCCTCCACGTCGTCCGGATGGATCGGGTAACCGGTCACGGCCGACCAGAACTCCGCGATCCTGTAGGGGTCGAGGGCGTCGAAGGTGATGTGGCGGACAGGGTTGAGAAACATGACTCTCCTCGGAGGAAGGTTCCGTATACGGAACCGGGCGCAGTCCCCGCGCCGGGCGAACCGGGTGCCTCCACGAAACGTGCGTTAACGCGGCGGAAAACTACGGACCCTAGCGTGGGCGTCCGCGGTCTTCCGTCAATGATCACCCATGCGCCGGCAAAGCGACGGTGATCGGAACGGAAAGCCTCCCTCTGCGTTGGACAAGACACGCTTGGCACGGAAATGCCCAGGTCAACAAAGTGTTGACGGCCGATAGGGTCGCGTCGGCGCGGCGTTGATCTTGTCCTGGAAGCATGGTGAACACGAGTGCAATTGACACCGCACGAGCAGGAGAGACTGCTCATCCACGTGGCGGCGGACGTGGCCGAGAAGCGCAGGGCGCGCGGGGTGCGCCTCAACCACCCCGAGGCGGTGGCCCTCATCACCTCGCACATCCTCGAAGGCGCCCGGGACGGGCGGACGGTGGCCGAGCTGATGGCCTCCGGACGCACCGTGCTGGCGCGTGAGGAGGTCATGGAGGGGATCCCCGAGATGATCCACGACGTGCAGGTCGAGGCGACCTTCCCGGACGGCACCAAGCTCGTCACCGTCCACGACCCGATCGTCTGAGGAGGAGCCCCGCATGATCCCCGGCGAAATCCGCTTCGGGGACGGTCCGGTGCGCCTCAACGAGGGCCGTCCCGTCACCCGTCTCACCGTGCTCAACGCCGCCGACCGACCCGTTCAGGTCGGCTCGCACTACCACTTCGCCGAGGTCAATCCGGGCCTCGACTTCGACCGCTCCGCCGCCCGCGGGCTCCGCCTCAACATCGCCGCCGGTACCGCGGTCCGCTTCGAGCCGGGCATCCCGGTCGCGGTGGAACTCGTACCGCTGGGCGGACTGCGGACCGTGCCGGGGCTGCGCGGGGAGACCGGGGGACCCCTCGATGGCTGAGCTGTCACGCCAGGTGTACGCCGACCTCTTCGGGCCGACGGCGGGTGACCGGATCCGGCTCGCCGACACCGACCTCTTCGTGGAGATCGAAGAGGACCTGAGCGGCGGACCCGGACGCTCCGGCGACGAGGCCGTGTTCGGCGGCGGCAAGGTCATCCGCGAATCCATGGGCCAGGCGCGCACCACGCGCGCCGAGGGCGCCCCCGACACGGTGATCACCGGCGTCGTCGTCCTCGACCACTGGGGCGTCGTCAAGGCCGACCTGGGCATCCGGGACGGCCGGATCTGCGGCATCGGCAAGGCCGGCAACCCCGACACCATGGACGGGGTGGACCCCGCCCTCGCCATCGGCCCCGAGACCGAGATCATCGCGGGCAACGGGAAGATCGTCACGGCCGGTGCCATCGACGCCCACGTCCACTTCATCTCCCCGACGGTCATCGACGAGGCCCTCGCCTCCGGCATCACCACCCTCGTCGGCGGCGGAACCGGACCCGCCGAGGGCTCCAAGGCCACCACTGTCACCCCCGGACCCTGGCACCTGGCGAGGATGTTCGCGGCGCTGGAGGCCTACCCCGTCAACATCGGCCTGCTCGGCAAGGGCAACACCATGTCCCGCGAGGGCATGTACTCCCAACTGCGCGGCGGAGCACTGGGATTCAAGATCCACGAGGACTGGGGGGCGACCCCCGCCGCCATCGACGCCTGCCTCGGAGTCTGTGAGGAGACGGGCGCCCAGGTGGCCATCCACACCGACACGCTCAACGAGGCCGGGTTCGTCGCGGACACCCTCGCCGCGATCGCCGGCCGCACCATCCACTCGTACCACACCGAGGGCGCGGGCGGCGGGCACGCACCCGACATCATCACCGTGGTGTCCGAGCCGAACATACTGCCCAGCTCCACCAACCCGACCCGGCCGCACACCGTCAACACCGTCGAGGAACACCTCGACATGCTCATGGTCTGCCACCACCTCAACCCGGCGGTGCCCGAGGACCTCGCCTTCGCCGAGTCGCGGATCAGGCCCTCGACCATCGCCGCCGAGGACGTCCTGCACGACCTCGGAGCCATCTCCATCATCTCCTCCGACTCCCAGGCCATGGGCCGGGTCGGAGAGGTGATCATGCGCACCTGGCAGACCGCCCACGTGATGAAGAAGCGCCGGGGATTCCTGCCGGGCGACGGACCGGCCGACAACCACCGCGCCCGCCGCTACGTCGCCAAGTACACGATCAACCCGGCCGTGGCCCAGGGCCTCGCCCGCGAGATCGGCTCGGTGGAACCCGGCAAGCTGGCCGACCTGGTGCTGTGGCAGCCGGCCTTCTTCGGCGTCAAGCCCGAACTGGTCATCAAGGGCGGCCAGATCGCCTACGCGCAGATGGGCGACGCCAACGCCTCCATCCCCACCCCCCAGCCCGTGCTGCCCCGCCCCATGTTCGGCCATCTGGGGCGGGCCCCCGCCCTGAACTCCCTGAACTTCACCGCGCAGGCCGCGCTCGACGACGGGCTGCCCGAACGGCTCGGACTCGGCAAGCGGTTCACGGCCATCGAGAGCACCCGCAAGGTGACGAAGGCCGACATGCGCAACAACGACGCCATGCCGAGGGTCGAGGTGGACGCCGACACCTTCACCGTCAGCATCGACGGGGAGGTCGTGGAGCCGGCTCCCGCGACCGAACTTCCCATGGCCCAGCGATACTTCCTCTTCTGATGCGCGCCCGCACGACCGGGGGCCGCACCCGATGAGCCTCGCCGCACTGCTCGTCCTCGCGGACGGCCGCTTCCCCGCCGGAGGGCACGCCCACTCCGGCGGGGCGGAGGCCGCCTGCAAGGCGGGCCGGATCCACGACGCGGCCACCCTCGCGGACTTCTGCCGGGGCCGGCTGCACACCTCCGGGCTCGTCGCCGCCGGGCTCGCGGCCGCCGCCGCCCTCGGCCTCGACCCCGTCGAACTCGACGCCGCCGCCGACGCCCGCACCCCCTCGCCCGCACTGCGCACCGCCGCGCGCAGGCTCGGCAGGCAACTGCTGCGGGCCGCCCGCGCGACCTGGCCGGCCGACGAACTGGACGCCCTCGCCGCCGCCTTCCCGCGCGGCGCCCACCAGCCCGTGGTCCTCGGCGTCACCGCCCGGGCGGCCGGACTCGGGCCTTCGGACGCCGCGCACGTGGCCGCGTACGAGAGCGTCAGCGGGCCCGCCACCGCGACCGTGCGCCTGCTCGGCCTCGACCCCTTCGAGGCGAGCGCCGTACTGGCCCGACTCGCACCCGAGCTCGACGCCGTGTCCGCGCGGGCCACCGAGGCGGCCCGGCGCGCCCGCGACGAGGGGACGCGAGCCCTGCCCGCCGCCTCCTCACCGCTGCTGGACATCTCGGCCCAGGTCCATGCCGCCTGGCCGGTACGGCTCTTCGCGTCCTGACCAGCCTCCCCACACCCCCAGGAGAACCCGTGCACCTCGACCACGCCGTGACCTACCCCCACCGCCACACCCACGGCGCCGACCCCGTCCGCGGGGACGGCACCCGCCGCGCCCTGCGCCTCGGCCTCGGCGGGCCCGTCGGCTCCGGCAAGACCGCCACCGTCGCCGCGCTGTGCCGGGCGCTGCGCGCGGAGCTGTCCATGGCCGTCGTCACCAACGACATCTACACCCGCGAGGACGCCGAGTTCCTGCTCCGCGAGGCCGTCCTGCCGCCCGAGCGGATCGCCGCCGTCGAGACGGGCGCCTGCCCGCACACCGCCATCCGCGACGACATCTCCGCCAACCTGGAAGCCGTGGAGGAACTGGAGGAGTCCGTCGGCCCGCTCGATCTGATCCTCGTCGAGTCCGGGGGCGACAACCTCACCGCCACCTTCTCCCGAGGCCTGGTCGACGCCCAGATCTTCGTCATCGACGTGGCCGGGGGTGACGACATCCCGCGCAAGGGCGGCCCCGGAGTCACCACCGCCGACCTGCTCATCGTCAACAAGACCGACCTCGCCCCCCACGTCGGCTCCGACCTGGAGCGGATGGCCCGGGACGCCGCCGAACAACGGGGTGAACTCCCCGTCGCCTTCCAGTCCCTGCGCGGACCCGAGGGAGTGGCCCCGGTGGCCGACTGGGTGCGCGAGCGGATCGCGGCCTGGACGGCCGTACGGTGACCGGTGCCCCGGCGGTACCCGCCCTCGGGCTGCGCGCCACCGCCCGGATCGGCGCCGTCGCCGACGGGCGCGGCGGCACCGCGCTGCCCCTGCTGGCCGGGGAGGGACCGCTCGCGCTGCGCCGCGTCCGGGGCGGGACCGCCGAGGCCGAGGTGATGCTGGTCGGCGCCATGAGCGCCCCGCTCGGCGGGGACCACCTCACCGTCGAGGCGAGCGTCGGGCCGGGCGCCCGGCTCGGCCTCCGCTCGGCGGCGGCCACCCTGGCGCTGCCCGGCCGGGGCGGGGAACCCGCACGGTACGACGTACGGCTGACCCTCGCCGAAGAGGCGCGGGTACGGTGGCTGCCCGAGCCGCTCGTGTCCGTGCGCGGCAGCGACCTGCGGGTCACCACTCGCGTCGAACTGGCCGCCACCGCACGGCTGCTGCTGCGCGAGGAGCAGGTGCTCGGCCGCAGCGGGGAGGTCCCGGGTCTGCTGCGCGGTCGGCTGACCGTGGACCGGGCCGGCCGGCCGCTGCTGGATCAGGAGGTGGCCTGCGGCCCGGGAGCACCCGGCGGCTGGGACGGTCCGGCCGGACTCGCCGGCCATCGGGCACTGGGTCAACTGCTGGTCGTGGATCCGGGGTTCGAGCAGGCGCCGCCCGCCGCCGCCGTGCTCGGCGAGTTCGCGGTGGTGACTCCGTTGCCGGGGCCGGCCGTGTTGGTGACGGCCCTCGCCCCGGACGCGCTCCGGCTGCGGGAACTTCTCGACGCGGCCCGCGTGACGTACGGCTGGTGACGGGAGGGCGGAGCCGGGGCGAACCGGACACCGCTCAGCGGTACACGCCTTTCCGGTTATCGGGTTGGCAAAGAACCGACCCGCGCTCTGTTCCCCGGTGCTGGTCAGGCGAAAGGATCCCCCTGCACGCCGACGACCGCATCAGACCGAATCCGGCCGCCCACGGCGGCACATGACGCAGGGGGAACAACCACGTGATACGCACCGCGGCGCTGGGCAGCGCCGCCACACTGATCACCGGAACGCTGGCGGCGAGCCTGCTGCTGGCCCCGTCCGCGACCGCGGCCACCGCCGCCCGCGACGGCGGCGGGGCCGCCGAGGCGATCGGCGTCCAGATCGCCGCCGCCCGCGCCGCCCGCACGGGGATCGAGTGGAAGGACTGTCCCGCCGACTGGGGCTTCGAGAAGCCGATCCAGTGCGGCTGGGTCAAGGTCCCGCTCGACTACACCAAGCCGTTCGGCAAGACCATCGAGCTCGCGGTCGACCGGATCGGCAGCACCGGCACCAAGCAGGAGCGCCAGGGCGCCCTCGTCTACAACCCCGGCGGTCCCGGCGGTTCCGGCATGCGCTTCCCGCGCCGGGTCACCACCAAGAGCCCGCTGTGGGTCAACACCTCCAAGGCGTACGACTTCGTGGGCTTCGACCCCCGCGGCGTCGGCCACTCCGCGCCGATCTCCTGCATCGACCCGCAGGAGTTCGTCAAGGCCCCCAAGGCCGACCCGGTCCCCTCCAACGAGGCCGACAAGCGCGCCCAGCGCAAGCTCGCCGCCGAGTACGCGGACGGCTGCAAGGAGCGCAGCGGCGAGATGCTGCCGCACATGACCACGCCGAACACCGCGCGCGACCTGGACGTCATCCGGGCCGCCCTCGGCGAGAAGAAGCTGAACTACCTCGGCGTCTCCTACGGCACCTACCTCGGCGGGGTCTACGCGACCCTGTTCCCGCACCACGTGCGCCGCATGATCGTCGACAGCGTGGTCGACCCGGCCGTCGACAACATCTGGTACGAGGCCAACCTCGGCCAGGACGTGGCTTTCCAGATGCGGTGGAACGACTGGCAGGACTGGGTCGCCAAGAACGACTCCGTCTTCCACATCGGCAACACCCGGGCCAAGGTTGAGGCGAAGTACCAGGAGCTGCGCGCCGCCGCCAAGGCGAACCCGATCGGCGGGGTCGTCGGCCCGGCCGAGCTCATCGGCTTCTTCCAGGGCGCCCCGTACTACGACTCCTCCTGGGTGCCCGTCGCCCAGACCTGGAGCAAGTACATCGCCGGTGACACCCAGGCACTGGTCGACGCCATCGCCCCGGACATGTCCGACCTCGCCGGCAACGCGGCCTCCGAGAACAGCAACGCCGTCTACACCGCGGTCGAGTGCGCCGACGCCAAGTGGCCGACCAGCTGGGCCAAGTGGGACCGGGACAACACCAAGCTCCACCAGAAGTACCCGTTCCTGACCTGGTCCAACGCGTGGATGAACCTCCCCTGCGCGACCTGGAAGTCCAAGCAGAGCAACCCGATCGAGGTCGGCGCGAGCGCCAGGCTCGGTCTGCCGCCGGTCCTGATCGTCCAGTCCGAGCGTGACGCGGCCACCCCGTACGAGGGCGCGGTCTCCCTGCACCGCAAGCTCGGCGGCTCGCGTCTGATCACCGAGCAGAACGCGGGCTCGCACGGTGTCACCAGCCTGGTGAACCCGTGCATCAACACCCGCGTGGACACCTACCTGCTCACCGGCAAGGTCGACGCCAAGGACGTGAAGTGCGGACCGCACGCCACGCCCGTCGCCCCGGCCCCGGCCGCCGCGAAGTCCCTCGCCAAGACCCCGGGTGCGGACTTCCCGGCGCGCGAGGAGCTGCCCGCCGTCCGCTAGTCGCGGCCGGTGACGGCGGTCCCACGATCACGGAGAAGGCCTGGCGCGTCCCGCGCGCCGGGCCTTCTTCCGTGCTTCCTCCTCCTCGGCCTTCACCTCGCCGGCGTACCGGTCGACGTACTCCTGGCCGGAGAGGCCCAGCACCGCGTACATGATCTCGTCGGTGACGGCCCGCAGCACGGCCCGCTCGGACTCCAATCCGGCGTACCGCGAGAACTCCATCGGCTCGCCGAAGCGGATCGTGACACGCCGGATCTTCGGGATCCGCTGCCCGGGCGGCTGGATCTCGAAGGTGCCGACCATCGCGCAGGGCACCACCGGCACCCCGGCACCCAGTGCCATCGCGGCCACCCCGACCTTGCCCTTGTACAGCCGTCCGTCGTGCGAGCGGGTGCCCTCCGGGTAGATGCCGAGCAGCTCGCCCTTGGCCAGCACCCCGAGGCCCTCGCGCAGGGCCGCCTGTCCGGCGTCCTTCCCGGAGCGGTCCACCGGGATCTGTCCGGCGCTGCGGAAGAAGGCGGCGGTCAGCCGGCCCTTGACCCCGGGGCCCGTGAAGTACTCGGCCTTGGCGAGGAAGGTGATGCGCCGCCTGAGGATCGCGGGCATCAGGAAGTGGTCCGAGAAGGACAGGTGGTTGCCCGCGATGATCGCGGCGCCCTCCTCGGGGATGTTCTCCAGCCCCTCGATCCGCGGTCTGAACAGCAGCCGCAGCAGCGGACCGAGGAACACGTGCTTGAGCAAGTGGTAGAACACCAGGCCGCTCCCGTCGATGCCCCGTTGTCACCGCCATGGTACGGACAGTCAGCCCTGAGGCAGAGGGGGCGGGAGGGCGGAGCTTCGACGGGGACGTCGGGAAACGCACCGGCGCGGCGCCGGACGGGCAGGCCGCGGGAGGTGCGCTGCGGGGCTCAGGCGCTGCGGGAGGCGGCCATGGCGATGGTCAGCAGCCCCAGCACCACCCAGGCGAACCACAGCCAGCCGTTGCTGCCGATGGTGGCGGAATAGGCGCCGATCGCCACCAGGGCGGCGAAGGTCATGACGGCCATCGTCTTCACGGATCCGGTCATGCCCCATGGTGGCGCCAGAAGTCGTGATCGCGCTACCGGCCACGCGCTTGGAGCGAGGCGAGATACGAGTTGTACGCCTCCAGCTCCTGGTCACCGTTGCGGTCCTCCGCCCGGTCGGACCGCTTCGCGGCCCGCTGCTCGGAGTGGTACCACTGATAGACCAGTGCGATCAGCACGAGCACGGACGGGATCTCGCTGAAGGCCCAGGCGATGCCGCCGCCCCACTGCTGGTCGAGCAGCGCGTCGATGCCGAGGGAGGCGGGCGGGTCCGCGTACGTCTTGATCATCGGCTCGCTCGCCATCATCAGGGCGATGCCGAAGAAGGCGTGGAAGGGCATGCCGGAGAAGAGCTCCAACATGCGCATCACGTAGCCGGGGCGGTGCGGGCCCGGGTCCACGCCCATGATCGGCCAGAAGAAGATCACGCCGACGGCGAGGAAGTGCACCATCATCGCGATGTGCCCGGTCCTGGACTCCATCAGGAAGTCGAAGAGCGGAGTGAAGTACAGCCCGTAGAGGCTGGCGATGAACATCGGGATGGTGAAGGCGGGGTGCGTGATCACCTTCATGTAGCGGCTGTGCAGGAGCATCAGCAGCAACTCGCGCGGACCCTTGGTACCGCGCGGGGCCGGCGGCAGCGCGCGCAGCGCCAGCGTCATCGGGGCGCCCAGCAGCAGCAGGATCGGGGTGATCATGCTGATCACCATGTGCTGGACCATGTGCACGCTGAACATGACCATGCCGTAGTCGTTGAGCTTGGTGCACATCACCAGGATCACGGTCAGCACGCCGACGGTGAAGGCGATCGTGCGGCCCAGAGGCCAGTCGTCCCCGCGCCGCCGCAGCCGCAGCACCCCCCACCCGTACAGGGCGAGACCCAACAGCGAGCCGAACAGGAAGAAGGCGTCGAAGGAGAACTCCAGACCCCGTCCGAGAGTGAAGGGCGGCAGGTCCATGTTCATGTCCATGCCGTGCCCGCTGTGATCCATCTGTTCACTCCCTCGACCCGTGATGCCCCACCACAGTAGTGCCGCCCCCGAACGCGGAAGCGTCCGGGGGCGGTGTCGTGTCAGAAGGGGGGAAACATCACAGAACGGTCTCCGCCTCTTCATAGCGCTCGGCCGGCACCGTCTTGAGGGTCTGCACGGCGTCCGCGAGCGGCACCATCACGATGTCGGTGCCGCGCAGCGCGGTCAGCATGCCGAACTCGCCCCGGTGCGCGGCCTCCACCGCGTGCCAGCCGAAGCGGGTGGCGAGGACCCGGTCGTACGCGGTGGGCGTGCCGCCGCGCTGGACGTGGCCCAGGATCACCGGTCGGGCCTCCTTGCCGAGGCGCTCCTCCAACTCCACGGCCAGCCGGTTGCCGATCCCGGCGAACCGCTCGTGGCCGTAGATGTCGGTGCCGCCGGCCTCGACGGCCATCGAGCCGCCCTCGACGGGCTTCGCGCCCTCGGCGACCACGACGATCGCGAACCGCTTGCCGGCGGAGAACCGCTCGCCGACGATCGCGGTCAGCTCGTCGATGTCGAAGGGGCGCTCCGGGACGACGATCGCGTGCGCGCCGGCCGCCATGCCCGAGTGCAGGGCGATCCATCCGGTGTGCCGGCCCATGACCTCGACGACCATCACGCGCTGGTGGGACTCGGCGGTGGTCTTCAGCCGGTCCAGGGCCTCGGTGGCCACGCCGACGGCGGTGTCGAAACCGAAGGTGACGTCGGTCGACGCGATGTCGTTGTCGATGGTCTTCGGGACGCCGACGATCGGCAGGCCGCCCTGCGACAGCAGGTTCGCGGCCTTCAGGGTGCCCTCGCCGCCGATCGGGATGACGGCGTCCAGGCCGAGGTCCGCGAGGTGACCGCGGGCCCGCTCCACGCCGTCGCGCAGGTGCGCGGGCTGGACCCGGGAAGAACCGAGGATCGTGCCGCCGCGCGCCAGGATGCCGCTCACGTCGTCGAGGTCGAGCTTGCGGTAGTCGCACTCCAGGAGGCCGCGCCAGCCGTCGTGGAAGCCGATCACCTCATCGCCGTGGTCGACGACGGCGCGGTGCACGACGGAGCGGATGACGGCATTGAGGCCGGGGCAGTCGCCTCCGGAAGTGAGCACACCAATGCGCATGGCAGGAGGAACCTTTGCAACGTGGGCCGACGACCGGACCACGTCGTCCGGTTGGAACTACCTGTCACCCTACAAGCGGATCCCCGATGGACTGAACCATCCTCCACATGCTGGGCGGATCCGCGGTGCGAACGCACGTCGGCCCGGACACCCCCTGGGGAATCCGGGCCGTACGGCACGTGGCGCGCGGGTTACGCGGGCTGCGTGGCCGCCGCGATGCGCTCGTTGCGCAGTGCCTCGTACCAGCGGTCGTCTATGGCCGGCAGCGCGTTCACGTCGAGGGCCAGCTTCAGCAGCAGGTCCGCGATCAGCGGGTTGCGGGCCATCACCGGGCCGTGCATGTACGTGCCGAACACGGTGTCGTTGTACGCGCCCTCCGTGCCGTCGCCGCTGCCGTTGCCGCGACCCAGCCGGGTGCGGGCGAAGGGCTTGGCGGACGGCCCGAGGTGGGTGACGCCCTGGTGGTTCTCGAAGCCCGTCAGCGGGGGCAGGCCCAGCCGCGGGTCGATGTCCGCGAGGACGTCGCCGACGCACCGCTCGCCCTCGCCGCGCACGGTGACCACGTCCAGCAGGCCGAGGCCCTGCTGGCGCTCGCCCATGTCGTTGACGAACTCGGTGCCGAGGATCTGGTACCCGGCGCAGACCGAGAAGACGATCGCCCCGTTCGAGACGGCGCGCTCCAGACCGCCGTCGCGCACCAGGCGCTCCGCGGCCAGTCGCTGCGGGCGGTCCTCACCGCCGCCGATCAGGTAGATGTCGCCCGAGGTGGGGATGGGCTGGTCGCTGCGCACGTCCACGCGCTGCACGTCCAGGCCGCGCTGGCGCGCCCGGCGCTCCACCACGAGGGCGTTGCCCTGGTCTCCGTACGTGCTGAGCAGGTCGGGGTAGACCCAGACCAGACGCAGGCTGTTGTCGCTCATGCTCTTGTCCTCTGTGGGTACTAGTTGCCGACGCGGCGGCGCACGTCCTGGAAGGCGGTGTAGTTGGCGATCAGCTCGATCTGTCCGGGCGGAGCCAACTGGACGGCCTCGTCGAGGGTCTCGCAGACACGGAAGTCCAGGCCCGCGACCTCCAGGCGGACCGCGAGGTCCAGCTTGCGGTCGCCGATCACGAAGATCGGGTGACCGGCCAGCCGCGGATAGTCGACGTCCCACAGCCAGGAGGTGTCGGTGCCGTCGGCGCCGCGCGCGTTCACCGACAGGATCACCGGGGTGGGCGGCGGGTCGATCAGCGAGAACGTCTCCAGCCAGCCCGCCGGGTTCTTGGCGAGCAGCAGCCGCAGCTCGCGGCCCATGAAGTTGACCACGTCGTAGCGGCCGGCCACGGCCTGCACCTGGTACATCCGCTCCAGCGCGACCTGCGGCGGGACGCCGAACACGGCGGCCACGGCGGCCGAGGTGGCGGCGTTCGCCTTGTTGGCGCGGCCGGGCAGCTGGAGGTGGATCGGCCAGGCGCTCCCGTGCGGGTCGAGCACGTGGTCGCCGGAGAGCACCCAGCTCGGGGTGGGACGCCGGAAACCGCACTCGCCGCAGAACCAGTCGTCGCCCGGGCGCTGCATGACGCCGCCGCAGGAGGGGCACGACCAGGCGTCGTCCTTCCACTCCTGGCCGGCGGCCACCCACACCACGTTCTGCGAGGACGAGGCCGACCACACGATCAGCGGGTCGTCGCAGTTCGCCACGATGACGGCCTTGGAGCCCGAGAGCCCCTCGCGCCACTTCTCCGCGAGCATGCGGGTCTCCGCGGCGCGGTCCAGCTGGTCGCGGGAGAGGTTCAGCAGGGCGATCACCTTGGGCGTGACGTCCCGGGCCACCCCGGCCAGGTACTTCTCGTCCACCTCGATGACGCCGTACTTGGCGTCCGAGCCGCCGGCGAGCGCCGAGGTGATGCCGGCCGGCATGTTCGCGCCGAGCGCGTTCGAGACGACCGGACCGCTGGCCCGCAGGGCCTCCGCGATCAGTCGGGTCGTCGTGGTCTTGCCGTTCGTCGCGGAGACGAGGACGACATCGAGATGCTGCGCCAGCGCGCCGAGGAGATCGGGGTCGAGCCTGAGTGCGACCTTGCCACCGATCACCGATCCGCTTCCGCGTCCCGCGGCCCGCGACACCGCCGCCGCGGCCTTGCCCGCCGTCACGGCCAGCTTGGCCCGCGGCGAAAGCGGCTCCGTGTTGCCTGCCATCGTCCCTTGTCCTCCTTGCGTCGGTCGGCCCCAGCCTATCCAGTACCTGCCGGAGCCTTGACCGCGGCGCCCCCGGGACGTCGCGGATCTCCTCATATATTCGCCCGTCGTACTCTTACCGCCATGCGACAGCGCCCCATTCCCGGCACCACCGGACTCGTCCGCACCATGAGCCTGCTGGGCGATCCGGTGCTCCACTCGGCCTGCGCGGAGGTCACCGAATTCGGGCCGCCGCTCCACCGGCTGATCGAGGACATGTTCGCGACGATGTACGCCGCGGAGGGCGTCGGCCTGGCTGCCAACCAGATCGGCGTGGGCCGGCGGGTGTTCGTGTACGACTGCCCCGACGACGAGGACGTCCGTCACGTCGGGCACATCGTCAACCCGCGGCTGGTCACGGCCGACGGGGACGGGTTCCGCGGCCCCGAGGGCTGCCTCTCGCTGCCCGGCCTGGAGGCCGGCACGGTCCGCTTCGACCGCGCGGTCGTCGAGGGGTTCACCTCCGACGGGGCGCCCGTGCGGATCGAGGGGACCGGGTTCTTCGCGCGCTGCCTCCAGCACGAGTGCGATCACCTCGAAGGCACGGTCTACGCGGCCCGGGTCACCGGGTGGCGGCGACGCAGGCTGCTGCGGGCGATCCGCCGCACGCCGTGGGGTGCGCGGGGAATCGCCCGGCTGGACGAGCGGGGGCGGCCTGCGGACGCGGACCAGGGCCGGGGATAGGCCCGGATCGGTCCGGTCGGCGCCCGCCCGGCCGGTCAGAAGCCGGGACCGTCCGCCCGGTTGCCGGCGGTCGCCAGCCGGCCCCACAACAGGTCGGTGAGGGCCGTGACCAACTCCGCCCGCTCGCAGGGGCGTTCGCCGAGCCACCAGTCCCCGGCGGCGTGCATCATGCCCACGATGCCGTGGCCCCAGACCCGGGCGAGGCGCTCGCCGCCGGGGCCAAGGTCGACGCGTTCGCCGATGACCTGGGCCAGTTCCTCGCCCAGGCGGCGCAGCAGGGGGGCCGAGTGGAGCCCGACGTCGAAGCCGCGCTCGGCGGCGTGCGAGTCCTCGGCGGGATGCATCAGGAAGCGGTACACCTGCGGGCGGGCCTCGATCGCGACGAGGTAGGTGTCCAGGGTGGCCTCCACCCGGCGGCGGCGCTCGGCCGGGGCGTCGAGCGCGGCCCGCAGCGAGTCGAGCAGCGCGTCGGTGTGCCGCACGGCGAGGGCCTGGTAGAGCCCCGCCTTGTCGCCGAAGTGCCGGTAGAGGATGGGCTTGGTGATGCCCGCCTCGGCCGCGATGGCGTTCATGGAGGCCTTGGGGCCGTCCCTGAGCACGACCCGGTCGGCGGCTTCGAGCAACTCCCGGCGCCGGCGTTCGGCCGCTCCCGGTTCGCCGGCCTGCTGAGTGGTCTCCATGACGTGTTTCTCTCCCCGCCCTTGCGATGTGCGTGACGCCCACGCAACGTAACACTCCGCAGGCCCCGTCGATCGACTCGACGGCCGCCCTCCGGGCCGAACGGGCCCCGCTTGACACTGCTTACCCGTCGGTAACAGACTGTGGCCCTCGATGTGGTTACCGCTGGTAACCACCCGGGGTGGGCAACCGTACGTGCATGAGACAGCTGGAGGGGACATGGCGGAGTTCACCATGGAGCTCAACGACGACCAGAAGCAGGTCCGGGACTGGATCCACGGCTTCGCCGCCGACGTGATCCGGCCCGCCGCCGCGGAATGGGACGAGCGCGAAGAGACTCCGTGGCCCGTCATCCAGGAGGCCGCCAAGCTCGGCATCTACTCCGTCGACTTCTACGCGCAGCAGTTCTTCGACCCCACCGGTCTCGGCATCCCCATGGCGATGGAGGAGCTCTTCTGGGGCGACGCGGGCATCGCCCTGTCCATCGTCGGCACCGGCCTCGCCGCCATCGGGGTCGTCGCCAACGGCACCGAGGAGCAGATCGGCACCTGGATCCCGCAGATGTACGGCGACCAGAACGACGTGAAGGTCGCCGCCTTCTGCTCCTCCGAACCGGACGCGGGATCGGACGTGGGGGCGATGCGCACCCGCGCCGTCTACGACGAGGCCAAGGACGAGTGGGTGCTCAACGGCACCAAGACCTGGGCGACCAACGGCGGCATCGCCAACGTCCACATCGTCGTCGCCGTGGTCGACCCCGAACTCGGCACCAAGGGGCACGCCTCCTTCATCGTGCCTCCGAACACCCCCGGCCTGTCGCAGGGCCAGAAGTTCAAGAAGCACGGCATCCGCGCCTCGCACACCGCCGAGGTGGTGTTGGAGGACTGCCGCGTCCCCGGATCCTGCCTCCTCGGCGGCAAGGAGAAGCTCGACGAGCGGCTCGCCCGTGCCCGCGAGCGGGCCAGGGCCGGCGGCGGCGAGCGCGTGAAGAACGCCGCCATGGCCACCTTCGAGGCCTCCCGCCCGGCGGTGGGCGCGATGGCCGTGGGCACGGCCCGCGCGGCCTACGAAGTGGCCCTGGACTACGCCAAGACCCGGACCCAGTTCGGTCGGCCGATCATCGACAACCAGGGCGTGGCCTTCCAACTCGCCGACATGCGCACGCAGATCGACGCGGCCCGGCTGATGGTGTGGCGGGCCTCCTGGATGGCGATCGCGGGCAAGCCCTTCACCGCCGCGGAGGGGTCCATGTCGAAGCTGTTCGCGAGCGAGGTCGCCAAGAAGGTCACCGCCCAGGCGGTCCAGATCCTCGGCGGCAACGGGTTCACCCGCGAGTACCCGGTGGAGCGCATGCACCGCGACAGCGCGATCTACACGATCTTCGAGGGCACGAGCGAGATCCAGCGCCTGGTGATCGCCCGCACGATCTCGGGGATGCCGATCCGCTAGTGCGGTGACCGGGTGCCGCGCGTCACCGGGAACGTCCGTGCCCCCGCGGGTCCATGGCCCGCGGGGGCACGGTCATGTCGATCGGACGCCGGTCAGCCCCTGGCCACGGCGATGACGATGAGCGCCGCGTAGGAGAGCAGGATCAGGGCCATGGGCACCGAGACGACCAGCGCCTGCGGACGCCGACGCAGTTGCCTGCCCGGGTCCAGCGCGGGGCGGAAGCCGCCCTGCGGGGCCGCGAGCTTGGCGAACGTCGACCTCGGGCCCAGGTTGCGCAGCACCGTGATCGGGGTGAGGAGCAGGGACATCGGCCCCCACCAGCCCTGCCAGAGCGTCTTCGCGGACATGTCCCGGACGGTCGCGGTCCCGCAGTTACGGCAGAAGGGCCCCTGCACGCTCAGCGAGCGCATCATCAGGACCATGCCCTGGTGGCCCCGGACGGTCGCCTGCGCCGCCGGCTGGGCCCCGCACAGCCGGCAGCCGTGGCCGCCCTGCTGCGGTGCCTGGTGGCCCGGGTAGGGGGAGGGGGCGCCCTGTCCGGGCACGCCCGCGGCGAACGGGTTCCCGTGGCCCGCCGGCTGCGGCGCGCCGGGCTGCGGCTGGGCGTACGGGTTGCCGTGCCCCGCCGGCTGCGGCGCGCCGGCGCCGGGCTGCGGCTGGGCGTAGGGGTTGCCGTGGCCCGCCGGCTGCTGCTGCGGCTGGGCGTACGGGTTCCCGTGGCCCGGCTGCTGCGCGTACGGGTTGTGCTGGTGCTGCGGGACCGAGCCCTGCTGCGGTGGTGGAGTGGCCACGTTGGTCCCCTTGAAGGAGTCGGTTCGATCACCGGGCGCGGTGATCAAGGCACCCTAGCGGGACTCATCATGTCCCCAACAACCGGTCGAGGGCCCGGCCGAAGAGGAAGCGGCCGGCCGCCGCGACGAGCGGGTCGAAGGGGCGGCCCAGCCCGCGCAGGCTCAGTTCCTCGCGCCAGTGGACCTGCGCTCCGGAGGGGAAGTGGGGCCGAACCTCGATCTCCGCCCAGCCCCGGACCACCCGACCGTGTTTCACGAGGCGCACCAACCCCGCGGCCGCCCCCGCCGGAGGCGTCCAGAGGGTGACTTCCATGGGGTCGTCGAATGTGAGCCTTCCCACGCCCGTCCGCGCCGTGAACAGCGTTCCGACACGCGTCGGCGGCGCCGTCTCGACGGTCGTCCGGGTGAAGGGGACCTGTGCGCCGTGGCGCTCCCAGTCCGTCAGCCGGAGCCAGGCCTCGGCGGGCGGGAGGGTCGTCGTGCGAACGAGCCGGATAGCGGGCATGAGCGCATCGTAATCGGGCATACACACCCTGAACTGGACCCCCGATATGGGTTCCGTCCGGGGGCGGCGATCAGCAATACTCACCGCCACCGTGGATCGCGGATTCGACCGGGTGACCACCGGCCCTCCCGCCCCACTCTGCGAGGAGGTGCGCCGATGTGCTCTCACCAGCCCCCCTGCCCGACCGCCGACAGCGCCGATCACGACGCCGCCCACACCGTGGCCTTCCACCCCGAACAGGGCTGGAGCCTGCTCTGCAACGGTGCCGTGGTCTTCGACGACACAGGTGAACTGCTCCCCGACGGCCGCACGGTGGAACCCCGCCGACCGGCCCTTGTCTGAGCGAGGAGGCAGCATGCGCCAGCAGCTGATCCGCAAGCCCGTCCCCAAGCCCGCACCCCGAGACCTGGACCTCCGTACACCGTCGGGCAGACCCCTCCCGTACTGACGGGAGCCCCGGAGTCACGCGCCACCGGCTGAGGGTCAGCCGGTGGCCGCCGCCGCGCCGCCCAGGAACGCCGTCTCGTACGCCGCGTCCCCGATCGCCGCGCGGGCCCGCCGCTCGCCCTCGTCCCGCAGGGCCGTCAGCGCGGGAGAGCCACCCATCTGAGGCCGCCCCACCGTGCGCCACCAGGCGTGGCCGGTGCCCAGCAGCCGCGCCGCCAGCTCCCCGTCGCCGAGGCCCGCCACCGCCGCCGCGAGCAGGTCCAGGCCGAGCGCGATGCCGAACCGGTCGCCCAGCAGCCGTTTGCCCGACAGCATGGCCCTGACGTGCCGGGCCGCCTCCCCGTGGTGCCCGAGACCCAGCGCCGACATGGCCAGGATGTAGTCCGCGTAGGCCCGCAACCAGCGTTCTCCCAGTTCCGCGCACGCCTCGCGCAGGCCCCGCGCCTCCTCGGCGGCCTCCTCGAAGCGCTCCAGGTCGCACAGCGCGAAGCCGGTGGCCAGCCGGCACAGCAGCCAGCCCGGGCCGCTGGAGCGCCCGCCGTGTCCCGCCCGCGCCCGGGGGCCGGCCAGCGTGAGGGCCCGTACCGAGTCGCCGGGCATCATCACCGACACGGCGTGCAGGTAGGCGGCCCGCAACTCGCGCTCCGGGTCGGCCAGTCGGTCCGCCGAGCGGGTGCACTCCTCGCCGAGCCCGCGAGCCGCGTCCATGTCGCCCTGGAGCAGCACCGTCAGCCCGAGCGCCCACAGCGCCTGCGTGTACCCGGCGCCCGTGCGCGGCCCCGCTCGAAGGGACCGTTCCAGGAAGGCGCGACCCTCGTGGACGTGCCCGCACGCGAACCAGAAGAACCAGAGCGCCCCGGCCATCTCCTGGGCGGCCGCCGGCTCGGACCCCAGCAACTGTTCCAGGGCCGTGCGCAGTTGCGGGTGCTCGGCGGTCATCCTGCGGTACCAGTCCACCTGGCCCGGCCCCATCCACCCCCGGTCGGCGGCCTGGGCGAGCGCGAGGTACCAGTGGGCGTGCCGGTCGGCGACCGTGCGCACCTCGCCCAGCTCCTTCAGCCAGTCGTGTCCGTACTCGCGGATCGTGTCCAGCATCCGGTAGCGGGTGCCCGCCCCGCGTTCCTCGGTGCGCCGGACCACGGACTTGGCCACGAGGCCCGCCAGGACCCGCTCGACCCGGGAGGCGGGCAGCGGGCCGCCCGCGCACACCGCCCGGGCGGCGGCCACGTCGAAGTCCCCGGTGAACACCGACAGGCGGGCCCACAGGAGTCGTTCCACCGGCTCGCACAGCTCGTGGCTCCAGCCGATCGTGGTCCGCATCGTCCGGTGCCGGGGGAGCAGGGCGTCGTCGGAGTCGGTCAGCACGTCGAACCGCGCGCCCAGTCGCTGCGCCATCTGTTCGAGGGTCCACGACCGCAGCCGCGCACCCGCCAGTTCGAGTGCGAGCGGGATCCCGTCGAGCCGGCGGCACACCTCGGCGGCGATCGCCGCCCGCCCGGGGTCCTCGAAGGCGGCGGCGGCCGGCGGGGACGCGGCGACGGCCCGCCGGCGGAAGAGGGCGAGGGCGTCGCTGTCCGGTCCGTCGAAGGGCAGTGGGCGCACCTCGACGAGCTGTTCCCCGGGGCTGCCGAGCGGTTCGCGCGAGGTGGTCAACACCGTCAGGTCCGGTGCGGACTGCAGGAGTTCCCCCACCAGGTGCCGGCAGGCCGCGATCAGGTGCTCACAGGTGTCGAGGACCAGGAGGAGCTTCCTGTCCGCCATCCAGGCGCACAGTTCCTCGTCCAGCGACCGGGCGGAGTGGTCCGCGAGGCCCACGGTGTGGGCCACCGTCGCGCTGAGCAGGTCGGGGTCGCGCAACGGCGAGAGCTCGACCCACCAGACCCCGTCGGGCCGTTCGGGCCCGGACGCGGCGGCCGCCCGCAGGGCGAGCCGGGTCTTGCCGACCCCGCCCACCCCGGTCAGCGTGATCAGCCGTCTTCCCGGCAACAGGTGCTCCAGATGGGCGAGTTCACGCTCCCGTCCGACGAAGCCCGGCGACTGCGGCGGCAGGTTTCCCGACACGGGGCCAGAGTCCGGCCCGGGGCGGCCGCCTGCGGAAACTGGCTGACTGTTGTTGAACGAGTACTCACCGAACACGGATGTATTGTGCGTGATCCCGTGTGGTGGCAGGGACGTTCGGGTCGGATCGCCGCATGTTCCGCCGTGCGGGGCGCAGGAGTGCGGATCCTCATCGGGCCAGGACGACACGGGTCTCGGCGGTGAAGGCCCCCCAGTTGCCGTCGGGCAGTCGCGCGCGCAGTTTCACGGCCCACACGGTGCCGGCCGGCTCGGTCACCGTGATCCGGTGTTCCACCCTTCCGGTGCCGGACGGGATCGCCGCGCCGGCCCCGAACTGGATGACGGTGACGGGCCGATCGTTGACGTAGAGCTGGTACTCGTCGGTGCGTCGACCCGTGGCCGGGGGAGTCCAGGACAGATCGACCAGCCCGGGGGAGGCGGTCGCCGTGAGCCCGCCCGGCGCGGTGTCCGGGCCCTGCCCGGGGTCGGGCGGCGTGGTCAGCTCCACCGTCGGGCCGTCGGGGGAGGTGTTGTCGGCGCCGTCCCGGGCGCGGACCGTGAAGGTGTAGCGGGTGCCCGGCTGGAGTCCGGTCAGGGTGGTGGCGCTCTCTCCCGCGCCGGCCGTGTGGACGCGTACGCCGCCCTGGTGGACGTCGTACGCGGTGACGCCCGTGTCGTCCGTCGCCGCCGTCCAGGTCAGCCGGGCCGCTCGGGGGCCTTCGGCGCGGCCCGTGGTGGTGGGCGGCGCCGAGGGGGCCCGGTGGTCCTCGGCCTTGGCCGCCGGTGTGGTCGCCCGGGCGGGCTCGCTGAGCGGGGAGCGGTTGCCGGCGGCGTCCCGGGCCCGGACCGTGAAGGTGTAGGCGGTCACCGGAGCGAGGTCCGTGACGTCCACCATCGTTTTGTCGGACGGGAGTTCGCGGACCAGGTGGTCGCCCTGGAAGACCTGATAGCCGGTCACCCCCTCGCTGTCCGGGGCGGCTCGCCACATGACGTGCACCGAGGTGGCGCTGCCGGCCTGTGCGGTGATCCCCACCGGGGCGTGCGGGGGGTCGGTGTCGCCGTCCGGGGCGCACGCCGTGGCGAGCGCCAGGCAGAGGCAGAGCGCGGGGACGGCGCTTCGCGCGGGGTGTCGCAAGGAGATGCCTTCCGCCGCTTCCTCGTAAAGGTCTAGACATATATGGCACGCCTGACGGTGGGCGGGCAAGACCCCGGCGGGACCGCCGGGGGTTCGGCGTGCGCCGGAAGCGGGCCGCGCGGCCGGTTTCGCCTCTCCCCACCCCATCTGGCATTATTGCGATCTCTTTGCAATAAGAGATGATCTTAAACAGTATGAAAAGCAGGTATACGGGGATGTGGATCGCATGACGGCCCGGACAGTACGAGCGGTGGCCGCCACGACGCTCGCCGCCACGCTCATCACGGGCACGGCAGCCTGCTCGGCCCCCTCGTCGGGAGGCGACTCGGGCCGCTCGGCCGACACCGCCGTCGTCGGCATCGCGACCGAACCGGAGAGCCTCAGCCCGCTCCTCGGATACGGCAAGGACGGCAACTCCAAGATCTTCGACGGGCTGCTGACCCACGACGCGAACATGAAGCTGCGGCCCGCCCTGGCCGAGGCCCTGCCGGAGGTCTCCGCCGACGGACGCACCTACACCTACCGGCTCCGCCAAGGCGTGAAGTTCAGCGACGGGCAGCCCTTCGGCGCCAAGGACGTCGTCTTCACCTACCGGACGATCCTGGACGCGAAGACCAACAACGCCTCCAAGACCGAACTCGACGCGATCGAAGGCGTCGAGGCGCGGGGCGACGACACCGTCGTCTTCACCCTGAAGTACCCCTACGCGCCGTTCGCCGAGCGGACCGTGCTGCCGATCGCGCCCAAGCACATCGCGGGCCGCCAGGACGTCAACAGCGGCGACTTCACCACCCGACCCGTAGGCACCGGCCCCTACGTCCTCACCGGCTGGTCCAAGGGCGAGAAGATCGGCTTCAAGGCCAACCCGACCTACTGGGGCGGCGAGCCCGCCGTGAAGAAGTTCACCATGGTTGTCATCAAGGACGACGACGTGCGCGCCACCCGGCTGCGCTCCGGCGAACTCGACGGCGCGATCCTCCCGCCGGCCCTGGCCAAGGCCCTCGGCGGGAAGACCGGGTCCAAGGGCACGGGGCGCACCCTCCACACCGCCAAGACCTTCGACTACCGCAACGTCACCCTCCCCACCGCCCACGCCGTCACCGGTGACACGGCCGTCCGCCGGGCGCTGGACCTCGCCGTCGACCGCACGACCATGGTCGACAAGCTCCTGGAGGGCGCGGGCAAGCCCGCCTACGGGCCGGTCCCCACCGACAGCCCCTGGTTCACGGCCGGCACGCGGCGGGCGTACGACCTCGACCAGGCGAAGAAGATCCTCGACGAGGCCGGTTGGAAGACCGGAGACGACGGCATCCGCGTCAAGGACGGCATCCGCGCCTCCTTCCCGCTCTGGTACACCTCCGGCGACAAGATCCGCCAGGACCACGCGCTCGCCTTCGCCTCCGACGCCAAGAAGGCCGGCATCCAGGTCAAGACCGAGGCCGGCACCTGGGAGGTCATCGAACCCCGGATGAAGACCGACGCGGTCCTCGCCGGCGGCGGCTCCCCGGCCGACCCCGACTTCGACCAGTACCTGCTGCTGAACTCCGCACTGGCCGGCGACGGCTTCAACAACATGGCCCGGTACGACAACAAGACCGTCGACCGGGCACTCCTCGACGGCCGCGAGAGCGGCGACCCGGTCGCGCGCAAGGCCGCGTACGACACCGTGCAGCGGGAACTGCTCGCGAACCCGGGCTACGTCTTCCTCACCCACATCGACCACCTGTACGTGGTCGACGACAAGTGGGACGGGCTCACCACGCAGGTCGAGCCGCACGACCACGGCCTCGGCTCCGGCCCCTGGTGGAACGTCGAGAGCTGGAAGCCGAAGCGGAAGTGAAGCGCACCACGTGATCTCCCGCAGTGAACCCGACGGCGTGGCCTGCCGCCGTGAACCCGAGGACGTGACCTCCCGCAGTGAACTCCACGACGTGGCCTGCCGCCGTGAACCCGACGACGTGGCTTCCCGCAGTGAACTCGAGGACGTGACCTCCCGCCGTGAACTCGACGTGGTGACCTCCCGCTCGTCACGCGTCCCCTGGGGGCCGATGGCGCGCATGGCCGGCCGACGCACCCTGTTCGCCGTTCCCGTCCTGCTCACCGTCACCTTCGGGGTGTTCGCCGTCGCCGCGACGTCCCCCTTCGACCCCGTCAAGGCGTACGCCGGCACGGCCGGCCTCACCGCCTCGCAGGCCGAACTCGACCAACTGCGCGCCAACCTCGGCGTCGACCAGCCGCTGGTCGCACGCTGGTGGGAGTGGCTCACCTCCGCCCTCACCGGAGACCTCGGAACCTCCTCCGTCATGCGCCAACCGGTCGCCGACGTCATCGCCGAACGGGTCGGCTGGTCGGCACTGCTCGCCCTCTGCGCCTTCGCACTGGCCGTGCTCGCCGGCACGGCCCTCGGGGTCCTCGCCGCCCGACGACAGGGCGGCCCGCTCGACCGGGCCGTCTCCGCGCTCGCCTACACCCTGGAAGCGGCCCCGGCCTTCTGGCTGGGCCTGCTGGCCATCTGGTTCTTCTCCGTACGGCTCGGCGTCCTGCCCTCCGGCGGCCTCACGGACGCCTCCGACGACGCGGTCACCCCCGGCCAGGTCGCCTCCCACCTGGTGCTGCCGGCACTCGTGCTGGCAATCTCCCAACTGCCCTGGTTCTTCCTGTACGTACGCCAGGGCGTGGCCGACGCCCTGGACGAGGACCCCGTGCGCGGGGCCCGGGCCCGGGGCGTGGCCGAGCGGCGGATCCTGCTCGGGCACGCACTGCGTTCCGGGATGCTCCCCATGCTGACCCTGATCGGGTCACGGGTACCCGAACTGATCACCGGGGCGCTGCTGGTGGAGACCGTGTTCAGCTGGCCCGGCATCGCGGCGGCCACCGTACAGGCGGCCACCTCGGTGGACTTCCCACTGCTCGCGGCCCTCACGGTGTCGGCCACCGCGGCCGTGCTCGCCGGGAACCTGCTGTCCGACCTGCTGTACGGACTCGCCGACCCCAGGGTGGGCTTCGATGGCTGACACCACATGGCGCGCTTCCGGCCGCGCCGACCGATCCGCGCGCCGAACGCGCGTGCGCGTCTGCGCCCTGACCGTGGCCGTGATCGCCCTGGCGGTCCTGGTCGTCCCACCGCTGGCACAGCTCGACCAACAGGCCGTGGACCTGTCGGCGAAGCTCCTGCCACCCTCCTGGGAACACCCCTTCGGAACCGACGACGTCGGCCGCGACCTGCTGCTGCGCTGCGTCTACGGACTGCGGGTGTCCCTGCTGGTCGGCCTGGTCGCCGCGCTCGTCGCCACGGTGATCGGCACCGCCGTCGGCGCGGCGGCCGGCGCGTGGGGAGGCTGGACCGACCGGCTCGTGATGCGGGTCGTGGACACCCTGTCCTCGATCCCGCACCTGCTGCTCGGCATCTTCATCGTGGCGATGTTCCGTCCCGGGGTGTGGCCGGTGGTCGTCTCGGTGGCCCTGACCCACTGGCTGTCCACCGCCCGGATCGTCCGGGCCGAGGTCCTGTCCCTGCGGTCCCGGCCCTTCGTGGACGCCGCCGTCTCGGGCGGCGCCTCACGGTGGCGGGTCGCGACCCGCCACCTGGTTCCGGGAGTCCTGCCCCAGGCGGGGCTCGCCGCCGTGCTGATGATCCCGCACGCGATGTGGCACGAGTCGGCGCTGTCCTTCCTCGGCCTCGGACTCCCTTCCCACCAGGCCAGCCTGGGCACCCTCGTACAGACCGCACGGGGCTCGCTCCTCGTGGGGGACTGGTGGCCCACCCTCTTCCCCGGCCTGTTGCTGATCATCCCGACCCTGGCCATCGCCGGCCTCGCGGCCGCCTGGCGCGACCGCCTCAACCCCCGCCGCCGCTCGGAGCTGACCCTGTGACCGTGCAACCGTCCCCGGCCTCCCCGGGCCGCTCCGAAAGCCCCGCGACGGGGCGACGGGGCGAACCCGCGGAACCGGTCCTGCGCGTGGACCGGACGGAACCGGTCCTGCGCGTGGACCGGATGTCCGTGCGCTTCCGCATGCGCGGAGAGCGCCACGTCGAGGCCGTCACCGACGCCGGCTTCACCCTGGCCGCCGGCGAGTGCCTCGCCCTCGTCGGCGAGAGCGGCTGCGGCAAGTCCGTCCTCGCCTCCGCCCTCCTCGGCCTGCTCCCCGGCAACGCCCAGACCGCCGGGTCGGCCCTCCTCGCGGACGGGCTCGACCTCCTCGCCGCCGACGAGGCCACCCTGGCCCGCACGGTCCGCGGCCGCCGCATCGCACTCGTCCCGCAGAGCCCCGCGGCCCACCTCACCCCGGTCCGCACCATCCGGTCCCATCTGGAGGAGACGGTTCGGGAACTCACCGGGCCTTCAGAGCCCTCAGAGCCCTACGGGGCTCGGACCCCCGGCACCGGTCGGCGGGCCCGACGGGCACGACTGCGCGCCGCCGCGGAAGCGGCGGCCGCCCGCGCGGCCTTCCCCGCCTCCCACCTCGACCGTCACCCGCACGAGCTCTCCGGCGGCCTCGCCCAGCGCGCCGCCACCGCCCTCGCCCTCGTCGGGGACGCCCCGCTGCTGCTCGCCGACGAGCCGACCACCGGCCTCGACCGGGACCTCGTCCACCGCACCGTGGACGAGCTGCGGGCCCACACCCGTGAGGCCGACCGGGCCCTGCTGATGATCACCCACGACCTGGCCGCCGCCGAACGGATCGCCGACACCGTCGCCGTCATGTACGCCGGGCGCATCGTGGAAACCGCCCCCGCGGCCGTCTTCTTCGGACCGGCCGGCCCTCGACACCCCTACGCCCGCGGGCTCCTCGACGCCCTCCCCGAGCGTGCCTTCGCCCCCATCCCCGGCGCTCCGCCCGAGCTCGGCGCGCTGCCGCCCGGCTGCGCCTTCGCCGACCGCTGCGCACAGGCCGACGCGACCTGCCGGACCCGACGCCCCCCGCTGACCGAAGGGGTGGCCTGCCACCATGCTTGAGCTCCGCGGCATCACCGCCGGCCACGAACGGGGCGCCCCCGTGGTGCGGGACGCCCACCTCGTCCTGGAGGCAGGCGAGTCGCTCGGACTGCTCGGCCCCAGCGGCTGCGGCAAATCCACCCTGGCCAGGGTGGCCGCCCTGCTGCACCGGCCCGAGCGCGGCACCGTGGTCCTCGGCGGCCGTACCGTGACCGGCTTCCGGCACCGGGCCCCGCGCGCCCTGCGCGTCCGGGTCGGCCTCGTCTTCCAGCAGCCCCGTCTCTCGTCCGACCCCCGCCTGACGCTGCGCGACCTCGTCGCGGAACCCCTCCGGGCCACGGGTCGACGCGGGGAAGCGGCGGCGATCGTACCGGAGTTGACGCGGCGTGTCGGACTCGGCGCGGATCTGCTTGCGCGCCGCCCCCACGAGGTGAGTGACGGACAACTGCAACGTGCCTGTCTGGCGCGCGCCCTGGTGCTGCGGCCGAGCCTGCTGGTCTGCGACGAGATGACCGCCATGCTCGACGCCTCCACGACAGCCGCGCTGGTCGCGGTGGTCGAGGAGTACCGGGCGGAGACCGGCGCGGCATTGCTCGCGGTGGGCCACGACCCGGTCCTGCTCGGCCGCTGGTGCGACCGTACGACCCACTGGGACGAGATCGTCAAGCACTGATCATCCGTCACGGACGGTCAACACCCGTACGGCGTACACGCCTTTCGCCCGAAGAGCCCCCTCGCTGCGCCACCATGGCGGCGCCCAAGGAGGTTCCGATGGTGATTTCCCTCTCCGTGATCGTCCTGCTCCTCGTCCTCGCGTGGATCTTCCTGCGCGGCGGCGGGCTCAAGTTCTCCCACGCCCTCGTCTGCGCCCTGCTCGGCTTCCAACTCGCGAGCAGCAGCATCGCCATGACCATCCACGACGGACTCGCGGCCACCGCGAACCTCGTGTCCGGCCTCAACCCCTAGGCCGTCTCTTTCGGATCCTGCCTGACCCGAAAGAGACGGCCTGGTGCTCCGCCGGTCAGGCCGGGCCCCGGGCGGGCGCGCGTGCTTGATCGACTGTTGCGCCTTCGTGAATCATCCGGCTCTTCCATGGACTCCTCGGGCAGTGCGATCTAGCGTCTGGCGGCGGCGCGATGTGAGACGCAACGTCAACAAAACTGAAGACCATGGAGGAAGTCCGGATGTTCCGAAGAGCGCTGAACTGCGCGGTGGTACCGGCTCTCGCCGCGTTCGTGGCGATGTACGGCATCTCACCGGCCCAGGCCGAGGAGATACCCAAGGCCCCCGGCCACCGCCTGATCAGCCACTACGACGGCGCCCCCGCCGCCGCCGTCCCGCTGCCGGGCGACGCCCCGCCGCAGCACCCCTACCTCGCGCCCAACGGCCGTAGCGGCATGCACTCCGACGCCGCGGGCAGCGCCACCTCGCCCTGGTCCGGGCCGCTGGGCAGGAACCCGCAGGTCACCAGCGAGAAGATCGCCGCCCTCGGCGGTGAATGCGCCACCGCCACCTTCGACTCGGCCGGCCGGATCGTCACCGTCTGCGGCACCTTCTCCGGGTTCAAGGTCAAGCTCCTCGACCCCCGCACGCTCGCCACGCTCGCGGAACACCAACTCCCGCAGCGCTCCTCGACGGTCGAGGCGATCACCTCGCTCGACTTCGCGAAGATCTTCAAGGACACCTCGGGCGGCGCCTACTTCTACCTGGACGACCAGGACCGGGCGGTGCTGGCCGACTCCCGCCAGCACATCCTGCGCCTCGCGCACTCGCAGAACCCGGACGGCACGTGGAAGTTCACGGTCGACAACGACTGGGACCTCACCGGGCAGGTCCCGCACGACTGCGTCAGTTGGACCAACCTGTGGCCGAGCGGCACCTGTGACCCGGTCACCTCGGTCATGCCCGACTGGAACGGCCGCATCTGGTGGGTCACCCGCCAGGGCCGCATCGGCACCGTGGACCCGGCGACCTCGGTGATCCGCTCCGTCCGGCTCGACGGCGAGGAGATCCAGAACTCCTTCTCCGTCGCCGAGGACGGGGTCTCCATCGTCACCGACCACGCCCTGTACAGCTTCGCCACCACCGCCGACGGCACCCCGCGCGCGCAGTGGCGCCAGACCTACGACCGGGGCACGGGCACCAAGCCGGGCTCCGTGAACCAGGGTTCGGGCACCACCCCGGACCTCTTCGGCAACGGGTACGTCGCCATCACCGACAACTCCGACGACCGGATGAACGTGCTCGTCTACAAGCGGGGCGTGGACGTACCCGCCGACCAGCGGCTCGTCTGCAAGGTACCGGTGTTCGGATCGGGAGCCTCGACCACCGACAACTCCCTGATCACCTGGGGCAACAGCATCGTCGTCGAGAACAACTACGGCTACGAGAACCCCACCACCCTGCTGCTCGGCAAGTCCGTCGTCGGCGGTGTCAGCCGCATCGACGTGCGCGCCGACGGCAGCGGCTGCGACACGGTGTGGCAGAGTGCGATCCGCTCGCCCTCCGTCGTCCCCAAGCTCTCCACCGCGAACGGGCTGCTCTACTTCTACGAGAAGGAGCCCAACGCCTGGGGCATCGACGCCTGGTACCTCACCGCGGTGGACTTCCGCACCGGTGAGCGGCGCTGGCGACAGCTCACCGGCACCGGCCCGCTGTACGACAACAACTGGGCGCCGATCACCCTCGGCCCCGACGGCACCGCGTACGTCGGCGTGTTCAACGGCATCGTGGCGGTCCGCGACGGCGGCTGACGCCCGGGTCTGACGCGCCCGCCGGGGTCTGCGGCCCGGGTCTGACGCCCGGGTCTGACGCCCAGGGGCCTGAGGCCGGGGTACTGACGGGTGGCGCCGACCGCGCCGCCCGTCAGTCGTCCTGCCTCCACAGCGGGTGCTCGCGCGCGGCCCAGGCCCGGTCCACCGAGCCCGTGCGCAGCCCGCGCCGGGCTTCCGGATCACCCAGCGCCTTGCCGATGTGCCCGGCGAGGACGACACCGAGGGCCAGGGCGAGCCAGTCGTGCACGAAGGTCGCCCCGGTCCGCCAGACGAGCGGGGCCACGCCGGTGGCCCACATCAGCAGCCCGGTTCCGAGCATCACCGTCACCGCGCCGCCCAACCAGCCCGCGTACACCTTCTGACCTGCGTTGAACTTCCCGGCCGGGCGGGGGCCGTGCCGGTCCCTGCGCAGCACGGTGCGCAACCACACCCTGTCGTGCGGCCCGAACCGGTTGAGCCGGCGAAGATCGGCCCGGAAGGCCCGGGAGACCAGGCCGAGCAGGACCGGGACGACGAGCAGCAGACCGGACCACACGTGGACGGTCACGACGAGGTGGCGTCGCCCGACGAGTTCGGCGAGGGGCGGCAGGTAGAGACAGGCCGCCGACGCCACGCAGACCCCCATCAGGGTGGCCGTGGCCCGGTGCACCAGACGTTGGGAACGACCGAACCGGCTTACGCGAGCGCCCTGCCGGGGTTCCGGCAGCGATTCGGGCGTGGGCCGTGACCCGGGTGTGGGCCGCATCTCAGACGGTGGGGGCATCATCACGTCCGTTCGACGTGCCGACCCAGGCGTCGACGTCGTAGCCGTGCCGCTCCCAGTAACCGGGCTCCACGTCACGGGTGACGGTGATGCCGGAGAGCCATTTCGCCGACTTGTAGAAGTACATCGGGGCCACGTAGAGCCGCGCGGGCCCACCATGGGCGTGGGACAGCGGCTGGTCCCGCATGCGCAGGGCCACCATCACGTCGGCCCGACGGGCCTGGGAAAGGGTCAGGCTCTCGGTGTACGTGCCGTCGAAGCAGCTGAACCGGATGGCCCGACCCTCGGGCCGCACCCCGGCGGCGTCCAGCAGCCGGAAGACCGGTACGCCCTCGAACGGCGTGGCGGGGACGCGCCAGCCGGTGACGCACTGGACGTCCCGGACGACCCGGGTCTGGGGCAGCCGCCGGAGCGCGTCGAGGTCGTACGTCCCCGGTCGCTCGACGAGCCCGTCCACCCGCAGCCGGTAGTCCGCGGGGGAGCGCTCGGGGACGGAGGAGGCGACCGAGTAGTAACGGAACCCGCCGCCGTTGGGCAGGAGCCCGGTCAGCCCGGTCGGATCATTGCCGGCGGCGGAGCCGAGCGCCTTTTCGAGGCCCCGTTGCAGTGGGGGCGCGGCCACCAGCCCGGCCGCGCCGAGCCCGAGCATGCCCAGGACCAGACGCCGTCCGACCGGGGCGCCGACCAGGTCGGGATCCGACGGAGGGCGCGGGTCGGGGTCTGTCGGTTCACGCAGGTCAGGGCCCGTCTGATCATGCCGCTCGGCCGGCCGCTCCGACGGATCACGCCGTTCCGACGGCTCCGGCCGCCCCGCTGACTCCCGCTCCGTACTCACCTGTCGATTCGACCACCGCCGGCCACCCGGTGCCAAGGGGAGACGGACCTCCGTCAGACTTCCGTCACACCTGGCGGCGGCCGCCTCGTGCAACGTGTCCGCAACCTGGCCGCTCCTAGCCTCCTTCCCAGCGCCGACCGACGGCGGCCGGCGCCCGGCAAGGGGAGGACTCCATGGCCCGTTTCGCTGCGCCCGGTACCGAAGGCGCGCTGATGTCGTACGCGTCCCGCTACGACCACTACATCGGAGGCGCGTACACGGCTCCCGTCCGGGGCCGGTACTTCGACAACCCCTCCCCGGTGACCGGCGCGCCCTTCACCGAGATCGCCCGGGGCACCGCCGAGGACGTCGAGAAGGCCTTGGACGCCGCGCACGCCGCCGCACCCGCCTGGGGACGCACCTCGGTGACCGAGCGGGCCGGGATCCTGCTGCGCATCGCGGACCGGATGGAGGAGAACCTCCAGGCCCTGGCGGTCGCGGAGACCTGGGAGAACGGCAAGCCGATACGGGAGACCCTCGCGGCCGACCTGCCACTGGCGATCGACCAGTTCCGCTACTTCGCGGGCGCGCTGCGGGCCCAGGAGGGTGCGCTCAGCCAGATCGACGACGACACGGTCGCCTACCACTTCCACGAGCCGCTGGGCGTCGTCGGCCAGATCATCCCGTGGAACTTCCCGATCCTGATGGCGGTGTGGAAGCTGGCGCCGGCGCTGGCCGCCGGGAACACGGTGGTGCTCAAGCCGGCCGAGCAGACCCCGGCCTCGGTGCACTACTGGCTCGGCCTGGTCGAGGACCTGCTCCCGCCGGGCGTGGTCAACATCGTGAACGGCTTCGGCGAGGAGGCCGGCAAGCCGCTGGCCTCCAGTCCGCGCGTGGCGAAGATCGCCTTCACCGGGGAGACCTCCACCGGGCGGCTGATCATGCAGTACGCGGCGGAGCACCTCAAGCCCGTCACCCTCGAACTCGGCGGCAAGAGCCCCAACATCTTCTTCGACGACATCTGGTCGACCGACGACGAGCTGCGGGACAAGGCACTGGAGGGCTTCACCATGTTCGCCCTCAACCAGGGCGAGGTGTGCACCAGCCCCTCGCGCGCCCTGATCGAGCGCGGCCGCTACGGCGACTTCCTCGACGCGGCCGTCGCCCGCACCGAACTGATCGTGCCGGGGCACCCGCTGGACACGGACACGATGATCGGCGCCCAGGCCTCGGAGGAGCAGCTGAAGAAGGTCCTGTCGTACGTGGAGATCGGGTTGAAGGAGGGTGCCAAGGTCCTCACGGGTGGGCAGCGCATCGAGCACGGCGGCGACCTCGCGGGCGGCTTCTACGTACAGCCGACGATCTTCGAGGGGGACAACCGGATGCGGATCTTCCAGGAGGAGATCTTCGGCCCCGTGGTGTCGGTGACCTCCTTCGACGACTTCGACGACGCCGTCCGCATCGCCAACGACACGGCGTACGGCCTCGGCGCCGGCGTCTGGACCCGGGACATCAACACGGCCTACCGCGCGGGCCGCGCCATCCAGGCGGGCCGCGTCTGGACGAACTGCTACCACGCCTACCCCGCCCACGCGGCCTTCGGCGGCTACAAGCAGTCCGGCATCGGCCGCGAGACCCACAAGATGATGCTGGAGCACTACCAGCAGACCAAGAACATGCTGGTCAGCTACTCCCCGAAGCGGCTCGGCTTCTTCTAGTGCCGTGGCCGGTCGTGAGCGCGGGGTGCGCGCTCCCGGCGCGCCGAGGGGCGTGGTCGAGCGGATCGTGATTCCGTCGAGGTTACCGTGGGTACGATCGATCCGACGGTCCATCAGGTCAACTGTCCCGGACCCTTGACTCCGGTTGTCGGAGTCGGGATTCTCGACACAATGTTTGCGCGGGACATGACAATCGGCTGGTCGGGATCGTGCGGTTCACGTCCCGGCCGGCCGTGTGCCTGGACCGCGCCCCCGCCGACGACCGTGGACGTGAGTGGTGGCCATGAACCGATCCCCGCACAGCAGACGCAAACCGATCGCGGTGCTGTCACTGCTCCTCGCCATGCTGGCCATGGCGCTCGGCCCCACTTCGGGAGCCGCTGCCGACACCGGGTGGTGGAACCCCACCGCGCGGCCCGGGCCCGACTCGCAGATCAACGTCACCGGCGAACCCTTCAAGGGAACCGACGCCCAGGGCAACGTACGGGGCTTCGTCGACGCCCACGACCACCTGATGTCCAACGAGGGCTTCGGCGGCCGGCTCATCTGTGGCAAGACCTTCTCGGAGGCGGGGATCGCGGACGCGCTCAAGGACTGTCCCGAGCACTACCCCGACGGCACGCTCGCGATCTTCGACTTCATCACCAAGGGCGGTGACGGCAAGCACGACCCCGACGGCTGGCCGACCTTCAAGGACTGGCCCGCGCACGACTCCCTGACCCACCAGCAGAACTACTACGCCTGGGTCGAACGCGCCTGGCGCGGCGGACAGCGGATCCTCGTCAACGACCTCGTCACCAACGGGGTCATCTGCTCGGTCTACTTCTTCAAGGACCGCGGCTGTGACGAGATGACCGCGATCCGGCTGGAAGCCCAGAAGACCTACGACATGCAGGCCTACATCGACAAGATGTACGGCGGCACGGGCAAGGGCTGGTTCCGCATCGTCACCGACTCCGCCCAGGCCCGCGAGGTCATCCAGCAGGGCAAACTGGCCGTCGTCATGGGCGTGGAGACCTCCGAGCCCTTCGGCTGCAAGCAGATCCTGGACATCTCGCAGTGCAGCAAGGCGGACATCGACCGAGGGCTCGACGAACTGCACCAACTCGGCGTGCGCAGCATGTTCCTGTGCCACAAGTTCGACAACGCCCTCTGCGGGGTCCGCTTCGACCAGGGAGCCCTCGGCACCGCGATCAACGTGGGCCAGTTCCTGTCCACCGGCACCTTCTGGAAGACGGAGGAGTGCAAGGGCCCGCAGCACGACAACCCCATCGGACTCGCTCCGGCGGCCGAAGCCGAGAAGAAGCTCCCGGCGGGCGTGAACGTTCCGTCCTACGCCGCCGGCGCGCAGTGCAACACCCGCGGTCTCACCGACCTCGGCGAGTACGCGGTGCGCGGCATGATGAAACGCAAGATGATGCTCGAAGTCGACCACATGAGCGTCAAGGCCGCAGGACGGGCCTTCGACATCCTGGAGTCCGAGTCCTACCCCGGCGTGATCTCCTCGCACAGTTGGATGGACCTGGACTGGACCGAACGCCTCTACAAGCTCGGCGGTTTCGCCGCCCAGTACATGAACGGGGCAGAGGGGTTCAGCGCCGAGGCCAAGCGCACCGACGCCCTGCGGGACAAGTACAACGTGGGCTACGGCTACGGCACCGACATGAACGGGGTCGGCGGCTGGCCCGGCCCGCGCGGCGCCGACACACCCAACCCGGTGCGCTACCCGTTCCGCAGCACCGACGGCGGCTCCGTCATCGACAAGCAGACCACCGGACAGCGCACCTGGGACCTCAACACCGACGGCGCCTCCCACTACGGCCTGGTCCCCGACTGGATCGAGGACATCCGCAACGTCGGTGGCCAGGGAGTCGTCGACGACATGTTCCGCGGAGCGGAGTCGTACCTGCGCACCTGGGGCGGTTCCGAGCGCCACAAGGCGGGCGTCAACCTCGCCTCGGGCGCGGCCACATCGGCCAGCACCTCCGAGTGGAACCCGTTCGTCAGCTACGCCCCCGACCGGGCCGTGGACGGCAACCGGGGCACGCGCTGGGCGAGCGACTGGAGCGACGACCAGTGGCTGCGCATCGATCTGGGAACCACCGGTCTGGTCAAGCGCGTCACCCTGGACTGGGAACGCGCGTACGCCAGGTCATACGCGATCGAGGTCTCCACGGACGGGGTGAACTGGCGGACGGTCTGGTCGACCACCGCCGGTGACGGTGGCCTGGACACCGCCCAGTTCGCCGGGGTCTCCGCACGCCACATCCGTGTCCACGGACAAGGACGCGGCACCCAGTGGGGCTACTCCCTCCACGAGGTGGGCGTCTACAGCAGCTGACGGCCCCGCCTGCGAGTCGGCCGGGGCGGTCGGATCGGGTTTCCCGAGCCGGCCGCCCCGGCCTTCCGCGCTTCGACGGGCGCGGAGGAACGAAGGGAACAGCACATGGCCCGGATGCCCTTGGCCGACCGCCGCCGGCAACTGACCGAGGCGGCGATCCGCGCGATGGCCCGCGACGGCGTCCCCAGGACGACCACGCGGTCCATCGTCGCCGAGGCGGGTGTGTCGCTGAGCGTCTTCCACTACTGCTTCGACTCCAAGCAGGCGCTGCTCGAATCCGTCATCGAGACGATCAGCGCCCATTACGTGGGCGTGGTGAAGGACGCCATCCGGCCGAGGGCCACGCTCCGGGAGACCGTCCGCGCCGGCTTCCAGGCCTACTGGGACCATGTCGCGGCCCACCCCGAGGAGCACATGCTCACCTACGAACTGACGCAGTACGCCCTGCGCCAACCCGGCTTCGAGCACCTGGCGCGGCGCCAGTACGAGCTGTACTCCGAGACGTACTGCGCGCTCATCGAACAGCTCCGCGGCATGATGACCTTCGAACTCAGCGTCCCCGACACCGTACTGGCCCGTTACCTGGCCGCCATGACGGACGGGGTCACCCTCAACCACCTCGTCCTCGGCAACGACCGGGTCGCGGCCGAGATCCTCGACATGATCAGCGATCACGTGGCCGGGCTCATTCGCGAGGAAGCCCCCGCCGCCTGAGGAGCCTCCCGCCGTCTGAGGAGGCTCCCGCCGTCTGGAGAGGCTCCCGCCGTCTGAAGAGGCCGAAACGGCACGCGGCGATCGTCGGTCCTGTGGCGGCGGCGGCGGAGGAGGCGGTCGCGTCAGCGGGCGGGCCGGTCGGCCGACAGCTCGCGGTCGAGGGAGCGCACGCGGGCCAGCGCCGCGGGGCGCCCCTCCGCCGGAAGCGCGTCGGCCAGCGCCCGCCACACCCCCGGATCGTCCGCACCCCACGGCCGGCACACCCAGTCGCCCAGCAGTCCCGCGTCCGCCCGCGCGATCACCGCGGCCCGCGCCTGGTCCTCGATCCGGCGGCGCAGCCGTACGATCCCGGGCGCCGTCGAGGCCGGCAGCAGCGGGCCCGGATACCCGGTGAGGGCTGTCGAGACGGCCCCCGACGCGAGGTGCCGGGCCACGACGGCGAAGTCGGCCACCAGCGGGACGGCCGTGCGATAGGGCCGCGAGAGAAGGCTCCCCGGACCCAACAGGCCGCGCAGCCGGGAGATCTCCGCCCGCAGCGTGACCGCCGACACCGACTCGTCCTCGTACAGGTCGATCGCCAGCTCCTCGCCCGAGAGCCCCTCCGGATGATGGGCGAGCAGCGCCATGATCTCGCTGTGCCGTCGCCCGAGGGTGACCTCCCGGCCGCCGCCCACCCACAGCGCCTCGTCCCGACCCAGCGCGGCGATGGTGTCCGGGACGTGCGCCTGCGACGGATCCGGTTCCAGCAGGGCCAGTTGGGCCTCGGCGGCGCGGGCCACCGCCCGCACGAACGCCAGCGAATGGGGATGGGCCAGCCCGTCGCCCCCGGTGATGTCGACCGCGCCGAGCAACCTCCCCGTGCGCGGATCGCGGACCGGAGCCGCCGCACAGGTCCACGGATGCACCCGGCGGCTGAAGTGCTCGGCCCCGAAGACCTGCACGGCCTCGCCCACCGCCACAGCGGTGCCCGGGGCGTTGGTCCCCATCACCGTCTCCGCCCACCGCGCGCCCGGCACGAAGCCGAGCCGCTCGGCCCGCCGCAGGGTGTCCGGCGCGCCCTCCACCCAGAGCAGGCTGCCCCGAGCGTCGCACACCGCCAACAGGTGCGCCCCGTGCGCGGCGAACGCCCCGACGAGGTCCCGGAACACCGGCAGCACCCGGGCCAGCGGATGCCGCTCGCGGTAGGACCTCAGTTCCGCCTCCGCCAGCTCCACCCGGGCCGAGCACTCCGGGTTCACCCGCGCCCGCGCGCAGCGGCGCCACGACCCGGCGATCACCGCGCGGACCGGGGCCTCCACCCGCCCGTCCCTGGTGAACACGTCATGGGCCCGCCGCAGTACCCGCGTGCGCTCGACGGGATCGGCCCCGCCCGGCAGCGCCACCGACGGATCGCCCATGTCACCCTCCCGTGGTGCCGCGGAACCCGGAGCGCCCCCATCGTCGTACCGCTTCCGCACCACGACAAGCGTTGCGCCGGCCGTCCCGTGACCGAACCCGACCCGCGCCCACCCCGCGCGGCCCGCCTACGGGGTCTCCTCCGGGGCCGGGGCCGTCAGGGCCGACGCCGGGTCGGGGGGTCGGCGGGCCCGCCGGAACCCACGGGCCCGCCTCCCGCCGGTACGGCCACCAGCGGCCACCAGCGGCCGTCGCGGTCCAGTCGGAGACGACGGTCCGGGCCCATCTGCGTCCGACGCGCCCGTACCCGGCGCGGTTCGGGCACAAGGCCGCCGCTCACGCAGTGCGATCGCACGGTGACCGGAGTCCCTTCGCGGGGCGGCGAGAGGGCCGGGAACGCTGGGCGGGGGCGGGGCGTTGAGCGGAGTAGTGGCCGACAGCAGGAGGAGGTGTCCGCGGATGTCCACAGGCGGAAAGGTGGCCGTGGCCGGAGTGGTGGCAGCCATCGTGCTGTTCGCGACGGTCGGGTTCTGGCCGGGTCTCCTGGTGTTGATCGGAGTGCCCACCCTCGCGTACTTCCTGCTCGACCCCTCCCAGCGACGCCGGCTGCGGGGCGTGTCCAGAAAGCAGATCGGCCGCTGACGGCGGAGGCGCGGGAACCGGCGGCGGTGCGGGCGGTGGCGGTGGCCGGGCGCTGAGGTCCGCGGGCGCCGAGGCGGTCGCGTGCGGGTCGGCGGCCCGCCCGGGCCGTGTGGGGCGATCAGCCGACCGGCGGCGCGGCCGGTCGGCCGACCCTGTGACCGTGGTGTTTCTCCCGCGACGTCCCGGGCTTCAGGCCGGTCGTGTCGCCACGCGGTCCAGCGCCGCCAGCAGATCCGGCAGTTCGGGAATCTCGGGCCGCTCCGGGTCCGCATCCCACGGGACCGCGAGGACCTCGCCCGGCTCCTCGTCCAGCAGGACGAAGGCCGCGCCGTCCGTGCGACCGACCAGTGACCAGCCGGGGCCGTCCGCCCTGAGCGTGCGCGCGTCCTCGCTCGCGAAACTGGAACGCACCCGTCCGGGCGGCGGCGGCTCGTCCGCGTAACCGGCCGCCTCCTTGAGCGCCCGTGCCAGTCCCGGATGTGAGGCGGCAGCCGCCCCGCCGTCCGTCGCGACGCGCTCGGACCAGTCCGCCCACTCCCGGGCGATCTGGTCCGCTCCCATGCGCCGCTGTACCGGCCCCCAGGTGTCCGCCGAGGGAGGCGCCAACGGCACCCGGCCGGTGCCGTCGGCGCCCTGCTCCGGATCGTGCGGTTCGGGGATGCCCGGCGCGGAGACCGTGAGTTCCAGCGGCCAGCCGGCCAGCGACGCCACGATCGTCCGCTCCTCCGGGGACAGGTCGTACTCCATGCCGCAGTCCCAGGAGGCGATGGCCGCGGCGACGAGCGAGACGTCGTCCACCACGACCGTCCAGCGGGCGCCTTCCTCGTCCTGGCCCAGCACCAGCCCGTACCCGTCCGCGACAGGCCGCACGCCCAGCAGGGCGCAGGCCTCCGGGAAGTCGTCGCCCATGATGCCCGGGAACTGCGTGGGGGTCAGCAGTACGGCGGTGAGCACGTACAGCGAGCCCCCGTCATCCTCTTCGGACACGTCGCCTCCTCCCGTTGCGGTCGCTCTCTCGTCGGCGCACCTTAACCAGCGGGTAACTCGCCCGTCGAGAGCCTGCGGACGTCGATTTTCAAGCCCACCACCTGCACGTAGAGTTGGGCACCCGCCACAGAAAGGGACTCCGGTGCAGCGTTACGACCGGCTGAGGGAGATCCTCCGGCTCGATCCCGACGAGGATTTCCTCGCCATCTACCGGCTCACCGCCACCTACGAATTCCCCTGGGACGTCACCCGCGCCCTGGAACTGGCCCTCTTCAGGACGTACGCGGTCCCGAGCATCGGCCGGCTGCTCGCCGAGACCGCCGAGTTCACCGATCGCGCACAGAAGCGCTACGACGACACGGCGCTGCTGCTCGACGCGGTCGTGGAGCACGGATTCGAGAGCGACACCGCGCGCACCGCGATCCGCCGCGTCAACCAGATGCACCGCGGCTACGACATCTCCGACGAGGACATGCGGTACGTCCTGTGCACCTTCGTGGTGATTCCGGCGCGTTGGATCGACTCCTACGGTTGGCGGCCCCTGACCCACCACGAGCGCCGGGCCTTCGCGCGCTACTACGCCACTCTCGGTCAGCACATGGGCATCACGGACATTCCGGCCTCCTTCGAGGAGTTCGAAGCCTGCCTGAACGCCTACGAGGAGGCTCACTTCGGGTGGGACGAGGGCGGGCGCGAGGTGGCCGACGCCACCCTCGACCTGATGGCCTCGTGGTACCCGGCGCCACTGGCCCCCGCCGTGCGCGGAGTCGGCGTCGCGCTGCTCGACGACGCGTTGCTGAACGCGTTCCGGTACGAGACCCCGCGCCCGGCGGTCCGGCGGCTGGTCCGCGGGGCGCTGCGGCTGCGCGGGCGCGCGGTGCGGCTGCTGCCGCCGCGCCGGGCCCCGCACCACGCCCGCCAGAACCGGGAGATCAAGGGCTACCCGAACGGGTACGACGTCGGTGAACTCGGCACCTTCCCCGTACCCGGGCGGGGCGGCTGTCCCGTACCGCATCCGCGCCGCCCCGCCGGAGCGGACGCCCCGCCGCCCGCGTAGCGCCCGGGGCGCTCTCCGCGCTCGCGGCGGCGGCTCCGTACTCGCCGCGCCGGGGAAGCGGTCGCTCAGGGGCGGTGCGCCGCGAGCACCAGGAAGCGGTGGTCCTCGTCGGCGTACGAGGTCATCTCCCAGCCCGAAGTCGACAGCAGCGGGCCGAGGTTGCGCTCGGCCCGCAGGTCATCCGGGGTGAGTGCGCGACCGTGGCGCGCGGCGAGGGCGGCCCGCCCGATCGGGTGGAAGAGCGCGAGGCGACCGCCGGGGCGGACCACGCGGGCGAGCTCGCGCAGGTTCGACCCGGGGTCGGGCAGGTGCGCGACCAGTCCCGCCGCGAACACGGCGTCCAGCACCCCGTCCCGCAGGGGCAGCCGGGCCACGTCCGCCAGCAGCAGGGCGCCCTCGGCATCCCGGCCGGCCCGCCGTGCGGCGGCCAGCATCTGCGGCGTGAGATCGGCGCCGAGCACCGTCCCGGCGGGACCGACGGCCGCCCGCAGCGCCGTCAGGGCGCGCCCGGTACCGCAGCCCGCGTCGAGGACCCGGTCTCCGGGGCGCAGACCGAACTCGCCCACGGCGGCCGCGAAGGCGGGTCCGTCCGCCGGGAACTTGCGGTCCCAGTCGGCGGCGCGCGCCCCGAAGAACTCCTGCACGTGTGTGTGGTCTTCGCTCATGCGCCCATGATCCCCCACCGACCGCACCTGCGGTGCGTGTACAAGGTGGCACGCGGTGTGATCGAACGCGAACGTAGCTCTGTCATATTTCAGCAGTTACAGCGGCTTTCGAAATGCACACCTTGTTCGTGGCCTCACCCGGACTAGCGTCCGGTGGCCATGGGACACCTGGACCACGCCGCCTACGGCTGGCTGACACCCGCGCTGTCATACGTGATGGCATCGATCGGCGCCGCCCTCGGCCTGCGCTGCACCGTCCGTGCGCTCGCCGCGACCGGATCCGCCCGCCGCAACTGGCTCCTCACCGCTGCGTCCGCCCTCGGCACCGGCATCTGGACGATGCACTTCGTCGCGATGCTCGGCTTCGACGTCACCGGCACCGAGATCCATTACGACGTCCCGCTGACCATCCTCAGCCTCCTGGTGGCCGTGCTGGTCGTCGGGGCCGGTGTCTTCGCCATCGGATACGGCAAGAGCCGCCTCCGGTCCCTGGTCCTCGGCGGACTCACCACCGGCCTCGGCGTCGCGAGCATGCACTACCTGGGAATGGCGGCCCTGCGGCTGCACGGTGAGATCTCCTACGACCCGCTCGTCGTCGGGCTGTCGGTCGTCGTCGCCGTCATCGCGGCCACCGTCGCACTGTGGGCCGCGCTCAACATCACCTCGCCGATGGCCGTGGCCGGCGCCTCGCTCGTCATGGGCGCCGCGGTCAGCAGCATGCACTACACGGGGATGGCAGCCGTCGCGGTCCGGGTCGCGCCCTCGGACGTGGCCCTGCCCGGCGCCACGGCGATGCAGTTCATCTTCCCGCTCGCCGTCGGACTCGGTTCCTACCTCTTCATCACCGCCGCCTTCGTGGCACTGTCCCCGACCGCGGACGAACGCGCGGCGTCGGCAGCCGTCCGAGACCTGGGGGAGAGCCCCGCGCCCGCGCACTGAGCCCCGGCCCGCGTGCGTCCGTACGCCCCCGTCGCGCCGCGCCCGCCGACCGCCCCGCGCAACCCACACACCGCGAGCACCCCGAGCACCCCGAGAACCCCGAGAACCCACCACCGCGACCTCTCCAACCGCCTCCACCGCCACCCCGCCCAGCCCGTACCGCCCGGAACGAGGAGCTCATGCGCACACCCCGCAGGAAACCGGAAGCAGCGGCGCCGGGGCCGCCCGGGCCCCCGGCGCGAGGCCGGCGGGCGCACGCGGGGCAGCCCGCCGAGGAACCCGAGGAGAGAACACCCCCTCGACCCGCCGCCGCGGCCGGCTCCGGCGGGAGACCCCGGATGCGGCTGCGCCCCCGCACCGTCCGGGCCAAGATCGTCTCCCTGTTGATGGTCCCGGTGGTCTCGCTGCTCGCGCTCTGGGCCTTCGCCACGGTCAGCACCGCCCAGGACCTCGCCCGCCTCAGCCGCGTCCAACGGGTCGAGCGGGAGATCGGCGCCCCCGTCTCCGCCGCGCTCGCCGAGGTGCAGGCCGAACGGCGGGCCGCGGTGCGCTTCCTGGCCGACCCCGCCGCCGGCGAGCCGGCCGCCGCCCTCGAACGGCAGGCCCGGCGTACCGACGACGCCGTGCGCCGGCTGCGGCTCGGCGACCGGAACACCGTCGCCGACTCCGGCGACCACCGCACCGACGTCGTGGTCCGGCTCGGTGGTTTCGTGGCCGCCGCCGAGGGGCTCGGCTCCGCGCGCAAGGACATCGTCGGCCGGCGGACGACCGCCGACGCCGCCTACGAGACGTACACCCGAGTCGCCGACGCCGCGCTCGCCGTCGGCGGGGCCCTGTCCGCCGGGCAGGACGCCGAACTCGGCCCGGACGCCCGGGTCCTGCTGGAGTTCGCCGAAGCCGGCGAACTGCTCTCGCGGGAGGACGCTCTGCTCGCCGTGCCGGGGCCGCGCAACGCCGAAGCGCTCCGCCGGCTGACCGGCGTCGTGGAGACCCGCCGCGCGCTGCTCGCGGACGCCGCTCGGGACCTGCCGAGCGAGGAGCGGACCGCTTGGGAGTCCGTGTCCAAGAGCGCCGCCCACGCCGAACTCATCGCGGCCGAGGACCGCGCGCTCACGGCGGGCACGGGACCCGGCGCCGGTTCCGGTGCGCTCAAGCCCGCCGGGTGGGACGCCGCCCACAGCGGTGTCAGTGCCTCGATCAGGGAGACCGAGGCCGCCGCGCGCGCCGAAGTCGCCGATCGCACCGACCCGCTGACGCGGGTGGCGCTAAGCGGCGCGGGCGCGGCCGTCGTCCTCGGCCTCGCCGCCGTCATCGCCTCCCTGGTGATCTCCGTGAGGATCGGCCGCGCACTGGTGGTGGAACTGGTCGCGTTGCGCGACACCGCCCTGGAGATCGCGCGCCGCAAGCTCCCGTACGCCATGGAACGACTGCGGGCCGGCCAGGACATCGACGTCGAGGCCGAGACCTCGACCGGGCCGCCCGCCGAGGACGAGATCACCCAGGTGGGGGAGGCCCTCTCCACCGTGCACCGGGCGGCTCTGAGCGCCGCCGTCGAACGCGCCGAACTCGCCGGCGGGGTGAGCGGTGTCTTCGTGAACCTCGCCCGCCGCAGCCAGGTCCTGGTGCACAGGCAGTTGACCCTGCTCGACTCCATGGAACGCCGTTCGGACGACCCGGGCGAACTCGACGACCTCTTCCGCCTCGACCACCTGACCACGCGCATGCGTCGGCACGCGGAGAGCCTGATCATCCTGTCGGGAGCAGCCCCGGGGCGCGCCTGGCGCATGCCGATCCCCCTGACCAACGTCGTGCGCGCCGCCGTCTCCGAGATCGAGGACTACCCGCGCGTCGAGGTCCGCGGGCTCGCGGAGGCGGCCGTGGTCGGCGGCGCGGTCGCCGACCTCACCCATCTGCTGGCCGAACTCGTCGAGAACGCGACCCAGTTCTCCCCGCCACACACCAAGGTCCGGGTCAGTGGCGAGCCGGTGGGCGCCGGCTACGTCCTGGAGGTGGAGGACCGCGGGCTCGGCATGGGCCGCGAGGCGCTCCACGACGCCAACCGTCGGATCGAGGAGTCGGAGGCGCTCGACCTGTTCGACAGCGACCGCCTCGGGCTGTTCGTGGTCAGCCGGCTCGCCGCCCGACAGGGCGTACGGGTCCACCTGCGCAGGTCACCCTACGGAGGCACCACCGCCGTGGTGCTGCTGCCGAACTCCCTGCTCCAGGGCGCCGTCACGGCGGCCTCGGACGAGCCCGCCGAGGCGGCGGCGCCGTCCCCGGTCGCCGTGGGAGCCGTTCCCGTACGCGAGGGCTCCGACCCCGGTGCCCCCCGCGAGGAGGCCTCCGCCGGGCCCGTTCGGAAGGGTGCCCGCGCCGGTGCCGTACGGGAGGGGGCCCGCGCCGGTGCCGTACGGGACGAGGCCGGGGCGTCGGCCGGGCCCGGTGCCGTACCGGAGCCCGGGCGGGACACCCCCGCACCGGACTCCGCGGGTGAACCCGGGAAACCGCGCCCCGCCGCGGTAGCCCCCCTGCGGCCGCGTGGTCCCGGCGGCACGGCGAACCGTACGCGTGCGCCCGCCGCCGCTCCGGCCGGCGCCGCCTCGGGGACCGAACTGCCGCGCAGGGTTCGCCAGGCCAGCCTGGTCCCGCAACTGCGCGAGGCCCCCGGGCTCGAGGATCCGGCGGATACGGGCCCCGGCGCGCCGCCGGACCGCAGCCCCGAGCAGGCCAGGGACCGGATGGCCGCCTATCGGGCCGGTTGGGCCCGGGGCGCCGGGGAGAACTCCCCCCACGCAGGCAGCGAAGGAGAAGTGTGATGATCGAACACCAGCGGATCGGGCGCGACGGTACCGGCGGGGCAGGCGAGTTGGACTGGCTCCTGGACGACCTCGTGACGCGCGTCCGCGAGGTCCGTCACGCGGTGGTCCTGTCCAACGACGGGCTGGCGGTGGGATCGTCCTCCCGGCTCAGCCGCGAGGACGCCGAGCACCTCGCCGCCGTGGCCTCCGGCTTCCACAGCCTGGCCAAGGGCGCGGGCCGGCACTTCCGCGCCGGGGGCGTGCGCCAGACGATGGTGGAGATGGACGAGGGATTCCTCTTCGTCGCCGCCGCGGGCGACGGCTCCTGTCTGGCCGTCCTCAGCGCCGGCGGCGCCGACATCGGGCTCATCGCCTACGAGATGGCCCGGCTCGTCAAGCGGGTCGGCGAACACCTGTACACCCCCTCGCGGTTCGCGGCTCACCCGCCGGCCGCCGGGTGAGCGCGGCGGTCAGACCGGTGAACGACCAGTGGTTCGACGCCGAGGCGGGACCGCTCGTCCGGCCGTACGCGATGACCGGCGGACGCACCAAACCGGGGCCGCACGGCGTCCGGTTCGACCTGATCGCGCTGGTCGCCGTGGTGGACCCCGAGGGCGAAGACGAGGCGGTCGAGTCCCTGTGGGGACCCGAACACCGGGCGCTGCTCGGGTCGTGCCGAGACGAGACCCAGTCGGTGGCCGAGCTCGCCGCCGACGCCGACCTGCCCGTGGGCGTGGTGCGGGTGCTGCTGGGCGACCTGCTGGAGGCCGGACACGTCAAGGTCAGCCGCCCGGTACCGCCCGCGCGACTGCCCGACGAGCGGATTCTGCGTGAAGTCATCGAAGGATTGCGAGCGCTGTGATGGGACTGAACCACAACGGATCCACCGGGTCCGGTCCGGAAGTCGAAGAGGACGAGGAAGCGGCGGCGCTCGCGCTGAAGATCCTCGTGGCGGGCGGCTTCGGCGTCGGGAAGACCACGCTGGTGGGCGCGGTCAGCGAGATCCGACCACTGCGCACGGAGGAACTGCTCAGCGAGGCGGGCGAACTCGTCGACGACACCGGAGGCGTCGATCAGAAGACCACCACCACGGTGGCCATGGACTTCGGTCGCATCACCATCCGCTCGGGCCTGTCGCTGTACCTGTTCGGCACGCCGGGGCAGGACCGGTTCTGGTTCCTGTGGGACGAGCTGTCGCAAGGAGCCCTCGGAGCGGTGGTGTTGGCCGACACGCGCAGGCTGGAGGACTGCTTCCCGGCCGTGGACTACTTCGAGCACCGCCGGATCCCGTTCGTCGTGGCCGTCAACTGCTTCACGAACGCCCGGCGTTACGCCTCGAACGAGGTGGCGCGGGCCCTGGACCTGGAACAGGGCACACCCGTGGTGCTGTGCGACGCCCGGGACAAGGACTCGGGGAAGGAAGTGCTGATCAGACTGGTCGAGTATGCCGGGCGGATGCACACCGCCCGGCTGCTCGCGTCGGTGGGTTCGGGCACGCCGACGGGGTCGGAGTGACGGACGTCCACCGCGTGCGGGCGCCGGCGGGCGCCGGGTCAGGCCGCCACGTCGGCCATCGCGATCACCTTGTCGATGGTGACGCGGACGAGCAGTTCCCCGTCGACGGCGTTGCGCCGGCCGAAGGCCTCGGCGCGCTCCTCGCCCATGTAGCGACCCCCGATCCTCGTCGCCCAGTCCAGCATCTCCTGCTCGTGGCCGGTGTACTCGACGAGCTCGGCGCGGCCCTGGAGGACCACGTAGGAGAAGGGCGGCCGATCGTCGTCCACACAGAGGGCGACCCGGCCGTCCCGGGCCAGATTCCGACCCTTGACGGTGTCACGGCCGGTGTTGAACACGAACGTGTCCCCATCGAGAACGAACCAGATGGGAGCGATGTGCGGGCTTCCGTCCGCGCGGACGGTGGAGAGCTTCCCGGTACGGGTGGAATGCGAGACGAACGCCCGCCATTCCTCTTGAGTCATCTTCTTCGTCATGGGTCCATCCTCCTTGCCGGAAAGCCGCTGGTGGGGAAGGCTGGCGGCACGACCAAGCGGGGTGGGACGCGGTCACGTCGGCCGCGTCGACGGGGAGGGGCTGGAAATGGCACTGGACAAGCAGCTCGATTGGCTACTGGACGACCTGACGCGCAGGGTCCCGCAGGTCCGGCACGCGGTGGTGCTGTCGAACGACGGGCTGGTGACGGGCGCGAGCGCGGGCCTGGCACGGGAGGACGCGGAGCACCTCGCCGCCGTCGCGGCCGGGTTGCAGAGCCTCGCCAAGGGGTCCGGACGGCACTTCCGGGCGGGCGAGGTGCGCCAGACGATGGTCGAGTTCGACGAGGGGTTCCTGTTCGTCGTCGCGGCGGGCTCGGGTAGCTGTCTGTGCGCGCTCAGCGCCGCCGAGGCGGACATCGTGCAGGTCGCGTACGAGATGACCCTGATGGTGAACCGGGTGGGCGAGCACCTGGGCGTCGCGGAACGACGCATCACGGGGGGCTGACGGACGGCCTCGACCGGGAGCCCCGGGCGGACCCGGGCCGGGGCTCGGGCAGGGACTCGGATCGACCCCGGATCGCCCCGTCCAGGGGGGCGGGCCAGGGGAGCGAACCAAGGGGCGGACCAGGGGCGGACGAGGAATTCGGTGCCGCGGCCGAGAGTTGTCCACAGGCCTCGCCGCGTCCGTCGCGCTGAGTTACGGTCTTCACACAGAGTGATCGCCACTCGTGGGGGGAGACCGTGATGAGGATGGAAACGCAGGACCGTGCGGTGGCCGTACCGGACGAGCGGGAATCAGGACCGCGAGCACCGGCCGGGCCGGCGCCGGGCGCGTCTTCGGAGGTGCTGGTCGGCGGTGTCAGGGCCGCGCGGGAGCTGGGCCTGGGGCGTGGTGAGTTGGCCCGGGCCGTACAGCTGGGACTGGTGCGCGCCGGGCGTCGGGCGCCGAGCGGGGCCGCACGTTTCACGCGGGCCGAGTTGGAGCGGGTGAGCGCGGCCGAGGGCTTTCCGGACGCCCTGCGCGCGCGGGTCGAGACCGTGGCCGGCGCCGACGCCGGGGCCGAGGTGCTCGGTGTGGGGCCGAGCCGGTTCACCCGGCTCGCGCGCTGCGGGCACATCATCCCGATCGGCTATCGGATCAACCGCTACCGCGCCGTCGTATGGCTCTACCTGACCGCCGAACTACGGGCGTTCGCCGTCCGGGACGCCGGCATGCTGCGCGGGACGGCGCCCCCGGAGGATCGGGACCTGGTCGCGGCCAGAGGTGACCTGCGCCCCGTCAAATGGCGTGAGCGGCATGTGGAGTTGCTGCTGAGACGCACCACCGACCCCTGGGAGCGGGCTGCCGTGCTCGCGTCCGTCCTCCCGACGGACGCGGTGCGGGAGGTGGTGCCCGACCCGGCCGAACGCATCGTGCTCGCCGCGCTGGCACCGCCCCCGCCCTACGGTCACCCGCGGGTCCCGGCGGCCGCCGTCGTGGCGGAGTCACTGCTGAGGGCCCGGCCACCGGACGAGATCCGGTGCTACCGAGCCGGCCTGGACTTCGCCCTGACCGGCGCTCGGGGTCAGTCGAAGTCCACCGGGGAGAGGGGGCCGACATAGACCCAGGCCCCCTCCTCGCGGGAGAAGTCGCTGTGCTCGTGCAGGGATCCGGTGTGTCGGCCCTCGCGGTAGTGCGCCCGGAACTCCACCGCGCCCTGTGTCTCGAACATGCCGCCGCGTTCGGTGGCGAGGATCTCCAGACGTTCCCAGCGCTGCCCGGGATCCAGTTCGAGCCGGTCCGGGCGGGTGGACGGGTGCCAGGAACGGAGCAGGTAGGCGGTGTCGCCGACCGCGAAGGCGCTGAAGCGCGACCGCATCAGCAGTACCGCGGTGGGTGCCTGCCGGTCGCCGGAGTGGAAGCGGCCGCAGCACTCCGGATAGGTGGCGGGCAACCCGCAGGGGCAGGGGAGGACCGGAGTGGACATGGGCGTGCTCAGCTCTTCGTGGACGGGTCGGACGACTGCGTGGACGGGTCGGACGACTGCTGCTTCTTGGGGGCGTACGGGCGGAAGAGGCCTTCCTGGACCACGGAGACCAGCAGCCTGCCCTCCAGGTCGTAGATGCGGCCGCGAGCCAGGCCCCGACCACCGTGTGCGATCGGGGACTCCTGGTCGTACAGGAACCACTCGTCGGCCCGGAACGGCCGGTGGAACCACATGGCGTGGTCCAGCGAGGCCATGTCGAACCCGCGCATGCCCCACAGGGGCTCCACCGGGATGCGCACGGCGTCGAGGAGGGTCGTGTCACTGGCGTAGGTGAGGGCGCAGGTGTGTACGAGCGGATCGTCGCCCAACGGGCCGACCGCCCGCATCCACACCGCGCTGCGCGGGTCGGCGTCCTTCAGCTCCTCGGGAGTCCAGCGGAGCCGGTCCACGTAGCGGATGTCGAAGGGCTGGCGGCGGGCCATCCGCTCCAGGGCCTCGGGCAGGGCTCCCAGGTGCTCGCGGATCTCCTCCGCGACCGTCGGAAGCGTGTCCGGGTGCGGAAAGTCGAGGCGAGGGGGCAGTTGGTGCTCGATGCTGCCCTCCTCCGGATGATGGAAGGAGGCGGTCAGATTGAAGATGGTCTTGCCCTGCTGGACCGCGGTGACACGACGCGTCGTGAAGGAACGCCCGTCGCGCACCCGCTCCACCTGGTACACGATGGGCACGCCGGGGATGCCGGGGCGCAGGAAGTACGCGTGCAGCGAGTGGACCGGGCGGTCCGTCTCGGTCGTGCGGCCCGCGGCCACCAGCGCCTGGCCGGCGACCTGCCCGCCGAAGACGCGCTGGAGGGATTCCTGGGGGCTCGCGCCCCGGAAGATGTTGACCTCGATCTGCTCCAGATCGAGCAGATCGACCAGTCTCTCGGCGGGGTTCGTCATCTGGGGTTCTCCACTGTCGTGTCCGGCGGAATCGGCGGGCCCGGCGACGCCGGCGGCCTGCGGGGACGGGTCAGAGGCCGAGCTCACCGACCGCGGTGACCCGGATGACCGCCCGGCCCTCCTCGTCGGAGGCCGCGAGGTCGACCTCGGCGCTGATGCCCCACCCATGGTCCCCGGCGGGGTCGGCGAAGGCCTGGCGGACGCGCCACAGGCCGTGCGCCGCGTCCTCCTCGATCTGCAGCAGCTTCGGGCCGCGCGCGTCGGGGCCGGTGCCCAGGTCGTCGTACTCGTCCCAGTAGCCGTCCAGGGCCTCGCCCCAGGCGTCGGCGTCCCAGCCGGACTCCCCGTCCAGCTCGCCGAGCACGTTGACGTGGTCCAGGGCCGCCAGCTCGACGCGACGGAACATGGCGTTGCGGACCAGGACCCGGAAGGCGCGGGCGTTCGCGGTGACCGGCTTGACCTGGTCGGCCTTCTCCTGGGCCTGCTCCGCCGTCTCCACCTCCGGGTTCGCCAACTGCTCCCACTCGTCGAGCAGGCTGGAGTCGACCTGGCGGACCAGCTCGCCCAGCCAGGCGATGAGGTCCTGGAGGTCCTCGGACTTGAGGTCGTCCGGGATGGTGTGGTCCAGGGCCTTGTACGCGCTCGCCAGGTAGCGAAGGACGATGCCCTCGGTACGGGCCAGCTCGTAATAGGAGGTGAACTCCGTGAAGGTCATCGCCCGCTCGTACATGTCACGGATGATCGACTTCGGGGAGACGGGGTGGTCGCGCACCCACGGGTGGCTCTTGCTGTACACGTCGTAGGCGTGCAGGAGGAGCTCTTCGAGGGGCTTGGGATAGGTGACGTCCTGGAGCCGTTCCATCCGCTCCTCGTACTCGATCCCGTCGGCCTTCATCGCGCCCACGGCCATGCCGCGTTCCTTGTTCTGCTGGGCGGCCAGGATCTGGCGCGGATCGTCCAGCGTGGACTCGACGACCGAGACCATGTCCAGCGCGTAGGAGGGGGACTCCGGGTCCAGCAGGTCGAAGGAGGCCAGCGCGAAGGTGGACAGCGGCTGGTTCAGCGCGAAGTCCTGCTGGAGATCGACGGTCAGCCGGATGGTGCGGCCCTCGGCGTCCGGGGTGTCGAGCTTCTCCACGACACCGCCGTCCAGCAGCGAGCGGTAGATCGCGATGGCCCGGCGGATGTGCCGCAGCTGCGCCTTGCGCGGCTCGTGGTTGTCCTCCAGCAGGTGCCGCATGGCCTTGAACGCGTCGCCCGGGCGGGCGATGACCGACAACAGCATGATGTTGGTGACCTTGAAACGCGAGGTCAGCGCCTCCGGGTCGGCCGCGATCAGCTTCTCGAACGTGGTGTCCGACCAGGCCACGAAGCCCTCGGGGGCCTTCTTGCGGACCACCTTGCGGCGCTTCTTCGGGTCGTCGCCCGCCTTCGCGAGAGCCTTCTCGTTCTCGATGACGTGCTCGGGCGCCTGCGCCACCACATAGCCCGCCGTGTCGAAGCCGGCCCGACCGGCGCGGCCGGCGATCTGGTGGAACTCACGGGCGCGCAGCGTCCTGACCCGGGTGCCGTCGTACTTGGTGAGCGCGGTGAACAGCACCGTGCGGATGGGCACGTTGACGCCCACACCGAGGGTGTCCGTACCGCAGATGACCTTCAGCAGGCCCGCCTGCGCCAGCTTCTCCACCAGGCGCCGGTACTTGGGCAGCATGCCCGCGTGGTGGACGCCGATTCCGTGGCGGACGTAGCGGGAGAGGTTCTGGCCGAACTTGGTGGTGAAACGGAAACTGCCGATCAGCTCCGCGATCTTGTCCTTCTCCTCGCGGGTGCACATGTTGATGCTCATCAGCGACTGCGCCCGCTCGACCGCCTGGGCCTGGGTGAAGTGCACGATGTACACCGGTGCCTGCCGGGTCTCCAGCAGTTCGGTGATGGTCTCGGTGATCGGCGTGGTGACGTACTCGTACGACAGCGGGACGGGCCGGGTCGCGGAGCGGACCACCGAGGTGGGCCGGCCGGTGCGCCGGGTCAGGTCCTCCTCGAACCGCTTCATGTCGCCGAGGGTCGCCGACATCAGGACGAACTGCGCCTGCGGAAGTTCCAGCAGCGGGATCTGCCAGGCCCAGCCCCGGTCGGGCTCGGCATAGAAGTGGAACTCGTCCATGACGACCTGGCCGATGTCGGCGTACTTGCCGTCACGCAGGGCGATGGAGGCCAGCACCTCGGCGGTGCAGCAGATGACCGGGGCGTCCGCGTTCACGGAGGCGTCGCCCGTGAGCATGCCGACGTTCTCGGTGCCGAAGAGCTTGCACAGGTCGAAGAACTTCTCCGACACCAGGGCCTTGATCGGCGCGGTGTAGAAGGTGACCTTGTCCTGGGCCAGCGCGGTGAAGTGCGCGCCGGCCGCCACCAGGCTCTTGCCGGAGCCTGTCGGGGTGGAGAGGACCACGTTCGCCCCGGAGACGACCTCGATCAGTGCCTCCTCCTGCGCCGGGTACAGGGTGATGCCCTGGCCCTCCGCCCACGAGGAGAAGGCCTCGAAGAGGGCATCGGGGTCGGCGTTCGGCGGGAGCTGATCAATGAGGGTCACACACCCCATCTTGCCTGGCTTCGGACCGGATGAGGGAACCGGCGGGAGGAAAGAAGATCATCGACGGTACGCTGTGCCGTCCACACGGCCCGGACGAAACCGTCAACGGGCCCTGACCACCACAGAACCGGGGCGGGGAAAACAACCATGATGGGTCCGGCGCACTCACTGTCCGGCGCGGCGGCCTGGCTGGGGGTCGGCGCGGCGGCTGCGGCGGCCGGGTACCCGATGCCCTGGCCCGTCCTCGTCGTCGGCGCGCTCATCTGCGCCGGCGCGGCGCTCGCGCCCGACCTCGACCACAAGTCGGCGACGATCTCGCGCGCCTTCGGGCCCCTCTCCAAGGGCCTGTGCGAGGTGGTCGACAAGATCTCGTACGCCGTCTACAAGGCCACCCGGGCCCCGCGCGACGCCCGGCGCACCGGCGGCCACCGCACGCTGACCCACACCTGGCTCTGGGCGGTCCTGATAGGCGGCGGCTCCTCCGTCCTCGCCGTGACCGCCGACCGCTGGGGCGTGCTCGCGCTGCTCTTCGTCCACCTGGTGCTGGCCGTCGAGGGCCTGCTGTGGCGGGCGGCGCGGATGTCCAGCGACGTCCTGGTGTGGCTGCTGGGCGCCACCAGCGCCTGGATCCTGGCCGGCGTACTGGACCAGCCGGGCAACGGCGCCGGCTGGCTGTTCACCGACCCCGGCCAGGAGTACCTCTGGCTCGGCCTGCCGATCCTCCTCGGGGCGCTGGTCCACGACATCGGGGACGCGCTGACCGTCTCCGGTTGCCCGATCCTGTGGCCCCTGCCGATCGCCGGCAAGCGCTGGTACCCGATCGGCCCGCCGAAGATGATGCGGTTCCGCGCCGGCAGTTGGGTGGAGCTGAAGGTGCTGATGCCCGTGTTCATGCTGCTCGGCGGAGTGGGCGGCGCGGCCGCCCTGGGCTTCATCTGACCTCCGCGTCCCCCTTCGACACCGGCCCCTACCGAGGCGTCGGGCGCCCTGAATGACCCCCGGCACGTGGTGGGGGTGGAGCGGGTGGGCGCCGCCGTCCGCCGCGAGCCGGCCATGCCCCCGCAGATCACATCCGGAAGCCGCCCCGCACGGAGGTGACCACCGTCGCGAACCTCGGTGAGCCGTCCAGGGCACCTTCGAGGACAACGGCCCGACCACCGGCGTCAGCGTCGGCACCGCCTCGGACTCGACGATGATCGGCCCGCCGCCCTCACGGCTCGAACCGGCCGGCCCCGAGGGCGATCGACCGGCTCACACGACGTACGCCGTGGTTCCACTGCGGAGCCACGGCGTACGCACGGTCAGCCGTGGGAGCCACGGCGTACGCACGGTCAGCCGTGCCAGGAGCGCCACAGCGCGGCGTACGCGCCGTCGGCCGCGACCAGCTCGTCGTGCGAACCGAGCTCGCTGATCCGGCCCTCCTCGACCACCGCGATCACATCCGCGTCGTGCGCGGTGTGCAGCCGGTGGGCGATCGCGATGACCGTACGGCCGTCCAACACCCGGGCCAGCGAACGCTCCAGGTGCCGGGCGGCACGCGGGTCCAGCAGCGAGGTCGCCTCGTCCAGCACCAGGGTGTGCGGGTCCGCCAACACCAGCCGGGCCAGCGCGATCTGCTGTGCCTGCGCGGGCGTCAGCGCCGTCGCGCCGGAACCCACCTCGGTGTCCAGTCCGGACTCCATGGCCCGGGCCCAGCCGTCCGCGTCCACCGCGCCCAGCGCCGCCCACAGTTCGGCGTCGTCCGCGCCCGTCCGCGCCAGCCGCAGATTGTCCCGCAGCGAGCCCACGAACACGTGGTGTTCCTGGTTGACCAGCGCCACGTGCTCGCGCACCCGCTCGGCCGGCATCCGCGACAGCCGTGCCCCACCGAGGGTGACCTCCCCCGCCCGTGGCGCGTAGATGCCCGCGAGCAGCCGGCCCAGGGTGGACTTGCCGGCACCCGAAGGGCCCACCAGCGCCATGCGTGTGCCCGACGGCACGGCCATCGACACCCGGTGCAGGACGTCCACGCCCTCGCGGTAGCCGAAGTGGACCTCGTCCGCCCGGACGGCCCGGCCCTCCGGGGACACCGCCGAGTCACCGGCGTCCGGCTCGATCTCGCGCACGCCCACCAGACGCGCCAGCGACACCTGAGCCACCTGCAACTCGTCGTACCAGCGCAGGATCAGGCCGATCGGATCGACCATCATCTGAGCCAGCAGCGCGCCCGTCGTCAGTTGCCCGACCGACATCCAACCCCGCAGGACGCAGTAGCCGCCGATCATCAGCACGGAGCCGAGGATCGTCACGTAGGTCACGTTGATGACGGGGAAGAGGACCGTCCGCAGGAACAGCGTGTACCGCTCCCACGCCGTCCACTCCTTGATCCGGCGATCCGACATCGTGATCCGGCGCTTCCCCAGACGGTGCGCCTCGATGGTCCGGCCCGCGTCCACGGTCTCGGTGAGCGCCGCCGCGACCGCCGCGTAGCCGGCCGACTCCGACCGGTACGCCGAAGGCGCCCGCCGGAAGTACCAGCGGCAGCCGATCACCAGGATCGGCAGGGCCACCAACGCCGCCAACGCCAGCGGCGGAGCGGTCACGGCCAGCGCCCCGAAGAGCAGCCCCGCCCAGACCACGCCGATGGCCAACTGCGGCACGGCCTCGCGCATCGCGTTGCCGAGACGGTCGATGTCGGTGGTGATCCGCGACAGCAGGTCACCGGTACCGGCCCGCTCCAGCACGCCCGGCGGCAGACCGACGGAGCGCACCAGGAAGTCCTCGCGCAGGTCGGCCAGCATCTCCTCGCCGAGCATCGCCCCGCGCAACCGGACCTGCCGCACGAAGAGGGTCTGTACGACGAGGGCTCCCGCGAACAGCAGGGCCACGGTGCCCAGACGCAGCTCGCGGACCCCGGCCGCGAGATCGTCCACGACCCGACCCAGCAGGTACGGGCCGACCATGGACGCGACCACCGCGACCGCGTTGACCGTCACCAGCAGCACGAAGGCCCGCCGGTGGCGCCGGAACAGGCCGCGCACATAGTCCCGAACGGTCGCGGACGTGCCCACGGGCAGGGTCGCGGCCGTTTCGGGGGCTGCCGGATCGTAGTCCGGCGGCGCCACGCCGATCATGCGGATTCCTCGATCTCTGTGAGTGACTCTGCCTCTGTCAGTGATTCTGCGATGCGTGCCAGTTCCAGGCCCGCCGCCCGCTGTTCCTCTTCGGTCTCGCGGGTGACGACCGCCCTGTAGCGCGGTTCGCCGTGCAGCAGTTCGCGGTGCGTGCCGGCCGGCAGGGCCGTGCCCTCGTGCACGAGCACCACCCGGTCGGCGCGGTCCAGCAGCAGGGGAGAGGAGGCCAGGACCACCGTGGTGCGCCCCGTGCGCAAGGCCGCGATGCCGTCCGCGATCCGTGCCTCGGTGTGCGAGTCGACGGCCGAGGTCGGCTCGTCCAACACCAGTACCTCCGGGTCGGTGACCAGGGACCGGGCCAGGGCCAGCCGCTGACGCTGGCCTCCGGACAGCGAACGGCCGCGCTCGGTGATCCGCGCGTCCATGGCGTCCTCGACCCCGTCGGGCGCCGACTGGAGCAGCGCGTCCATCACGTCGGCGCACTGGGCGGCGGCCAGGGCGGCCGAGGGCGTCACCGCTCCGGACGCCGGTACGTCGAACAACTCGCGCAGCGTCCCGGACAGCAGCACCGGATCCTTGTCCTGGACGAGGACCAGCGTGCGGGCGGTGTCCAGCGCGAGTTCGTCCAACGCGACCCCGCCCAACAGCACCGGCGGCCCCTCGGCGGCGGCGTCCATCGGATGGCCGCCGAGCCGTTCCGCGAGCCGACCCGCGAGGTCCGGGTCGCCGCACACGACGGCGGTGAACTGCCCGGCCGGGACCAGCAGCCCCGTCTCCGGGTCGTACAGCTCCCCGCCCGGGGCCGGGGCCTCGGGGGCGGTCCGCGCCTCGGGCTCGTGCCCGTCGGTCCGGGTCAGCTTCAGCACCCGGGCCGCCCGTTTGGCGGAGGGACGCGAGAACGAGTACGCCATGGCGATCTCCTCCACGCTCCGCAGGGGGTAGAGCAACAGGGACACCGCGCTGAAGACCGCGACGAGTTCGCCGACGTCGAGACGACCGTCCAGGACGAGCGAGGAGCCGTACCAGACCACGGTGATCATCAGCAGGCCCGGCAGGAACACCTGGATCGACGAGATCACCGCCCACATCCGGGCACTGCGCACGGCGGCCTCGCGCACCTCCTGAGAGGCGGCGCGGTAGCGGCCGAGGAAGAGCTCCTCGCCGCCGATCCCGCGCAGGACGCGCAGGCCCGCCACGGTGTCGGAGGCCAGCTCGGTCGCCTTGCCCGCCTTCTCGCGCTGGATGTCGGCGCGCCGGGTGGCCCGGGGGAGCAGCGGCAGGGAGGAGAGCGCCAGCAGCGGCATGCCCACGGCCACGACCACGCCGAGGGACGGCGCGTACCAGACCAGGCCGACGCAGACGAGCACGATCGCCACGGCCGCCGCGAGGAAACGCGAGACCGCCTCGACGAACCAGCCGATCTTCTCCACGTCGCCGGTGGACACCGCGACGACCTCGCCGGCCGCAACCCGCCGGGTCAGGGCCGAGCCCAACTCCGCGGTCTTGCGGGCGAGGAGCTGCTGAACGCGGGCGGCGGCGGTGATCCAGTTGGTGACGGCCGTCCGGTGCAGCATGGCGTCGCCGAGCGAGATCGCGATGCCGAGCACCGCGATCAACGCCCCGACGAGCAGTAGCCGTCGGCCGTCGCGGTCCACGACCGCCTCGACGCCGAATCCCACCGCGAAGGGCAGCCCGGCGATGCCGATGTGGTGCAACAGCCCCCAGCACAGGCTTTTGGCCTGTCCGCCGAGTTGGTTGCGGCCCAGCCACACGAGGAAGCGAGGGCCGGAGCGAGCGTCGGGTACCCCTGGGTCCGGATACGGAAGATCGCTGATCTGCATGACGCCCCATGACTGGTCGAGTGGTTCAAACCACACAAGGTTCGTCTTCCGGACTGCCCCGGGGCAATCCATTTTCCGTCGGCGACAGAGCGCGGAGCCGCGCTGCGCGGACCCGGCGCGGGGAGTCCGGCCTGGTCGCGGGCGGGGATCAGGGGCGCGTGGCGCGCTCCAGTTCGAGCAGGGCCGAGTGATAGGAGCGGCCGGTGGCCTGGTCCATCCCCACCTCGCACATCCGGTTCGCCGACAGGTGGGCGTCGAAGGCCCGGGCCGTCACCTCCGCGGCCTCCCGGGCCGTGGCCGACGCGGTCAGCTCCGGGTGCAGCATGCCCCGGTCGCCCGCGAAGGCACAGCAGCCCGCGTCGTCCGGGACCACCACCTCGTCGGCGCACGCCTCGGCGACCGCCCGGAGCTGCGCCGTGTCACCCAGATGCTCCATGGAGCAGGTCGGATGCAAGACCGCCGAGCCGATGGTGCGTCGGATCTCCAGGCGCGGCAGCAGTTCCTCGGCCGCCCAGACGACGGAGTCGACGACGCGCAGTTCCGCGTGCAGGGCGCGGTTGTCGTCCGTCAGGTGGGGGACCACCTCGTGCGCGACGCCCAGGGTGCAGGAGGAGGCGTCGACCACCAGCGGCAGGCGTCCGCCCGCGGTCCAGCCCCAGGCGGACTCCACCATCCGGTTGGCCATCACCCGGTTGCCCGCGTCGTAGCCCTTGGAGTGCCAGATCGTCGCGCAGCAGGTGCCGTGGACGTCGCGGGGGATCCACACCGGCAGTCCGGCCCGCTCCGACAGGGCCACCACGGCCTCGGGCAGGGAGGGGCCGGGCTCGCCCTCGGGGCCGCCGAAGATCCGGTTGACGCAGGCCGGGTAGTACACCGCGACGGCCCCCACCCGCCGGGTGTCGGGCAGCGCGCGGGCCGCGGCGCCGGGGATCCGAGGCAGCCACTGCGGCACCAGATCGGGGCTCGCCGCCTTGCGTGCGGCGCCCGTCACGGCCCGCAGGAACCGGTCGCCGCCCCGCTGCGAGATCGTGTCGGCGGCGGCCACGGCCAGCCGGGCGACCGACTCGACCGTACGGAAGTGCCGGGCGCCCAGCTCGGCGAGACGCTCCTCGCGGGGACCGTGGCGTCGGTGGCGGAAGTCCTTCATCAGGGCCCCGGTGTCGATGCCGACGGGGCAGGCGAGCTTGCAGGTGGAATCGCCCGCGCAGGTGTCGACGGCGTCGTGGCCGTAGGCGTCGAGCAGCCCTTCGAGCACGGGGGAGCCGGGCGGCTGGCGCGTCATCTCGCGGCGCAGCACGATCCGTTGCCTCGGCGTGGTCGTCACGTCCCCGCTGGGACAGGTCGGTTCGCAGAAGCCGCACTCGATGCACGGGTCGGCCACCGCCTCCACCCGCGGAATGGTCTTCAGTCCGCGCAGGTGGGCCCGCGGGTCACGGTCGAGCAGGACGCGCGGCGCCAGCACCAGGTCGGGGTCGATGATCCGCTTGGTGCGCCACATCAGTTCGGTGGCCTCGGGGCCCCACTCCAGCTCCAGGAAGGGGGCCATGTTGCGGCCGGTGGAGTGCTCGGCCTTCAGCGAGCCGTCGAAGCGCTCCACGGTGAGCCGGCAGAACGCTTCCATGAAGGCCGCGTACCGTGCCACGTCCGCCGGGAGGCCCGCGTCGAACGCGAGCAGGAAGTGCAGGTTGCCGTGCGCGGCGTGGCCGGCGACGGCGGCGTCGAAGCCGTGTTCCGCCTGGAGGGCGAGGAGGGCCTCGCAGGCCTCGGCGAGCCGGGCCGGCGGGACGGCGAAGTCCTCGGTGATCAGGGTGGTCCCGGGCGCGCGGGCTCCGCCGACGGCGGTGACGAAGGCCCTGCGGGCCTTCCAGTACCCGGAGATGGTGCCCGGGTCGCGGGTGAAGGCGTTCGTCACCGAGGCGACCGGCGCGACCAGCTCCAACCGTGCGAGCACCTCTGCCGCGCGCCGCTCGCAGTCGACCCGGCCCGCCTCGTCCGGGGCACGGAACTCCACCAGCAGCGCGGTGGTGTCCTTCGGGAGGTCGGCCCAGTCCGCGGGCACCCCCGCGACACTGACCGAGGCCCGGAGGGTGTTGCCGTCCATCACCTCCACGGCGATGGCCCCGGCCTCGTTGAAGAGCGGTACGGCGGCGGCCGCGGCGGGCAGGGAGGGGAAGAACAGCAGGGCGCTGGTCAGCTCGCGGTCCAGGGGGAGGGTGTCGAAGACGACCTCCGAGATGAAGCCGAGGGTGCCCTCGGACCCCACGATCAGGCCGCGCAGGATCTCGACGGGGGTGTTGCCGTCGAGGTAGGCGTCGAGCCGGTAGCCGGTGGTGTTCTTGATCTCGTGCTTGGCGCGGATCCGGGCGACCAGGGCGGGGTTCGCCTCGATCTCCCGCTTGATGTCCATCAGCCCGCGGCACAGGCCCGGTTCGGCGCGTGCCAGTTCCTCGTCGGCGAGCGGGTCGGCGGTGTCCACGACGGTGCCGGTGGGCAGCACCAGGGTCAGGGAGGACAGGGTGCGGTAGGAGTTCCTCGTGGTTCCCGCCGTCATGCCGGACGCGTTGTTCGCCACGACCCCGCCCAGGGTGCACGCGATGGCGCTCGCCGGGTCGGGGCCCAGGATCCGGCCGTGGCGGGCGAGTGCGGCATTGGCCCGCAGCACGGTGGTGCCGGGCCGGATGCGAGCCCGTAGACCGCCGTCGAGCACCTCGACGCCGGACCAGTGGCGGCGCACGTCGACCAGGATGTCCTCGCCCTGGGCCTGACCGTTGAGCGAGGTCCCGGCGGCGCGGAAGACCACCTCGCGCTGCTTGCCGTGAGCGTACGAGAGCACGGCGGAGACGTCGTCGATGTCCTCGGCGACGACCACGACCTGGGGCACGAACCGGTATGGGGACGCGTCCGAGGCGTACCGGACCAGGTCGGAGACCTTCCACAGCACCTTCTCGGCGCCGAGCAGCTCCGACAGGTCGGCGCGCAGCGCCTCCGGGGTCCCGCCCGCCCGATGGTCCGACACCCGATCGGGTGAAGGGGCGCCGACGTCGCGCGGCCGCAGGGTCCCGGGCCTCGGTTCCAGCAGCGGCATGGCGGCGACCCCTCGACTCGGCGGCGATCTCAGCAGGGGGGCTCCGCCGGGGCGTCCGCCAGAGCGTTCAGCAGGCCGCCGAGCACCCTGCGCTGTTCGGCGGTCAGTGGAGCCAGGATCTCCTCTGCGGCGTCGGTTCGCGCGTTGCGCAGCCGGCGCAGCGTGGCGCGGCCGGCGTCGGTCAGCTCGATCCGGATCACCCGGCGGTTCGCCGGGTCCGGCGCGCGTCGCACGCACTCGGCCGCCTCCAGCCCGTCGACCAGCGTGGTGACGGCGCGGGGAACCACTTCCAGGCGCGCGGCGAGATCCGCCATGCGGGGCGGTTCCGCGCCGTCGTAATGCGAGACCAGCCGCAGCAGCCTTGACTGGGCGGGAGTGATCCCGAGGGGTTCGAGATGACGCTTTTGGATGCGGTGCAGTCGGCGGGTCAGGCGGAGCAGTTGCTCGGCGAGTACCCCGTCCGTGCTGTCCGTGCTGTCGGCTTCGGGAGCGGTGCTCATGCTGCGGTCCTCATAATGGGAAGAGTATAGGGACCAGATTCATTGTGAGTATAGGTAACAATGAGCTATGCTCATGCGAGTCTCGTCAGAAGGAGGCCCATGCGCCCCAAAGAGCCCGAGTGGTCCCCATCGAAAGAAGCCCTCGACCCCAACCGACCCGCCCCGGCGGACCAGCCGCGTGAGCTGCGCCGCATCGTCTCCCTCTTCCGGCCCTACCGCGGCCGGCTCGCCGTCGTCGGCGCGCTCGTCGGCGCCTCCTCCCTCGTCGGCGTCGCCTCGCCCTTCCTGTTGAGGGAGATCCTGGACGTCGCGATCCCCCAGGGGCGGACCGGTCTGCTGAGCCTGCTGGCGCTCGGCATGATCCTCACCGCGGTCGTCACCAGCGTCTTCGGAGTGCTCCAGACCCTCATATCCACCACGGTCGGCCAGCGCGTCATGCACGACCTGCGCACCGCCGTGTACGCCCAGCTCCAGCGGATGCCGTTGGCCTTCTTCACCCGCACCCGCACCGGCGAGGTGCAGTCCCGCATCGCCAACGACATCGGCGGCATGCAGGCCACCGTCACCTCCACCGCGACCTCCCTCGTCTCGAACCTGACGGCCGTGATCGCCTCGGTCGTGGCCATGCTCGCGCTGGACTGGCGCCTGACGCTCGTCTCGCTCCTGCTGCTCCCCGTCTTCGTGTGGATCAGTCGGCGGGTGGGTCGCGAGCGCAAGCGGATCACGACGCAACGGCAGAAGCAGATGGCCTCCATGGCGGCGACGGTCACCGAATCGCTCTCGGTCAGCGGCATCCTGCTCGGCCGGACCATGGGGCGCGCCGACTCGTTGACGCGTTCCTTCTCGGAGGAGTCCGAGAAGCTGGTCGGCCTCGAAGTGCGCTCCAGCATGGCCGGGCGCTGGCGGATGTCCACCATCGGCATCGTCATGGCCGCCATGCCCGCGCTCATCTACTGGGCGGCGGGCATCGCCCTGCAGACCGGCTCCCCCTCGCTCTCCGTCGGTACCCTCGTCGCCTTCGTCACCCTTCAGCAGGGCCTGTTCCGGCCCGCCGTGAGCCTCCTGTCGACCGGTGTGCAGATCCAGACCTCGCTCGCGCTGTTCGCCCGGATCTTCGAGTACCTCGACCTGCCGGTGGACATCACCGAGCGCCCGGACCCCGTACGGCTGGAGCGCGCCAAGGGCGAGGTCCGGCTGGAGGACGTGCACTTCGCGTACGAGGCCAAGAACGGCCCCACCCTGACGGCGATCGACATCACCGTGCCGGCCGGCGGCTCCCTCGCGGTGGTCGGTCCGACCGGTTCCGGCAAGAGCACCCTGAGCTATCTGGTGCCCCGGCTCTACGACGTGACCGGCGGGCGGGTCGTCCTCGACGGAGTGGACGTGCGCGACCTGGACTTCGACTCGCTGGCCCGGTCCATCGGCGTGGTCTCCCAGGAGACCTACCTCTTCCACGCCTCGGTCGCCGACAACCTGCGCTTCGCCAAGCCGGACGCCACCGACGAGGAGATCGTCGAGGCGGCCCGCGCGGCCCAGATCCACGAACACATCGATTCGCTGCCCGACGGATACGACACCCTCGTCGGCGAACGCGGCTACCGCTTCTCGGGTGGCGAGAAGCAGCGCCTGGCCATCGCCCGCACGATCCTGCGCGACCCGCCGGTGTTGATCCTCGACGAGGCGACCAGCGCGCTCGACACCCGCACGGAGCACGCGGTGCAGCGAGCCATAGACAACCTCTCCGCGGGTCGCACCACCATCACCATCGCCCACCGCCTCTCCACCGTTCGCGATGCCGACCAGATCGTCGTACTGGACGCCGGTCGAATAGCCGAGCGCGGAACGCACGAGGAACTGTTGGAAGCCGACGGCCGGTACGCCGCTCTCGTCCGGCGAGACCGGGATGCCGCGGTGCTGCCGGAGGGTGCCGTGAACGAGAAGGCCGTGAACGACACGACCAAGGGCGACACGGTCAAGGGCGAGCCGGTCAAGGTTCCCAAGGGTGAGACGTTCGGGGACGCCGTACCGACGCCGGTAAATGTGTGATCATGTGACTGGAATGTGGGGGAGATGACGGGAATGGCGCAGTTCGCGGGTTAACGTGCCCGTATGCGTCATGAAGATCTGCCGCCGCAGCGCCACCCCCGGCTCACCCGCCGGGGCAGGCTGGCGCTCCTCTTCGGCACGCTGCTCGGGCTCGGGGCCGCAGTCCTGATTCCGCTGCTGCCGAGCGAGAAAGTGCCGGAGAAACCACGCCAGTTGCTGATCCCCGAAGGCTGGCGGGCCCCACAGGTCTACGCCGCCGTGGACAGCGCGCTCAAACTCCCCGCGGGATCCACGAAGTCGGCGGTCGGGACGGCCGGCCTGGTCCTGCCTCCGGAGGCGAAGGGCAACCCGGAGGGCTACCTCTTCCCGGCGACGTACCCGGTGACCTCGAAGTCCACCCCGGCGTCGGTACTCGCGTACATGGTGCGGACGGCGAACGGGAAGCTGGCCACCAAAGCCGTCGCGGACGGCGCCAAAGCCCACGGAATGACCCCGTACCAGACGGCCACCCTCGCCAGCATCATCGAGGCGGAGGCCGACACCCGCGCCGACATGGGCAAGGTGGCGCGCGTGGTCCACAACCGGCTGGCGAAGTCGATGCCGCTCCAGATGGACTCCACCATCAACTACGCGCTGAACCGCAACACGGTGGACACCAAGCTGAGCGAGACGAAGATCGACAGCCCCTTCAACACCTACGAACGTCAGGGCCTGCCACCCACGCCGATCGACAGCCCCGGACTGGAGGCGATGGCGGCGGCCGTCGCCCCGACTCCCGGGGACTGGCTGTTCTTCGTCACGGTGAAGCCGGGGGACACCCGCTTCTCGGCGACGTATGAGGAACACAAGAAGCACGTCGCGGACTTCAACAGGCTGCGCGCCCAGGCGGGGGCCGCCCGCGCCGAGGCAGGACCTCCCGGCCGCCAGGAGCCGTGATCCCCGGACGCCGCGTCGATCCCGTGCCCTGGACGTCCTTCCCGACGGGAGCCGCAGGGGGCGTTCCGCCCGGTCCCGGGCGCTGTCCGGGCGATCTTGAGGCGTGAGAGGATGCCTCCCATGACGTGTATCCGAAGGGGTCGTGCCGCGTAGATCACCGGCTTCGCCTCGGCCGCGGGCACGGGGCCGAGGAAGTCACTGGGTGCGGTATCGCGATGTCCCGGGCCTGTCGGGGGCGGCGAATGCCGCCGTTCGCGTGCTCGAACGGGATCGGTTGTCGCCGGGCATCGTGGCGGTGGCGCTGAGCGTGTGGTCCGTGCGAGTCCTCGGCACCGCACGCCGGTGGCGGCCGTGGGAGGCCGAGTTCACCTGCTCGTGCTGCGGCGAGGGGTGGGCCCGGGACACGCTGCACGAGGCCCTGTTCATGCTGCCGCCCAAGGCCGCCCGCGAACTCCGGGCGCGGGTCGAGGACTTGGACGCGGTGTTGCTCGCGCGCACACACCACGAGCCCGCGGCCGATCCGGAGTTGGCGTGGTGGCATCGGAGGTGCTGACCGGTTCATCGCCGCTGACAGGGGCACGGGGGCCGGCGGGGGCCGATCAGGCGCGGCCCGCCTCGGCGGTTTCGCGGCTGAGGAGGCGGCGGATCTCGCGTACCGCCGCGCCGCCGGCCCGGTTCGCCCCGATGGTCGACGCCGACGGCCCGTAACCGACGAGGTGGATCCGCTCGTCGCGGACCGCCCTGGTGCCCTCGACGCGGATCCCGCCGCCCGGCTCGCGCAGGCGCAGCGGCGCAAGGTGGTCGACGGCGGCCCGGAAACCGGTCGCCCAGAGGATCACGTCGGCGTCCACGTGTCGCCCGTCCGCCCACGTCACCCCGGTCGGGGTGATCACGTCGAACATGGGGCGGCGGTCCAAGACCCCGGAGTCGAGCCCCGCCCGGACGGCGTCGGTCAGTGCCAGGCCCGTCACACTGACCACGCTCTGCGGCGGCAGGCCCCGCCTGACCCGGTCCTCCACCAGCGCCACCGCCGCCCGGCCGGCGGACTCGCCGAAGTCGCGGTCGCGGAACACCGGCGGCCGGCGGGTCACCCACGTGGTCCCCGCCGCCACCTCCGACACCTCCAGCAGGTGTTGTACGGCCGAGGTGCCGCCGCCCACGACGACGACCCTGGCCCCCGCGAACTCCTGCGGCCCCGGATAGTTCGCGGTGTGCAGCTGACGACCGCGGAAGGTCTCCTGGCCCGGGTAGCGGGGCCAGAACGGCCGGTCCCAGGTGCCGGTGGCGTTGATCAGGGCCCGGGGCGTCCAACGGCCCGACCCGGACTCCACCAGCAGCCGCCCGGCGGATCCCTCGCGTACGGCGGTCACGTCCACGGGCCGGCGTACGCGTATCCCGAAGCGCTCCTCGTACGCCGCGAAGTACTCCCCGATGACCTCCGATGACGGCCGCAGCGGGTCCGCGTCCGTGAGCTCCATGCCGGGCAGCGCGTGCATGCCGTGCACCTTGCCGTACGTGAGGGACGGCCAGCGGAACTGCCAGGCTCCCCCCGGCCGCGGCGCATGGTCCAGGACCACGTGGTCGATGCCCGCCCGGGCCAGGTGGTACGCGCCGGACAGACCCGCCTGCCCCGCTCCGACGACCACCACGTCGACCGCTGCCGCTTCCCGCTCACCGAGTTCGTTCACGCTTCCACCAACCCGTGGCGGCCCGGGGATCTTCCCGACCCGATGCGGACGGGCCGACCGGGGGCGCGGCGCCGGGGTGGGGCACCGGTTCCTCTTCCCTCGGCGCCCGGAACCGGACCGTACGTCCCCGCTCCTCGGCCGGCGGGCGGATCCAGTCGATCTTCTCCTTCACCTGGTGCGGGGGCTCGCCCCAGGTCAGATACACGTCCGCGGGCTCGGCGGCGACCGGGCCGGCCGCCGCCGAGGAACCGCCGAAGAAGATCTCCGGCAGTGGGTCGGGCGGCACCCCCGTGAGCCCGCCGTCGATCCGGTGGTGCTCGCCCCGGAAGCCGTACGGCCGCCCGCCCCAGACCCCCCGACGACCGACAGGAACTCGGCGGTCCGCTCGTACCGCCGATCGTGGTCCGGATGGTCACCGAAGCGCCGCCGCTCCGCGGAGTGCCCACCCGTCACCACGTTGAGCGGCAGCCGACCCCGGGTGATCCGCCGGTGGGTCGCGGCCATCTGCGCGGCGAGCGTCGGCGAGATCACCCCGGGCCGGAACGCCACCAGGAACGTCAGGCGTTCCGTGTGCCGCGCGAGCGCCACCGTGGTCAACCAGGCGTCCTCGCACCAGGTGCCCGGTCGGCGTCAGGACCGCCTCGAAGCCGAGGCGTTGGGCGGCCTTGGCGATCTGCGCCGGATACTCGATGGCGGGCTCGCGCACCCCAGGGCGGACTTGCCGCATCCGCTGCGGCCCAGGAGCACGGTGAACTCCCCGGCGCGCAGGGTCAGAGGATCAGGCGGACGCCTCGATCCAGGACGCAAGTTGCTCGGGGGTGGTGCTGGGATCGGCGACCAGGGTCGCCAGTTCGTCCTCCCGGAAGGTGGCGGTGGTGATCGCGGGGCAGCGGTGGCAGGCGTCCACCCCCGTCTGCTGCCACCACTGGCACCGGGAGCGAAGGTGGCACCGCGGGACGGCGCGGGAATCGGCCGCGGGCGGCAGCGCCAGGACCCGCTCGACCAGGGCGCAGTCCGCGCCGCGTCGATTGACGCAGTTCGAGACGCAGTGCGAGGCGAAACGGAGTACCCGCGTCGGTTCGATTCCCTCGGGGATCGAACCGAGCCACCTCCGACGCCGGAACCGGGTCCGCGAGGTAGGTCACCCGGCCTTCCGTCGCCGAGCGGACGCCGAGGACGACGGACTCGGGTGCCCGTGCCTCACCGCTCGGACACCAGGTGGACGGCGTCGCCGCCGGCGCGTCGGCTTCCGGCGCGGCCCCTGTCTGGTCGGATCCCACGGTGCTCACCCGCCCCGTCAGCCGTCGATCGCGTCGTGCGATTCCAGTGCCTCGCGGCCGACGGGCCCGCCGAGGGTGCCCTGGAGTCCGAGGGCCTGCTCCTCGGCGACGGCCTGAGCGAGGCTCTCGTGCAGGCCGCTCACGGAGGTGATGCGTTCCGTCGGGGCGGGCGCCGCGTTGGCCGCGCCGACCGCCGTGATCGCGATGCCGGCGGCCAGTACGATCGCGGCGCCGCCGGCCGCCAGCTTCTTGTTCGTTTTCATGGGCCTCTCCCGGTGTGGGGCGGCGGAGGTTCCACCGCTGTCCTGTACCGGCACGACCGTAGGGGCGCGCGCCGCCCCGAAGAGGCAGTTCCCAGGGGCAGTTGGAGCGGGTGCGGGAGGAGGCGGGAGGCCGCGGCCTCCCGCCTCGCGGATCCCGCCGGCGTCGCCCCGGGCACCGTTCACCCGGCTCGGCTCGGCCCCGCCCGCCCCGGCCCCGCCCGGGCCCGGCGATCAGGCGGCCCGGTGTTCGCCCAGCCACTCGTAGGCGGTGTCCGCGCTGAATTCGCTCCGGCCGCCCCGGAAGAGCAGCCCGGCCGTCGTGAAGGCCGGATCCCCGGCGGCGATCGGGACGTACGGTACGGCCAGGCACTCCATTCCGGCGGCGTGCGCGGCCCGCACGCCGGGCGCGGCGTCCTCGACGACCACGCAGTCGGCCGGTTCGACCCTGAGCCGGCGGGCCGCCTCCAGGAACACGTCCGGGGCGGGCTTGCCGTGCGGGACCTCCTCGGCGGACACCACCGTCGTCAGCAGGGCGTCCAGCCCTGTCCCGGCCAGCACCGTGTCGATGGCCTCCCGGGAGGAACCGGAGGCGACCGCCATCGGTACGCCCTCGCAGTGCAGCCGCTCGACGAACTTGCGCATCTCGGGGAAGACCTCGGTCCGGACGCGGGCCAGCTCCAGATAGGCGGCGTTCTGTTCCGCGAGGAGCTGTTCCACGGGGGCTCGCAGCGCGTGACGTTCCTTGAGGATCTCCAGCGTCTCCATCGTGCCGATGCCGATGAAGCGCGCGTGCTGCTCCCAGGTGAAGTCGGGGATCCCGTGGTGTGCCAGGGTGCGGCGTCCGGACTCGTAGTAGTTCGGCTCGCTGTCCACGAGGGTGCCGTCGAGATCGAATATGACGGAGATCATCCGCTGTGCCCGTCCTGCCGGTCGTGTACGTTTCCCGTCCATATTGTCAGGGTTTGCGAGCGGCTCGTCCCACGGCCTCCACCAGCGGCAACACTCGGTGCGCGACCCGTTCACGCAGCGCGACCTCCGTCCGGGTGCGGACCACGCCCGGAAGCCGGATCAGGCGCTGGATGACGTCCTCCAGATGCCCGTTGTCACGGGCCGCGACCCGGGTCAGCAGATCGCCGCCCCCGGTGATGGAGAAGGCCTCGATGATCTCCGGTACCGCCGCCAGGGCGTCCCCGACCTCGTCCAGATGCCCCTGGGTGACCTCGATGTGCACGAAGGCCAGCACCGGATGACCCAGCGCGGCGGGCGACAGCACGGGGCCGGTGCCCGTGATCACCCCGGTGCGCTCCAGTCGGTCCAGCCGGGCCTGGAGGGTGCCGCGCGCCACGCCGAGGATCCGGGCGTACTCCCGGACGCTGGTGTGCGGCTGCTCGATCAGCAGGCGCAGGATTCGGGTGTCGAGCTCGTCCACCGCCATGTCGTGAGGGTATCGGCCCGCGACGTCCCACGGGCTCGGACACTCACCCGGTACGGCGGGGCGGCCACGGCAGGAATCCGCTGGTCCGGGCCTTGTAGGCGGCGTACCCCGGGCGGTCCGCCATATGGCGTTCCAGGAGGCGTTTGCCGCTGCCCGCGATCAGTAGACACGACATGACGAGCGGGCCGATCACCGACACGGCGAACGCCGGCCAGGTCCCCCACGCGGTCAGCGACAGGCCCCACCACACGCAGAAGTCGCCGAAGTAGTTCGGGTGCCGGGTCCACGACCACAGGCCCCGGTCCATGATCCGGCCCCGGTTCGCCGGATCCGCCTTGAACCGGGCCAGCTGATGATCGCCGACCGCCTCGAAGGTGATCCCGCACAGCCACAGCGCCGTGCCCGCCGCCATCGCGAGCGTCCCCGGGCCGTCGGTGGCGTACGGGCCCGCCTGGATCGGCAGGGAGACCAGCCACACCAGAGCCGCCTGGAGCAGGTACACCACGCGCAGCGCGTACCACTGCGGGTTGCCGGGAGCCTTGGCCAGCATCCGCTCGTACCGCGGGTCCTCCCCGTGCCCGCGCCCCCGCCACGCGATGTGCCCGGCGAGACGCAGCCCCCACAGGACCGTCAGGGCGGCCGTGAGCGGCTGCCGCCCGTCCGACATCCCGTACGTGGCCACCGCCACGGCGGCGAACGCCAGGCCCCAGGCCACGTCGACCACCCGGTGCATCCCGCGCCGGACGCCCACCGCGAACGTGATCAGCAGGACGGCGAGCGCCACCGCCGCCGAGACCGCCAGGTTGACCCCGAAGGCTCCCCAGTTCACGACGTGCCGCCGTCCGGGGCCGTCAGCAGGATCTGGTGCACGTCCAGGTAGCCCGACGCGAAGCCGGCCTCGCAGTACGCCAGGTAGAACGTCCACATCCGGCGGAACGTCTCGTCGAAGCCCAGCGCCTCGATCCGCTCGGTCCGCTCCGCGAACCGCTCCCGCCACAGCCGCAGCGTCTGCGCGTAGTGCGCCCCGTAGCCCTCGCAGCGCGCCACCCGCAGGCGGGTGTGGGTCCGGGCCATGTCCTCCACCACCCGCACCGACGGCAGCATGCCGCCCGGGAAGATGTACTTGTGGATCCAGGTGTACGTGTCCTTCGTGGCCAGCATCCGCTCGTGCGGCATGGTGATCGCCTGGATCGCCACCCGCCCGCCCGGGGCCGACAGCCGGTCCAGCGCGGCGAAGTAGACCGGCCAGTACTCCGCGCCGACCGCCTCGATCATCTCCACGCTGACGATCGCGTCATAACTGCCCGTGGCCTCACGGTAGTCACACAGCCGCACCTCGACCCGGTCCGTCAGCCCGGCCTCCGCGATCCGCTTCATCGCCAACTCCCGCTGCTCCCGGGAGAGGGTGAGCGTCACCACCCGCGCGCCGCGCGCCGCCGCCCGGATCGCGAGTTCGCCCCAGCCGGTGCCGATCTCCAGCACACGGGTGTCCGGACCGACGTCCGCCATGTCCAACAGCATGTCGATCTTGCGGTGTTGGGCGTCGGCCAACTGCCCGGGACCGGCGGGCAGGGCACGGAACACGGCGGAGGAGTAGGTCATCGTCGGATCGAGGAACTCGGCGAACAGCTCGTTCGACAGGTCGTAGTGCCGCCGGATGTTGGTGCGGGAGCCGTCCGGGGTGTTGCGATCGGTGTCCGGGTGCCGGGCCGCCCACAGGCCCCGCAGCCTCTGCAGCGGCGCCGGGATCAGCCCCGCCACGTGCCCCGCCATCACGGTCAGCACCGCCACCGGATCGCGGGCGTCCCACTCCCCGGCCAGGTACGACTCGCCGAAACCGATCAGGCCCTCCGCGGTGATCCGGCGCTCGAAGGCCGCCGGGTCGTACACCGCCATCGCCGGGCCGCCCCTGCCGAGGAGTTCCCCGGGCCCCATCCGGACCTGGAGCGGCAGCCGGTCGAGTGCCCGCCGGATCAGCAGCCGCCCCACGGCCGCCCGCGTCCGGGGCAGCTTCGGCACCGCCGGGAGCGTCATCGTGCTCACTTCACACCCTCCTGGGGTACGTGTCGGGGGCGCGGTCGCACCGGCAGACCGCGCAGCCACAGCCGGATGCCGTGGAAACGGATGCCCACCGCCACCGCGGCGGTGGACCAGGGGTGGCGCAGCGACGCCCGTACGACGCCCCACGCGCCGGCGGGCCGGCGCTCCCCCCGCACGGTGGCCGTCAGCCGGGCGCCGTCCGCCCCGCCGGCCAACTGCACCATCAGCGCCAGCCGGCCGTCCGGTTCGGGCAGCCGCATCCGGTAGCCGCCGTCCACGTCGAGGAACGGGGAGACGTAGAACTCCTTCGCCGCCCGGGCCGTGCCCCGCGCGGCCTCCGGACCGAGCAGGTAGCAGTGCCGCTCCCCGTACGTGTTGTGCACCTCGGCGACCACGTGGCGCACCTCCCCGTCGGGGCCGTGGCACCAGTACACCGAGATCGGATTGAACACGTACCCGAACACGCGGGCGTGCGCGAGCATCGACACCCGTGAACCGGCGGGCAGCGCCGCGTCCTTCGAGGCCAGGAAGCGATCGAGCCCGGCCCGGATCGTCGGCAGCCCGCCGCCGAAGTGGTCCCGCGCGTCGAAGTGGGCCAGGTGCCGCAACGGGCCCGGCAGTCGGGGGAGTTCGTCGAGGTCCACCAGCCACAGGTACGAGCGGTGGCGCAGGCCGTACGAGCGTTCGCCGGCCCGCACGTGTCGTATGTCGGCCTCGTACAGGCGGGGTTTCACCAGTTCACCCCCAGCGCCGCCGCCGCCTCCACGCCCGAGCGGCAGCCGTCCTCGTGGAACCCCCACCCGTGATACGCGCCGGCGTAGGCCGTCACCGGACCGGACAGCGCCGGCAACAGACGCTGTGCGGCCACCGACTCCGGCGTGTAGACGGGGTGTTCGTAGTCCATCTCGGCCAGCACCAGATCCGGGCGGACCCGGTCGTCGGCGTTGAGCGTCACCACGTACGACTCCGGCGCGTCCAGGCCCTGGAGCCGGTTCATGTCGTAGCTGACCCGGACGTGACCGTCCTGGGGGCGGCAACCGGACAGCCGGTAGTTCCAGCAGCCCCGGGCCCCGGCCGCGCGCGGCAGCACCGAGGCGTCGGTGTGCAGCACGGTCCGGTTGCGGGAGTAGCCGAACGCGCCCAGCGCCTCGCGTTCGGCGTCCGAGGGATCGGCCAGCAGACGCAGCGCCTGATCGGCGTGGACCGCGACGACCACCGAGTCGTACCCCGTGGACGTCCCGTCCGCGGTGGTGATCCGAACGCCCTCCGCGGTGCGCTCCACGGCCCGTACGGGGGTGCCCACCCGGACCGCCCCCGTACCGAGCCGCTCGCGCAGCAGCTCCACGTAGCGGGCCGAACCGCCCTCGACCGTACGCCAGTTCGGTGAGCCGCCCACCGACAGCAACCCGTGATGGGCGAGGAAGCGGAACAGGTAGCGGGCGGGGTAGCGCAGCGCGGTGTCCGGCGGGCAGGACCACACCGAGGCCACCAGCGGGATCGCGAAGTGCCCGGTGAAGTACGCCCCGAACCGGCCCTCCGCCAGGAACCGGGCCAGCGTGATCTCGGGACCGGTCGACGGGGTCGCCAGCAACCGCCGGGCCTGCCGGTGGAAGGCCGGCACCTGCGCCAGCATCCGCAGGTAGGCCGGGTTCGCGGCGGCCCGCGGCTGCGCGAACAGCCCGCGCGGGCCGCGCGCCCCCGCGTACTCCAGCCCACAGCCCTCGCAGTGCACCGACAGGCTCATCGTCGTCGGTCGGGTGGCCACCCCCAGCTCGCGGAAGAGGCGCAACAGATGCGGGTAGGTGCGGTCGTTGTGGACGATGAACCCGGAATCCACCGACCGCAGCTCGCCGTCCGTCCCCTTCAGCTCATGGGTGTGGGCGTGCCCGCCCAGCCGGTCGTCGGCCTCGTACAGGGTCACCTCGTGGGAGCGCGCCAGCACGTATGCCGCCGTCAGCCCCGAGACACCCCCGCCGACCACGGCCGTACGCGGTCGCGATCGTCCTCGCTCGTTCATCGTGTTGCCTCCTTGACCGGTACTTCGGAGCCGGAGGGGTGCTCGGATGTGTCTCCGGGCGAACCGGGCCACCAGGATTTCGGTCCGATGTCCCTGACCAGGGCCGGAACCAGCAGCGAACGCACGACGAGGGTGTCCAACAGGACGCCGAAGGCCACGATGAACGCGATCTGCGCCAGGAAGGCGAGCGGGATCACCCCCAGCGCGGCGAAGGTCGCCGCGAGGACCACACCCGCCGAGGTGATCACCCCGCCGGTGGAGGTCAGACCGCGCCGGATGCCCTCGCGGTGACCGTGCGCCACGGTCTCCTCGCGGACCCGGGACATCAGGAAGATGTTGTAGTCCACCCCGAGGGCGACCAGGAAGACGAACCCGTACAACGGGACCGAGGCGTCCGTCCCGGTGAACCCGAACACGCCCCGGAAGACGACGGCGGACACGCCGAGCGTGGCGAGGAAGTTCAGCGCGACCGTCGCCACCAGCAACAGGGGCATCACCAGCGAGCGCAGCAACCCCGCCAGGATCACCAGGATGATCCCGAGCACCACCGGCACGATCAGGGCGCGGTCGTGGGCCGCCGTCCGCTGGGTGTCGTACTGCTGGGCCGTGTACCCGCCGACCAGCGCGTCCGCGCCCGCGACCGCGTGCACGGCGGTCCGCAGCCGGCCCACCGTCTCCTTGGCCGCGTCGCTGTCGGCCGCGTCGTGCAGCGTCGCGTCGATCCGGACCCGGCCGCCGGGCCCCGGGGCACCCACCCGCGCCGCGTCGGCGACGCCCTCGGTGGCCCGCGCGGCCGCCACCACCTCGGTGGCCCGGTCCGCGTCCGCGATCACCACGGCGGGGTTGCCCGCACCCCCCGGGAAATGCCGGCCCAGCGTGGCCTGCGCCGACACCGACGGGACGTCGTTCACGAAGATCTCGTCGAGCGGCACCCCCTTGGAGACCAGCATCGGGGAGAGGGCCGCGCAGGCCAGCAGCCCGGCCAGGGTCACGGCCCACACCCGGCGCGGCGCCCGGTCCACCAGCGCCGCCACCCGGGTCCAGACGGGATGCGCGGCGTCGGAGGCCTTCGGCCGGGCCGGCCAGTAGGCGGCCCGGCCCGACAGGACCAGCGCGGCGGGCAGGAACGTCAACGCGGCGAGCACGGCGCACCCGATGCCGATCGCCCCCACCGGACCCAACGCCCGATTGTTCGTCAGGTCGCTCAGCAGGAGCGCCAGCAGGCCCAGCGCGACGGTGGCGGCGCTCGCGACGACCGGACCCAGCGTGCGCCGCCACGCGGCCCGCATCGCCGTGAACCGGTCGGGCTCCGTCGCGAGTTCCTCCCGGAAGCGGGCGGTCAGCAGCAGCGCGTAGTCCGTCGCGGCGCCGATGACCAGGATCGACAGGATGCCCTGCACCTGACCGTCCACCCGCACCAGCCCGCGATCGGCCAGCGCGTACACGATCGCGCAGGCCAGGCCGAGGGCGAGCACCGCGCCGAAGACCACGATCAGGGGCAGCAGCACACTGCGGTAGACCACAAGCAGGATCACCAGGACCGTCGCCAGCGCCACCCCCAGCAGCAGTCCGTCGATGCCCGCGAAGGCGTCCCCGAGGTCCGCCTGGGTGGCGGCCGGACCGGCGATCGACACCGCGGTGCCCGGCACCTTCCCGGCCGCCCCGCGCACCCGGTCCAGTACGTCCGGCAATCCGTCGCCGAGGTCCGGCCGCAGCGGCACCACACCCCGCAGGGCCTGCCCGTCCCGCGAGGGAACCGCCGGGGAGGCCGGGCCGGCGAGCCCCTCGCCCCCGGTCAGCGAGGCCAGCGCGGCGCTCGCCGCGCCCCGGGCGGCGGGGGTGAGCCGGCCGCCGTCCGAGGCGGTCCACACCACGATCGCGGGCAGCGACTCGGCCTGCCGCAGGGCCCGCTGCGCCTCCACCACCCGGGTGGACTCGGCGCTGCGCGGCAGGAAGGCGGCCTGGTCGTTGGTGGCGACCTCGCCGAGCTTGCCCGCGTACGGGCCGAGCACCCCGCCGACGGCGAGCCAGCCGAGCAACAACAGGATCGGAATCACCAGGCGGGTGATCCGCGGTGACGGGCGCATGGCACTCCCGGACAAGAGGTCAGTCTGTGCTGAGGTGGGTGGACGGGCCTTCTGGATCACCTTTCGGCCGGGACACGTCATTCGGATGCGCCGCTCGGGCGAGCGACGCATCCGATCGCGGCGACCCGGCCGAATCCCCAGTGAGGTCACGCCCACGAGATCTCCCGGCCTCCCACGAGATCTTCCGTACGAGGTCCCCGACCGGGACCACCAGGAGCGGAGACGCGTCATGACAAGCCTGCGATGTCTGGTCACCGGGGCCACCGGCTACATCGGCGGCCGGCTGGTGCCCGAACTCCTCGACGCCGGCCATCAGGTCCGCTGCCTCGCCCGCTCCCCGGAGAAACTGCGCGACCACCCCTGGGCCGGCCGGGCCGAGGTGGTGCGCGGAGACGTCGTCGACCCGCGGTCGGTGGGGGAGGCCCTGCGCGACGTCGACGTGGCCTACTACCTCGTCCACTCCCTCGGCACCGGTTCCGGCTTCGAGGACCGGGACCGCGCCGCCGCCCGGATCTTCGCCCAGCAGGCCCACGCGGCGGGCGTCCGGCGGATCGTCTACCTGGGCGGGCTCACCCCCACAGGGGTCCCGGTCCGGGAACTCTCCACGCACCTGCGTTCCCGCGCCGAGGTCGGGGAGATCTTCCTGGCCTCCGCCGTCCCGGCGACCGTCCTGCGCGCCGCCGTCATCATCGGATCCGGCTCCGCCTCCTTCGAGATGCTGCGCTACCTCACCGAGCGGCTGCCCGTCATGGTCACCCCGAGTTGGGTCGGCACCCGCTGCCAGCCGATCGCCGTCCGCGACGTCCTGCGCTACCTCGTCGGCAGCGCCACGATGCCGCCCGAGGTCAGCCGGACCTTCGACATCGGCGGCCCGGACGTGGTCACGTACGAGGAGATGATGCGCCGCTACGCCTCCGTCGCGGAGCTCCCCAAACGACTCATCCTGCGCGTCCCGATGCTCACCCCGCGACTGTCCAGCCACTGGATCGGGCTGGTCACCCCGGTGCCGCGGCGCCTCGCCCGACCGCTCGCCGAATCGCTGCGCCACGAGGTGGTGTGCGAGGAGCACGACATCGCCGAGTACGTCCCCGACCCGCCCGGTACGCCGTTCGGCTTCGACCAGGCCCTCGCCCTCGCCCTCCAGCGGGTCCGCGACGCCAACGTGGTCACCCGCTGGTCCTCCGCCTCCCTGCCCGGAGCCCCCAGCGACCCGCTGCCCACCGACCCCGACTGGGCCGGCGGCAGCCTGTACGAGGACAAGCGCGGACTGGACGTGGACGCCTCGCCGGACGCGCTGTGGCGGGTGGTGGAGGGCATCGGCGGGGAGAACGGCTGGTACTCCTTCCCGCTCGCCTGGGCGGTACGCGGCTGGCTCGACCGGCTCGTCGGCGGGGTCGGCATCCGGCGCGGCCGGCGCGACGCGTCCCGTCTGCGGGTGGGGGACTCGCTCGACTTCTGGCGGGTGGAGGAGATCGAACCGGGCCGGCTGCTGCGGTTGCGCGCCGAGATGCGGCTGCCGGGGCTGGCCTGGCTGGAACTGCGCGCGGAACCCGACCCGGACACGGCCCCGGAACCCGCCGCCGGAGCCGGAGCCGGAGCCGACACCGACACCGACACCGACCACGCTCCGGGACGGACGGCGACCGCGACCGCCGCCGCGACGAACGGGACCGCGACGACCGGGACCGCGACGGCGGCGCGTTCCCGCTACCGTCAGCGCGCCCTGTTCCACCCCCACGGGCTGCTCGGGCACATGTACTGGTGGAGCGTCTCCCCCTTCCACGCCGTGGTCTTCGGCGGCATGGCGCGCAACATCGCCCGAGCCGCCGAGCGGCAGCCCTCCACCCCGGCCGGACGACCCGGGGGAGGGAGCGCATCCGATCCGGGCCGACACGCCGAAGCACCCCACGACAACCGTCCCCCACGACCCTGACGCGGAGACGAGAAACCATGAACGTCGCGGTGGTCCTGTACACCTCGGACCTGCGCCTGCACGACCACCCACCGCTGCGCGCGGCCATGTCCTCCTGCGACCGCGTCGTACCGCTCTTCGTCCGCGACCGGGGCATCGAGGCGGCCGGTTTCACCGCGCCCAACCGGTCGGCGTTCCTCGCCGACTCCCTCGCCGCGCTGGATGCCGGGCTGCGCGAACGCGGCGGACGTCTGGTGGTGCGCTCCGGCGAGGTCGTCGACCGGGTGTGCGCCGTCGTACGCGAGGCGGACGCCGACGAGGTGCACATGGCGGCCGGGGTCAGCGCGTACGCCCACGCCCGCGAGGAACGGCTGCGCGCCGCCCTGGAGGCCGAAGGGCGGCGACTGTACGTCCACGACGCGGTGATCACGGCGGTCGCCCCGGGGGCAGTGCGGCCCGCCGGCGGCGACCACTTCGCCGTCTTCACCCCGTACCTGCGCCGCTGGAACGAACTGCCCCCGCGCCCGCCGGCCCCGGCCCCCCGCACGGTCCGGGTCCCCGACGACATCGACTCCGAGGCACTGCCCGAGCGCACCGCCGTCACCGGGACCTCCCCGGGCCTCGCGCGCGGAGGCGAGCGCGAGGCCCGGAGACTGCTCTCCGGCTGGCTGAACGACGGCATCGCCCGCTACGAGGAGACCCACGACGACCTCGCGGGCGACGCCACCTCCCGACTCTCCCCCCACCTGCACTTCGGCACGATCTCGCCCGTCGAGGCCGTCCAACGCTCCCGCGCGGTCGGCGGGCCGGGCGCCGAGGCCTTCGTCCGGCAACTGTGCTGGCGCGACTTCCACCACCAGGTGCTCGCCGCCCGCCCCGCCGCGGCGGCCGAGGACTACCGCGCCCGCCGGGACCACTGGCGCACCGGCGCCGCCGCCGAGGAGGAGATCCAGGCCTGGAGGGAGGGCCGCACCGGCTATCCGGTGGTCGACGCGGCCATGCGCCAGCTCGTCCACGAGGGCTGGATGCACAACCGGGGCCGACTGTTGGCCGCGAGCTTCCTCGCCAAGACCCTGTACGTGGACTGGCGGGTCGGCGCCCGACACTTCCTCGACCTCCTCGTGGACGGGGACCTCGCCAACAACCAGCTCAACTGGCAGTGGGTGGCCGGCACGGGCACCGACACCCGACCCAACCGGGTCCTCAACCCGGTCCGTCAAGGCCTGCGCTACGACCCCGACGGCGCCTACGTGCACCGCTGGGTCCCCGAGCTCGCCGACCTGCCCGCACCCCGGGTGCACGAGCCTTGGCGGCTGCCCGCCCCGGAACGGGCGCGCTTCGACTACCCGGACCCGCTCGTGGAGCTCGCGGACGCGCTCGGCCGCTTCCGGAAGGGGCGCGGAATCGAATGACGGCCGACCCCCATGACCTCGTCGTATCGTGAGCGGGTGGACCCCGTGCCGCCCCACCCGCCCCAGGACCACGCCCCGGAACTGCCCGCGGCGGCGCTGAGCACCGGCGCCGTCGCCCGGCGCCTCGGGGTGTCGCCCACCACCCTGCGGTCCTGGGAGCGCCGGTACGCCATCGGCCCCGCGACCCGCGAGGACGGCCGGCACCGCCGCTGGACCGCGCAGGACATCGCCCGGCTGGAGCTGATGTGCCGGCTGACCGCCCAGGGGGTACCGCCCTCCGAAGCCGCCCGGGCCGCCGTCGGCGCGGCCCCCGGCGGCGACGCCGTCCCCGAATCGGCCGCGGTCCCGGAAACCACCTCGGCGCCGGGCGGCCCCAACGCGCTCCCGCTCGGGGAGGTCCGCCCCGAGTGCAGGGGGCTCGCGCGGGCGGCCGTACGACTCGACGCCCCGGCGGTGGAACAACTGCTGGAGTCCGCCGTCGTCGAACACGGCCTGGTCACCGCCTGGGAGGAGATCATCGCGCCGACCCTGCACGCGGTGGGCCGCAAGTGGGCCTCGGCCGGGGAACGTTACGTGGAGGTGGAGCACCTGCTCTCCTGGCACGTCTCGTGCGCGCTGCGCCGGGTACGCCCCGCCGCGGCACAACTCGGCTGCTCCCCGGTGCTGTTGGCCTGCGCGCCGGGAGAGCAGCACACCCTGCCCATGGAGGCGCTGGCCGCCGTGCTCGGCGAACGGGGCCTGCCGGTGCGCATGTTCGGCGCCGCCCTGCCGGCCGAGGCGCTGCACGAGGCGGTCCGGCGCACGGGACCGCGCGCGGCCGTCCTGTGGTCCCAGTCCCGGAGCACCGCCGACCGGGCCCTGGTGCGTTCGGTCACCGCCATCGAGTGGGGGCTGCGCGGCGCACGCGGACACTCGGCGCTGCTGCTCGCCGGACCCGGCTGGGGCGCGGGATCCCCGGACCCGCGCACCGAGCGGCTGTTCGGCCTGCGCTCGGGCCTCGCCGTCATCGAGAACGCCCTGCTCTCCGCGGACCACGCCGAACCGGCCACGAGGGCGGGCCCGGCGACCGGGACGCGGGCGTAGGTCCTGCCGTTCCTGCCGGCCCCGCCGCGCCACCGGGGCCGATCGAGGCCCGGCCCCGGCGCTGATCGCAGCCCCGCTCCGGCGCCCGCCGGTCGTGGGCCCGCCGCGGCGCCGCGGCCCGTCACCTGGCCGCGTTCTCCGGTGTGCGGGGCGACAAGGCCGGCGCCACCGACGCGCGCAGGACGCCCAGGGCCCGCCTCATGTGGCTCTTGACCGTGCCCAGCGGCAGCCCCGTGCGATCCGCGATCTGGCTCTGGGTCAGGTCCGCGTAGAAGGCGAGCCGCATCACGCGCTGCTGCGCCGCCGGCAGTCTGGCCAGTTCCCCGAGGATCAACACCCGGTCCACGACCTGCTCCGGCTCCGGCCGGTCACAGGCCGCGGGCCAGCGGGCGAACTCGTGGAAGGCGCGGGTGGCCGCCGCGACCGCCCGGGCCCGCCGGGTCCGGGCCTCCAGGGCGTCGGCCACCTTGTGGCGGGTGATCCCGGTCAGCCAGGCCCCGAGCCCGCCGGGGCCCGGTCGGTAGCCACCACGGCCGCGCCAGGCGGCCAGGAAGACCTGCTGGGTCACGTCCTCGGCCTCGCGGTCGTCGCCGAGCGAGCGGCGCGCCAGGGAGTGCACCAGCGGTCGCCACCGGCGGTACGCGGCCTCCATGGAGCGCTCGTCACCCGCCGCGAAACCGGCCGCGATGCGTGCCTCGTCCGGCGCCTCGTCCTCGTACGCCAGGGTGCCGGGCGCGCCCGACGGGGAGTGTCCCCGCGGGTGTGTCCGCCGTTCGCGCCGGCGCGTCTGGTCGTCGATCCGGTCGTCCATGTCCCGAGCCTCGCGAGCGGAGCAGTCCGCGACCAACTCGCACCGTTTCCGCATCGATTTCCGCGCCGCCGATCGACGCCCCGATCGCAGCCCCGATCGCAGCGCCGATCGACGCCCGATCGGGCCCCCGATCGGACGCCGCCGCGGCGGACCGGCAGGCGTCAGGTCGCCTCCGCGGCCCGGCCCTCGCCGGCCATGAACCGCCACACCAGCGCGTGCCCCAGCACCACCAGGAGGATCAGCAGCAGCGCCTCCGCCTGGATCCCCTTGAGGTTGACCACGCCCGCCAACTCGGGGGCGGAACCCACCACGGCGATCAGCACGTAGAGCATGGTCACGCCCACCCGGTGCCACACCAGCCCCGCCCCGACGCCCTCGGCCCGGTCGCGGGCCAGCAACCGCAGCGTGGAGGCGCATCCGACGACCGCGATCACGACGAAGGAGGCCCGCCAGATCCACGGCTGCTCGGTGCCCCCCACCTGGGCGAACAAGCCCATGAGCGCCGGAAGCAGGAAGGACAGGTAGATGCCGCCGACCACCCGCCGCAGGGCGGGAGCGCGCATCCACTCGGAATGGCTCTGCACGACGTTCCACCACAGGCCGACCAGGGTGAAACAGGTGGCGGAGAACAAGGCGTAGAACGTGCTCACATCCATGACGCCCGACAGTGACACGCCTGCCCGGCGACTTCGGCGACGACATGCCGGAGCGACTATCGTCCGGGGAATGAGTGACCTGATGCTGGTGAGGCATGGTGAGACGGCGTGGAGCGCCAACGGGAAGCACACCGGGCTGACGGACATCCCGCTGACCGCGCGCGGGGTCGAGGAGGCGATCTCCCTGGCCCCGTTCTTCCTGGACCGACAGCCCGCCCTGGTGCTGACCAGCCCGCTGCGCCGCGCGGTGGCCACGGCCCAGCTCGCCGGGCTGAATGACGGCGTCACCGACCCCGACCTGCACGAATGGGACTACGGCGGCTACGAGGGCGTGACCACCGCCGAGATCCGAAAGACCCGGCCGACCTGGTCGCTGTGGACCGACGGGGTCCCGCCCGGGGACGCCGCGCACCCCGGTGAGCAGGCCGAACAGGTCGGCGCCCGCGCGGACCGCGCACTGGCCCGGATCGCCGAGGTGCTGCGGGAGGACCGCGGCGACGTGGTGGTGGTCGCCCACGGCCACTTCCTGCGGGTGCTGACGGCCCGCTACCTCGGGCTGCCCCCCGCCGACGGGCGGCTGTTCCTGCTGCGGACCGGAACGGTCAGCCTCCTGTCGACCGAACACGAGCTCCCGGTCATCGCGGGCTGGAACACCAAGCCCTGACCTCCCGGACCTCCCCTCCGCCGCGCCCCGGACACGCAGGACGACGAGTGACCGGCCATAAACCGCCGTGAGCCACTGTTCTCGCAGTCGCAGTCGCAGGCCGGCAGGGCACCCCGTCCGGAGAGGAGCCGTCCATGGAGTCCACCGCGGTGCTCCAGCGGGATCCCGCCGCAGCCGGCGGACCCGTCTTGCGGATCGGGGTCCTCGGCCCGCTCGACGTGCGCCTCGACGGCGAATCCCGTACCCCCACCGCGCCACAGGTCCGACGGGTCCTGGCCGTGCTCCTGCTGCGCGCGGGCCGGCCCGTGCCGCTCGCCGCCCTCATCGAGGAACTCTGGGAGATCGACCCGCCGCGGCTCGCCCGCAAGACCGTGCAGACGTACGTGTACCAGTTGCGCCGCGCCCTGGCCCGGCGGCCGGCCCCCGCGCCCGGCCCCGCGTCCGCGCCGCACTCCTCCGACCGGCTGGAGACCCGTACGAACGGCTACCTGCTGCGGCTGCGCCCGGAGGAGGTGGACCTGTGGGACTTCGAACGCCGGATCGGACTGGCCCGCGTGGACCTGGACGCCGGCAACGCCCGCGAGGCCGCCGGGGCGCTGCGGGCGGCCCTCGCCCTGTGGCGCGGGGACGCCTTCGCCGACGTACCCGCCGGCCCCGAACTCGCCTCCCGGATCAGCCGGATCGAGGCCACCCGGATCAGCGCCCTGGAGATGCGGGTCCAGGCCGACCTCCAACTCGGCCTCCACGGGGCGCTGCTCGACGAACTGCGCCGACTCACCGCCGAGCACCCGCTCAACGAGAGGTTCGCCGCCGACCTGGTCCTCGCCGCACACCGCTCCGGCCAACGCGCCACCGCCCTGGACGCGTTCACCCGACTGCGCCGCAACCTCGTCCGGGAGCTGGGCATCGAACCCTCCGACTGGGTCCGCAAACTCCAGCAGGAGGTACTGAGCGCCGACCCGCGCCTCGGCGCGCCCACGCCCGCACACCTGCTCCCGCCCGGCAGACCCGACCGCGACCTCACCACGACGGAAGCCGCCGCCCTTCCCAGACTGACGCAACTCCCGCCCGACACACCGGACTTCGTCGGCCGCCGTCGCGAACTCGACCGGCTGCTCGCCCTGGCCGCCCCCGGAGAGGAACCCGAACGGCGCGCCGCACCCCGGATCGTCACCGTCCTCGGTGGCATCGGCACCGGCAAGAGCGTGTTGGCCGTCCGGGCCGCCCATCTGCTCAGCGGCCGCTTTCCCGACGGCCAGTTGTACGCCCGGCTGCACAGCGACCGGGAGACACCGATCAGCCCCACGCTGATTCTGCGCTCCTTCCTGCGCGACCTGCACCTCGACTCCGTGCCCACCTCGGACGGGGACCCCGCCGGATGGGCCGAGGACGAGTTGGCCCGCAGGTTCCGCGACCACACCGCGGGTCGGGCGCTGCTCCTGCTGCTGGAGGACGCCGCGTCCGCCCGGCAGATCCTGCCGCTGCTGCCCGGTGGCAGCCGCAGCACCGTCATCACCACCTCCCGGGTCCGGCTGCCGGGACTGCCGGGCGCCGCGCACCTGACGCTCGGGCCGATGAGCACCGACGACGGCGCCGCGCTGTTCGCCGCGGCCGCCTGCCCCGCGGGCCGGCTCCCGGGCGACCGCACGGCGGCCCGGGGGATCGTCCGGTTGATGGGTCACGTCCCCCTGGGGATCAGGGCGATGGGGGAGACCCTGGCGGCCCGTCCGATGTGGTCCACGGCCGATTTCGCCGAACGACTGGCCAACGAAGGGCAACGCCGGGTAGAACTGCGCTCGGGGACCTGGGACGTGCTGGCCCGGGTCGAGCAGTCCTGTGCGCGGCTGCCCCGCCCGGCGGGTCGGGCGCTCACCCTGCTCAGCCGCTCCGCTCCCGGAGCCTTCGTGGTCCGGGACGCCGCACAACTCCTCGGGGTGGCGACGAGCACCGCCGAACAGCTCCTGGGCACCCTGCTGGACCACCACGCCGTCGAACTCTCCGGCCGGGTCCCCACGGGAACCCGGGAGATGTCGGTGCCGTCGTTCCGGATACCGGAACTGATCCGGCTCGCCCTCGCCGGGGACCCGGACGCCGATCCGGAACCCCGGTCCCCGACCGTCCCGGGCCGGCCGGCGGCGTACGCCACGATCCGCGCGGGCACGGAAGCGGGGCTTCCCGATCCTTTGCCCCCGCTTGGTCGCCCCGCGTGAAGCTGCGTCTCCGTGGCGGCATGTGCTCAGCACAGCCGCCGCTCGGCAGACACATGCAGGCAGCTGGCCGGGCGACCCCCGGTCGGAGGGGAGACTTCCATGAGGAGCACGATCCTGCGGAGCGGCAGCACGGTCCGGAAGCAGCCGACGGGCGATCAGCACGCCGAATGCGTCACGCGCGAAGGAACGCGACGCCCCGGTGACGAGGAATCGGTGGTCTTCGAGTTGTGCTCGGGACTCTTCGCGTCCATGCCGCGAAGCGACCAGCGGATGAAGGCCATCCACTACGTGCGGGGCCTGTTGGGCGCCGAGGGCCGCAAGTCGATCCGCAACATCGCGACGCTGCTCGGAGGGGACGCCGCCGAGCAGAGCCTCCACCACTTCATCTCCAGCTCGACCTGGGACTGGACACCCGTCCGGCGGGCCCTGGCCCAGCACATCGAACGGGTTTCGCCACCGCAGGCGTACGTGGTCCACCCCATGATCATCCCGAAGGCCGGCGAAACCTCCGTGGGGGTCGAGCGGCGCTTCGTACCGGAGCTGGGTCAGGTCATCAACGCCCAACAGGCCGTGGGCGTCTGGGCCGCCGCCCACGACTGGAGCTCCCCCCTGCACTGGAGGCTCCACCTCACCCACCGCTGGCTGGAGGACGAGAACCGGCGCAGCCAGGCCGCCATCCCCGAGACCACCGTGCAGGAAAGCCTCGCCCAGTGCTCGGTCGAGGCCTACTTGGCGATGATCAGGGACTCCGGGCTCCCGGTCCGCCCTCTGGTGATGGACGCGCGCAACGCCGACGTCCTGAGCACCGTCCACCGGCTGCGGGCCGCCGGCACGCCCTGGCTGCTGCGGGTGGACCCCTCCGTACGCCTCACCGTGCTGGAACCGACCTTCCCCCGTCGCGGCGCCAGCATGACGGCCCAACAGATCATGTCCACCGCGTGGCACATGCGTCAGTTGGAACCCCGCCGGGCACCCGGCCCGGAGGCGCAGCTGCGCGGTGTCAGGCGACCGGGTTCGCTCGTGGCCGTCAGCGCCACCCTGACCGCCGACACCCGGCGCCCCGGCGGCCGACCCGGCGTGGCCGAGGAACTGCTGCTCCTCGGGATCTCGGACGGCGGGCAACTCCCGGCCGAACTGTGGCTCACCGACCTGACGGGGGTGCGACCGGTGGAGCTGACCCAGTTGATCCGGCTCACCCACCGGGTCGATCGGGACCTCGCCGAGGTGGCCGACCAGGTCGGCATCCGGGACTTCTCCGGCCGTTCCTTCAACGGCTGGCACCGGCACGCCACGCTCGCCTCGGCCGCGCACGCCATCGCCCTGCTCAGCGGCCGGCCGAACACCCGGCGGGCCACGGCGGAGGTGACGGACCTGACCGATCCGGCGCGCCGCGAACGGCACGGTCGGGGCTACCTGACGGACCTGGGAGGGCGACCTGACCTAGCGAGCTGAGCAGTTGACGGATAGCCCGGAGGGCCATTGGCCGTGGCCGCCGGGTCCCACAGGATCGGGACATTCCAACCGATCGAACCGAGGGACCCCGGACATGACCAAGGTCGCCGTCATCTACTACTCCTCCCAGGGAAACGTCCACCAGCTCGCCGTGGCCGCCGCGGCCGCCGCCGAGAAGGCGGGCGCGGAGGTGCGGTTGCGCAGGACCGCCGAACTCACCACCGAGACGGTCGTGCCCGGCAACGACACCTGGAACGCGGCATGGGAGGAGCACCTCGCCGCCGTGGCGGACATCCCCACGGCCACGCTCGACGACCTCGAATGGGCCGACGCGGTGCTGTGGGGGACCCCGGGCCGCTACGGCCTGCCCGCCGCCTCGCTCAAGCAGTTCATCGACCAGACCCTTCCCCTGCACTCCAAGCGAGGACTGCTGAACAAGGTGATGTCCTCGTTCACCTCCACCGCGACCCTGCACGGCGGTCAGGAGAGCACCCTCCTGGCCCTCAACAACGCCTTCTACCACTGGGGCGCGATCATCGTGCCGCCCGGTGTGGCCGACCCGATCCAGCTGGCCCCGACCAACGGCAACCCGTACGGCGTGAGCAGCGTCTCGCGCAACGAGGCGGGCAACGTCACCGAGGACAACCTCGCCGCCATCGAGTACCAGGCCCGCCGCACCGTCGAGATCACCGCCGCGCTCCGCAAGGGCCTCGCCTAGGTCTCCGCCGTCGGGGTTCCGCCCGGTCGCGCGCCTCGCCGCGCAGTCGGGGCACCCGAGTACGTCCCGTACACGGGCGCCCCGCCGCCGCGTGCCCGCCCCCGCAGGGTCGGCGCCCCGTGCCGCCCCGTGTCGCCCCGCGCCGCGCCGTGTCCCGTCGGGCGCGGTCGGGGTCGGGCCCGTACGCCCGGCCCCGACCGACCCGCCCCGGCCGCGCGGCGATCTCGGGGGCGATCGGCCCCGAGATCGCCGCGCGGCCCGTACATCCCCCACACCCGCGGCCCCCGCCTCCGGCGCGGTCCCGTGCGTCCCGCCCGCCCCTTCGGGCACCCCCGTACCCCCGCACCACCCACCCCCGCATTTCGCCCGCGCGCCCCGCTCCCGCGACCCCACACCGCGCGGCGGAGCGGGTACCGCGCCCTCGCTCGTCTACTCGGAGGCACCTCGTGGAAAACGCCGACATCGGCATCCGGCTGAAACCCGCGCTCCAACAGCCGGACTGGGACGACCCCGCGCAGTTGCGTCGGGTCAGGGAGGAACTCCTGGCCCGCCCCTCGCTGGTGGCCGCGGACGACGTACGGACCCTGCGCGGGCTGTTGGCCCGGGTGGCGGCCGGCCAGGCCCATGTGGTCCAGGTCGGCGACTGCGCCGAGGACCCGGCCGAATGCACGCCCGACCACGTCGCCCGCAAGGCCGCCGTCCTGGACCTGCTCGCCGGTTCGCTACGGCTGATCACCGGCAAACCCGTACTGCGCGTCGGCCGGATCGCCGGCCAGTACGCCAAGCCCCGCTCGCGCCCCACCGAGGTCGTCGACGGAGTCGACATGCACGCCTTCCGGGGCCACATGGTCAACGGACCCGAACCCGATGTCGACGCCCGACGGCCCGACCCGCTGCGGCTGCTCACCGGCTACATGGCCGCCGACGACGTGATGCGGGGCCTCGGCTGGCGCCCCGGCAGCTCCGGCGCCGGCATCGACCCCATGGTGTGGACCAGCCACGAGGCCCTGCTCCTCGACTACGAGGTGTCGATGCTCCGCGGTGACGAGGCGGGCGGGCTGATGCTGGCCTCCACCCACTGGCCCTGGATCGGCGAGCGCACCCGGCAGGTCGACGGCGCCCACGTCGAGCTGCTGTCCCGGGTGAGCAACCCGGTCGCCTGCAAGGTAGGCCCGAACATGAGCCCGGCGGAGCTGCTCGCCCTGTGCGAACGGCTCGACCCGGACCGCGAGCCCGGCCGCCTCACCCTGATCGCCCGGATGGGCGCCGACGCCGTCCCCGACGCCCTGCCCCCGCTCGTCACCGCCGTCCGGGAGGCCGGACATCCGGTGATCTGGCTGACCGACCCCATGCACGGCAACACCGTCAGCACCCCCGACGGATACAAGACCCGCTACGTCGAGACCGTCGAACGCGAGGCCGTGGCCTTCCACTTCGCCGTCACCGAAGCCGGGGGCGTCGCGGGCGGCTTCCACCTGGAGACCACCCCGGACGCCGTCACCGAATGCGTCTCCGACCCGTCCGCGATCGATCGGGTCGGCGAGTTCTACACCAGTCACTGCGACCCGCGGCTCAACCCCGGACAGGCCATATCCGTCGTATCCAGCTGGAGTTTCTGATGGACGGCAGCACAGCACTCGTCACGGGAGCCGCCGGCGGGATAGGCCGCGCGGTCGCCCTCACCCTCGGGGCGCGCGGCGTCCGCATCGCCGCCGTCGACCGCGATCCGGTGGCCTTGCGGCGGGCGGTCGAGGAGTGGGCCGACCAGGGCGTCAAGGCCGTCGCCTTCCCCACCGACGTCACCAGCAGCGCCGACGTCGAGCGGACCGTCGCGGCCGCGGAGAGCGAACTCGGTCCGATCGAGCACCTCGTCAACGCCGCCGGCATCCTGCGCCTGGGCCAGGCCCGCGCGTTCACCGACGAGGACTGGAACGCCACCTTCGCCGTCAACACCACCGGCGTCTTCCACGTCTCCCGGGCCGTGGTCAACCGGATGGCGGAGCGCGCCAGGGGCTCCCTCGTCACCGTCGCCTCCAACGCCGCCGGCACCCCCCGTACGGACATGGCCGCCTACGCCGCCTCCAAGGCCGCGGCCACCATGTTCACCAAGTCCCTCGGCCTGGAAGTCGCCCGCCACGGCATCCGCTGCAACATCGTCGCCCCCGGCTCCACCGACACACCGATGCTGCGGTCCATGTGGCACGACGAGTCGGGCCCGCGCGGCTCCATCGAGGGCCACGGGGACTCGTACCGCGTCGGCATCCCGCTCGGCCGACTCGCACAGCCCCGACACATCGCCGACGCCGTGGCGTTCCTGCTCTCCGACGAGGCCGCGCACATCACCCTGCACACGCTCACGGTCGACGGCGGCGCCACCCTCGGCGTCTGACAGCCACACCCCCGTCGCCGCTCCCGCACCACCCCTCACCCGCACCCCTCCACCACGTCAGAGCCACGAGAGGAAGCCATGGCCGGCATCCCGACCATCGAGGCCTACCCGATGCCGACATCGGGGGACCTGCCCCTCAACACCGCCGCCTGGTCCGTCGACCCGGCCCGCGCCGTCCTGTTGTTGCACGACATGCAGCACTACTTCCTGAAGCCCCTGCCGAACACCCTGCGCAGCGAACTCGTGGGCAACTGCGCCCAGTTGCGCGACCGGTGCATCGAACTCGGCGTTCCCGTCGCCTACACGGCCCAGCCGGGCGGCATGACGGAGCGCCAGCGCGGACTGCTGCGGGACTTCTGGGGGCCCGGGATGAGGCCCTCGCGCGCCGACCGGGAGATCCCCGACGAGCTGGGGCCCCGCCCCGAGGACTGGGTGTTCACCAAGTGGCGCTACAGCGCCTTCCACCACACCGACCTGCTGGCCCGGATGCGGGAGGCCGGACGCGACCAACTGGTCGTCTGCGGGGTGTACGCCCACGTCGGCGTACTGGCCACGGCGGTCGACTCGTTCAGCCACGACATGGAGACCTTCCTGGTCGCGGACGCCCTGGCCGACTTCACCGAGGAGGACCACCACCGGACCCTCGACTACGCCGCCCGGCGCTGCGCCGTGGTCACCACCGTGAAGGAGACCCTGGCATGACCGCCGCCCGGGAACCGGCGGAGCGCGACCTGCTCGCCCGGATCCTCGCCCCCTCGCCGCCACCCTTCGCCCTGCTGCACCGGCCCGGAGCCACCGGGCCCGGCCTGGTGGAGGTCCTCGTCGGCGACGTGTCCCACCCCGAGACCCTGGCGTCCGTACCCCTGCCCGAGCGGGGCGCCGCCGAGCCCGGCCGGCACGAGGCGCTGGTCCTCGTACCCTTCCGGCAGATCCGCGAACGCGGCTTCGAGGCCGCCGACGACGGCTCCCCGCTCATCACCCTCACCGTCACCGGTCAGGAGAAGGTCCCCCTCGCGGAGGCCGTCGCACGCATCGGCGACCGGCCCATCCGGCTCACCGGCGGCGACTTCGACATCGACGACGCCGGCTACGCGGACATCGTCCGTCGCGTCATCGCCGACGAGATCGGCACCGGCGAGGGAGCGAACTTCGTCATCAAACGCTCCTTCACCGCGGAGATCACCGACTACACCCCGCACAGCGCCCTGACCCTCTTCCGCCGGCTCCTGGAGCAGGAATCGGGCGGCTACTGGACCTTCGTCGTCCACACCGGCGAGCGCACCTTCGTCGGCGCCACCCCCGAACGCCACATCAGCGTGCACCGCGGCACCGCCGTGATGAACCCCATCAGCGGCACCTACCGCTACCCCGCCGGCGGACCCACCCTGCCCCAGGTCATGGACTTCCTCGCGGACCGCAAGGAGACCGACGAGCTGTACATGGTCGTCGACGAGGAACTCAAGATGATGGCACGGGTCTGCGAGGGAGGCGGCCGGGTCGTCGGCCCCTACCTCAAGGAGATGGCACGCCTCGCGCACACCGAATACCTCATCGAGGGGCGCACCACCCGCGACCCGCGCGAGATCCTGCGCGAGACGATGTTCGCCCCCACCGTCACCGGCAGCCCGCTGGAGAGCGCCTGCCGCGTCATCGGCAGGTACGAACCGCGCGGCCGCGGCTACTACAGCGGGATCGTCGCCCTCATCGGCACGGACGAGACGGGCGAACGGGAACTCGACTCGTCGATCCTCATCCGCACCGCCGACATCGACGCCGCCGGCCGGGTCTCCATCGGCGTGGGAGCCACCCTGGTACGCCACTCCGACCCCGAGTCCGAGGTCGCGGAGACCAAGGCGAAGGCCGCCGGCCTGCTCGCCGCACTGCAATCGGACGGCGCCACCCGGTTCTCCGCCCACCCCGACGTCCGGGCCGCCCTGGCCCGTCGCAACGACTCCATCGCCGGCTACTGGCTGGCCGAGGAAGGCGAACGCGCCCTGCCGCAGGCCTCGTTGGTCGGACGCTCGGTCCTCGTCGTGGACGCCGAGGACACCTTCACCTCGATGATCGCCCACCAGCTCCGCTCGATGGGCCTGCGGGTCACCGTGAGCCGCTTCGACGAGCCCTACTCCCTGCACGCCCACGACCTGGTCGTCATGGGACCCGGACCCGGCGACCCGCGCGACGCGGGCCACCCGAAGATCGCCCGGCTGTCGGCCGACGTCCGCGCGCTGCTCGCCAAGCGCAGACCCTTCCTCGCCGTGTGCCTCAGCCACCAGGTCCTCTCCCGGGAACTGGGCCTCGACCTGGTCCGCCGCGACCACCCCAACCAGGGCGTACAGCGACAGATCCAACTGTTCGGCGCGACCGAACGGGTCGGCTTCTACAACACGTTCGCCGCCCGCGGCGCCGAGGACAAGGCCGAGGCCGAGGGCGTCGGCGTGTTCGAGATCAGCCGCGACCCGGAGACCGACGAGGTGCACGCCCTGCGCGGCCCGCACTTCGCCTCCATGCAGTTCCACCCCGAATCCGTGCTCACCCGGGACGGCGTCCGCATCGTCGAGTCCCTGCTCAGCGGCCTGATCTGACCGGCCCACCACCCAACCCACACCCCTCCCGCGAAGGAGTTCCGCGATGCTTCCCGTCAACGGCAGTGACAAGGGCCTGTACATGGGTCTGGTGGCCGAGCGGGCCGCCCAGGCCCACGGCGACCAGCTGATCATCCTCGACCACGACCTGGACCTCTTTCCCGAGGCCGGGCGACGTCTGACGTTCGCCGAACTGGCCGAGTACATCGACGACACCGCGGCCCGTCTGTACGCCGCCGGAGTGCGCCGCAGCGACCATGTCGCCCTCCACAAGTCCAACGGCTTCGACATCAACATCCTTTCCTCCGCCGTCGCCCGCCTCGGAGCCGTCCCCGTCCAGCTCTCCCCGTACCTCGACGCCGACAGCGTCCTCGCGCTGCTGCGCCGGCTCGGCTCCCCCCACCTGGTCACCGACACCGACAAGCTCGACGGACCGTTCGCCGGCACCTCCCTCGCGGAGATCGCCGGCCAGGTGATCATCGTGGCCGGGTCACGCCCCGGCACGGTCTCCCTCGCGGACCTGGCCGGCTCCCCGCGGCAGGCCCCTGTCGTCCCCCACCTCGACCTGCCCGCGCTGATGACGCACACCTCCGGCACCACCGGCCTGCCCAAGCTGGTCGTGCACTCGGCCCGCACCCTGCACGGCCGCTACCGCCCGCAGGCCAAGCTCTTCGACATGATCCGCGAGCACGAGACGGTCGCCCTGCACGTCAGCTACGTCCACTCGCGGATGCCCCTGGCCCTGGCCGTCCTGCTGCCCCGCGGCAACCCGATGGTCATCATGAACGACGCCGAGCCCGAGCACGCGGCGCGACTGTGGGCCGAGACCCGCCCCGGCTTCATCGAATCGCACCCCAACTCCTTCATGGAATGGGAGGTGTTGGCCGACCACCCGCTGCGCCCGCTGTCGAACGTGAAGTACTTCAGCACCACCTTCGACGCCATCCACCCCAGCACCATGCACAAGCTGCTGCACGCCACCGACCGCAGCTCGCCGCTCTTCTACCAGATCTACGGTCAGAGCGAGACGGGCCCGCTCGTCGGCCGCGGCTTCACCCGCGCCACCGCCCTCGGCGCTGACGGCCGCTGCCAGGGCCACGCCTTCCCCTCCGACACCAAGTTCCGGCTCGTCAGCCGCAACGGCAAGGAGGTCACCCGCGACAACCCCGGCTACATCGATGTACAGGCCGCCGGCCGGGCGCTGGGCTACTTCGGCGAGCGCGAGCGCTACGACACCCAGGTACACGGCGGCTGGTGGCGCGGCATGGACCTCGGGTACCGCACCGACGAGGGCTGCCTCCACCTCCTGGACCGCGAGGTCGACGCCATCCCCGGCATCCACTCCACCCTGGAGATCGAGGACACCGTCCTCGGCCGGCTCGACGAACTGACCGAACTCGTCGTCGTCCCCGGACCCGACGGCGCGGGCGTCCCCGTGCTCTGCACCCGCGACGACCTGCCGTTGGACCCGGCCCGCTGGCGCTCCGCCGCCGCCGCGTGGCCGCAGCTCGCGGAGCCGGTGCAGATGAAGCTCTCCGAACTGCCGCGCACGGCCACGATGAAGGTCCAGCGCCTCGAACTCACCGCACGACTGCGGCGGTTGTCCGCCTCGCGGTCGTCCTGACCACCGCCCGGCGACAGGCAGGAGAACACCCGTGAACGCCACCAGCGATGCCGACGTGCTGATCGTCGGAGCCGGTCCCACCGGCCTGCTCGCCGCCTGCGAACTGCTGCGGCGCGGCGTGGGCGTACGGATCGTCGACCGGGCCCACGAGGCCGCCCGGGTGCCCAAGGCGCTGTCGCTGTGGCCCCGGGTCCGCGACATCCTCACCGACCTCGGCGTCGGCGAGGCCGTACAGGAGGCCTCCGTACCCGTACGCGCCTTCCGCTACTTCTCCGACCGCAAGCCGGTCGCCTCGCTCACCTTCACCGAGGAGTTGGCCGCCCGCCAGCTCCCCCAACCCGAGACGGAACGCATCCTCACCGAACGGCTGCACTCCCTCGGCGGGAAGATCGAGCGCGGCGTCCGGCTCCTGTGCCTCGACGACGTCGACTACTCCGGCCGGATCGAGCCGGGCGGCACGGTCACCGCCGTGCTGGAACACGGCGACGGCCTCGTCGAGCGGTTCACCGCGCCCTTCGTCATCGGCGCCGACGGGGCGGGCAGCGACGTCCGCCGGCAACTCGGCATCGGCTTCGAGGGATCCACCTACGAGATGGCCTTCGCCCTCCTCGACACCCGCATCGAGGGGAACCTGCCGCCCGACGAGATCGCGTACTACCAGAGCACCTCGGGCACCCTGTGCGTCGTCCCGCAGCCCGACGGGGTCTTCCGCTTCCTGTCGGTGATGCCCGAGGGCACCACCCTGACCCGCGACGACATGCAGCGCCTCATCGACACCCGGGGCCCCCACGGCGTACGGATCACCGAACCGGTCTGGGAGACCGTCTTCCGGGTCCACGCCCGGCGGGCCACCGACTTCCAGCGCGGCCGGGTCTTCCTGGCCGGGGACTCGGCGCACGTGCACAGCCCCGCCGGCGGCCAGGGCATGAACAACGGCCTCCAGGACGCCCACAACCTCGCCTGGAAACTCGCCGCCGTCCTCGCCGGCGAGGCCCCCGCCACGCTCCTGGAGAGCTACGGCAGGGAACGCGTCGAGGCGACCGGCCGCATCGTCCGCGACACCGACCTGCACACCCGGGCCCTGACCGCCCGCACCCGGCGCCGGGTCGCCGCCCGCGACACCGCGTTCCGGCTGCTGGACCGCACCGGCGCCGGCGCCCGGCTCTACGCCCCCGTGATGGCGGGCCGCCGGCTCGCCTACACCCCGGACCGGGACACCCGGCAGCCGTCGACCGGTGCCTGTCGGGTACGCGACCGGCTGCTCGGCGGCATCCGGGCCGGCTCGGTCTTCCCCCGGGCCGCCGCCGTCGCGCTGGGCCTGGCCGGACCGGGGCGGGCTCCGGCGGGGTGGACGCTGCTGCTGCGCCCGCCCGCCCGGGACACCGCCTGGACCGCCCGGGTCGAGCACACCGTCGGCCCCTGGCCGGGGCTCCGCGTCCTGCGGGCCACACCCGACCTGCCCGGCCGGGGCGGGCTGTGCGCCCGCCCCGGGTACTACCTGATCCGGCCCGACGGGCACGTGGCGGCCCACGGGCACACCGACGACCTGCACCGGCTGGCGGCCGAACTCCGCCACGCCCTGACCCCGACGCCCGACCACTGATCCCGAGGCCCGACCACTGACCCGTACACCCGACCACTGACCCCGACGCCCGACCACTGATCCCTACACCCGACCGCTGACCCCGACGCCCGACCACCGATCCCGACACCTCACCGAGCGCCGCACCCCGCACCACCGAGCACCCCCGCGAGCGCCGCCGCCCGGCTCAGGCCGGACCGGCGGCGCTCGCGCGCGTTCCGGCAGGTCAGGGGCCTACGGGGCTTCGGACCCGCTCCGGCGGCGCGGCGGGTCCTCCCCGCCGGCACCCACCCGATCCTCCTCCTGCGGCGGATCGGGCAGCGCCAGACACAGGGCGTCCAGGGCCGCCGCGAAGGCGTGGTCGGGCGGGGTGCCGTAGCCGAGCACCAGCCCGTCCCGCGGGGTCATGGAGCTTTCGGGGTGCAGGTAGGGCCGCAACCCGTCCAGCGCCAGTCCTTGCCGCCGGGCAGCCCGCAACGCCGCCTCCTCGGTGTCCCTCGGCAGCTCCAGCACCGCGTGCAGCCCGGCCGCCACCCCACTGACCTTGATGTGCGGGGCCTCCTGCGCCAGCCGGGCCGCCAGCTGGTCCCGGCGGCGCCGGTAGATCAGGCGCATCCGGCGCAGGTGACGGTCGTAGGCGCCCGAGCCGATGAACTCGGCCAGGGTCAGCTGGTCCGTGACCCCCGACCACATCTCGCGGGGGCCCTTCACGGCGAGCACGTCGTCCACCAGCCAGCCGGGCAGCACCATCCAGCCCAGCCGCAGCGCGGGCGACAGGCTCTTGCTGGCGGAGCCGATGTAGACGATCCGGTCCGGGTCCAGGCCCTGGACGGCGCCGACCGGCTGGCGGTCGTAACGGAACTCCCCGTCGTAGTCGTCCTCGATCAGCACTCCACCGCTCGCCCGCGCCCAGTCCACCACCGCGGCCCGCCGCTCCGGGTGCAGGGGCCCGCCCGTCGGGAACTGGTGCGCCGGGGTGAGCAGCACCGCCTTGGCGCCCGTCCCGGGGAGCTCCTCGACCCGCGCGCCGCCGCCGTCCACCGTCAGCGGCACCGTGGCCAGCCCCGACGCCACCAGGATGTCCCGGTGGAAGGACAGCCCGTACGACTCCACCGCGACCGGGCCGGAGAGCACCTTGCCGAGCAGCTCCAGCCCGTGGGCGAAGCCGGAGCAGACGATGATCCGGTCCGGGGCGGTCCGTACGCCGCGCACCCGCGCGAGGTACTCGGTCAGGGTCCGGCGCAGCTCGATCCGGCCCCGGGGGTCACCGACCCCGAAGGCGTCGTGCGGAGCGGCGGCCAGCGCCCGCCGGGCGGCGCCGATCCAGGCGGTACGGGGGAAGGCGGAGGCGTCGGGGGAGCTCGGCAGCAGGTCGTGCACGGTCCGGCGGTGCGTCGGCCGGGCGGGTCCGCGCGGCCGGTCGGGCTGGAGCGGGGCCGCCCGTCGGGCCACCCGGGTGCCGGAGCCCTGGCGCGCCGACAACCAGCCCTCCTCCACCAGCTCGGCGTACGCGTCGGCGACGGTGTTGCGGGCGATCCCCAGGTCCACGGCGAGGACCCGGTAGGGCGGCAACCGGGTGCCGGGGGCGAGCCGGCCGGAGTCGATGGCCGTGCGTAACGCCTGCATCAGCCGGTTGCGCAGGCTGCCCTCGCCGCTCAGCTCAAGGTGCAGATCGCTCCCGGTACCGGCCGGCTCGGGATCGGACGCACCCTCGGAATTGACCCATGATCTCTGCATGGGAATGCACCCTACTGCGGGCCGATTGCGCTCCTACAGTTTTCACATGACCACTTTTCAGGTTCCTGAGCGCATGAACTTCGCGGCCGTCGCCCCCAAGATCTTCAAGTCCGTGCTGGCCCTCGACGGGGCCGCCCGACAGGGCCTCGACCCGATCCTCCTGGAACTCGTCCAGATCCGCACCTCGCAGATCAACCGCTGCGCCTACTGCATCGATTACCACACCAGCGACGCCCGCAAGGGCGGCGAGTCGGAAGAGCGGATCTACCAGCTCACCGCCTGGCAGGAGTCGAGCCTCTTCACCGTCAAGGAGCGCGCGGCCCTCGCCCTCACCGAGGAGGTCACCCTCCTCCCCGGCGGCGTCACCGACGCCGTCTACGACGAGGCCGCCCGCCACTTCGGCGAGGAGGAGCTCGCGCACCTGATCGCGCTCATCTTCACCGCCAACGTGTGGAACCGGATGAACGTCGCCACCCGCAAGACCCCCGGAACCGAGTAGTCCGGCCCGCTCCACGACCCCCTCAGACCCCATAACGACGCACCAGGGCGGTGGCCACCGCCGGACAGGCCAGGCCACCGCCCCACGCATGCCCCCACCCATGCCCCCACCCCGTCTCCCGGCACCAGAGGGGGACCGCTGACGAAGGACTGACATCGTGACCACCCTCGATTCATCCGCACCGCGCACCGCGGGCAAGGAACCCTCCGCGGTCAAGGGCTGGCTGGCCGTCCTGGCCGTCACCCTCGGCATCTTCTCCCTCATGACCTCGGAGCTGCTGCCCGTCGGCCTGCTCACCCCCGTCGGGGACGCCCTGAAGGTCTCCGAGGGCACGGCGGCCCTCATGGTCACCATCCCCGGCCTGGTCGCGGCGATCTCCGCCCCGCTGGTGACGGTCGCCACCGGAAAGTTCGACCGGCGGCTCGTCCTGGTCATCCTGATCGCCATCGTCGGCCTGGCGAACCTCGCCTCCGCCTTCGCCACCAGCTTCGCCGTGGTCCTGGTCGCCCGCTTCCTCATCGGCATCAGCGTCGGCGGCTTCTGGTCCATCGCCGGCGGCATCGCCCTGCGCCTGGTGCCCGAACGACACGTCGCCCGCGCCACCGCCGTCATCTTCGGCGGCGTCGAGACGGCCTCCGTGCTCGGCGTGCCCACCGGCACCTTCCTCGGCGACCTCTCCGGCTGGCGCACCGCCTTCGCCGCGGTCGGCATCCTCGGCCTCGTGGCCCTCGCCGCCATGCTCTTCCTGATGCCGAAGGTCCCCGCCGAGCGCACCATCGTCTTCGGCGACCTGCCCCGCGTGTGGAAGTCCAACGCCGGCGTCCGCATCGGCATCGCGATGACCTTCCTCGTCATCACCGGCCACTTCCTCGCCTACACCTTCGTCCGTCCGCTCCTCCAGGACGACGGCGTCGGCGACAGCATGATCGGTGTCCTGCTGCTGACCTTCGGCATCGCCGGCATCACCGGCAACTTCATCGCCGGCGCCCTGATCGCCAAGCGGCTGCGCCAGGTCGTCATCGGCATCGCGATCGTCCTCGCCGTCGCCATGCTGCTGCTCGCCACCGTCGGCAACACCACCGTCACCGCGGCCGTCATCCTCGTCCTGTGGGGCCTGGGCTACGGCGCCGTGCCGGTGACCTTCCAGACCTGGATCCTCGACGCCGCCCCCGACGCGACCGAGGCCGCCTCCTCGCTGTACGTCTCCACCTTCAACCTGTCGATCGCCCTCGGCGCCCTCTTCGGCGGCATCGCCGTGGACAACCTCGCCACCGCCAGCGTCCTGTACATCGGGGCGGGCCTCGCGATCCTCACCCTCCTCGTCGTCGGCCGCCGCTCCGGCCGCCCGACCGACTCCGCCCCGGCCGCCGAACCGGCGACCGACCCGGCCACCGCGGCCGCCCACTGATCGTCTGCCCCGCGACCAACCGTCCCCCGCGGGCGGGACAGACAGCCGGGCGCGGCTCCCTCGAGGAGCCGCGCCCGGCGCTTTCGCGTGCGCGGGCGCTTCTGGCGGGGCCGCGTTCGGGGGTGGGGCGGGCTCCCACGCTTCGGCCCCCACGCCTCGGTCGACGACGCCGCGCCCGGCCGCTCGACACCGTGGGGCCCGGGCGCGATGAGGGCCGCAGGTCAGGGGCGCCGGGCAGGACGTCGGGTACGAGGACCACCCGGTTCCGCCGACTGCCGGCCGCCGACCGCCGCACGGCGCGCTCGCTGCGAGCCGCCCCGCCCCGGCCTGACCGGCGAAGGCGTGCCGAAGGCCCCGGTCGGCGCTCCGGGGAGGCGCTGTCGTCACCGACCTCCATCTGGGTGCGGGCTCTGGTCCCGAAACGGACACGGACACCGATACCGATACCGGCGCGGACGTCGACACCCCCGAGACGGCCACGTCGCCTCCCGGGCGGGCAGCGCCCTCGCCGCCCGCGGACAGTGCGCGGCCACCGAACGCGGCGAGGGTATGCGCACCACCCGTCCTTCGCACCACCCGTCCTTCGCGCCACCCGTCCTCGCCGGTGCCGACCGCGTCCCGAAAGGGCGCGGGGCGGTCCGGTGTGCCGGAACCACACCGACGGGAACGACACGAAGGGGCGGGGGGGGGGCGGGGGGGCCCCCCCCCCCCCCCCACCCCCCCCCCCCCCCCCGCCCCCCCCCCCCCCCGCCCCCCCCCGCCCCCCCCCCCCCCCCCCCCCCCCCCCCCCCCCCCCCCCCCCCCCACGTACANNNGCCCGGGCGGGGGCCCCCGGCGCCCCCACGGGGGGGGGGGGGGGCGGGGGGCCCGAACCCCCCCCGCGGGAAGCCCCCCCCGGGGGGGGGGGGGCCCCGCCCCCCCCCCCCGCCCCTCACTGCCTCACCCTGCCCCTCGGCCACCGCGATCCGCGGCCCGCGTCTCAGACGAGCAGCCGCTCCGGGGGCCCGGTCAGCTCGTGGCCCAGCATCGAGCGGAGTTCCCCGTAGGCGCGCGTGTCGCCGGCCAGGACGCCGCCGAGGAGGGTGCGGCCGTCCGGGCCGAGGACCAACTTGGCGTAGGTGGCGGCCGTGTGGTCCTCCCGTACGAACGACAGCGCGCCCGCGGCCCGGGCGTGGACGTCGCCGAATCCGGCCACGTCCACGCCGAACACCTTCAGCTTCGCCGAGGTGTCGGCGCCCGGGAAGGGCTCGGACGCCCTGCCGGTCAGTTGTGCGGCCACGCTCTCGGCCATCAGGTAGCCGGGGGCGACCAGGCCGTGGCAGCGGCCCAGGACGGCCGCGCACTCGCCGATCGCCCAGATCCGGGGGTCCTCGGTTCGGCAGTGGGCGTCCACCAGGAAACCGCCCCGCTCGCCGCGCGACAGCCCGGCCGGCCCGGCCAGTTCGTCGCGCGGGCGGACCCCCGCCGAGAACACCACGCAACGGGCGGGCAGCATGTCGCCGTCGGCCGGCGTCACCCCGCGGACCCACCCGTCGGGGCCCGCGTCCACGGACGCCACGCCGCGACCGCAGTGCACGCTCATGCCGAGCCGGCCCACCAGGCGGGCCAGCACCGCGCCCCCGCCCGCGTCGAGTTGGAGGGGCATCAGGTGCGGGGCCACCTCCATCACATGGGGTCGCATCCCCAGCGAACGCAGGGCCTGCGCCGCCTCCAGGCCCAGCAGCCCACCGCCGATCACCACGCCGGCGGCGCCCGGTTCGGCGGCCGCGCGCAGGGCGTCGAGGTCCGCGAGGGTCCGGTACGTGAAGCAGCCCGGCAGGGTGTGACCGGGGATCGGCGGCACGAACGGCTTCGACCCGGTGGCCAGCACAAGCGCGTCGTACCGCACCTCCGAGCCGTCCGCGAAGGTCACCGTACGGGCCGCCCGGTCGATCGCGGTGACCGGAACGCCGAGCCGCAGTTCGACCCGGTGGTCCTCCAGGACCTCGGGTCCGGTCAGTGTCAGGTCCTGCGCGCTCCGGCCGTCCAGGTACGAGGAGAGCGCCACCCGGTCGTAGGCGGCGCGGGGTTCCTCGGCCGCGACGACGATCCGCCACGACGTGAACCGCTCGTCGGCCCGCAGGAGTTCGAGGAGTCGGTGGCCGACCATGCCGTGGCCGGCGAGGACCAGGGTCCCGCTCACGGGCGGTGCCCCCCTTCCGCGGATCGGTCGAGTTCGGCGCAGAGCCGGCCCACCGTCGCGACACAGGTCCCGCAGCCCGTGGTGGCCCGGGTCGCGGCGGCGAGCGCGGGCACGGCGCGGGCACCGCCGTCCCAGGCCCGCCGAAGGGCCCCCCGGGTCACGTTGTTGCACTGGCAGACCACGGCCGTGTCCGGCAGCGCGCCCGAGGCCGCGTACCCGCCGGCGGAACCGATCAACAGGGCCAGCCGGTCGCTCGGCACCGGGAGGTCCCGCGCGTACAGCCGGCCCACGGCGGCGACGGCCTGCGGGAACCCGGCGACGATCCCGGACCGGATCCGGCCGTCGCGCAGCCGCAGTCGGGCGTGCCGCCCGCCGCCGGGATCGGACAGCGACACGGTCTCCTCACCGGGGGCCGCTTCCCGGTCCGGGTCCGGCTCCCCGCCCGGGCCGACGACCGTCAGGTCCAATCCCCGGATCCCGGGGCGCAGCACGCGCCGCGTCGGCCGGTACGGCCTGTCCGAGCCGGTCAGGATGCCCGCGAGGGCGTCCGCCTGTTCCCACGCCGACGTCAGGGAGTCCCCGGCGGCGCCCGCGTGTTCGGCGCAGTCCCCGATGGCGTGGATCCGCGGATCGCCGGTGCGCAGCCGGTCGTCCACCACGATCCCGCGCCGCACCTCCAGCCCCGCCGCACGGGCCGGCGCGGTCTCCGGGACGCTGCCCGCGCACGCCAGCACGGTGGTCGCGGCGAGCAGCCGGCCGTCGTCCAGCACGGCCTTGCCGTGCTCGGCGCCGGCCACCCGGTGGCCGAGTTCCAAGGCCACGCCGGCCTTCTCCAGGGTTCGCGCCAGTACCGCGGAGGCCGGCCCGTCGAGGTCGCGGTGGGCGAGCCGAGGCCCGGAGTGCACCAACGTCACCTCGTGCCCGGCGCGGTTCAGCGCGGCGGCGGCCGCCGCCCCGCGCAGCCCGCCGCCGGCGATCACCACCGGCCCCTCGGGCGGCGGTTCGGCGTCGGCGAGGGTGCCCAGTCGGCGCACGGCGGGGGAGTCGAAGCCGGGGGACCGCGGGCGGGCCCCGGTGGCCAGCACCAGGACCTCGTACCCGTACCCGGTCCCGTCGGCGGTACGGACCTCGCGTCGGGCACGGTCGATGCCGGTCACGACGGCCGCGCGGCGCACCCGCGCGTTCCCCGGCGGCGCGGCCAGCTCCAGGGCGCGGCCGGGCAGGGTGCCGTCCAGGACCGACAGCAACAGGGCCCGGTTGTAGGCGGCGTGGGGCTCGGCTCCCAGGACGGTCACCGGACCCCGGTGCCCGAGCCGGTACAGGGAGGCGCGGAGGCGGTGGGCGGCCGGGCCGTGGCCGACGACGACGATCCGGTTCACGAGGGCTCCGACCAGGGTTCGACGCGGACGGCGGCCAACTTGAACTCCGGCATGCCGCTGACCGGGTCCAGGGCGGGCCCGGTCATCAGGTTGGCCCGGCCCGCGCCGGGGAAGTGGAACGGCACGAACACGGTGTCGGCGCGCAGGCTCTCCACCAGCCGGACCCGGGCCACCACCGCCCCGTGCGCGGAGACGACCCGGGCGCGTGCGCCGTCGGTCAGTCCGAAGCGCCCGGCCGTGTCGGGGTGGACCTCGACGAACACCTCCGGTGCGACGGCCATCAGTTCGGGTACCCGGCGGGTCTGCGCCCCCGACTGGTAGTGGGCCAGGACCCGGCCCGTCGTCGCGAGGAGCGGCCGCCCGGCGTCCGGGACCTCCGCGGAGTCCCGGTCCTCCACCGGGGCGAACCGGGCCCGACCGTCCGGGTGCGCGAAGCGGTCCAGGAACATCCGGGGCGTACCGGGATGCCGGGCGCCGCCGTCGTCCGCCGGGCAGGGCCAGTACAACTCCTCGCCCGCGTCGAGCCGTTCCCAGCTGATCCCCGCGTAGTCGGCGCGGCCCCCGGCGGAGGCCCGGCGCAGTTCCTCGAAGACCGTGCGCGGCTGCGTCGGGAACCGTTCGGGGGGTTGTCCCAGTCGCACCGCGAGCCCGTGCAGCACGTCGAGGTCGGTCCGTACCCCGGGCGGTGGGGCCAGGACCGGGCGACGGCGCACCACCCGCCCCTCCAGATTGGTCAGGGTGCCCTCCTCCTCCGCCCACTGGGTGACGGGCAGCACCACGTCGGCCAGGGCCGCCGTCTCGGACGGCACGAAGTCGGCGACGACCAGCAGGTCCAGCGCGGCCAGCCGACGCGACACGTGCGCCGCGTTCGGGGCGGACACCGCCGGATTGGAGCCGAGGACCAGCAGGGCCTTGGGGCCGCCGGGCGTGCCCAGGGAGTCGAGCAGTTGGTAGGCGCCCATGCCCGGGCCGGGCAGGGTGTCGGGGTCCACGCCCCAGACGCCCGCGACGTGGGCGCGCGCCGCCGGGTCGGTGATCATCCGGTACCCGGGGAGCTGGTCGGCCTTCTGGCCGTGCTCGCGTCCGCCCTGCCCGTTGCCCTGGCCGGTCAGGCAGCCGTACCCGCTGCCCGGGCGGCCCGGCAGGCCCAGCGCGAGCGACAGGTTGACGAACGCGGACACCGTGTCGGTGCCCTTGCTGTGCTGTTCGGCGCCGCGCCCGGTGAGCACGTACCGGCGGTCCGCCCCGGCGAGCATCCGCACGGCCTCGCGCATGTCCGCGACCGGTACGCCGGTGATCCCCTCCACCCGCTCCGGCCACCAGGCCACGGCCCGCCGCCAGGCCTCGTCGAAGCCGGTGGTGCGCTCGGCCAGGTACGCCTCGTCGAGCAGGCCTTCCGTGACGGCGAGGTGGAACAGGCCGAGCGCCAGGGCCAGATCGGTGCCCGGCACGGGCTGGAGGTGCAGCGCGGCGAGCTCGGCGGTACGGGTGCGGCGCGGGTCGATCACGACGAGGCGCGCCCGGTTCAAGTGCCGCATCAACGGCGGCATCGTCTCGGCGGGGTTGGCGCCGGCCAGCAGGATGACCTCCGCACGCCCGAGGTCCGCGACGGGGAACGGCAGACCCCGGTCGAGCCCGAAGGCCGCGTTCCCGGCGGCGGCGGCCGACGACATGCAGAAGCGGCCGTTGTAGTCGATCCTGCTGGTGCCGAGCGCCACCCGGGCGAACTTGCCGAGCAGGTAGGCCTTCTCGTTGGTCAGTCCGCCACTGCCGAACACCCCGACGGCGTCCGCGCCGTGTTCCCCGCGCAGCCGTGCGAGGCGACCGGCGACCAGGTCGAGCGCGGAGTCCCAGTCGGTGGGGGTCAGTTGACCGTCGGGGCCGCGCACCAGCGGGGTCCGCAGCCGGTCGGGGGCCCGGAGCACCGCGGGGGCCGTCCAGCCCTTCTGGCACAGGCCGCCCCCGGCGGGGTCGGCCGGCCGGACGACGACCGCGCCGCCCTCGTCGCGCAGCACGGTCGGGCACTGGAGGGCGCAGTACGCGCAGTGCGTGGCGGCCTCGGGCGCCGCGGCGAGGTCAGCGGACACGGGCCGGCCTCGGCTCGCGCGCCGGGGCGGGTGCCTGGGCGACCCGTCGCCCGGGCCGCAGGTACACCGTCCAGGTGAGCAGCACGCAGAGCGCGTAGTAGCCGAGGAAGCAGGCGAACGCGGTGGTGCCGCTGCCCTGGGGTCCCTGGTAGGAGGCGCGGAACGCCAGGTTGATGGCGACCCCGCCCAGCGCGCCGACGGCGCCCGCGATCCCGATGGCGGCGCCCGAGATCCGACGGGCCCGGGCGAAGGCCTGCCGGGCCTCGCCGCCCGAGGTGATGGTGGCCTCCGCCTCGGCGGCGGCCGCGGCCGGGATCAGTTTGTACGTGGAGCCGTTGCCGAGCCCGCTGAGCACGAAGACCAGGGTGAAGGCCGCGACGAACGCACCGAAGGACCCGGCCCGCGAGGCCAGCAGCAGCCCGGCGGTTCCCAGGGCCAGCGCGAGGAAGGCCCACAGGGTCACGCGCGCCCCGCCCCAGTGGTCGGCGAGCTTCCCGCCGAGCGGCCGTGACACCGAGCCGAGCAGCGGGCCGATGAACGTGTACGAGGCCGCTTCGAGCGGGGTCGAGCCGAACTCGTTCTGCAACACCAGCCCGAAGGCGAACCCGTAGCCGATGAAGGAACCGAACGTGCCGATGTACAGGAAGGAGATGAACCAGGTGTGACGGCTCGCGGCGGCCTCGCGCAGCGCCCCGGGCCGGGCCCGGACCGCGTCCACGTTGTCCATCTTCAGGGCCGCGAGCAGCGCGGCGAGCACGATCAGCGGGAGGTAGACGGCGGCCACGTACGACGGGTGGGTGTCCCCGGCCGTGGCGATCACCAGCAGGCCCAGCAACTGCACCACGGCCACGCCGAGGTTGCCGCCGCCGGCGTTCACCCCCAGGGCCCAGCCCTGGCGGTTCTGCGGGAAGAAGGTGGTGATGTTGGTCATCGAGGAGGCGAAGTTGGCGCCGCCCGCCCCGGCCGTGGCGCCGATGACCAGGAACACCCACAGCGGGGTCCCCGGGCGCTGCACGAAGACGAACGCGAGCAGCGCCGGCACCAGCAGCACGGCGGAGGCGAACACCGTCCAGTTCCGGCCGCCGAACCGGGTCACCGCCCAGCTGTACGGCAGCCGCAACACGGCGCCCACCAGGGTCGGCACCACGACGAGCAGGAACTTCTCACCGGGGGTGAACCCGAGGCCGATCTCCGGCGACATGAACAGCACGAGCACCGACCACATGCTCCACACCGAGAACCCGATGTGCTCGGACAGCACGGACAGCACCAGGTTGCGGCGCGCGATCCGCTTCCCGGTGCGCTCCCAGTACTGCTCGTCCTCCGGGTTCCAGCCTTCGATCCACCGCCCGGCGGCGGGCCTGGTCCTCATGTCTCTCCTCTCTGGGGCCCGGTCCGCCTCTCGGCGCACCGGGCCCGACGGGGTGCCGCTCAAAGCGCTCGGGGCAACTCGACTACGCTCAGGGCCGTTTGGGAGCGGGTTCCGCCAGGGCGCGTTCCACCAGGGCGCGGGCCGCGCCCGTGTACCCGGCCGGATCGCACAGGCCCGCCAGCGCCGCCGGCCCCAGGACGCCCGCCAGCTCGGGGGCCTCGGCGAGGACGTCCGCGAGCGGGCGCCCCTCGGCGCCGGCCGTCGCCGTGGCCTCGTTCAACAGCGTGCGGGCCGCCGCCTTTCCGAGCCGCGGGGCGAGCACGGCCGCGATCCGCTCCGAGACCACCGCGCTGCCGGTGAGGTCCAGGTTGGCGCGCATCCGCTCAGACCTGACCTCCAGCCCCTCGGCCAGTTCCACGGCCGTGTGCGAGGCGCCACCCACCAGCCGCAGGCACTCCCGCAGCAACAACCACTCGGCGTGCCAGGCGCCCGCGGACCGCTCGTCCTCCGACACCAGACAGGCCGTCAGCGCGCCCGCCAGGGCCGGGACCTGGAGGGCCGCGCTGCGGATCAGCGTGGACAGCACCGGATTGCGCTTCTGGGGCATCGCGGAGGAACTTCCCCGCCCGGCGCCGCCCGGTTCGGCGAGTTCGCCGACCTCGGTCCGGGCCATGCCCTGCACGTCCACGGCGATCTTCCCGAGCGCCCCCGCCGTGAAGGCGAGCGCCGCCGCCAGGTCGGCGAGCGGCGTGCGCAGGCTGTGCCACGGCAACGCCGGTCGGGCCAGGCCCGTCTCGGCGGCGTACGCGGCGACCAGCCGGTCGTGGAAGACCCCCGGGTCCAGCACGTCCTCGGAGCCCTCGGGGCCGTCGAGGACGGCGTACTCGACGTACCCGGCCAGGGTCCCCGCCGCGCCGCCCAGCGAGACGGGCAGCCCCTTCTCCTGGACCCTCGTCAGCCGCTCCCGGGCCTCGCGCACCAACTGGAGCCAGCCCGCCGCCTTCAACCCGAACGTCGTCGGCACGGCGTGCAGCGCCATCGTCCGACCGGCGATCAGCGTGTCCCGGTGCTCCCCGGCCAGTGCGGCCAGGGCCGTCGCGGTACGCGTCAGGTCCTCCCGGACGAGCGTCAGCGCGCGGTGCGCCACCAACATCGCCCCGGTGTCGAAGATGTCCTGGCTGGTGGAACCGCGGTGCACGTACTCGGCGGCCTCCGGGGAGTCCGCCGCGACCACCGCGGTCAGCGCCCGCACCAGGCCCACGACCGGGTTGGCCGTCTCCCGGGCCGCGACGGCCAGCTCGCGCAGGTCCAGCCGCTCCGCCCGGGCCGCGTCGGTGATGGCGTCGGCGGCCTGCCAGGGCAGGGTGCCCAGCCGGGCCTGGGCCCGGGCCAGCGCCGCCTCGGCGTCCAACATGGCCTGGAGCCAGGCGGGGTCCCCGGTCACCGCCTCGACGGGGGTGCCGGCGCGGACCGGTGAGAGCAGGCCCGCGTCGGGCGCCGTCGCGGCGGCCGGCTCGACCTCGGCCGCCGGCGGGGGCGCGGCCGGGTCGACCAGGCGCAGACCGCCGGGCATCAGACGATCACTCCGGTGAGGTCGGTGCCCGCGTCCACCGGGCCCAGCCCGGCCGGCACGTGCGCCACCGCGGGCAGGTCCAGAACCGCGCGGGCGATGGCGTCGGAGTCCCCGAGCGTCACCGAGTCCACGCCCGGGCGGATGCCCGCCGCGGTCACCCAGTGCACCGATTCGGTGGGCACCCCGTACGCGAACCGTCGCGGATGCGCGCGGCCCCGGGCGTCGAGCATGTGGAACGGCCGCTCGGTCACCGCGAGCCCGCCCGTCTCGTACGTGGTGCCCTGCGCGGCGTCGATGCGGTAGGTGGCCGCCTGGTCGGTGTCCAGGAGGTGGCGCAGCAACGGGTCGGCCGTGCGCCGCAGATCGGGCTCCGGCAGGCGAGCCTCGATCAGCGCGGTCGAGCGGATCGCCGGCCCGGGAACCACCGAGGACTCGGCCACGTAGAGCTGCGCGGTCGTGTCGATGCGGACCTGTACCCCGGGGCCGAGGACGGTCAGGACCCCCGCCTCGATCAGGGCGCCCATCTCCTCGATCCGGGAGGCCGGCGGGCCGATGGACAGGAACGCGTTCAGCGGCGTGTACCAGCCCTCCAGGTCGTCGCGGTGCGAGGTGCCCTCCAGCCCGCCGTGGTCCACCGCCAGCCGGATCTCGTTGCGCAGGTCGCGCAGCAGGTCCAGGGCGGCCTTCACGGGACCGCTGACGTTCCCCTGCTTGGCCGCGACCACGTCGCGGGCCAGGTACTCCAGCAGCCAGGCGGTGAAGTCGGCGCGGCCGGTGAACACCCGGTCGCCGTAGGGACGGGAGAGGCCCTCCCAGTCCCATCGGTCGGCTTCCTCGATGCCGTGCGCCGTCAGCAGTGGCGCGGCGTCGGCGTCCGGCTCCAGTGCCAGGTAGTGCTCGACGAACGGTTCGCGTTCGGCGTCCCGGCCGCGCTGCGTGAGCAGGGTGCCGTAGTAGACGCTCTCCACCTCGCGGGCGATCAGCGGCCACAGGTCGGCGCTGAAGCTGACCGGCCGGCCGTCCCGGGCGTCCTCCTTGAGCGCCGCGATGAACTCGGCGGTCAGCAGCCGCGGGTAGTAACGCCCGTGCGCGCCCTTCTCGTTCTCGCCGCGCGCGTGGTACGGGATGCCGCGCCGCGAGAACGCGTACAGCCGGGGCTCCTGCCCGGACGGGCGGTACACGAGCTTGTCGCCCTCCCGCTCGAAGGCCCCGCCGCGGCCCGCCGTCAGCAGCGCCATGTGGTCGAAGAAGTTCAGGCCCAGACCGCGCAGCAGCACGTTCTGGCCGGCCTCGATGCCGCTGAGGTCCAGGTCCGCCGGGTTCGAGGGCGTGAGGTAGGTGAGGTGGTGGATCCGGGCCAGGCTGGCCGTCCGGGCCTCCCGGCTGGTGAGTCGGGCCGGCACGTGCCCCTGCGCCATCACGATGGCGTCGAGCGAGTTCAGCCGGACGCCGTTCTCCAGCCGCACGCCCTGCGGTCCACCGGGCACCCCGTGGGTGTCGGCCATGGCCACCGCCCGCGTCCGGTGCACGTGCACCGTGACGTGGCCGGGCGCGCTCTCGACGACCCGGCGGAAGCAGTCGCCCAGGTAGGTGCCGTAGAAGGCGCGCGTGGGGTACGTGTTCGGGCCCATCCGGCGGGCCTCGGCCAGCGTGGCCTCGTCGTGGCTGTCACGGTCCCCGAGCAGGGCCAGGCCCTGCGCCCACTCGTACAGGCTCGGGCCCGGCTCGATGGGCCCGTCGATGCGGACGCTGTGGTCCGTGAAGACGGTGATCTGCGAGGCCACGGTGTTCATCAGCAGGTGCCGGGACTGGGCCGTGCGCCACACCGTTCCGGCGCCGGGCGCGGAGGGGTCCACGACGTGCACCACGACGCCCTCGCGCGAAGGCGCGGTCCGCTCGGCGGCGATCAGCCGCTCCAGGACGGACAGGCCGCGCGGTCCGGCGCCGATGACGGCGAGCTCTACTCGGCTCTTCTTCATTGCGGAACTCCCATTCCTACTGCGCGGACGACTGGTTGGCGGTGCTCGTGGACTCGCCGGCGCCGAGCAGCCGGGCCAGCTCCAGGCGCTTGATCTTCGTGGTCGCGGTCTGCGGAAGGTCCTCCAGCCGCCACTGCACGGGCTCCGCCAGCGGCGGCAGCCCGACCACGGCCGACTGCCAGGCGGCCAGGTCCAGCGGCTTGTCGTCCCGGGTGCTGACCACGGGGACGGCGGTGCCGTCGGGGCCGGGGATGATGATGACCTCGACGAGCTCGGGGACGCGGGTGAACAGCTTGTCCTCGATCTCCAGGGTGCTCTTGACGCCCGGGATCTCGTCCACCTCGCGATCCAGCAGGTGCAGACAGCCCCACTTGGTGCGGTAGCCGACGTCGCCCATGCGCCACCAGCCGTCGTTGACCTGCTTCTCCCAGCGCTGGTGCTCGCCGAGGTAGCTGATGATCCGGCCGTCGCTGCGGACCTCGATCCAGCCCGGGTTGTCCTTGTCCGGCGGGTTGCCGTCGCGGCTGACGACCCGTACCCCCGTCATCCCGGGGAACGGCACGCCCACGCACCGGCCGTTGAAGTCGGCGCCGTCCTTGAGGGAGTACGTACGGGCCGCGATCGGGCCGACCTCGCTCTGGCCGTAGGCCTGCGCGAACCGGCGGTTCTTCCGCCCGGAGGCCTGGAGCAGCCGGTTCACCGTCCGGGGGTGGATCGCGTCGAAGGTGCTGGAGAAGTACTTCACGTTGGCCAACGGCCGGCGCGGGTCCTCGGCCAACACCTCCCAGCGCAGGAAGGTGTTGGGGTGCGCCTCGATGAACCCCGGCGGCACCTGGCTGAACAGGTCTCCGACCGTCTCCGGGTCGTCGTCGCGCAACACGATCAGCGGATGGCCCTGGAGCACGGCGATGGGCATGGCGGTGAACATCCGCGAGTGGACGAACGAGACGTGCACGGCGATCGGTTCGCTGCGCCGCACGGCCGTCGACACCACGGTGGCCTGCGGCCGGTAGCGCGCCTGGAAGCTGGTGCCGGTGTGCACGGCGAGCTTCGGCGTGCCGGTCGTGCCCGAGGTGTGCGTGATCAGGGTGGGATGGTCGGCGGGCATGGCGACCGCCGGCACCCGCGGTGCCCCGGCGAGCGCGGCGAACGCGGTCGCGCCCTCGTACGTTCCGGAGGCGAGCAGCACTTCCCGGGAGAGGGTCATGACCTCGGCGGGCAGCGAGTGTTCCAGCTTCTCCTGGTCGGTGACCAGGAACGGCCGGCCCACGCGCCGCAGCAGCTCGGCGACGGTCGCCCCGTCCAACTTGGGCGACAGCAGCACCGGGACGGCCCCGACGCGGGCGATGGCGCAGGCCAGCAGGGTGATGTCGAACCCGTCCCCCTTGTGCACCACCACGTGGTCACCGGGGCGGACCTGCACCGACCACAGCCGGGAGGCCAGCTCCGCCACCAGTTCGGCGACCTCCGTGAGGGTGGCCCTGCGGCTCAGCTCGGGGGCGATGTCGAGATCGTGGTCGAGGATCACGAAATTGCCGGGGTGTCGGGCGGCCGCTCGATCGAACAGCGTGCCGAGCCGAATTCCCTTGTTGTTTATGCGCTGGAGGAACATGCGTCACTCTCTCGTCCGTGAATTGCCGATGCCGGTCTGAATTCAGGCCTTCTCGATGACGTCCTTGATGCGGGAGAGAGTGGCGTCGAGATCCTGCACCAGCTTCGCCGTCCAGTCGTCGACGAACTTCCGGCGCCCCGCCTCGTCCAGATCCGCGACGATCTTGTGGATTCCGGCGGTCGCCTTTCCCATCCGGAAGTGGTGGGTGAGCACGGAACCCGACCCGTCGGCCTTCACGTCGAAGCCCCAGACGCTCTCCTGGTCCTCCTGGGCGTGCGTGAGCATCATCCAGCGGAACGTCCGGCCCGGCTCGGCCGCCGTGACCCGGGCCTCCGTGTACCAGGTGCCGCGGATCAGCGGGGCCCAGGCGACGACCTGCTCGCTGCGCAGGTTCTCGCCCCGGAAGATCGAACCGACCGCGGAGGGCTCTCCCGAGATCCATTCGCCGCCCATGCATTCCGGGCTCCATTCGGCACTGCGCGGCAGGTCGCTGACCACCGCGTAGACCTCCGCGGGCGTGGCGTTCACCGAAATGTCGGCGCGGAGTTCAAACAGCGGGGAGGTTTCGATGATGTTCGTCATGGTTGAAATCCTGTCTTTGTCGGGGCGGCCGGTCAACGGCCGAAATTGCTATCCGTCAGGTCGATGACGCCATGCGTCCACGAATTCGGAAATGCGTCAGGAAACGCGCAGGACGAGCTTTCCGCGGACCTTTCCCTCGTCGAGCCGACGGTGCGCCGTGCCCGCCTCGCTCAGCGGCAGCACCTCGGTCGCGTGCGGCTTCAGCAGCCCGTCGGCCAGCAACCGGTTGATGTTCGCGGCGGCGTCCGCCAGTTCGTGCGTACGGGCGTGGGAGATGGCGAAGCCGAGCACCGAGCGGTCCTGGAGGTACAGGGCGCCGGCCGGCAACACCGGACGCGTCCGCAGTCCGGCGAGGACGACCACCCGGCCCCGGGACGCGAGCAACTCCACCGCCGTCTCCAGGTCGTTGCGGCCCGAGGTGTCCACGTACAGGTCCACGCCGTCCGGGGCCGCGGCCCGGATCAGGGCCGGCACGTCCTCCTCGCGGTAGTCGACGAAGTGCCGGGCGCCCAGCGAACGGACGTACGCGGCGTCGCGACCGGCGGCCACGGCCACCACCCGGGCACCCGCCTGGGCGGCCATCACCACCGCCGCGCTCCCCACGTTCCCGGCGGCGCCGAGGACGAGGACCGTCTCGCCGGCCCGGACCCGACCGTGCGTGAACAGGGCGAGGTGCGCCGTCGCCGCCGGATGGGCCAACGCCACCGCGTGCACCGGATCCACCCCCGCCGGCAGGTGGTACAGCCGGTCCGCCGGCACGGCCACCCGCTCGGCGGCGGCGCCCTGCCGGCCCGCGTGACCGAGGCTGTTGCACCACACCCGGTCACCTGCCGCGAAGCCGGGTGCGCCGGGACCGGCGGAGACCACCGTCCCCACGAGGTCCCGTCCCACGACGAAGGGGAACGGCACCGGGGTTCGCCAGGCACCCGAACGCACAAAGGTGTCCACGTGGTTGACGGCGGTGACCTCGACGGCGACCAGCACGTCGCCCGAACCGGGAACGGGCGGCGGCAGTTCGCCGTGACGGATGGAGTCGGGGGGACCGAGTTCTTCTATGTAGGCAGCACGCATGGCCCGGATTCTGGTGCGGTTCCAGGGCTCCCGGGCCGCCGGAGGCGATCACCGCCCGAGGTCCGTCACCTCCCCGGCCCCGGTGTGTCACCTCGGCGCCCCCGGACGGCGCATCGCACCCCCGAGGTCCGTCAAGTCCCGCTTCCGCACGTCAAGTCCGGGCCCGGGACGTCACGTTCCCGCCCCGCACGTCAAGTCCGGGACCGGGACGTCAAGTCGGACGAGGCCGCCGCTCCATCGGCCGCCCGGCCGCCATCCCTACGATGCCGGTCATGACCACGACCCCGCCGCGCACCGCGGCGCTCCACGAGGTGCCGTTCGGTGATCCGCGCGTCACCACCGACGTCGGCCCGCTCATCCGGACCCTGCGACCCGCCCTGGACGAGCGGGCGTTCGAGGCCTTCGCGGCCGAAGCCCAGGCGCAGGGGCTGGTGTTCACCGCCGCCTACGACGAGACCGGCCACTGCCTCGGCGTGGCGGCCCACCGCGTCCTCGCCACCAGCCGCGGTCGGATCCTGTTCGTCGACGACCTGGTCACCGATCCGGACCGGCGCTCGGGCGGGACCGGCGCGCTGCTGCTGGCCGCCCTGAAGTCCCGGGCCCGGGAGGAGGGATGCGTCCGCGTGGAACTCGACTCCGGGGTGACCAACCAGGGCGCCCACCGCTTCTACCACCGCCACGGCCTGACCATCGGCGCCCTGCACTTCGCCGGCGAGGTCTGAGACCCGCACCCGCCGTCGCGCCGGACGGCGGTCTGCCCACGACCGGGCCTCGCCCGCGCCTTGCCGGTTCTTGGTCACGCCCTGTCCGGCGGCCGGGACGCTGGCGACATGACCACGCACGCCCCCTCGTCGACCCGCCCCGTCCTCCCGGAGCCGGCCGCCCTCACCCGTGTCCGCACCCTGCTGGCAACCCTGAGCCGGGACCACACGAGCGCCCGGTGGACGCCGACCGCGCTGGAGGCCCGCATCGGCGAACTCCTGCTCACCGCCTCGGCGGGCGACGGAGCCCTCACCCCGCCCCGCCTGCGGGCAGCCCTCGCCGAAGGGTCGATGACCTTCCTCGCGGACAACGGAGGCCGGCTCGCCCTGCTCCTCGGCGCCGTGCTGGAGCTGCTGATCTCCCCGGGTCCGGCCGACCCCGGAGCGGCCGGCCCGGCCGCGCCCGAGGACCCGTACGACGCGGATCACGCCCGCGAGCCGGCGGCACACGACGGCGAGACGGCGGCACACGCCCGCGAGCCGGCGGCACACGATGGCGAGACGGCGGCACACGCCCGCGAGACGCCGACACACGACGGTGAGACGGCGGCACACGACGCCGAGATGCCGGCACACGCCCGCGAGGCGGCCGACGCAGTGGACGCGGTACACGCCCTCCTCGACCGGATCACCCGGGACCGGGGCCTTCGGGCCGACGGCGCGAAGGGTTAGCGCGATGCCGGACATCCTCGTCGTCGGCGGCGGCTTCGCCGGGGTCTGGGCGGCGGCGTCCGCCGTCCGCGCCCTCCGGGCGGCGGGCGCCCCCCACCACTCGGTCACCCTGGTCACCCCGGGGAACGACCTGGTGCTCAAGCCCCGGCTCTACGAGGCCGACCCGCACACCATGAGGGTCCCGCTCGACCGCGTCCTCGGACCGGTCGGGGTGCGGCGCGTCGCCGCGAGCGTGACGGGAATCGACACCGTCGGGCGGCGGGTCACCGCCGCCGACGCGACCGGCCGCGAACTCACCGTGCCCTACCGGCGGTTGGTCCTGGCGTGCGGAAGCCGTCTGGTGCGGCCCGAACTGCCCGGTGCCGACCTGCTCTTCGACGTCGACGCCATCGACTCCGCCACCGCCCTGGACACCCACCTGCACGGCCTGCCCGGCGAGCCCGTCGCACCGGGCCGCTTCACCGCCCTCGTCGTCGGCTCGGGCCTCACCGGCCTGGAGACCGCGACCGAACTCGTCGGCCGGCTCCGCGCGATCGCCGCACCTCACGGCGGCGCCGCCGAGGTACGGGTGGTCCTCGTCGAACGGGCCCCGGTACTCGCCCCCGGGCTCGGCCCCGGCCCCCGACCGGTGATCGTCGAGGCGCTGGAAAGGCTCGGCGTCGAAACCCGCCCGGCCACCACCCTGGAACGGGTGACCCCCGCCGACGCCACCCTCTCGGACGGCGCCGTGCTGCCCACGCGCACCGTCGTGTGGACCGGCGGGGTCGTCGCGGCCCCGCTCACCGCGCTGGTCCCCGGAGCCCGCGACCCGATCGGACGCCTGGAGGTGGACGAGTTCCTCCGGGTCCCCGGCGCCCCCGGGGTGTACGCGGCGGGGGACACCGCCGCCGCCCGGGCCGACCCGGACCACCTCGCGCCGCCGAGCTGCCAGTACGCCATCCCGCTCGGCAAACACGCCGGGCACAACGCCGCCGCGAGCCTGACCGGCCGGGCGCCCGCACCGTTCCGCCCGGCTCCCCACGTCACCACCCTCGACCTGGGAGAGGCGGGCGCGGTGTCCACCACCGGTTGGGAGCGGACCGTACGGCTGACCGGCGCGGAGGCCAAGACCCTCAAGCGGACCCTCACCGCGCAGTGGATCCGCCCACCGCTGGACGACGCCGACGAACTGCTGCGCCAGGCGGACCCCGCCTTCCGCACCCGCCGCACCACACCCGCCTGACCCACACCCACCCGTCTCACCGCACCCACCACATTCACCTCACCACCCACCACATTCACCTCACCGTGCCCACCGGGGGAGCCATCCGCATGATCAGCAGACGCACACTCATGAGAGCCGGCGCCGCGACCGGGGCCGCCGGCCTCCTCGCCTCCGGCACCGCCTTCGGGACCGCGGCCCTCGCCAGCGACCGCGGCGCCCCGTTCGCCCGCCTGCGCGAGCGGCTGACCGGCCGACTGGTCCTGCCCCAGGACCCCACGTACGACCTGGCCAAACAGCTCCAGATGGCCCGCTACGACGCGATCCGCCCCCAGGCCGTCGCCTACTGCGCCAACAGTGCCGACGTGGCCCACTGCGTCCGCTTCGCCCAGGACCACGGGCTCCACGCCGCCGTTCGCAGCGGCGGCCACAGCCAGGCCGGCTACTCGACCACCACCGGACTCGTCATCGACGTCTCCCGGCTGAACAGCATCCGACCCGGCCGGAACACCGTCCGGCTCGGCCCCGGCAGCCAGGGCGTCGACATCCTCAACACCCTCGCTCCCCTCGGCATCCAGCTCGGCTCCGGCACCTGCCCCACCGTGGCGATCGGCGGCTGGGTGCAGGGCGGCGGCCTCGGACTGACGGCGCGCGCCTTCGGCATGGGGAGCGACCGGCTGGTCTCCGCCCGCGTCGTCCTCGCCGACGGCTCGGTGGTCGACACCTCCGCCGCCGAGCACCCGGACCTGTACTGGGCCCTGCGCGGCGGCGGCGGAGGCAACTTCGGGGTGGTCACCGACCTGGAACTGCGCCCCGTCGACGCGCCCTCGATGACCGTCTACACCCTCACCTACGACGGGGCCCACGCCGCCGACGTCCTGCTCGCCTGGCAGGACTGGATGGCCGACGCACCGCGCGAACTCGCCTCCGAGCTGTTCGTCATCCTCCCCGCGGACTCACCCGAGGGCACCGCCCCCACCGTCGTCGTCTCCGGCGCCCACGTCGGCGCCCTGGCCGCCGCGAACCGACACCTCGACCGGCTGATCGCCTCGGCGGGCCGGCCGACCACGAGCCGCGAGGCCGCGCAGCTCCCGTACCAGCAGGCCATGATGAAGGTGTACGGCTGCGCCGACGCCACCGTCGAGGAATGCCACCGGATCGGCTACTCCCCGAGGGCCACGCTGCCCCGGGAGAGCTACGCCACCTACCGCAACGCGTACTTCGACCGGCGCTGGACCCCGGCGACCGCCGAAGCCGCCCTCGACGTCCTCCGGAGCGATCCGCGGCCGGGCCAGTTCCGCTTCCTGGGCCTGTTCTCGTACGGCGGCCGGATCAACGAGGTCGCCCCCGGCGCCACCGCGTTCGTCCACCGCGACGTGCTCTTCGAGGCGGGCTTCCAGGTCGGCCTCCCCGTCGGCGACCCCGCCGCGCAGGACCGTGAACGCGCCCAGGCCTGGGTCGACGGCGGCTACGCCACGCTGTACCCGCGCTCCAGCGGCCGTTCGTACCAGAACTACATGGATCCGGCGCTCACGAACTGGCGGGAGGCCTACTACGGCCGCAACTACGCCCGGCTGCGGAGCGTCAAGCGCGCCTACGACCCGCACCGCTTCTTCCGCTTCGCCCAGGCCGTCGACTGACGGCGCCCCACCCCGCCACGGTCCGACCGGCCCACCGACCGGCCCACCGCCGACCGGCCCACTGACCGGCCCACCGGCACCGCCGCCCGCCTCGCGCGGCGGTGCCGGGTGCGTGAGGATGCGTACATGGCCCAGGACGGCACGGCCGGCGGACCGGCGAGCGACATCCCGGAGGCGGGGCTCAAAGCCGACGCGATCGGCTTCCTCGACGCGCTCGTCATCGGCCTCAACTCCACCTCGCCCGCCTATTCGCTGGCGGCCGTCATCGGGCCGATCGTGGCGCTGGCGGGGATCTACGCACCCGGCGTGATGCTGGCGTCCTTCGTCCCCATGCTGCTGATCGCCGCCGCCTTCTACTACCTCAACAAGGTCGACCAGGACTGCGGGACCACCTTCTCGTGGGTGACCCGGGCCATGGGCCCGTGGGCCGGCTGGCTGGGCGGCTGGGCGATCGCCATGACCGGTGTGCTGGTCATCGGCTCGCTCGCCGACGTGGCCGTCCACTTCGGCCTGCTCGCCGCCGGCCTCGACGGCTGGGCGACCGACCCGGTGATCCGACAGACCCTCACCGTCCTGGTGATCCTCGCCATGACGGCCGTCTGCGTCATCGGAACCGAGATGTCGGCGCGGCTCCAGGACGTGCTCATCATCGCCCAGGTCTTCTTCCTGCTGACCTTCGCGGTGGTCGCGCTCTACCGCGTCTACGCCGGCACCGGCACCCTCGACTCGATCAAACCGAGCATCGACTGGCTCAACCCCTTCGGCGCGGGCGGCGCCGCCCTCACCGGCGGACTGCTGCTCGGCGTGTTCATCTACTGGGGTTGGGAATCCGCGGTGAACCTCACCGAGGAGGTCGAGAACTCCGCCACCGCGCCCGGCAAGGCGGGCATCTGGTCGACCGTGGTGCTGCTCGTGACCTACCTGTCCGTGGGCTTCGCCGTCGTCGCCTACGCCGGAACCGCCTTCCTCGCCGAGAACGCGGGCGAGGAAGAGGCCGTCTTCGCCGTCCTCGCCCACGAGGTGATGGGCGGCTGGGACTGGGTGGTGCTCCTCGCCGTCTGCACCTCGGCCCTCGCCTCCACCCAGACCACGATCATCCCCGCCTCCCGCACCGCCCTGTCCATGGCCCGCCGCCACGCGCTGCCCCCGGGGCTCGCCCACATCCACCCGCGGTTCCGCACCCCGGACGTCAGCACCTGGTGGGTCGCCGGCATCGCCATCGCCTGGTACCTCGTCGTCAACCAGCTCAGCGAGAACGCCCTGCTCGACTCGCTGACGGCCCTCTCCCTGCTCATCGCCTTCTACTACGCGCTCACCGGCCTGGCCTGCGTGATCTACTACCGGCGCCACCTGACCGAGAGCCTGCACAACTTCCTGCTCATTGGTCTGGGCCCGCTGGTCGGCGCCGCACTGCTGTCCTGGCTGCTCGTGGAGTCGATCGGCGACATGGCGAACCCGGCCAACTCGGCCGGCGGCGTCTCCTGGTTCGGACTGGGACCGCCCCTGGTCATCGGGATCGGCATCGCCGTCGTCGGCGTCCTCGTCATGTGCTTCTGGCGGCTCCGGGACGGCCGGTTCTGGCAGGAGCGACGCGGCGTCGCCGACCCCGCGCTCGTCCACGCCGAACAGCACTGAAGCCCGAACAGCACCGGAGCCCGACGCAGCGAAGCCCGAACAGCACCGAAGCCCGAAGCAGCGAAGCCCAAGCAGCCCTGAAGCGGAGGGTCTCCCATGTCCGTGGTCCTCGGGTACGACGAATCACCCGGCGCCGAACGCGCCCTGCGAGTGGCCCTGGAGGTGGCCGCCGCCTTCGGTGAACCCCTGGTGCTGGTCTACGGGGCGAACGCGCCCGGCGCCACCGGGGAGGAGTACCGGGCCCACCGCGAAGCCGTCCGCCAGGCCGGCCGCAGCGCCCTCGCGCACGCCGTGGAGGCCGCCGACGAGGCCGGAGTCCCCTCGACGGTGGAGGTCGTCGACGACAAACCGGCCCAGGCCCTGCTCGACGCCGCCGAACGCCACGGGGCCCGCGTCGTCATCGTCGGCACCTGGGGGGACAGCCCGATCCGCGGCGCCCTGCTCGGCTCCACCCCGCACAAGCTGCTGCACCTGTCGCCGGTCCCCGTGCTGTGTGTCCCGACGGAGCACTGACGCCTCCGAATGTCCCGCCGGCGCCGGCCGTGCGACGCTGAAACCGTGCGAGCCCTGGAGGAACTCCGGACGGGCACCGGCGCCGTGCCGGCGGCCGCGCGCCGGTCCGTCCGGGTCACCCTCGCCGCCTGCCTCGCCTTCTACGTGCTGCTGTACGGCCTGGACCGGCCCGTCGGTGCCACCTACGCCCTCTTCGCCGCCGTCGCCCTGGCGGGCCTGGCCCGGATCCCCGGCACCGGCCGGCAGCGTGCCGTCGTCATGGTGCGGGTCCTGCCCGTGACCTGCGTGCTGGTGGTGATCGGCACCTTCCTGGCCGTGCGGACCTGGACCGCGGTCGCCGGCATGCTCGTCATCGGCTTCTGCCTGGCCTTCGCCGCGGCGGGCGGGCCCCGGCCGGCCGGCGCCGCCCCCGGGCTCCAGCTGATGTACATCCTGCCGAGCTTCCCGCCGTACGCCCCCGACGACCTCGCGGAGCGGCTGGGCGGCACCCTCGTGGGACTGGTCCTGCTGATCCTCGCCGAGCGGTACGTCCTGCCCGACCCGCGCGTGCCCGGCTACCGGGACCGGGCCGCCGACGCCGCCGTCGAGGCGGCCCGCTGCGCGACCGACCTGGAACGCCCGCCCCACACCCTGCCCGCCGCCGAGGCCGAACGGTCCAAGGCCGTCGCGGAGACCCTGCGCCCCTCCAAGGTCCCGGAGGCGGAACGGCCCGCCGGCCCCGGCGTACGGGAGCGGGGACTCGCCCACACCGGGCTCGCGGCCCGCACCCTGCTGGCCCGGCTCCGCAACCTGCCCGCGCCGGTGTCCGGGCGGCCCGCCCGGAAGCCCGGCCTGCGCGTCGTACGGGCCGTGCGGGAGTCGGCCGACGGCACCGCCGTCCTGCTGCGGGAGGGCAGCCCGCCCCCGACGGACTCCGCGCCCCTGTGGAGGCTGCGGGCCGAGCTCGCCGACACACCGATCTCGGAGCCGGGCTCCGGTCCCCGGCACGCCGCGCTGCTGGAGATCGCCGACGCCGCGCTCGTCCTGCGCTCGGCGGCGGAACTCGCCGTGTACGGCCGGGCGGCCGGGCGGGAAGGCGACCCGGCGGACCGGTTCTGGTACGCCCGACAGAGCACGGCCCGACTGTGGTGGCACCGGATCGCCGGGCACAGCGGTCCGAGGTCCGTGCACTTCCAGAACGCCGTCCGGCTCGCCGTCGCCCTCGCCGTCGCCCGCACCGTGGCCGGGGTCGACTCGCTCCCGCACGGCTTCTGGGCGATGCTCGCCGTGGTCAGCCTGACCCGGACCACCGCCGTGGCCACCCGAGGCACCGTACGGACCGCCCTGATCGGCACCAGCCTGGGCGCGCTCGCCGCCGGTACCGTGCTCGGGCTCGCGGGCGAGGCGACCACCGTCTACGAGGTCATGCTGCCGCCGCTGATGCTGGTCACGTTCATCGTCGGGCCGGTGAAGGGGGTCGGCTGGGCGCAGGCGATGTTCACCCTGGTCGTCGCCATGGTCTTCGCCCAGTTGTCGCCCGTGACCTGGCAACTGGCCGAGGTCCGCTTCCTGGACGTGCTCATCGGCAGCGTGATCGGCATCGTCTGCGGCGTGTTGGCCTGGCCGCGCGGCGCCCACGACGAACTCCAGCGCGCGGTCGCCGAGTTGTTGCGGACCGCGGCCGACGACGTCGAGGTGACCACCCGTGACACCGGGGCGCCGCCCGGCCCCGAGGACATGCGGGTGCGGCACGCCCTGACCATGGCGGAGACGGCGTTCGCCCAGTACCAGGCCGAACGCCAGCGGCCGGCCGCACCCCATCAGGACTGGCAGGCCGCCCTGATGGTGGGCCACCACGTCCTCTGGGGCTCCCGGCGAGTCCTGAACAGCCCCGACGGCCTGCCGCTCGGGCCGGTCGAGGCGGCCGGGATCCGGGAGTACGGAACGTGGGTCGCGGCCGGGCTGCGGGAGGCGGCCGACCGCGCCGGCGCGCCCAGGCCCCCGTCGGCGCCCCCGGAGCGGGCCCTGCGCCGCCCCGAACCGGCCACGGCGGCGCCCGTGTTCTTCGCGGCGATGGCCTGGCTCGACAACCTCACCACGGACCTCGCGCTCCTGGACACGGACCCGTCGTCGCGGGTCGCCGCCGCCCGCTGACGGCCCGGGTCGCGCCGCTTCCGCCCGTCTCCGGTCCCGCCGGCCCGCCGACGGCCCCGGTTCAGTCGAGGGCCGGGTGGACCTCCGGGTGGGCGTCCCACCAGGCGCGGTGGAAGGGGTGGTTGTCGATGTTGGCCAGGTACGAGCCCGCCGCCGCGCGGTACAGGACGTCCGCCTGGAGCGCGGAGACCGAGGAGCGGTTCCAGGCCAGTCGGATGCGTCCGGTGATCGGGGTGCCGACCAGGGGGCGCATGACGGTGCCGTCCACGACGGGGGCCGTGGGCTGACTGAGCGCGATGGCGCGGCCTGCGGCGATCAGGTCGTGCCGCATCTTGCGGTCGATGATCCGGTAGCGCAGTGACGGGGTGAACCCCGCCTTCGCGCAGGCCTCGATCAGTGCCTCGGGGCCGCCGTCGTCGTCCTCCACCAGGGTCATCCACTGCTCGTCGGCCAGTTCGGCCAGTTCGAGGTCCTCGCGTCGGGCCAACGGGTGCCGGGCGGACATCCTGATGCAGAAGGGCTCCCTGGGGACCAGGGTCCGGGCCAGGACACCGCCGGGCAACGGAACCACGTGGTCGTTGACCTCGCCGTACACGATGACGTCGTAGCGGCCCGCGCCCAGCATGCGCACCAGTGCCGTCACCGAGTCCTCCAGGTCCACGGTGATCTCCCGCCCGGACAGGGCCAGATCGGTGCGCGCGAGCAGGCCGTCGAGCAGGACGAGCATGATGCAGCCGAGCCGCAGCGGATCGTCGGTCGACATGGCCCGGGTGTCGGCGCCGAGCGCGTCCATCTCGTTGAGGACGCGGCGCGCCTTGGCCAGCACGAACTGGCCCAGCGGGGTCGGTTCCACGCCGTGTCGGCCCCGGACGAAGAGTTCGCCGCCGGTGACCCGTTCGATCCTGCGCAACTGGGCCGAGAGCGCCGGCTGTGAGATGCCCAGCCGCCGCGCCGCGCCCCCCAGGCTGCCGGCCTCGGCGATCTCGCAGACGGCTTGCAGATGTCTCAACTCCAGCTGCATCCGGGCAGCTTACGCAGGGTGACCCCACGGCACCATAACGCGGGTCTTATGCCGGCAGGGATGTCCCAATCTCGCCATGTCCACGCCCATACTCGGCGCAGCCAGACCCCCCACACACACGATCGGAGTGGACTCTTGCAGCCCACCAGATGGATGGCGTCCGTGGCCGCCATGGCGCTGACCGCGAGCCTCGCCGGCGCGCTGGCCGGCACCGCCTCGGCCACGCCCCAGCAGCAGGGACAACCCACCGGATCCGCCGCCCGGGCCGTCGCCGCCGCCGACGCGGCGGTCCGCAGCGGACTCGACACCCTCGTCAACTCTCCCCAACAGCAGTACGACCGGCGCCTGGTCACCCCCTGGGTGCGGGACCTGTACTCCGTCGCCTACGAACGCAGTTACCGCGGCCTGCCGGTCGTCGGCGGTGACGCGGTCGTCCTCGCCGACGGCGAGGGCCGGGTCCGCGCCCTCCAATCGGCCTCCACGACCGTGATCGACGTGGCGACCACCCCGACCGTCGGCGCGCGCACGGCCGAGGCCACCTCCCGCGCGGAACTCGCCTCGGTGGACAAGGTCCTCGACAGCCGGTTGGTCGTCCGACTCAAGGACGACAAGCCGGTCCTGGCCTGGGAGACCGTCCTCTCCGGCCGCACGAGGACCGCCCCGAGCAAGCTGCACGTGTTCGTGGACGCCCGCACCGGCAAGATCGTCGACCGCCACGACGAGGTCGTCGCCGGCACGGGCACCAGCAAGTGGAACGGCCCGAGCCCGCTCACGATCGACACCACCGCCTCCGGCGGCACCTACACCCTGCGCGACCCGAACCGCACCGGCCTGAGCTGCGCCGACTACAGCACCGGCACCGTCTTCTCGAAGTCCTCCGACTCCTGGGGCAGCACCAGCGCCACCTCCAAGGAGACCGGCTGTACCGACCTCATGTTCGCCGCCCAGAAGCAGTGGGACATGCTCGGCCAGTGGCTCGGCCGCAACGGCGTCAGCGGGAACGGCCGAAGCTTCCCCGGCAAGGTCGGCCTGAGCGACCTCAACGCCTACTGGGACGGCAGCTCCGTCACCATCGGCCGCAACACCGCGAACGAGTGGATCGCCGGCATCGACGTGGTGGGCCACGAGTACGGGCACGCCATCGACTCCAACACCCCGGGCGGCACCAGCGGCCAGGAGGCCGGGCTCGGCGAGGGCACCGGTGACATCTTCGGCGCGCTCACCGAGGCGTACGTCAACGAGCCGTCCCCGTACGACACCCCGGACTACACCGTCGGCGAGATGATCAACCTCCAGGGCCGCGGACCGATCCGGAACATGTACAACCCGCCGGCCGTCAACAACGACCCGGCCTGCTACAGCTCCGCGATACCCGGCACCGAGGTGCACGCGGCGGCCGGCCCGCTCAACCACTGGTTCTACCTGCTCGCCGAGGGCACCAACCCGGGCGGCGGCAAGCCCAACAGCAGCACCTGCAACTCCAGCACCCTGACCGGCGTCGGCGTCCAGAACGCCGGCAAGATCTTCTACGGCGGCATGCTGCTCAAGACCAGCGGCATGTCGTACAAGAAGTACCGGACGGCGACCCTGAGCTCGGCCAAGTCGCTCGACCCGACCACCTGCAACCTGTTCAACAAGACCAAGGCCGCCTGGGACGCCATCAGCGTGCCCGCCCAGAGCGCCGACCCGACCTGCACCCCGAGCGGACAGAACGACGACTTCTCGCTCGCCCTGAACCCGGCCGCCGGCACCGTCCAGCAGGGCGGCTCCGTGACCACCTCGGTGGCCACCAACACCACCACCGGATCGGCCCAGCAGATCACCCTCAGCGCCACCGGCCTGCCGGCGGGCGTCACGGCCACCTTCAACCCGGCCACCGTGCAGTCCGGCCAGTCCTCGACGCTGACCCTCTCCGCCAACTCCAGCGCGGCACCCGGCGCCTCCACCGTCGTGGTCAAGGGCCAGGGCCCGAGCCTCGCGCACACCGTCGACTACACGCTCAACGTCGGCGGCACCCAGCCCGGCAACGACCCGCCGAACATCAGCGTCGCCAACGTCCAGGCGCACCTGACCCAGTTCAACACCATCGCCTCGCAGAACGGCGGCAACCGCCGGGCCGGCAGCGCCGGTTACACCCAGTCCCTGGCCTATGTGAAGGGCAAGCTCCAGGCCGCCGGCTTCACCGTCACCGAGCAGAACTGCACCTCCTGCACCTACCCGTCGAACAACCTGATCGCCGACTGGCCCGGCGGCCCCGCCGACCAGACCGTCATGTTCGGCGCCCACCTCGACAGCGTCTCCGCCGGCCCCGGCATCAACGACAACGGCTCCGGCTCCGCCACCCTGCTGGAGAACGCGCTGGTCCTGGCCCAGAAGAACCCCACCATGACCAAGCACGTCCGCTTCGCCTGGTGGACCGACGAGGAACAGGGCCTGAACGGCTCGGAGTTCTACGTGGGCCGGCTCAGCAGCGCCGATCGCACCGCCATCAAGGCCTACTACAACTTCGACATGGTGGGCTCCACCAACGGCGGCTACTTCATCAACAACGTCAACTCCGCCGCGGCCACCCCCCTCAAGGCCTACTGGACCTCGCTGAACCTCGCCCCCGAGGAGAACGTCGAGGGCCAGGGCCGCAGCGACGACTACTCCTTCCAGCAGGGCGGCATCCCCACCTCCGGCTACGCGGCCGGCGCCAGCGCCCGCAAGACATCCGCCCAGGCCACCAAGTGGGGCGGCACCGCGAACTCCGCGTACGACTCCTGCTACCACAGCGCCTGTGACACCACGAACAACATCAGCGCCACGGTCCTCGACCGCAGCGCCGACGGCGTCGCCTACGCGATCTGGAAGCAGGCCGTGGGCGGCGAGACCCCCGCCCAGGACTTCTCCCTCGCCACCTCCCCGGCGGCCGGCTCCGCCAACCCGGGCGGCAGCGTCACCTCCACCGTCAACACCGCCACCGTCAGCGGCGCGGCCCAGACCATCGCCCTGTCCGTCTCCGGCGCGCCCTCAGGCGTCAGCGCCACGCTCAGCCCGACCTCCGTCCAGTCCGGCCAGTCCTCGACGCTCTCCGTACAGGTCGGCGCGGGCACCGCGCAGGGCACGTACACGCTGACCGTCACCGGTACCGGCACCACCAGCCACAGCACCACCTACACCCTGACCGTCGGGGGTGGCGGCGGTACCTGCACCCCGCGCCAGGTCGTGGTCAACGGCGGCTTCGAGAACGGCTCCAGCCCCTGGACCGCCTCCTCGGACGTCATCACCAACCAGGCCGGCCAGACCCCGCACGGCGGCTCGTACAAGGCATGGCTGAACGGTTGGGGCACCAGCCGCACGGACAGCGCCTCCCAGTCGCTGACCATCCCGGCGGGCTGCTCCGTCCACCAACTCTCCTTCTACCTCCACATCGACACCGACGAGAACGAGAACGTCGTCTACGACACGTTCAAGGTCTCGGTGGGCGGCCAGACGCTGGAGACGCTGTCCAACGTGAACGCGAACTCCGGCTACGCGCTGAAGACCTACGACGTCTCCCGGTTCGCCGGCCAGACCGTCACCCTGCAGTTCCAGGGGGTCGAGGACCAGTCCCTCCAGACCTCCTTCGTGGTGGACGACGTCACCCTCCAGGTGAGCTGACGTCCCGGGCTCCCGCCCACGAGCGGCACGCCCCCCGGCCGACCGGCCGGGGGGCGTGCCGCTCCGCGGCGTTCGCGCCGCGGGCCGGGCGGGACTTCGACGACAGCACTAGTTCGACTCGGCCAGCACCGCCGCCACACCCCGCGCGAGGCAGGGGATGCGGTGCGAGGGGATGCCCGCGATGTTGATCCGGCCCGAGGTGGTCCCGTAGATGGCGAATCCGCCGCGCAACCGCAGCATCTGGCGCGGGTCGAGCGGCAGCATCGAGAACATGCCCTTCTGCCCTGCGAGCACGTCCGCCTGCGAACCCCAGCCGAGCGCCTCCAGGCCCGCGACCAGATCGCGCCGGTTGTCCGTGATCCGGTCGCGCATGGCGGTCAGCTCCGCCCGCCAGGTCGCCCGCAGTCCCTCGTCCTCCAGGACCGCCGTCACGATGGCGGCCCCGTGCTCCGGCGGCATCGAGTAGAGCGTGCGCGCGGCGTTCTGCAGGGCGGTCTCCACGTGCCGCAGCGAGGCACGGGAGGAACCGATGACGACGGCGCAACCGGTGCGGTCGCTGTAGAGGCCGAAGTTCTTGGAGCAACTGATCGCGACGAGCATCTCCGGCACCCGCTCGGCGAGCATGCGCGTCGGGGCCAGGTCGGCCTCCAGACCGTCGCCGAGCCCGTGGTACGCCAGATCGACGAACGGAACCCAGCCGGCACGCTCCGCGAGCGACGCCAACGCCTCCCAGTCCCGGAGGGACGGGTCCACCCCGCTGGGGTTGTGGCAGCAGCCCTGGATCAGCACGACGTCGTCGCGGCGCGCCCGCGCCAGGTCCGCCAGCATGCCGGCCGTGTCGTGGCGGCCCTCGGCGTCCACCCAGGAGTACGTGCGCACGTTCAGTCCGGCCGCCTCCAGGATGGGCCGGTGGTTGACGTAGGCGGGGTCGCTGATCCACACGGTGGTGCCCGGACGGGTCCGGCAGATCAGGTCGGCGAGCAGGCGCAGGGCCCCGCTGCCCGCGACGGTCTGCACCGCGACGGCCCGCTCGGCCGGCGCCTCGGCCGCGCCCAAACCGGGCCCCAGCACCAGTGACACCATCGCGCGGTTGAAGGCGGTGTTGCCGGACAGACCGCGGTACTCCTTCGAGGCGGAACGTTCCGCCAGGCGTATCTCGGCCTCGCGCACGGCCGCCATCACGGGCGTGCCGCCCGTCTCGTCCCGGTACACCCCGAGGACGAGGTTCAGCCGCTCGGGCCGTGCGTCGGCCCAGAACGCCTCGGTCAGGTCCCAGAGCGGGTCGACGGGCGGCGGAAGGAGGAGCTCAAGCATCTGCGGGGACCTCGGGCTGGGATCGGGGGCGCGAGCGCCGATTGGCGAGGACGACGCCGGTGGTGATGAGGGGGACACCGACGAGCACGGCGAGCGTCGGAGACTCGTCGAGCAGGGGTATGGCGAGGAGGACCACGGCGACCGGGCTCAGACTCCCGACGACGGAACTGCGCTCCGCGCCCAGCGCCCGGATGGCGTAGGCGTAGAGCAGGCCGGCGCACAGCCCGACCCCGAGCCCCTGCACCACGAGGAACAGCAGGATGTCGCCGCCCGTCGCCGAGGCCATGCCGGTGGGGAGCACGCCCGTGAGGACGAGGAGGCCCATCACCGTGACCGAGGGCAGGCACAGCAGCCCGATCGACCCGACCGGATCGAGATCGACCTCCTTGAGGCCCACCGTGTACAGGGCCCACAGCCCGCTCGCCACGAGCAGCAGCCCCGAGCCGCTCAGCACGTCCGTGTTCAGCGGGACGACGTGGCGCCAGACGAGGGCCCCGACACCGGCGGCGATCAGCGCCAGTCCGGCCGCCTGGGTCCCCCGGGGCATCCCGCGCCCGCCGGCGACCATCAGCCCCGACACGAACAGCGGGACCATGCCGGGAACGATCGACCCGACGAACGCCGCCGAGGTCAGCGAGCCGCCCTGCATGGCGGCGAGGAAGAACGGGACGCCCGCCCCACAGATGATCTTCGCGGCGGCCGCCGGGCGTACGGCCGCGATCCGGGCGCGCCGCCGCCACAGCGCGGGCGCCAGCACCAGGACCGGGACGCCGAACCGCAGCAGGGCCGCGTCGGCGGGCAGCAGGGTCGAGGTGCTCAGGGCCCGGGCGCTGAGCGCGAAGGCGGCCCAGATCAGCACGGTCACCACCAGCGCCGCCGTGCCCCGTGCCTGGGGCGAGAGCCGGCGCGCGACGGACCCGCGCGGGGGAGCCGTCGCGGGCAGGACGCTCTGCGTGACCAAGGGTTCCTCCAGCATGAGGGGGCCGGAATCGGCCACCAGGCAACGCTAGGGCCTGAGCCGGGGCAGCCGATTGCCAGTTCTGCCTCCCAGACATAGGTTTGGGGCAGAATCTGCCAAGGAGAACCGATGGACGCAGTCGATCTGCAAATCATTCGCGAATTGCAGGCCGATGGCCGGCTGTCCAACCAGGACCTGGCCGACCGCGTCCGACTGTCCCCCTCGCCATGCCTGCGCAGGGTTCGCCGACTGGAGGAGGCCGGCCTCATCCGCGGCTACACGGCGATGGTCGACCAGGTCGGCTTCGGGCTCCCCATCACGGTCTTCGTCCGGATCCGGCTGGAACGCCACACCAGCGAGGCCGTCAGGATCTTCGAAGGGCACATCGGCGGCATCGAGCACATCCAGGACTGCTACCTGATGGCGGGCAGCAGCGACTACCTGCTCAGGGTCGTGATCGAGAGCCTCCAGGCGTACGAGGCCCTGGTCCGCGACCGGATCCACGCCATCCCCGGCATCGCCTCCATCGAGTCGAGCTTCGCGTACGGCAGCGTGAAACAGTCCCGCACCTACCCCCGCCCCGCCTGAATCCCGCCCCGGTCGCGGCGGGTCACGGCTGCGACGCCGGGCCTTTGGTACGCGCCGGCCCACATCCCGAGCCCGGAACAGGGCCAATGGCCCAGTGATCCGGGCCCGAGTTGAGCCAGTGGGCCCGGGGATGGTTATCTGTGTCGTATCCATGTACTTACGGCGCCACGCAGCGCCGGACGGCGACGAGGCCGCTCCGGACCGTGGCGCCTTCGCCGTGCCCGCACACCGCCCACCACCCCCGGGCGGCCGCGGGACCGGCGTGCGTCGTATCGAGGGGGGCGGCACACCGCCGTGAAGAGGATGTTCGTGGCTCCGGACCCGGGGCGAATGAGACTCAGGAACGCGCTCCGCGCCGTGATCGGCATCGGCCTGGCCGTCGCCTCGGCCGAACTGGCCGGACTGTCCCTGACCGCCTCCATCACCGGCGGGCTGGCCGCCCTGCTGGCCCTGTTCACCGTCCTCGACGCCACCGTGCGCGCCCAGCGGGTGACCACGGCCCTGTTGCCGCTGGCGGGATTCCCCGTACTGGCCCTCGCCACGACCCTGCACGGCATCACGCTCGCGCGTGACGCGGCGTTTCTCGTCGTCGTCCTCGCCGGGGTCTACGCCCGCCGCTGGGGCCCGCGCGGCCACGCCCTCGGGGTCTTCGCCTTCATGAGCTTCTTCATCACCCAGTTCCTGCACGCGGTCCCCGCCCAACTGCCCGAACTGTTCGCCGCCGTCGGCCTGGCACTGCTCTCCGCCGGCGCCGTGCGCTTCGTCCTGTGGCCGATCGAGCGCCGGACCCCGCCGCCCCCGGCCCCGCCCGGCCTGCCCGGCACCGGCTTCGCCCGGACCACCACCCGACAGGCCCTCCAGGCCACCGCCGCCTGCGCCGTCGCGCTCAGCGTGGGCCAGGTGCTGTCCGAGGACCGGTGGTACTGGGCCGTCGGCACCGTCTGGTGGATCTTCGTGAACACGGCCTCGCGCGGCGAGACCCTGGTGCGCGGCTTCCGCCGGGTCCTCGGCACGGTCATCGGCATCGGCGTCGGCCTGCTCGTCGCCATCCCGCTGGACGGGGCGCCCGCGCCGACCGCCGCGCTGGTCGCCGTCTGCGTCTTCGGGATCTTCTACACGGCCCCCGTCTCGTACAGCTGGATGATGTTCGCCGTGACGGTCATGGCCGGCCTGCTCTACGGCCTCCTCGGCGTCCTGGACCCCGCCCTGCTCGTGCTGCGCTTCCAGGAGACGGCCGTCGGCGCGGTCTGCGCGGCGCTCGCCGTGATCCTCGTCCTGCCCGTCACCACGCACGCGACGAACGACGCCTGGATCCAGCGCGCCCTGCTCTGCGTCCGCACGTGCACCGCCGAGGCCGCCGCCCGACTGGCCGGCTCACCGCTCGCCGACCCGGCCCCGCACGCCGCCGAACTGGAACTGCTGCTGGGCCGGGTACGGCTCTCCCTGGCCCCGCTCGTCCACCCGCTCAGCCCGTACACGGCTCGCAAGGCACGGGCGCGCCACGTGTTGTCCCTCCTCGACGAGTGCGCCACGGAGGTACGGGGCCTGGTCACGGTGGCCGCCGACCCGGACGCCGGCCACGACGCCCGGCTCGCGGCGGCCTGCCGGCGCGTGGAGAGCGCCGTCGAGGCGCTGATCTCGCCCGGGACACCGGCCGGCGCCGACGGCCGAACGGCCGCGGGGCTGATCCCCGAGCAGCGCGCCGGCGAGCACGCCCTGGCCCACCTGCACGGTCTGGAGCGGCTCCTGACCCAGCTCGACGCCCCGTTGCGCACGCCCGCGCGCGGCCCCCTGGTCAGCGCCTGAGCGAGACCGGTCGGGCCGCCACTCAGGCGCGCCCGGCCGGATCCTGGTTCTGCTCCGGCACCGCCTCGGACACGCCCTCCGGCGACTTCGCCGGGGAGGGCACCGAGGCCAACAGCGGCCCCGGCCTGACGCGCCGCCCGGTCAGGTACACCGCCAACGGCTCCGTGTAGCGGGCGGTCAGCGGCCCCACGATCACCAGGATCAGCACGTACGCGGTCGCCAGCGGCCCGAGGGCCGGCTCGATGCCCGCGGTGACCGCCAGCCCGGCGATCACGATGGAGAACTCCCCGCGCGCCACCAGGGTGCCGCCCGCCCGCCAGCGCCCCTTGACGCCGACCCCGGCCCGCCGCGCGGCCCAGTGGCCGGTGGCGACCTTGGTGCAGGCGGTCACGAGCGCGAGCGCGAGGGCGGGCAGGATCACCGGCGGAATGCTGGCCGGATCCGTGTGCAGGCCGAAGAAGACGAAGAACACCGCGGCGAACAGGTCCCGCAGCGGACTCAGCAGCGTGTGCGTGCCCTCGGCGACCTCCCCGGACAGCGCTATGCCGACGAGGAACGCGCCGACGGCCGCCGAGACCTGGAGCTGCTGGGCGACGCCCGCGACGAGCAGGGTCAGCCCGAGGACCACCAGGAGCAGCTTCTCCGGGTCGTCGCTGGAGACGAAGCGGGAGATCACCCGCCCGTACCGGACGGCGACGAACAGGACCGCCCCGGCGACACCGAGCGCGATGGCCAGGGTCAGGCTGCCCGCCGCGAGGCTCACCCCCGCCAGCAGCGCCGTGACGATCGGCAGGTACACGGCCATGGCCAGGTCCTCCAGCACCAGGATGCTGAGGATGACCGGCGTCTCCCGGTTGCCGAGCCGACCGAGGTCGCCCATCACCTTGGCGATGACACCGGAGGAGGAGATCCAGGTGACCCCGGCCAGGACGACGGCCGCGACCGGGCCCCACCCCATGAGCAGCGCCGCGACCGCGCCGGGCACCGCGTTGAGGCCGAAGTCGACCAGCCCCGCCGGGTACTGGGTCTTGAGGTTGGAGACGAGATCGCTGGCGGTGTACTCCAGGCCCAGCATCAGCAGGAGCAGGATGACGCCGATCTCGGCGCCGATCGCCACGAACTCCTCGCTCGCGCCCAGCGGCAGCAGTCCGCCGTTGCCGAACGCGAGCCCGGCCAGCAGGTACAGGGGGATGGGGGAGAACTTGAGGCGCCCCGCGACCCGGCCGAGCAGGCCCAGGCCGAGGATGATCGCGCCGAATTCGATGAGGAAGACAGCGGAGTGCACGGCCTCACTCCCGTCCGAGTATCGCGGCGGCCGCCTCGACGCCCTCGCGGGTGCCGATGACGATGAGCGTGTCCCCGCCGGCCAGGCGGAAGTCCGGCGCGGGGGAGGGGCGGGCCTCGGCGCGGCGCAGTACGGCGACCACCGAGACGCCGGTCTCGGTCCGCATCCGGGTCTCGCCGAGCACCCGGCCGTTCCAGTGGGAGTGCGCCGACAGCTCGATCCGTTCGGCCACCAGCCCCAGATCGGTGGTGTGCAGGACGTTCGGACTGTGGTGGGCCGGCATGAGCGCGTCGATCAGCGACGCCGTCTCCGGCCCGGTCAGGTGCAGCGATTGGGCGCAGGCGTCGGGGTCGTCGGCCCGGTAGACGTTCACCGTGCGGGTGCCGTCCCGGTGCGCGATCACCGACAGGTGGCGGTGTTCGCGCGTGGTGAGGTCGTACTGGACACCGATGCCGGGCAGCGGTGTCGTACTCATCCGTGGAGCAGGCACAGCCCGTTCCCCCTTGATCCATCCGTGGTTGCCGTGGGGCCGCCGTAGGCGTGTTCGGGCAGGTCACGGGCCTCGGCGCGGGCCCATGCTGCCACTTTCCGAAGGCGCGTGAAATGGGTGTCGGCACGGATGGACAGGACGGGTCCGCAGCGGTGAGGGTGGGGCGGGGAAGTGGATCCCGCCGCGGGTGGGGGCCCCGCGACGGGGCTCGGGCCGGACCCGGTCGGCGGCCGATGCGGGTGGTGGAGGCGGGGGCGGCGATAGTGGGACGGACGTTCGACGAGAGAGGCGCGCTCCCATGTCGCTGTACTGGCGGATCTTCCTGTTGAACGCCGCCGTGCTCGTCGTGGCCGTGCTGCTGCTCTTCGGTCCGGTCACCGTCTCGACCCCGGTCCTCTTCGGGGAGGCGCTCGTCCTGCTCTGCGGACTGGTGGCCATGCTCGTCGCCAACGCCGTCCTCCTGCGGATCGGACTGGCCCCGCTGCAACGCCTCACCCGGGCCATGGCCACGGCTGACCTGCTGCGTCCCGGTCGGCGTCCCCGGGTCACCGGCCGCGGCGAGATCGCCGAGCTGACCGAGACCTTCAACAGCATGCTGGACCGGCTGGAGACCGAGCGGGCCACCAGCAGCGGCCGCGTCCTGTCGGCCCTGGAGGCGGAGCGCCACCGCATCGCGCGCGAACTCCACGACGAGGTCGGCCAGACCCTCACCGCCGTGCTCCTCCAGCTCAAGCACGCCGCCGACCGGGTCCCCGAACCCGTGCGCGCCGACCTGCGTCAGGCCCAGGAGACGACCCGCGCCGGCCTCGACGAGATCAGGCGCATCGCCCGACGCCTGCGCCCGGGCGTCCTGGAGGAACTGGGCCTGCACAGCGCGCTGCGGTCGCTGGTCGCCGAGTTCACCACCCCGCGCCTCGGCGTGAGCGCGCACATCACCCCGGGACTTCCGGCCCTGGCGCCCGCCACCGAACTCGTCCTGTACCGCGTCGCCCAAGAGGGCCTGACGAACGCCGCCCGGCACGCGGGCGCCACCCGCGTCGCACTCCACCTGCGCCCGCGACCCGGCGGCGGCGTGGTGTTGCTGGTCCACGACGACGGCCGGGGCGTCGGGGCCGCGCCGGAGGGCGCCGGCATCCAGGGCATGCGCGAACGCGCCCTGCTGATCGGCGCCGACCTGTCCGTCGCCCCGGGAGCCGCCGGCGGCACCGACGTACGCCTGACGGTCGCCGCCACCGCCACCGACACCGCCCACACCCACACCCACACCGACCCCGGGGAGAACGCCCGATGACCGCACCGGCCCGGATCCTGCTCGCCGACGACCACGCCCTCGTGCGGGGCGGCGTACGGCTCATCCTGGACGCCGAACCCGACCTCACCGTCGTGGCCGAGGCGGCCGACGGGGCCGAGGCCGTCGCCCTGGCCCGCACCACCGACGTGGACCTGGCCATCCTCGACATCGCCATGCCCCGACAGACGGGTCTGCAGGCCGCCCGGGAACTGGCCCGCCTCCGGCCGGGGCTGCGGATCCTGATGCTCACCATGTACGACAACGAGCAGTACTTCTTCGAGGCCCTGCGGGCCGGCGCGGGCGGGTACGTCCTGAAGTCCGTCGCCGACCGCGACCTCGTGGAAGCCTGCCGGGCCGTCCTGCGCGACGAACCGTTCATCTACCCCGGCGCCGAGACCGCCCTCATCCGCGGCTACCTCGACCGCGCCCGCCAGGGCGACCCCCTCCCGGCCCGGCCCATCACCGAACGCGAGGAGGAGATCCTCAAGCTCGTCGCGGAGGGCCACACCTCGAAGGAGATCGGGGACCTGCTCGTCATCAGCGCCAAGACCGTGGAACGCCACCGGGCCAACATCCTGCAGAAGCTGGGCCTGCGCGACCGCCTCGAACTCACCCGCTACGCCATCCGCGTCGGCCTCATCGAGCCGTGACCCCCGTCGCCGAGCCGCACAACTCGGCGAATCGCGGCGGATCTTACTCCGCACCCCGACCTTCTCGTGGCCCGCCTCCCGAAGACCACTCGGACGAGTGTTCCCCTGGCGAGGAATCCCTGCCGCTGACCTGCGAGATGTACAACGGGTGATCGGTGAATGCACGTTCATCCGGCACGTACCGGGTGGATCTGGTCGAACGGGGGGTAACGGCCCGGAATGGAAATTCTTCACCAGCGCTCCGACACCGCTCAGGTGTGGGAAGCAGCCGAGGAGTTCATCCGACTCTTCCACCGGGAGAATCCGGAAGCCGGTGATCCGCGTGCTCGACTCGCCGCCGTACGGGCCGAACTCGCGGGCACCGGAACCTACCGACACACCCCGGAGGAACTGGTGCACGGTGCCCGCGTCGCCTGGCGCAACAGCAACCGCTGCATAGGCAGGCTCTACTGGAACTCGCTGCGGGTCCGCGACCGCCGCGAACTGACCGAGGCCGACGACGTCGCCGAGGAGTGCTTCGCCCACCTGCGCGAGGCCACCAACCGCGGCCGGGTACGGCCCACCATCACCGTTTTCGCCCCGGACGCCCCGGGCCGTCCCGGCCCGCTGATCTGGAGCGAGCAACTGGTCCGGTACGCCGGGTACGGCGACCACCCCTCCATCACCGTCGGCGACGCCCGCAACGCCCCGCTCACCGGCGCCCTGCTGGGCCTCGGTTGGCCCGGCGGACCCGGCACCCCCTTCGACCTCCTCCCGCTCGTGGTCCAGGGCGTGGACGACAAGCCGCGCTGGTTCGAGACCCCCGCGGACGCGGTGCTGGAGGTCCCGATCCGGCACCCCGACGTAGCCGACGACTGGGCGGACTGGGGGCTTCGCTGGCACGCCGTCCCGGCCATCTCCAACATGTGCCTGGAGGTCGGCGGCATCCACTACCCGGCGGCGCCGTTCAACGGCTGGTACATGGGCACCGAGATAGGAGCCCGCAACCTCGCCGACACCGACCGGTACAACCTCCTCCCCGCGGTCGCCCGCCGGCTGGGCCTCGACCTCTCCAGCGACCGTTCCCTGTGGAAGGACCGCGCCCTGGTCGAGCTCAACCGGGCCGTGCTGGACTCCTTCGACCGGGCCGGGGTGACCATCGCCGACCACCACACCGAGTCCCGGCGCTTCCTCTCCCACCTGGAACGGGAGGAACGCAAGGGGCGGGCGGTAGGGGCGGACTGGTCCTGGATCGTGCCGCCGATCTCCGGTTCCGCGACCCCCGTGTTCCACCGCACGTACGAGGACCGGGCGAGCGCGACGGCCTACGTCCACCACCGCGGCGCGCAAGAAAGGGCCCAAGGGCGGGATTTGGTCTAGACCTTCTGTTACCGTCGGCTCCGAACGGATCCGGAACGGCGGAATTGAGGTACCTGTGGACGACGCGCACAGCACGGACCAAGCGGACGGACACCGGGCCCACATCGGCTCGTTCACCTCGGGGGGCGGCCGCGGTGTCACCACCGCGGCCGTGGATCCGGCCACCGGGGCGCTGACCCCGCTCTCCGTCACCGCCGCCCTCGCGGACCCCTCGTACCTCGCCCTCGCGCGGGACACCCGGGTGCTCTACGCGGTCAGCGAGACCGAGCAGGGCGGGGTCGGCGCCTTCCGTGTCACGGCCGAAGGGCTCGACCCGCTCGGCGACCCCGTCCGGGTCGGCGGGTCCGGCCCCACCCATCTCTGTGTCGCGGGCCGGCGCCTGTTCACCGCCAACTACACCTCCGGCAGCGTCAGCAGCCTCCCGCTCGCCGCCGACGGGCGGATCCTCGGGCCCGCCGCCGTCCTGGCGCATCGCGGCTCCGGTCTCGACTCCGACCGGCAGGCGTCCCCGCACGCCCACCAGGTGGTACCCGACCCCACCGGCCGCCACGTGCTCGCCGTGGACCTGGGCACCGACTCGGTACGGGTCTACGCCCTCGACCCGGCCACCGGCGAGCCGCGACCGCACGGCGAGACCGCGCTGCGGGCCGGGACGGGACCTCGCCACCTCGCCTTCCACCCCGACGGCGAGGTGGTCTACGTCCTGCACGAACTGGAGGCCCGGCTGACCGTCTGCCGGTGGACGGCGACCTCCGGGCGACTGGAACCGCTCGCCGAGGTTCCGATCGCCGCGGGCGGGCCCTCAGGGCCCGTGCGGGACCACCCCTCGGCCGTGGTCGTCTCACCCGACGGGCGTTTCGTCTGGGCCGCCGTGCGCGGCGCGGACACCCTCGTCACCTTCTCGCTCGCCGGCGGGCCCGAGAAACCGCAGCTCACCGCCATCGTCTCTTGCGGCGGGCACTGGCCGCGCGACCTCGCCCTCGACCCCTCCGGCCGCCGGCTGTACGCGGCGAACGAGCGGTCCGGGGACGTCACCTGGTTCGACGTGGACCCGCTGACCGGCCGGCCGCGCCGGGCCGGTTCGGTCCCCGTGCCCGCCGCCACGTGCGTGGTCTTCGACTGACCCGCCCGGCAGGCGGGCCCGCTCCCGCACGCCCGAGGGCCCACGCTCCAGGTCGTGGAGCGCGGGCCCTCGCGTACGGGTGTCGAGCGGGTGGTTCAGTGGGCCGCGGCGCCCAGGGTGATCCCCAGGGCGGCGCTGTACTGCGCGACGGCCAGCTTGCCGAGCGCCGGATAGGCCCCCAGCACCTCGGCGGTGGCGCAGTCGGCCTCCTTGCACGCCGTGTCCAGCAGCCCCTCGGCGGCCTCCGGGCCGATCAGGTAAGGGGCCAGCGCCAACTGCGTCGAGCCCTCGGCGCGCAGTTGCTCGGCGATCGACGCCACCGAGCCCTCCTGGTCCAGGGCGGCGGCCTTGACCGGCACCGCGAGACGGGCGGCCAGCAGCATGCCGGTGATCCCGGCGGCCCGGACGGCCTCCTCGCCGCCGGTGGTCGCCAGGATGATGCCGTCGGCGGCGGTGGTCACGGTGAACAGGCGGGCCCGGTCGGCGCGGGCCAGACCGGCCTCGGACAGCCGCACGTGCAGGCCCTCGGCGAGCAGCGGGTGCGGGCCGAGCACGTCGGCCAGCTCGGCGGCGGCCGAGGAGTCCATCAGCGCCTGGCGGACGCGGCGCAGCAGATCGCCGTCGGGGCCGGCCAGCAGGGGCACGACCACCGCGTCCGGACCGGTGGCCGGGGGCACCTCGTGCCCGGCGGCGCGGGAGAATTCCGCGCGCGCGGCACGTTCGTGCGCGACGGCGGTCAGTACGCCGGACAGCGACGGGAACTCGGAGCCCTCGACGTCATCGCCGTCGAGGTAGCCGATCCGGCCGTCGAGGCCCGGCAGCTCGGAACGGCCGATGCTGATGATCTCTTCCGCGAGTCCGCGCGAGGCGGCGGAGGGGGCACCGGGCACGGCGAGCACCAGCGCGGGCGCGCCCTCGGGCGCCACCGCGGGCTCGGGTCGGCGGTGCCGTCCGGCAGGGCGGGGTCGCGGCATTCGTACGGGCAGGCCATTGTCGGGCCCAGTGGGGGAGCTCATGGCGCCGCATGCTACTGGCTTATCGGAAGAGAGTGTTCGGGCAGGGCCTCTTCCGGCGGCTTCTGTCCGTATTTATCCGTTGAATGTCGTATAAGTTTCAACTGTACGGATCAAGTGGCGTTCGGCAGGCGCCAGTCAACCGGCTGCGCTCCCTGTCCCACCAGCAACTCGTTCGTCCTGCTGAAGGGCCTGGAACCGAAGAACCCGTTGGCCGCGGACATGGGGGAGGGGTGCACGGACTCCACGGCCGGCAAGTCGCCCAGCAGGGGCCGCAGGTTGCGTGCGTCACGCCCCCACAGCACGGACACCAGCGGCTTGCCGCGCGCGGCGAGCGCGCGGATGGCCTGCTCGGTGACGGCCTCCCAGCCCTTGCCGCGGTGACCGCCGGTCTTGCGCGGGGCGGTGGTGAGCGAACGGTTCAACAGCAGTACGCCCTGCCGGGTCCACGGGGTCAGGTCGCCGTTGAGCGGCCGGCCCGTCCCGATGTCCGCGTGCATCTCGCGGAAGATGTTGTCCAGGCTCGGCGGCCACGGACTCACCTCGGGCGCAACGGAGAAGGACAGGCCCATCGCGTGCCCCGGGGTGGGGTAGGGGTCCTGTCCGACGATGAGCACCTTCACCTCGTCGAAGGGTTGCTGGAACGCGCGCAGGACGTTCGCCCCCGAGGGGACGTACGTCCTTCCCGCCGCGATCTCGCCGCGCAGGAAGTCGCCCATCGCGGCGATCTGCGCGGCCACCGGCTCAAGAGCCCGGGCCCAGCCCGGCTCGACGATCTCGTTCAACGGTCGTGCTGCCACGGTCGATCACTCTACTGGCTCAACCCGTCACGGGAGAACGGCGGCCCTCACGCAGAGCACGTCCGGCAGGTGTTCGGCCAGGAGTTGCCAACTGTCCCCGTCGTCGTGGCTGCCGTACAACTCCCCGTTGCGGTTGCCGAAGTAGATCCCCGCGGGGTCGCCGTCGTCGGTGCAGAGCGCGTCGCGCAGGACGGTCCCGTAGTGGTCCCCGTCCGGCAACCCCCGCTCCAGGGGCTCCCAGCGGGCCCCCGCGTCCCGGGTGCGGAACACCCGGCAGCGGTGTTCGGCCGGGACGCGATCGGAGTCGGCGTTGAGCGGGAAGACGTACGCGGTGTCCGGCCGGTGCGGGTGGGCGGCCACCGCGAAGCCGAAGTCGGAGGGGAGTCCGGCGCCGATGTCGGTCCAGTCCGTGCCCGCGTCGTCACTGCGGTAGACCCCCCAGTGGTTCTGCAGGTACAACCGGTCGGCGTTTCCGGCGTCCTGGGCGATCTTGTGTACGCACTGGCCGAACTCCGGGTTCGGGTCCGGCAGGAACACCGCCGAGACCCCGTGGTTCGACGGGGTCCAGCTCGCCCCGCCGTCCCTGGTCCGGAACACGCCGGCGGTGGAGACCGCGACGGTCACGGCGTCCGGGTCGCCGGGGTGCGTGATCACGGTGTGCAGGCCCTCGCCGCCACCGCCCGGCACCCAACTCCCGCGGCTCGGGTGCTCCCACAGTGGCCGGACCAGCTCGAAGGACTCGCCCCGGTCGGTCGAGCGGAACAGGGCGGCCGGTTCAGTGCCCGCGTAGACCACGTCCGGGGCCTCGGGTCCGGCGGGATGCAACTGCCACACGCGTTCCAGCGAGGCGCCCGTGTCCCGGGGGAACCGCACGGCCGCCGCGGTGGGCTCCCGCCAGGTCGCGCCCAGGTCGTCGGAGCTGAAGACGGACGGGCCCCAGTGCGCGCTGTCCCCGCCGACGAGCAGGCGGGGGGCCGGGTCCCGGGTGTCGATCGCGACCGCGGACACGGCCTGGGCGTTGAAGTGCGGCCCGTCGAACCGCCAGGGCCCGGCGTCCGTCCGTCGGCCGATGAAGAGTCCTTTGCGGGTACCCGCGAGCAGCAGAACGTCGGACATGGCCGACACCTCCGGACTTCCTTGTCCTTCACGACAGCAGCTTTGAGCCAGTCTGCACCCGACCGCCGACAGCGGCTCGGAGTGACGTTCCGGGTTCCGGGCCGGGCCCCCCACGACCCCGCGAACCCCAGTTGTACGAGAGGTCTCGTAGTACGGGGAAATTCGTAGTACGGTAAGTCTCGTACTTAGCCGCCGAGCCCGGCGTGCGTCCGCCGACATCCGGAGAGTCCGATGAGTGCTGCCCCCGCCGCGTTTGCCGCCCTTTTCCAGCCCCGCACGATCCGTTCGGTGACCATCCCGAACCGCGTGTGGATGGCTCCGATGTGCCAGTACAGCGCCGAGGCCACCGGCCCCGCGGCCGGTGCGGCCGGCGCGTGGCACTTCGCGCACTACGCGGCCCGCGCCGTCGGCGGCACCGGCCTGATCATCCAGGAGGCCACCGCGATCTCGCCGGAGGGCCGCATCTCCCCGTACGACCTCGGCATCTGGAACGACACCCAGGTCGAGGCCCTGCGCCCGATCACCGCCTTCCTCAAGTCGCAGGGCACCGTCCCCGGGATCCAAATCGCACATGCCGGCCGAAAGGCGTCCACCGAGCGCCCCTGGAAGGGCGGCCGGTCGGTCGGGCCCGAGGGCCACGGCTGGCTGCCCGACGCACCGAGCGCGCTGCCCTTCCACGAGGGCGACCCGATCCCGCACGAGCTGACGGTCGACCAGATCCACGAGGTCACCGCGCAGTTCGTGGACGCCGCCCGCCGCTCCCTCGAAGCCGGCTTCGAGATCGTCGAGATCCACGGCGCGCACGGCTACCTCATCGGGCAGTTCCTGTCTCCGCGCAGCAACCACCGCACCGACGAGTACGGCGGCTCCTTCGAGAACCGCACCCGCTTCGCCCTCGAAGTCGTCGACGCCGTACGGGCGGTGTGGCCCGAGGAACTCCCGCTGTTCTTCAGGATCTCCGCCACCGACTGGCTGGAAGAGGACGGCTGGACCGGCGACGAGACCGTTCGGTTGGCCGCGCTGCTGCACGAGCACGGCGTGGACTTCCTCGACGTCTCCACCGGCGGACTCGCCCCCGACGCGAAGATCCCCGTGGCTCCCGGCTTCCAGGTGCCCTTCGCGGCCCGGGTCAAGGCCGAGACCTCGCTGCCCGTGGCCGCCGTCGGCCTGATCACCGAGCCGGCCCAGGCCGAGAAGATCCTGGCCAACGGGGAGGCCGACGCGATCCTGCTCGGCCGGGAACTGCTCCGCGACCCGTACTGGGCCCGCCGCGCGGCGGCCGAACTGGGCGCGGAGCCGCGCACGCCCTCCCCGTACCACCGGGCCTGGTGAACCGGGTCGGCCCGGGCCCCCACGCCCGGGCCGACCCCCTCGGGGAACCACCCCGCCGTGACACGACCCCGCCCTGACACGACCCGCCGTGACACGACCCGCCGCGAGACGGCCCCCGTGCGGGCCGTCTCGTACGGCATCCCTCGTACGGCATCCCTCGTACAATGGCGGCACGAGCAGTGACGGCACGCGTCACACCGAGCGAGTGGAGCAGGACATGGCGGAACGTGAGACCACCCGCGCACTCGCCCACCCCGACCGCGCCGAGATCCGCCTGGAGGGCGTGCTGCACGCGCTCTCCGACCCGCTGCGGCTGTCCATCGTCCGGGACCTGGCCTCCTCGGACACCGAACTCGCCTGTTCGCACTTCGCGTTGCCGGTCACCAAGTCGACGACCACGCACCACTTCCGGGTGCTGCGCGAGAGCGGCGTCGTACGGCAGACCTACGCGGGCACCACCAAGCTGAACGGCCTGCGCGGCGCCGACCTGGAGGCCCTCTTCCCCGGCCTGCTGGACAGCGTCCTCCAGGCGGCGACCGCCCAGGAGACCCGCCTCGCGACGGCCACCCCGGCGGATCCGACCGCGGATGTGGCGGCGGCTCGGGTCACGACCGCGGTCACGGCGTAGGGGGACCCGGGGAGCCCGCCGCGCCCAGCAGCCCCGACCAGTCGGGGATCTTGACGGAACGGCGTCCCAGCGACCGCCCCAGGTCGGCCTCCGCGACCTCGATGGCCAACCAGCCCGGCCACTCCACCGGCCTCAGCCCCGCCGCCCGCAGGGCGTCCAGCGGGTCGCCCGGAAGCTCACGCCGGGCCAGCGCCCCCGCGTCCTGGAGCAGCGAGGACGCCGTCTCCTTGGCGCACGGCCGGTTGGTGCCGATCACCCCGGTCGGACCGCGCTTGATCCAGCCCGCCACGTACTCCCCGACCGAGGCCCGGCCGGCGCGCAGCACCCGACCCGCCGCGTGCGGGATCGTGCCGCGCGCCGCGTCGAACGGCAGCCCGGGCAGGGGCACGCCCTGGTACCCCACCGACCGCAGGACCAGTTCCGCCGGGATGTCCTCGTACACGCCCGTGCCGGTCACCCCGCCCGCGCCGTCCTGCGCGGTCCGCTCGAACCGCATGCCGGCGACCCGCCCGTCCGTCCCGCCCAACACCATCGCCGGCCGCAGGTGGAACCGCAGGCTGACGGTCCGTTCCGGCTTCTCGGCCGCCTCGACGGTCGCCTCGGCCCAGCCCCGCAGCACCTCCAGGTTCCGTCGGGCCACGGCGGGCAGCGCGGCCGCCGCCTCCGGGTCGCGGTAGGTCGGGTCCAGGGCCAGTTCGGCGGGATCCACCCGCACGGCGACCCCCGGCAGGGTGCCCAGTTCGCGCAGTTCCTTCGTGGTGAAACGGCCCTGGGAGGGGCCGCGGCGGGCGACCATCGACACCGTCCGCAGACCACTGCCCGCCAGCACCCCGAGGGCCGGGTGCGGCATGTCGGTCGCCGTCAGCTCGGGCGCGCCCCGGGCCAGGATGCGGGTCACGTCCACCGCGACGTTGCCCGCCCCGACCACCACCGCCGAGCGCACCCCGCCCAGGTCGAAGGCCGCCGCGTCCGGATGCCCGCTGTACCAGGCCACGAAGGCCGTCGCGGAGTGCACCCCGGCCAGTTCCTCGCCGGGGATCCCCAGCAGCCGGTCCCGGGCGGCGCCGACGCAGTACACGACCGCGTGGTACAGCTCCAGCAGCCGGCCGGTGGTCAGGGTCGGGCCGCCCACCTCCACGTTCCCGAGGAAGCGGATCCGCTCGTCCTCCAGCACCGCGCGCAGACTTCCGGTCAGCGACTTGATCTTCTCGTGGTCGGGGGCCACCCCGTACCGCACCAGCCCGTACGGCGCCGGCAGCCGGTCCAGCACGTCGACCCGTACACCCGGCACCTCGCGCTGCTGGACCAGGGTCTGCGCGGCGTAGACCCCGCTCGGGCCCGAACCGACGACGGCGACACGAAGCACGGCGGAGCTCCTCCCGCAGGTGTTCCCAGCATGACACCGGGCCACCCGGCCGTCAGCCCATCGCGCGCATACGGTGGATCTCGGCGCTCTGGGTGGCCACCACCTCCGTCGCCATCTCCTCGACCGCCACGTTGTTGCCCCCGGCCAGCGCCTCGCCCGCCATCTTCACGGCGCCCTCGTGGTGGGCGATCATCAGGGAGAGGAAGAGCCGGTCGAAGTCCGCGCCCTTCGCCGCGGCGAGATCCGCGAGTTGCCGCTCCGTCGCCATGCCCGGCATCGCCCCGTGGTCGTGGGGTCCGGCGTCGGCGGAGGGCTCCGGGTGCCGGGCCCGCCACTTCTCCATGGCGCCGATCTCGGGTCGCTGCGCGGCGGCTATGCGTTCCGCGACCCGCTTGACCCCGTCGGTCGAGGCCCGGGTCGGGGCGAGCGCGCTCATCGTCAGCGCCTGCCCGTGGTGCTCGATCATGTGGCGCACGTACGTCTGGTCGGCGGCGTTGGGACTGTCGTCCGGACGCTCCCGGGCGGCCTGTTCGGGTGAGAGGGTCCGTGCCTTCTCACCCGGTCTGCCGGGGGCCACGACCACCGGCGCGCCGTCACGGGCGTCGTCCGCCGCCCCGTCCTGCCGGCAGCCGGCGAGGGTGAACAGGAGACCGGCGGTCAGAGCCGCTCCCAGGATTCGGCCGAGTAAGGCGTTTGCCATGTCCATGGAAAGGACGATACTGCCGGGGTCCAGGTTCCGTTCCCAGGAAGAGCGGAACGCACGGGCCCCCACGGGAGGCACAGTGACCTCGCACACCGTCAGAGCGCCACGCAGGAGTTCGGGGGTGGCCCTCGTGGCCGCCGGGCTGCTCTCCACGCTCCTGGCCACCGCCGGTCCGGCGGTCGCCAGCCCCGACCCGGGCGACGCGTTACCCGGCGTCGGATCCGCGCGGAGCGCCGCACCCGCCCAAGGTCGCGAACTCGCCCCCGGGGACATCCCCGGGCAGGACGAGATCGTGCACAGCCGCAACATCAAGCCCCTCGCCAACATCCCCAGCGCCAATCCCCAGGGCATCAACTCGGACCTGGCCTTCCAGGGCAGGTACGCCTACGCGGGCAGTTACGACGGCTTCACCATCTACGACATCGGCAACCCGAAGGCGCCCAAGACCGTCACCACGGTCCTGTGCCCCGGCGGGCAGAACGACGTGTCGGTCTCCGGTGACCTGCTGTTCCTCTCCACCGACTCCTCGCGCAGCGACGACTCCTGCAACAGCGTCTCGCAGCCCGCCACGGAGAAGTCCTCGTGGGAGGGCATCAAGATCTTCGACATCAAGGACAAGAAGAACCCCAAGTACATCAAGTCGGTGGAGACGGCCTGCGGTTCGCACACCCACACCCTGGTTCCGGGCGGCCGCGACATCTACCTCTACGTCTCCTCGTACTCGCCGAACGAGGCCTTCCCCGACTGCAAGCCGCCGCACGACGGCATCTCCGTGATCAAGGTCCCGAAGAAGGCCCCGACGAAGGCCTCGGTCGTCGCCTTCCCCGTCCTCTTCCCGGACGGCGGGAACCCGGGAGCGCCCGCCAACCCCGGCGTCTCCAAGACCACCGGCTGCCACGACATCACCGTGCTCCCCTCGAAGAACCTCGCCGCCGGCGCCTGCATGGGCGACGGCATCCTCTTCGACATCAGCAAGCCCGAGCAGCCGCGGGTCATCGACCGGGTCCAGGACAACGTGAACTTCGCGTTCTGGCACTCCGCGACCTTCAACGAGCGCGCGAACAAGGTCGTGTTCACCGACGAGTTGGGCGGCGGCAGCGGCGCCACCTGCAACGAGGCCACCGGCCCCGACCGGGGCGCGGACGGGATCTACGACATCACCGGGCGCGGGGACCAGCGCAAGCTCGTCTTCAAGAGCTACTTCAAGATCCCGCGGCTCCAGGCCGACACCGAGAACTGCGTGGCCCACAACGGCTCGCTGATCCCGGTAGGCGGCGGTCGCGACGTCATGGTGCAGGCCTGGTACCAGGGCGGGATCTCGGTGTGGGACTTCACCGACTCCACCCGGCCCAGGGAGATCGCGTACTTCGAGCGCGGCCCCCTGACCACCGACACGCTCGGCCTCGGCGGTTCCTGGTCGGCGTACTACTACAACGGACACATCTACTCGAACGACATCGTCAAGGGCCTCGACGTGCTGCGGCTCGACGACCGGCGCACCGACAGCGCCAAGCGGGTGTGGATGGACGGCCTCAACGTCCAGACCCAACCCGAGTACCACTGACCCCGCTCGACGACAGGGCACTCACCGTGCCGAGGGGAACGATCCGCCGGGCGGTCCGCCGTCCGGCGGATCGCCCATCTCCCAGTCCAACGCGTACCGCTGGAACAGCTCGGCCCGCAGCCGGGTCCCCGGCATCGGCGCTCCCGGCAGCAGCACCGCCACCACCGCGCCCATCAACAGGGCCCGCAGCAGCGGATAGTCGGTGTCCACGTCCGCCGACCCGTAGCGGGTGACCGTGTCCCGCAGCAACCCCGCGAGCCGTTGTTGCTCGACGCACTGGACGAACCCGTCGGCCTGGAGGATGCCCGCCATGTGGGTCCGCATCAGCCGCGGCCGGTCCCGGGCCAGGCCCAGGATCGCGTCGATCGCCCGGGCCAGCCGCTCGCGGCCGTCATCCGTCGGAGGATCCCGTTCCAGGGCCGCTTCCAAGGTCAGGTGCATCAGGCGGTGCACGGCGGACTGGAGCAACTGCCGTTTGCCGGGGAAGTAGTACGAGACCAGGCCGCGGGCCGCGCCCGCGCGGTCCGCGATGTCGCCGAGGGTGGTGGCCTCGTAGCCGCGCTCGGCGACGAGTTCGACCGTGGCTTGCAGCAGCCGCTCCCTGGAACGTCTGCGCAATTCTTCATTGACCGATGCGCTGCGCGGGGACATGCTTACTCCTGCGTTGACTGGCTGTGAGCCAATATACTCAGCGCACGAGATCGTCTGCTCTGGGCGACGCGGGGGATCGCCCAGAGCAGGCAGGATCCAGCGGTCTGGTGAAACGATTCAGCCGGGTACCTGGCGATCACTCGCGCCGGCCGGCTCCTCGCGCCGGCGCAGCAGTCGGGTGATCGCACCGCCGACGACGATCAGGCCGACGCCGAGCCACCACGTGTTGTCGAAGATCAGCACGGCGATGCCCACCGGGATCAGCAGCCCGGCCAGCGGGAGCAGCAGTTTGGAGACCGGTGGCGCGGGCAGGCCGCGGGCCTTGGCGCGCGCGACGTCCGGGTACCACTCGGTGAAGCGCAGGGCCGCCACGATGGCCAGGATCTGGATGATCCAGCCCGTCCAGATGTTGTTCGGGTTGTGCAGCACCAGGTCGCCGAAGGCGCCCGCGACGGCTGCCGCCAGGAAGGCGAGTCCCCAGACCCCGGTGATCGCGTAGTTCGTCCGCAGGAAGGCGGGCGTCTTCCAGAGCGAGGGGTCCACGCGCTCACGGGCGTACTGGAGGGTGAAGGGCATCCGCACGGCCATGGAGCCGAACGCGATGACCACCAAGGCGATGTTGGAGACCTCACCGGCATACGTTTCCAGCCACCGTAGGGTGCCCGGACTCGCCGTGAGGCCCACGATGCTGAGGACCCCGAAGAAGACCAGGTCGGACAGTTCCAGGAGCTTCCACGAAGAGCCGCGGTCGACCAGTCGGCCCCCCACCACGAGGGTCAGGGAGATCACCAGGGCCAGCGCCACCGCCCACTCGAACCGTCCCGGTCCCACCAGCAGCGAGAACGCGATCCAAGGGGAGATCCCGACGAAGGGATTGTTCAGGATGCCGGACACCTTGCCGACGACGGGGGAATGGGTCGCTCTTGCCATGGGCTCCGGCCTTCCTGCCGCCCGCACCCTGCCTCAGGTTCCTGCCTCACGTTCCAACGTACGCCGGACCGTCGCGTTCGACGCGTGGAGCCGCGAGGACCCGGACGCGAGCACGGAAGGGTCGGGACGCGAGCACGGAAGACGCGAGCACGGAAGGGTCGGGACGCGAGCCGGTCCGATCAGGAACGCGGCAGCAGGAAGTGCGCGCCGACCCCGGCCGCGTCCACGTGCACGACGTGCGCACCCACCCGGACCGTCTGGGTCCCGCCGGCACGCCACGATCCCTCGTCGCCACGCGTCCCCCCGGTGGCATCGTCGGCCCCGTCGCCCAGGGGGATCCAGACCTCAAGAAAGGTGCTCCCGTCGAGGTTCGTGCCGGTCTCCACCAGGCCCGCCCCCTCCCGGCGCAGGGTTCCCACGTCGTGCCCGGGGACGCCCACCTCGTGGTGGAAGGTGACCTGCCCGCCCTCGTAGGAGGTGGTGCCGGCGAAACCGCGACTGTCCGCGTAGAACCGGCCGCTCTGGAGCCACACGACGGTGTCGGTCTCCCGCAGCGGTCCGCCGTCACGGCTGATTCCGGCGCGCGACCAGGCGCCGCGCGAGGGTGCGTCCATGATCACAGCCTGCCACAGGGCCGGGGATCGCCGGGGCCCCGACCGGCGTCGCGCGCCGGACGAGCGCATCCTGGGCACAGGAGTCGTCGCCCGATCCGGACGAGGAGACGATCGTGGACGGAAGACTGAACGCAACGGTGGCCCTGGTCACGGGCGCGTCGAGCGGCATCGGAGAGGCCACGGCGATGACCCTCGCCCGGGAGGGTGCGGCCGTGGCCGTCACCGCGCGTCGGGGCGACCGGCTGGCCGAGCTCTGCGACCGGATCCGCGACGCGGGCGGCACCGCCCTGGCGCTCACCGCGGACATGACGGACGAGGCACAGGTCCGTGAGGCGGTCGAGCGGACCGTGACCGAACTGGGCAGGCTCGACACCCTCGTCAACAACGCCGGCCTGATGATCCTCGGCCCGGCCGCCGGCGCGACCACGGAGGAGTGGCGCCGCATGGTCGACATCAACCTCACCGGCCTGATGAACACCACCCACGTCGCGCTGCCGCACCTGGTGAGCGCCGCCGCCGACAGCCCCCGGCGGGTCGCCGACATCGTCAACGTCTCCTCCGTCGCGGGCCGGATCGCCTTCGCGGGCAGCTCCGCGTACTGCGCGACCAAGTACGGGGTCGTCGCCTTCAGCGAGGCGCTGCGCCAGGAGACGGCGGACCACCACGTACGGGTCTCCGTCGTCGAGCCGGGCAGCGTGGACACGGAGCTGCGCGACCACAACAGTCCGGCGGTACTGGAGGCCCTCACCCGGCGGTTCGGCGGGATCGACCGGCTCCAGTCGCAGGACATCGCGGACGCGATCGGCTACATCGTGGGCCGGCCGCGGCACGTCGCCGTGGCCGAGATGCTGGTCCGACCCACCCAACAGGTCTGACCCCGCCAACGGGACCGCCTCCCTCGACGGGACCGCGATCCTCGACGGGACCGCCACCCCCGACGGGACCGTGACCCCTCAGGCGGGGCCGGGTGCTCCGGGCGACGCGGGGGGTCGCCCGGAGCGGGGCCGCCACTGCGTCACGAGCGCGACCAGGGCCACGCCCAGCAGCCAGCCGGCGAGCACGTCCGAGAACCAGTGGACGCCGAGGTAGAGCCGGGTGAGGCCGACGCCGAGGACGGAGACGACGGCGAGGATCCACGCGGCGGCCGCCCCCGCCCGCGGGGTCTTCTCGGGCAACAGCCAGAGCAGCGTCCCGCACACCACGGTCGCCGTCATCGCGTGCCCGGACGGATACGCGGCGAAGTGCGCCGAGTCCACCGGATCCGGCCACTCCGGCCGCTCCCGACCCACCAGCGCCTTCAACCCCTGCTGCACCACCGAGGCCACGAGCGCGGCGACCGCGACCCGCATCGCACGATGGCGATCGCCCCGCCACCACAACAGGAGGCAGGCCGCCACGGCCAGGGCGCGCATGGTCCACGGGTCCCAGACCCAGTCGGAGAGCACCCGCGCGAGATGGGTGACCCCGGGGTGTGTGACGGCGTGCGCGTGCAGGTCCCGGGCGACCCCGTCGTCGTAGGAGATCAGCGGGTCCCACCGTCTCACCACGAGCGCCGTCAGGACGGCGGCGAGCAGCGCGCAGGAGATCCCGGCAATCCGTACGAGGTCATTCCGCATACGGTGATCCTCGCACCGCGCGCGACCGGGGTCCTACGTCAGCGCGCTGAGGCCCGGTACGAACGCGACCAGCAGCGGCACCGCCGGGACCAGGGTCGCCAGGGCCGTCAGACGCAGCCGGCGGACCGGCGACAGGCGGGGCGCCGCCGACAGCAGGCGCCGCACCCGCTGCGGTACGTGGGCCTGCGGGGTCGGGCAGGGGCCGAAGACACCGCGGTCCTCGTTGAGCCCCACCAGGGCGAGCGCGATCGTCAGCCGCCCGAAGCGCCGCGAGGCCACGTCGTCGGCGGCCAGCTCCACCAACCGGTGCATCTCGGCCTCGAACGCCGCGAACACCGGGATCTGCGGGAATCCCTGGGCGAGCGCCCGCGAGCAGTGCAACAACCAGTCGTGCCGGGCCGCCACGTGACCCTGTTCGTGCGCCAGCACCGCGTCCAGTTGGCTGCCCTTGAGCCGACCCAACGCCGCGGTGCTGACCACCAGGCGCGGGACCGCCCCCGGCTGCCACCACGCCTCGGGCCGGGGCCCCTCCAGGACGACGAGCCGCGCCGCCGCGGGGTCCTCGCCGGGCAACAGCGGGGCCCGGTCCCGGAGCTCGGCCGCCCCCACGAGCCGCCGGGCCCGCGCCCGCAGCACCTCGCGCGTCAGCATCGCTCCCGTCCACAGCCCGCCGCCCGCGAGGACCAGCGCGGTGCCGATGGCCCAGGGGCCGCCCGCCGCACCCAGCGCGTACGCGTCGGCCACCCCGTGCGGGGCGGACGCGAAGAGCCGGCCCCGGACCGCCAGCCAGGCGGCCGCCGCGCTCAACACCATCGACAGCGCCAGGCACAGGAGCACCGCGCCCACCACGCACTGCCACACCCACAGCGCGACGACCGGCTCACGGTCGGGCCATCGGGCCCGGGCCAGCAGACGGGGAGCGAGCACAGCGGTCAGTGCGCCGAGCAGCAGAAGGGCGGCGGGGACCATCATGGTCGCCAGCCTATGAGCGCGGGACCGCCCCCCGGTATCGCCTCGGCGCATTGGTGACGCAGGACACGTGTCGCCGCGGCCCGACCGGCACCTCACATGCCCGGCAGCATCGCCAACATGCCGATGCCCATGGCGAGTCGACAGGCCCGGGTCAGGTCGCCGGTCCCGCCGACGGCCGGCGCGAGGGACCGCCCGCCCGCCGCGGACACGATCGGCCGGCCGCCCCCGCCGGCCGTCAGCCGGGCCCCGGCGAGCAGGACGTACCCCGTGAAGTAGACGAGGAGCACCCCGGTCACCAGCGGCACCCCCCGCGCCGCCCCGACCGCCGGGCCGTGCCCGTGCCCGGCGGTCATCGCCAGGCCCTGGTAGGCCATGTAGGCCATGGCCAGGGAACCCACCAGGTGGTGCGCGTGGTGGGCGCCGTCGCGCAGCAGCCACAGCGCGTGCACGGCGGCGGCGCAGAACGCGCCCAGCAGGATCCGCGCGCCCCACGCCCCGGTCCCCGGCGGCACGGCCATCACGGCCATCCCGAGCCCCATCACGGCCTCGCCCGCCGCAGGTCCCCGGCCCTCCCCGCCGGCTCTGCTCGCGCGCAGCAGACAGTAGGTCCCGCTCACGGCGCACAGCAGCACGAGCAGCCAGGCGGAAAAGACGGAGGAGATGGAGGACATCGCGGATCCGTGCACGGCGGAACCCCCCGGTTCGTCGGCTTCACCGGAAGAGATGCCCCTGTCCGAAGGTCCGCACGCCGGCCCGGGTTAGGCTCTCCGTACCGTGCCAGGCGCGGCATGTGCCCAGAGGAAGAACGGAGCCGTCGATGTCGACCGCCCACCCCACCGAACTGAGTTATCGCAGCGCCGTCGAGGCCGACGTGCCGGAACTGGTGACACTCGTCGAGTCGGCCTACCGCGGGGACGCCAGCCGTGGCGGCTGGACCACGGAGGCGGACTACCTCGACGGACAGCGCACCGACGCCAACGGCGTCCGCCAGGTCATCGGCGGACCGGACAGCGTGCTCCTCGTCGTCGAACGCGCGGGCGAGATCATCGCCTGCTGTCACCTCGCGCACCGGGGCGACCACGCCTACTTCGGGATGTTCGCCGTCCGCCCCGGCCTTCAGGGCGGCGGCCTCGGCAAGGAGATCCTGGCCGAGGCGGAGCGGCGTGCCTACGAGCAGTGGGGCGTCAAGGAGATGCGGATGACGGTGATCAACGTACGGGAGGAGCTCATCGCCTACTACGTGCGCCGCGGCTACGAGCGCACCGGCGAGCTGAGCCCCTTCCCGTACGGCGACGAACGTTTCGGCAAGCCGCGCCGCGAGGACCTGGCCTTCGAACTGCTGGTCAAGTCGCTGTAGCACGCCCTGCGGGTGGCCGGGCCCCCGCGCTCGGCGGGAGCGGTCAGGCGGTGAAGCGGCCCGTGCTGCGGATCTCCGGGAAGTCCGTGATCACACCGTCCAGTTGGAGGGCGCGCGCCAGCCGCAGGTGCTCCAGGGTGTTGACGGTCCGACCGGTCACCCGCAGCCCCTCCGAGTGGAGCGACTCCACCATCGCCAGAGTGAGCCGGTGGATGTCCAGGGCGACGGTTCCGGCGCCCGCTGCCGGCGCCCGGTCCTCGATGACCCTGCGCTGCGCCTCGGGCTGGTCGGCGTAGAGGCAGCCGCGCACGCCCGGCACCAGCCGGGTGACCTGTTCGAGCACCGCGTCGTGGAACGAGGCGACCTCGACCCGCGAGGTCAGGTCGCGGCGCAGGATCCACCGGGCGAGCGCCTCGGCGGTGGCCGGGTCCTGGACGCAGACCTGGAGCGGTACCTCCACCGTGTCCGCCACCTCGTCCAGGACCGGCACCCGTTCGCCCTGCCCGGCGTCCAGCGCGCGCAGTTCGGCCAGGGTGAGTTCGGCGACGGGGCCGGCTCCGTCGGTGGTGCGGTCCACCTCCTCGTCGTGCAGTACGACGAGGGCGCCGTCCTTGCTCAGGCGTACGTCCAGGGCGATGACGTCCATGCCGGATCGCTGCGCGCGGGCGAACGACCGCAGCGTGTTCTCCGGTTCGACGCCCATGACCCCGCGATGACCGATGGTGAGGAAAGTCAAGGTTCTCTCGCTTCCGTCGACGGCGGCTCCCCGCACGGTCGCGGTGTCCCGACCGGCCGCGCGCGGTGAGGCGCATGCTAGTGCGCCGACCGTGCGATGGGACCGCCCGTGCGGGGGTGCGCGGGAGCGTGCCGGCCTTTTCCCGTCGGGCTCGTACGGCCCGCCGGCCCGTCCTCGCGTCACCCGGGCGTGGGCGCGTCCCCATCGGCTTGACGGACGCACGCCGGCGTCCCTGACTCAGGCCCCGGCGCCGGATCCGCCCTCGGTGCCGGCGGTGCTCGCTCCGACGTCGGCAGCGGTCGAGGCCTGTGGGGCGGCGACCGCCTCGACCTCGGCCAGGTCGGCCAGCAGGGCCTCGGCCAACTCCAGCTCTGCCAGGTGCTGCCGCTCGCTCCAACGCAGCGCGAGGGTGGGGAAGGCCCACTCGCTCACCCCGCCCGCGTGGTCCATGGCCTCCCGAACGGCGGCCAGTTCGCCCCTGGTCCGTTCCAGGTGGTCCTCCACCATCGCGCGCAGCAGCGCCGGCTCGGCCAGGTGCCCGAGCCAGATCCGCAGCAGCAGTCCGTGTTTGAGGACCGGGGGCCCGGCCTCGGCGGTGTCCGAGGCCCAGCCGGCCAGGGCCGCGCGTCCCGTGTCGGTGATGGCGTAGCGCCGCTTGGTCCGTACCTCCTCGGGGCCCGAGCGGACGGACGCCGCGTACCCCAGTTCCTCCAGGCGGCGCAGTTCGGCGTAGATCTGACTGATGGCCGGCGACCAGTAGAAGAACCGCAGTGAGGAGTCCGCCCACTTCTTCAGCTCGTAGCCCGTGCGCTCCCCGGGGAAGGACAGCAGGCCGAGAACCGCCCACGCGGTCGGCGGAAGGACCTGCGGGAGGTCTTGCTTCCTCGACTTATTACTACTAGTCATATTCCGAATCGAAGCAATGCCGGGCACGGGACGCAACTCTGGAGGCATCGTGAAATTCTCCGTGATCTTCGAAGCGCAGCTGGCCGACCCGACCGCGGAACGGGAACACCAGGTCATCCGCGACTGCGTCGAGCAGGCCGTACTCGCCGAACGCATGGGATTCGACCGGATCTGGGCCGTCGAGCACCACTCGTTGAAGTGGTACGCGCACATGTCGGCCCCGGAGATCTTCCTCACCTGGGTCGCGGCCCGGACGGACACCATACGCATCGGGCACGGCGTCGTGTGCATGCCCTTCAACTTCAACCATCCGGTCCGGGTCGCGGAGCGCGCCGCCATGCTCGACCTGCTGTCCGGCGGCCGGCTCGACCTGGGGGCCGGGCGGGGCGGCACCACGCAGGAGACCTCCCTGTGCGGGGTGGACAAGGACCGGACCACCGCCGAGGTGGAAGAGGCGCTGCGGATCATCGGCAAGGCCTGGCAGGAGGAGGAGCTGGAGTACCACGGCGAACTGCTGGACATCGGCCCGCACCCGATCCTGCCCCGACCGACCCAGACCCCGCACCCGCCGCTCTTCCTGGCGTGCAGCCGCGCCGAGACCCTCGTACAGGCCGCCGAGCTGGGGATCGGTGCCCTGGTGATGGGCTTCGCGGGTCCGGAGTCGATCGCGCGGATGCGCGCCGTGTACGACGGGGCGATCGCGGGGCGGGACGGGGCGCGCTTCGTGTCGACCGCCGTCAACGACCACTTCTCGGTGCTCTGCCCGACGATCGTGCTCGACGACCCGGCGGAGGCCCGCCGGATCGGCGTCCGCGGGCAGCGCTTCTTCGCCCAGTCGATCGGCCACTGGTACGGCGGGGCGGGCGTTCCGGACGAGGCGGTGGTGGCGGGCGCCGACGAGCCGGCCGAGATGCGCAGGGCCGCCGAGCAGGTCGTGGCCCGGCTGCACGAGCAGGACATCCCGGTGCGACCCACCGCCACGGCCACCTTCAACGCCGATCACGCCTACGGGAGCGCCGATGACGCCATCGCCCACGTGGAGCGGCTCCGGGCGGCCGGCGCGGACGAGGTGATGTGCCTGATCCAGATGGGCACGGTGCCCCAGGAGGCCTGCCTGGAGACGCTGCGCCAGTGGGGAGAGCACGTCATCCCGCACTTCCGCGGCGCCGAGTGAGCAGGATCACGGGAGGCCGTGATCGGGGTCGCCGCCCCGGGTCCTCGACGTCCCGAGCCGGCGCGTCTTCGGTGCTCGGAGCGGTCCCGTAGGCGTTCTCGCAGGTCCGCGGGGTAGGGAGAGGGAAGAGCGGAGGCTTGGCTTCCACCATGAAGGACGGGAAGAATTTCGGCGAAGCGGGGGGTGCGGCAGGATAATTTCCCGACTTCTCTCTTGAGTGGGAGAGCCTCACATGCATACGCTGTCTTGACGTGAGGTTCTCCTGTGGAGGAAGTGACATGACGGAAACTCTTGTGCCGGGCGTCGGCGGTGCCGTGACAACCGCGGAAACGCGGGTAGTGGACCAGCCCGCGTGGCTCGCGCTCAAGGCCGCCGTGGAGGAGATCCGCCCCTGGCAGTCGGCCGACGGCTCGATCGACTTCGAGGCCGAGGGAGCCCCCGCCCGCGTCGAGGTCGAGGCCGTCGTGGAGCGCGTCACGGACGCCGTGCTCGCGCTGTCCCCGCTGCTGCCGCACGCCACCGAGTACCACACCGCGCTCGTCGCGGACCTGCGCAAATGGGTCGCGGACGACTTCCGCGTGCCGGACTTCCTCGACTCCCTGCTGGCCTTCCACCCGGCCTCCGGGCGCGCCGACGGCCTCCAGCACCTCGTCGTCTTCCCGATGTACACGCAGAACGGCAACCCGGACCGCAACTTCGAGGCCGTCGTGCTGAAGATGGTGTGGCCCGAGTGGCTCGCCGAGCTGGAGCGCAGCCGGTACGACAACCCGCTCTTCCTCGGCATCACCTTCGAGGACTTCACCCCGGGCTACGACACCCACTCCGCCGTGCTCTTCCCGGAGACCATCGCCGTGCGCGAGGCCCCCGAGCGCTTCACCTGGGGCGGCATCTTCTGCGACCGCGAGGCCGCGCGCTACCGCCGGGTCACCGAGGCCGCCGTGGACATCCTGGGCATCGAGCTGCCCGAGGACATCGCCGCCATGGTCGAGGACCAGCACCGCTGCGAGAAGGCCTTCGTGCTGTGGGACATGGTCCACGACCGCACGCACAGCCACGGTGACCTGCCGTTCGACCCCTTCATGATCAAGCAGCGCCAGCCGTTCTGGATGTACGGCCTCGAGGAGCTGCGCTGTGACCTCACCGCCTTCAAGGAGGCCGTGAAGCTGGAGTCCGAGGGCAACGAGCACGGCCGTGACGTGCAGTACGCCGTCCTCTTCGACCGGATGTTCCGCTTCCCGGTCTCCGGCGACCGCAACCGCAACTACGACGGCCTCGGCGGCCAGCTGCTCTTCGCGTACCTCCACAAGCACGACGTCGTGCGCTGGACGGACAACAAGCTGAAGATCGACTGGATGCGCGCGCCGCAGGTCACCAACCAGCTCTGCGCCGAGATCGAGGACCTCTACCGGGCCGGCATCGACCGCCCGAAGCTCGTCCACTGGTTCAAGGCCTACGAGCTGGTCTCCACCTACCTCGCCCCGCACCCGGGCTCCAAGTGGGCGAAGGGCCCCGACGCCCTCGACCTCAGCCTGCCGCCGCGCAAGCTCGTCGACGACGTGCTTCCGGACGAGTTTCCGCTGAGCATGTTCTATGAGGCCCTCGCCAAGAAGCTCAAGGGTGTGATCGCCTCCACGAAGGGCATCACCGCCCTGAACGCCGAGACGGCCGAGCAGGCCGCCGCGTGAGCTCTCGCCCTCAGGAGGCTGCACAGATGAACGGCTCCGGTACCACCGGCAACGGTGACGGGAAGCTGCACGGAGCGGTGATCGCGGTGGCCGGGGCCGGTGGCCCCGCCGGCCAGGCCGCCCTGCTCCGCCTCGCCGAGGCGGGCGCGGTGGTCGTCGCGGCCGACGCCGACCCGACACGCCTCGCGGAGGCCGTGGACGCGGCCCGCTACGCCCACGGCGGCGCCACCGTCGTCGGCGACACCGTGGACCTCCTCGACCTGGACGCCACCAAGGCGTGGGCCGAGCGGACCGAGAAGGAGTTCGGCCGGGTCGACGGACTCGTCCACCTCGTCGGCGGCTGGCGCGGCAGCAAGACCTTCACCGACGCCGACCTGGCGGACTGGGCCTTCCTGGAGAAGCTCCTGATCCGCACCGTCCAGCACACCTCGCTCGCCTTCCACGACGGCCTGCTCCGCAGCGACCGGGGACGCTACGTCCTGATCAGCCAGTCCGGTGCGCACAAGCCGGTCGCCAACAACGCCGCGTACAACGCGGGCAAGGCGGCGGCCGAGGCCTGGACGCTCGCCATGGCGGACTCCTTCCGCAAGGCGGGGGGCGAGGACGGCCCGAACGCCGCGGCTGCGATCCTGGTCATCAAGGCATTGGTGCACGACGCGATGCGCGCCGAGCGTCCCACTGCGAAGTTCGCGGGCTTCACCGACGTCAAGGAGCTGGCCGAGGCCATCGCCGGCGTCTGGGAGCGGCCCGCACCCGATGTGAACGGACAGCGTCTGTGGCTCACTCCGCAACCGTGAGAACCGCGAGCGGGAAGACCGATGCGCACCGCCACCACGATCCGGCGGTGCGCGGATTCGCCAGCGACAACTACGCGGGGGTGCATCCGGAGATCCTGGAGGCCATCGCGCTGGCCAACGGAGGCCACCAGGTCTCCTACGGCGACGACGAGTACACCGAGCACCTGCAGAAGATCTTCCGCAGCCACTTCGGCCCGTACGCGCAGGCCTACCCGGTCTTCAACGGCACCGGTGCGAACGTCACGGCCCTCCAGGCCCTGACCGACCGCTGGGGCGCCGTGGTCTGCGCCGAGTCGGCGCACATCAACGTGGACGAGGGCGGCGCGCCCGAGCGGATGGCCGGGCTCAAGCTGCTCACCGTCCCCACTCCGGACGGCAAGCTCACCCCCGAGCTGATCGACCGGCAGGCCTGGGGCTGGGAGGACGAGCACCGTGCGATGCCGCAGGTCGTCTCGATCACCCAGAACACGGAACTCGGCACCGTCTACACGGTCGACGAGATCCGGGCCATCTGCGAGCACGCGCACGGCATGGGCATGAAGGTGCACCTGGACGGCGCGCGGATAGCGAACGCCGCCGCCTCGCTCGACGTGCCGATGCGTGCCTTCACCAACGCGGTCGGCGTGGACGTCCTGTCGTACGGCGGGACCAAGAACGGGATGATGTTCGGCGAGGCGGTCGTCGTGCTGAACCCCGACGCGGTCCGGCAGATGAAGCACATCCGCAAGATGTCGATGCAACTGGCGTCCAAGATGCGCTTCGTGTCGGTGCAGTTGGAGGCCCTGCTCGCCAAGGACCTGTGGCTGCGCAACGCCCGGCACGCCAACGCGATGGCGCAGCGGCTGGCGGCCGGCGTGCGGGAGACCGACGGGGTCGAGATCCTCTACCCGGTGCAGGCCAACGCGGTGTTCGCGCGACTGCCGCACGCGGTGACGCGCCGGCTCCAGGAGCGGTTCCGCTTCTACTTCTGGGACGAGATCGCCGGTGACGTGCGCTGGATGTGCAGCTACGACACCCAGGAGGAGGACGTCGACGTCTTCCTCCAGGCGCTGAAGGAGGAGCTGGCCCGGTAGGGTCCGCCCGCTCGACGCACATAAATCGATGGGCATGCCAAAGCATGCACAGGCATGCTCCTGGATCATGGAAATGATCCAGGAGCAGCCCGACCCCGCCTATCTCGCGGCCGACGACGCGGTGGACCACGGCCACCCCCTCGTCGCCGAGACCGCCGACGCGCTGTGGACCGCCACGGGCGGCGACCCGTACGCCTACGCCGCCGTGGCCTACGAGTTCGTCCGCGACACCGTCGCGCACTCCGCCGACGCCGGCGACGACCGCGTGACCTGGCGCGCCTCCGACGTGCTCGACGCGCGGACCGGCATCTGTCACGCCAAGTCCCACGCCCTCGCCGCGCTCCTGCGCGCCCGGGGCATCCCGGCCGCCCTCTGCTACCAGCGTCTGACCGAGGACGACGGCTCCGCACCACTGGTCCACGGCCTCGTCGCCCTGCGTCTGCCCGGCAGAGCGCACTGGTCCCGGGTGGACCCGCGCGGCAACAAGCCGGGCGTGGACGCCCGGTTCACCCTCGACCACGAGCGGCTCGCCTTCACCGTCCGCCCCGAACTCGGCGAAGTGGACTACCCCGGGCTGTACGCGACCCCCCACCCCGCCCCGCTCACGGCCCTCCGGGAGTCGGCGGACCGGTCGGAGCTGTGGCGGAGGCTGCCGACGGCGCTGTGACGACCTTCGGCGGTACGGGGCCACGCACCAGCGCCGCGTACAGCAGCGCGGCGGCCGCCTGGAGCCCGGCGATCCCGAGCAGCAGCGTCCACGGCGGTGCGTCGGCGGCGAACCCCACCAGGGCGGCGCCCGCCGACGCGGCCGTCAGTTTGAGTCCCGCCCCGAGCGTGAACACCTGGGTCCGGACCCCGTCGGGCGCGTGGTCCGAGCGGATCCGCAGCGTGGCCGTCAGCAGGGGGCCGTCGCACACCCCGGCCACCGCGAACGCCACCGCCGCCCACGCGACGGACGGGGCGAACGCGGCACCCGCCAGGGCCAGTCCCGTTCCCGCCAACGCCCCGCAGGCCAGTCGGCCCGGAGCGACCGCCGTGATCCGACCCAGCGTCAGGGAGCCGCCCAGTGCGCCCACCGCGAAGGCGGTCATCAGCACCCCGCCCGCTCCCGGGTTCCCCAGAGCGGCCGCGAACAGCACCGAGGTGGTGGTCAGCGAGCCGATGCCGACGAACGCCAGGGTCGTCGCCGAGGTGATGGCCCGCAGCTCCCGGACCCGCCAGAGCGCCGCCAGACCGCCGCCCACCCCGACCCGGGGTCCGCCCGGCGGCCGGCCCGCGTCCGGGGTTGCGTACGGAAGCGTCGCGGCCAACACCGTCGCCAGCGCCCCGGCCGCCGCCGGCAGCGCCATCGCGGAAGCCGCCGAGCCCGTCGCCGCGACCAGGCTGATCGCCGCCGGGGCGGTCACCCCGGCCGCGTTGTAGGTGGAGGCGTCCCAGCCGTACGCCCGGTCGCGGCCAGGGCCGGGCGGCCACAACCCCGCGACCAGGCTGGACAGTCCGCCCGTCACCATCGGCCCGCAGGCACCCCCGAGCGCCGCCACCGCGAACACCGCCGGCGCCGGCGCGCGGCCCAACAGCAGGGCCAGGGCGGCCACCGCGGCCGTGAATCCCGCCAGGCATCCCACATGGAACAGCCGGGGGCTGCGCGCCCGCGCGGCGGCGGCCCCGGCGAGCGGAGCCGCGAGCACGTGCGGGGCCAACCAGGCGGTCAGGACGAAGGCACCGAACGCCGCGTCCCCGGTGCGTTCCAGGGCCAACAACACCACGGCCATGCCCATGCCCTCGGAGGCGAACCGCGCGGCGAGCGCCGCGGCCAGGTACCGCCCGAACCCGCTCATGCGCGAGCCCCCTCCGGATCGAGTAACGTGATGACGCGTTAAGACGTTACCGGTCATGGGTGTAGGACGAAAGGATTCCGATGGCGGCGAACCCGACGGACCCCGCGAGGACGGACGCCGGGAGGGTCGACCCGCCGAAGGCGCGTCCGGAGAAGGGCTTCTCGGCGGCCGGACGGCTGATCGACCTCGCCGAGGCCGTCCGCGTCGACCCGGAACTGCCGCGCGCGGAACTGGCGGCGCTGCTCGTCCGGCACGGGGAACACCCCCGGGACCTCACCGAGGAGGCCTTCGACGAGACCGCCGCCGCCGAACTGCGGTCCGCCGCACGGAGAATGGCCCGGGTCCTCGCCGAGACCGACGCGGACCGGGCCGCCGAGGCCATCGACGCGCTGTTCGCCGAACACGCCACCCGGCCCCGACTGACCCGCCACGACGGCCACCCCTGGCACCTGCACGTGGACCGGGGCGACGCGGCCGGCTGGGACGGCTGGTTCCTCGCCTCCGGCGCACTGGCGCTCGCCCACCTGCTCACCGAATACGGGCGCGTCGCCTGGGGGGCCTGCCCCGCCGAGGGCTGCGGCCGGCTCTTCCTCGGCACCGGCCCGGGCAGCGCCCGCCGGTACTGCTCCACCACCTGCGCCACCCGGGCCCGGGTGGCGGCGCACCGACGCCGCAAACGGGACGAGGCGGCGCGCTGAACACGGCCGTCGCGGGCGCGCGTTGAAAGGCGCCGCCGTCCGCTGCACGCGCCCGCCCGACCACACGGCCGGGCCGCAGCGGTCCGTACGCGCGTCGGGAGCGCCGGGCTAGCCGCCCGGCCGCGCACCGCGCCGAGCGGGCCGGCGGAGGAAAGCGCCGACCCGGCACTCGCCCCCGCGTCGGCCGTCCGGCCGGCCTGCCCGATCCACCCCGTCGGACGGACCGCTCAGCCGGCTTCCTTGACCTGCGCCGGCGTGGGCGCCGTACCGCCCAGGTGGGCCGGCAGCCACCAGGAGTCCTCCGGGCCCTTCGGCTTCGTCGGGTAGGCGCGCTGCGCCGCGTCCAGCAGCTCCTGCACGCGCTCGCGCAACCGGCGCGTGATCGCCCCGGCGTACTGGTCCGAGGGCGCGTCGATCGGCTCGCCGACCCGCATCGTCACCGGGATGTGGCTGCGCTTGAGGTCCTTCGGGCGGCCCTTGGTCCACAGCCGCTGGGTGCCCCACAGCGCCACCGGGATCAGCGGGACCCCGGCCTCCTGCGCCATGCGCGCCGCACCCGACTTGAACGTCTTGAGGGTGAAGGACTGGGAGATCGTCGCCTCGGGGAAGACCCCGATGATCTCGCCCGCGCGCAGCGAGTCGAGCGCGTGCTGGTACGCCGCCTCACCCTGCGCCCGGTCCACCGGGATGTGCTTCATCGCCCGCATCAGCGGACCGGAGACCTTGTGCCGGAACACCGACTCCTTGGCCATGAAACGCACCAGGCGCTTCTGTGGCCGCGCCGTCAGGCCGGCGAAGATGAAGTCCAGGTAACCGATGTGGTTGGACACCAGGACCGCCCCGCCCTTGCGCGGGATGTTCTCGGTGCCCTTCATGTCGATACGGATGTCCAGCGCGCGGAACAGCGTGTGCGCCGCGCCGATCACGGGAGGGTAGACGAGCTCAGCCATGGTGGGGAGACCCCGCCTTTCTGCCTGGGGAGGTGCTCCCGGCCGGAAGTTACGGAAGCGTAGGTACGCTGACCATGGGGATCGTGCCCCATACGAGGGCTGCTGGCCAGCCCAGACGCTTGTGCCCGGGGAGATTCTCGTCACGCCGGGAAGCGGTGGGGAATGCGGCGCACCCGCGGGGCGCTCGGATCAGCGTACGAACGGAAGCGGGCGGGTGTCGATGGGAGCCGAGGTGAGCGGACACGGGAACGCGGCGGGGCTGGGCGCCCTGGAGCTGGGCGCGGAGCCGGGGGAGCGGGCCAGCCTGGTCCAGTTCTCCAGCGCGTTCTGTCAGCCCTGCCGGGCCACGCGACGGATCCTCGCCGAGGTGGCGGCCATGGTGGACGGGGTCGCGCACATCGAGGTCGACGCCGAGCGGAACCTGGAACTGGTGCGCGCGCTCGGCATCGACAGGACCCCGACGGTGCTGGTCCTGGACTCGGCCGGGCGGATCGTCCGGCGGGCGGCCGGAATGCCGCGCAAGGCGGACGTGATCGCGGCCCTGGGAGCGGCCGTGTGAGGCCCCGTACACGAGGCCGAGGGGTCCCCCGGACGGCCGGGCGCGCGGCGGGGTCGGACACGATCGCGCCGGTGCGCGCGCCCGTACGCAGAGTGACGCGCCTGACATCTGGCCGCTGCGGCTTGACTGTGTACACGGGTGATCGTCAGGCTGACGACATGCGGTACGAACTCCTGCTTTACGGACGGACACACGTGGACCTCGTCCGGTACGCGAGCGCGCGCTGTTGGGATCGCTGAACGCCCCCGGCTGCCCGATCCCCACCGTGCCCGCGACCGCGCGGCAGAAGGAGTCCTTCCATGACGGCCCCGACGGCTGAGTTCCCCTCTTCGACCACCGGCCTGCCCGGCTCACCCGACCTGCTGCGCTCCGTCTTCCGGCAACACGCCGCGGGGGTCGCCGTGATCACCGCCGCCGACCCGACCGGCCGGCCGGTCGGCTTCACCGCGACCTCGCTCAACTCGGTCTCCGCCGAGCCGCCGCTGCTGTCCTTCACCCTCGGCACAGGGTCCTCCAGCTGGCCCGTGATACGGGACTCCACGCATCTCGGCGTGCACATACTCGGCGAGCACCAGCGGGAGTTGGCGGGACTGTTCGCGCGCAGCGGGGCCGACCGCTTCGGGCCGGGCACGCGGCGGGTCGAGGGACCGCACGGAGTCCCGGTGCTCTCGGGGGTGCTCGCGTGGCTGGTGTGCCGGGTGGTGGCGCGGGTGCCCGCCGGTGAGCACCGGGTGATCATCGCGGAGGCGGTGGCCGGGGATCCCGCCTCGGGGCCGGCCGGCGAGGCGCGTCCCCTGCTGTACCACCAGGGTCGCTTCAACGCGTTGCGCGACTGAATCGTCCCTGCCGGCGCCCGTTCGGGCGGCGTTGGGCAGATCACAGTTCGGTGGCCTTGCCACCAGGGAAGACCAACTGTGTACTGGCGAGTAACATTCCTGTCGGGGCGCGGGCCGCCCCGATCGGGATCCGCCCGACAAGGCGCCTATGCTGCCTGCACAAGGCGGTATCAGAAAAAGACGATGCGGTAGGAGAGCCGGCGTGAGCCTGAGGATCGTTGTCTGTGTGAAGTACGTACCCGACGCCACCGGCGACCGGCACTTCGCCGATGACCTGACCGTGGACCGCGACGACGTCGACGGTCTGCTGTCGGAGCTCGACGAGTACGCCGTCGAGCAGGCGCTGCAGATCGCCGACGAGGCGGACGACGCGGAGATCACCGTCCTGACCGTGGGTCCCGAGGACGCCAAGGACGCGCTGCGCAAGGCGCTCTCGATGGGTGCCGACAAGGCCATCCACGTCGAGGACGACGACCTGCACGGCACCGACGTCATGGGCACCTCGCTGGTGCTCGCCAAGGCGATCGAGAAGGCCGGCTACGACCTGGTCATCACCGGCATGGCGTCCACCGACGCCGCCATGGGCGTCCTCCCGGCGATCCTGGCCGAGCGCCTGGGCGTCCCGCAGGTCACCCTGCTCTCCGAGGTCAAGGTCGAGGACGGCACCGTGACGGGCCGCCGCGACGGCGACTCCGCGAGCGAGCAGCTGGAGGCCTCCCTCCCCGCGCTCGTCTCGGTGACGGACCAGTCGGGCGAGGCCCGCTACCCGTCCTTCAAGGGCATCATGGCCGCCAAGAAGAAGCCGGTCGAGGCCTGGGACCTGTCGGACCTGGACCTGGAGGCCGAAGAGGTCGGCCTCGAGGGCGCCTGGACCGCCGTCGACTCCGCGACCAAGCGCCCGGAGCGCACCGCCGGCACGATCGTCAAGGACGAGGGCGAGGGCGGCAAGCAGCTGGCCGAGTTCCTGGCCGGCCAGAAGTTCATCTAAGAGCTTCGGTCACCTCGACACCCCCCTGACCTCTTCGCATTCGCAGGAGCATTCCCATGGCTGAAGTTCTCGTCTACGTCGACCACGTGGACGGCGCCGTCCGCAAGCCCACCCTGGAGCTGCTGACGCTCGCCCGCCGCGTCGGCGAGCCCGTCGCCGTCGCCCTCGGCGCCGGCGCCGAGGCCACCGCCGCCGTGCTCGCCGAGCACGGCGCCGTCAAGGTCCTCACTGCCGACGCCCCCGAGTTCACCGAGTACCTCGTGGTACCGAAGGTGGACGCCCTCCAGGCCGCGTACGACGCCGTCTCCCCGGTCGCCGTGCTCGTCCCGTCCTCCGCCGAGGGCAAGGAGATCGCGGCCCGTCTGGCCGTCCGCATCGGTTCCGGCATCATCACCGACGCCACCGACCTGGAGGCCGGCGACGAGGGTCCGGTCGCGACCCAGGCCGTGTTCGCCGCGTCGTTCACCACCAAGTCCCGCGTCTCCAAGGGCACCCCGGTCATCACCGTGAAGCCGAACTCGGCCCCGGTCGAGGCCGCCCCGGCCGCCGGCGCCGTCGAGGCGCTCGCCGTCACCTTCGGCGCCCTGGCCACCGGCACCAAGGTCACCTCCCGCACCCCGCGCGAGTCGACCGGCCGCCCCGAGCTGACCGAGGCCGCGATCGTGGTCTCCGGCGGTCGTGGCGTCAACGGTGCCGAGAACTTCCACATCATCGAGGACCTCGCGGACTCCCTCGGTGCGGCCGTCGGCGCCTCGCGCGCCGCCGTCGATGCCGGTTGGTACCCGCACTCCAACCAGGTCGGTCAGACCGGCAAGTCGGTCTCCCCGCAGCTGTACATCGCCTCCGGCATCTCGGGCGCGATCCAGCACCGGGCCGGCATGCAGACCTCGAAGACCATCGTGGCCGTCAACAAGGACGCCGAGGCCCCGATCTTCGACCTGGTCGACTACGGCGTGGTCGGCGACCTCTTCGAGGTCGTCCCGCAGCTGACCGGCGAGATCAAGGCGCGCAAGGGCTGAAACCCCCGGGTCACTCGCTGACCTGCGTACTCTCCGCCTCCGGGGCCGTGTGGTGTTTGTCACCACACGGCCCCGAGTCGTTTCCCCGGGAGGGCCGGGCGACCATTGACTGAGCGGAACCCCGTGGCTAAATTCTGCAATACGGATCCAAGATTCCGTGAAGCGGAAAAGAGGAGAGTGCACGATGGGTCAGCAGGAGAAGGTGGCGACGAGCCTCGCAGGCGCGGTCAGCGAGGGCATCAGCGCCTCCCTCGCGCCGGTGGACGCGGAACTCGCGCGCCACTACCCGGGCGACCCCGGCACCCGCCAGCCCATCCACACGGTCTACGTCCCCGGTGACGTCTTCGCCGCCGACACCATCCGCTCCTGGGGCGACCAGGCCCTCGCGGCCCTCGACGAGCACGCCCCGGACGCCGCGACCTTCGCCGAGGTCCTCGGCATCTCCGACGAACTGGCCGTGCCCGTTTACGACCGGGTGCGCGCCAAGCTCGCGTCCGAGCCCATCGAGGACCTGCGCGTCGACTTCGAGGACGGCTTCGGCGTCCGCTCCGACGAGGAGGAGGACCAGGCCGCCGCCCGCGCCGCCCGCCTCGTCTCGGAAGCGTTCGCCAACGGCACCAACGCCCCCTACATGGGCATCCGCATGAAGTGCATGGAGTCCAACGTCCGCGACCGCGGCATCCGCACCACGGACATCTTCCTGTCCGGTCTCCTCGCACACGGCGGCCTGCCCGAGGGTCTCGTCCTCACCCTGCCGAAGGTCACCTACGCCGAGCAGGTCAGCGCCTTCGTCAAGCTGCTGGAGGCCTTCGAGATCACCCGCGGCCTGCGCCCGGGCCGGATCGGCTTCGAGATCCAGATCGAGACCAGTCAGTCCATCGTCGCCTCCGACGGCACCGCCACCGTGGCACGGATGATCGAGGCCGCCAAGGGCCGCGCCACCGGCCTGCACTACGGCACCTTCGACTACAGCGCCTGCGTCGGGGTCTCCGCCGCGTACCAGTCGAGCGACCACCCCGCCGCCGACCACGCGAAGGCCATCATGCAGGTCGCCGCCGCGGGCACCGGCGTACGCGTCTCCGATGGCTCGACCAACGTCTTGCCGATCGGCACCACCGAGCACGTCCACGAGGCCTGGAAGCTGCACTACGGGCTCACCCGCCGCGCCCTGGCCCGCGCGTACTACCAGGGCTGGGACATGCACCCGGCGCACCTGCCGACCCGCTACGCGGCCGTCTTCACCTTCTACCGCGAGGGCCTGGAAACCGCCGCCGCGCGCCTCAAGGCGTACGTGGCCAAGATCGAGGGCGACGTGATGGACGAGCCCGCCACCGCCAAGGCCCTGGCCGGCTATCTGGTCCGCGGCCTCGACTGCGGCGCCGTGGGCGCCGACGAGGTCACCGCCCTGACCGGCCTGACCCGCGCGGAACTGGACGCCTTCGCGATCCCGCGCCGCTCCGCGACCCTGACGGCCACCGCCTGATCCCCTCGATCCGGACGCCCGAGGCCCGGCCGGGAACATCCCGGCCGGGCCTCGCGGCATCCCGACTCCGCTGTCCTGCGTTCGGCGTCGGTCAGGGGCTCGGGGGGATCTCGCCGGAGCCGCGCGGGATCAGGCGCGTGGGGAGTTCGATGCGGGCCGGGGGCAGCGCGGCCCCCGACAGGCGCCGGAAGAGGCGGTCCGTGGCGACCCGGCCCAGGGCGGCCGCGTCCTGGGCGACCACCGTCACGCCGGGACGCAGCAGGTCGGCCAACTCGAAGTCGTCGAAGCCGACCAGCGCCACCGGGTCGCCGCCGGCGGCCAGGATCCGGACCAGGGTGACCGTCACCCGGTTGTTGCCCGCGAAGAGCGCGGTGACCGGCTCCCGGTCGGTCAGCATCCGGTGGGCCGCCGCCGTGACCCGGTCCGGGGTCGTGGAGCCCAGCGAGACCCGGGACTCGGACACCGGCAGGCCCGCCGCGGACATGGCCGCCTCGTAGCCCCGCAGGCGTTCCGCCGCGGTGTGGATGCGCGGATGGTCGCCGATGAAACCGATCCGGCGGTGTCCGCCGGCGATCAGGTGGGCCACCCCGTCCCGGGCACCGCCGAAACTGTCCGACAGGACCACGTCCGCGTCGATCCGGCCGGCCGGCCGGTCCACGAACACCGTGGCCACGCCCGCCCGGATCTCCGGTTCCAGGTAACGGTGGTCGTCCCCGGCCGGAATCACGATCAGCCCGTCCACCCGCCGGGCGCACAACGCGAGGGCCAACTCCCGCTCCCGGTCCGGGTCCTCGGCGCTGGAGCCGTTGATGAGGAGCGCGCCGTGGGCTCGGGCCACCTCCTCCACGGCCCGGTTCAGCGGACCGTAGAAGGGGTCGGCGAGATCCTCCAGGACCAGGCCCACGGTGGCCGTGCGCCCCTTGCGCAGCACGCGGGCGCTGTCGTTGCGGCGGAAACCCAGTGCGTCGATGGCCTCTTGGACGCGCCGCTCGGTGTCGGGAGTCACCCCCGGCTCGCCGTTGACCACCCGTGAGACCGTCTTCAGGCCCACGCCTGCGCGGGCCGCCACGTCCTTCATGGTCGGCCGGTTGCCGTAACGGGGCTCGGACGGGCGGCGGGAATGGGGCACGGGATCTCCGGCGGAGTGGTCGGACGAGCCTCGGGCAAGGCTGTGACCTTGAGGATAAGCACTCGGTCGCCGAATGGGTTTCCGTGGCAGGGTGGTGCGGGCAAGCCTCTGGGGGCTTCGAGGCGAGCCATCGGGAGAGGGGTAGACGTGATTGTCTGGATCAACGGCACTTTCGGTGCCGGGAAGACCAGCACGGCCCGCGAACTGGCCGGACTCCTGCCGGATAGCGCTGTGTTCGACCCGGAGTTCATCGGGGACGCGTTGCGGGTGCTGCTGCCGCGCAAACGGCTCGCGGAGGTCTCCGACTACCAGGACCTGCCGAGTTGGCGGCGGCTCGTCGTGGACACGGCGGCGGCGATGCTGGCGGAGCTGGGCGGGGTACTGGTCGTGCCGATGACGTTGCTGCGGCAGGAGTACCGGGACGAGATCTTCGGCGGCCTCGCAGCACGACGGATCCCGGTGCGGCACGTGCTGCTCGCCCCCGAGGAAACGATTCTCCGGGAGCGGATCGCGACCAGGGAGGAACCGGGAGCGCCGGAACAGGTGGATCTGCGGGTCAGACAGTGGGCGTACGACCACATCCCCGCGTACCAGCAGGCGTTGGGCTGGCTGACGGTCGACGCGCACGTCATCGACAACGGGCGGCTGACCGTCCGCGAGACCGCCGAACGCATCGCGGAAGCCGTGCGCACGGACGTCGCGGGCATCTGCGACATCGTGCAGACACCCGAACCGACCCGGGAGACGGTGGCCTCCGGCGTCCTCCTCTTCGACGACCGGGACCGGGTGCTGCTCGTCGACCCGACGTACAAACCGGGGTGGGAGTTCCCCGGAGGCGTCGTCGAGGCGGGGGAAGCCCCGGCCCGCGCCGGCGTGCGGGAGGTCGAGGAGGAACTGGGGCTGGTCCTGGGGCGGCTGCCGGAACTGCTGGTGATGGACTGGGAGCCGCCCGCCCACCCGGCGTACGGGGGCCTGAGGCTGCTCTTCGACGGGGGGCGACTGTCGGAGGCCCAGGCGGCTGAACTGTGTCTGCCCGGGCCGGAGTTGAGGGAATGGAGGTTCGTGACGGAGGAGGAGGCGGCCACGCTGCTGCCGGCGCACCGTCACGAACGCCTGCGATGGGCGTTGCGCGCCCGGGAGCGGGGGTGCGCGCTGTACCTGGAGGCGGGACGACCGGTTCCGTAGGGCGGGTCGCCGAAGTGGCGCCGGCAGGCGAACCGCCGGTCCGTGTTCCCGACGGTCGCCGCCCCGGAGGGGGTCGGGACGGCGACCGGTCAGCGCGGCTGGGGTGCGGTCGTGGCGGCGCCGAGGATCCGGGCGGTGTCCCGGGTCAGCGGGTCGCCGTGCCCGAAGCACGCGATCGACGGGGACAGTTCCGCCAGGCGACGGAACGAGGCCGCCGCCTGCTCGCCGTCCACGTTGAACACCCCCTGCATCACCTGCCCGATCCCCGCGACGCAGTCACCCGTGAACAGCACGCCCTGCGCGGGCAGGTGGACGCCGATGCTGCCCGGCGTGTGGCCGGGGGAGTGGACGATCACCGCGCCGCCGCCGAACGGCAGGACCTCGCCGTCCTCGACCTCCCGGTCCACGCGGGTCGGCGGCGCCTCGGGGGCCGTCAGGCCGTGTGCGTACAGCGGGAGTTCCCAGTCCGCCAACACCGGCTCGGGGACGGGCTGTTCACCCCGGATCACCGGCGCGTCCAGCCGGTGGGCCACGATCTCGGCACCCAGGCGGGCGGCGAGTTCCCCCGAGGCGCCCACGTGGTCGCGGTGGCAGTGCGTCAGGACGATCCGCTCCAGGAGCTCGGGCCGCAGGCCGAGCGAGCGGATCGCCTCCTCGATCTCCGGGGCCGAACCGGCGTATCCGGCGTCGATCAGGGTGAGGGCCTCGTCGTCGCACCACAAGTAGGCCTGACCGATGGGGAAGCGCAGCATGTGCAGCCGCCCGGGTAGTACCTCGACACGCTCCATGAGAGTCATGTCGCGAACCTACGGCGAGGATCCCCGCTCCCGGCGTCCGGTTCACCGGGAGCGGAGTACGCCCGTGGCGCAAGCCTCGGACACGCGCCTCGGACACGTACCGCGGATGCGTGCCACGCATCCGCGGTACGTGTCCAGGACGGGCCTCAGACGCGCTTGGACTCCGCGTAGTTGACGAGGAAGTGAGCCTCCGCGACCGAGAGGCGCTCCAACTCCTCGGGGGAGACGCTCTCGTTCACCGCGTGGATCTGCGCCTCGGGCTCGCTCAGCCCGATCAGCAGCATCTCCGCCTCCGGGTACAGGGAGGTCAGCGCGTTGCACAGCGGGATGGATCCGCCCATGCCGCTGATCTGCATCTTCTGCCCCGGGTAGGCCACTTCGAGGGCCGCCGCCATCGACGCGTAGGCAGGGCTGTTCGTGTCCGCCTGGAAGGGCTGGCCCTGGCCGACGACCTCCAGTTCGAGGCGCGCCTTCCACGGGGTGTGCGCCACCAGGTGAGCCTCCAGCAGCTTGATGGCCTCCGCCGTGTCCACGCCCGGCGGGATCCGCAGGCTGATCAGGGCGCCGGCACTGGCGTGCACCGACGGGGTGGCGCCGACCACCGGCGGGCAGTCGATGCCCAGGACCGTGACGGCCGGACGTGCCCACAGCCGGTCCGCGATCGTGCCGCGGCCGATCAGCTCCACACCGTCGAGGACCCTCGCGTCGGTGCGGAAGTCCGCCTCCGGGTACTGGAGACCCTCCCACACCGCGTCCGACGCGAGACCGTCGACCGTCGTCGTGCCGTCGGCGGCGCGCAGCGAGTCCAGCACCCTGATGAGCGCGGCCAGCGCGTCGGGCGCGACCCCACCGAACATGCCCGAGTGCAGGTTCCCGCCCAGCGTGTCGATCTTCACCTTGAGCAGGGTCATCCCGCGCAGGGTCGCCACCACCGTGGGCAGACCCAGACGGAAGTTGCCGGCGTCGCCGATGACGATCGCGTCGGCCGTCAGCAACTCGGGGTGGGCCTCGGCGTACTGCTGGAGCCCGCCCGTGCCCTGCTCCTCCGACCCCTCGACGATCACCTTCACGCTCACCGGCACACCGCCGTTGGCCTTGAGCGCGCGCAGCGCCAGCAGGTGCATGATGAACCCGCCCTTGCAGTCCGCCGCGCCGCGCCCGTACCAGCGGCCGTCGCGCTCGGTCAGTTCGAAGGCCGGCGAGATCCAGGCGGCGTCGTCCAGGGGCGGCTGGACGTCGTAGTGCGCGTACAGCAGCACCGTCGGGGCGCCCTCGGGCCCGGGCAGGAATCCGTACACCGACTGCGTGCCGTCGGGGGTGTCGAGCAGCGCCACGTCCTGGAAACCCTCGACGCGCAGCGCGTCGGCCACCCAGTTCGCGGCGCCGTGGCTCTCGCTCTGGGGGAACTGCGCCCAGTCCGCCACCGACTGGAAGGCCACCAGCTCGGTCAGCTCCGTCTTGGCGCGGGGCATCAGCGAGGCGATGGTCTCGGCGATCGGATTCTGGGACATGGGCACGCTCCTCTTGGGTGCGACGTTGTTCTGTTTGTACGCCACCCGCATTCGCAGGGGTGTGCGTATGCCGGGTACGGCGAAAGACATTCCCGATCCTCGCACAGCGGGCCGAGGCGATCTCTCACCGTAGGATTTCCCCGGCATCCGAGCAACAGCGTGATCAGGAGCGGCAACACATCGTGAGCAGCGACGACGACGTACACGACGCAAGCGCAGAGCGGTCCGCCGCCGAGGTGACGGAAGAGGGGAACGCCGGGGGGACCGGCGAGGTGTGGGACGTGGTCGTGGTCGGCGCCGGACCCGCCGGGGCTTCGGCCGCGCACGCGGCGGCGACCGCGGGGCGGCGCGTCCTGCTGTTGGAGAAGGCCGAACTGCCCCGGTACAAGACCTGCGGCGGTGGCATCATCGGGCCCTCGCGCGACGCCCTGCCGCCGGGGTTCGTGCTGCCCTTCCAGGACCGCGTCCACGCGGTCACGTTCTCCATGAACGGGAGACTGACGCGGACCCGGCGTTCCAGGGGGATGCTGTTCGGGCTCGTCAACCGTCCGGAGTTCGACGCGGCGCTGGTCGCGGAGGCGGAGAAGGCCGGCGCGACGATCCGTACGGGCACGGCCGTGACCCGCGTCGAGCAGCATGGCGCGGCGGTGCCCGACCGGCGCACCGTGGCCGTGGTGCTCGCGGACGGCGAGACGGTGCTGGCCCGCGCCGTGGTCGGGGCGGACGGCAGCGCCAGCCGCATCGGCGCGCACGTCGGGGTCGAGATGGAGCAGGTCGACCTCGGTCTGGAGGCGGAGATCCCCGTACCGCAGACGGTGGCCGCCGACTGGAAGGGGCGGGTGCTCATCGACTGGGGTCCGCTGCCCGGCAGTTACGGCTGGGTCTTCCCCAAGGGCGACGTCCTCACCGTCGGCGTCATCTCGGCCAAGGGCGAAGGCGCCGCCACCAAGCGGTACCTCGACGACTTCATCGCCCGACTGGGCCTGGCCGGCTTCGAGCCGTCCGTCTCCTCCGGACACCTGACCCGCTGCCGCAAGCCCGAGTCGCCGCTGTCACGGGGGCGGGTGCTGGTCGCGGGCGACGCGGCGGGACTGCTGGAGCCGTGGACCCGTGAGGGCATCTCGTTCGCCCTGCGTTCGGGTCGGCTCGCGGGGGAGTGGGCCGTCAAGATCTCCGAGGCGCAGGACGCGGTGGACGCACGGCGCCAGGCCCTGAACTACGCCTTCGCCATCAAGGCCGGGCTGGGTGTGGAGATGGGCGTGGGCAGGCGCATGTTGACCCTGTTCGAGTCCAAGCCGGGTTTGCTGCACGCCGTCATCACGGGTCTGCGGCCGGCGTGGCTGGCCTTCGCCCGGATCACGCGCGGTTCGACGACGCTCGCCGAACTGGTGCGTCAGTACCCGCTGGCGCGGCGGGCGCTGCACGCGCTGGACAGCCGACAGGCCGGCAAGGACGGTTCGTAGTTCGCCGAGGCGGGGCGTGGTCGGTGGGCCGATCGGACCGGGGTGGTGGGACCGGTCGGGCCGGGGCGGCCCGGCCGGGCGCGGGGCCGGCGCGGGGCCGGTCGGACCGGGGCGGGTGCGGGGGCGACGCGGGGCCGGTGTGGCTGACCGGGCCGGTCGCGCTCGGCTCGGGATCGGGCTGACCGGGCTGGCCACCCCGGCTCGGGGTCGGGCCGGTCACCCCGGCCCTGGGTCGGGCGGGGCAGGCCGGTACCGGGCCCCGGCCGGGCCGCGCGACCCGCGACCCGATCGTGCCTCGGGCGGACCCGATCGTGCCTCGGGCGGGACCGGGCCGCGCGGGCCGGCTTTGGGTCTGGGGCGACCTGACCTGCGGCTTCGGCCGGGCAGACTCGTTCTGCCCGGCTTTGGGTCCGGTCCGTTCGGCGGGGTCGACTGGTACAGGCCTGGCTTCGGGCCAGGTCCAGTCGAGCCGTGGCCTCACTTCGTGACGGTGATCCGGAAGACGGGGTGGTCGCCGGCCGCCGCCTGGAGCTCGGCGTCGGAGGATTTCGCGGTGACCCCCTGGAAGAACCGGTTGACCTCCCAGCCCCACTTCTCCAGGTAGGCGCGCAGGATCGCCGCCTGCCGCACCGGGTCCGTGACCTCGGTGACCGTGAAGGTGCGCACCCTGCGGCCCACGCGCAACTCCCCACCGCCCGCGACCCGCATATTGCGCACCCACTGGGAGTGGCCGCGAGCCGACACCAGGTACTGGTCGCCCTTGTAGGCGTGCGGGTTGACCGGGATCCGCTGCATCTTGCCCGAGGTGCGACCCCGGACGGACAGCTCGGCGGTACCGGCGAGGCTGACGCCGAGACGGGCGAGCTTGCCGAAGAGGGCGTTGAAGCGGACGCCGAACGGGCCGGCCTTGACGTAATAGGGAGCGGGCGCGTTCACGATGGCCTCCGGGACCACTTGGGAGAGCACTGCTCTCGCTTGAGATCAGTGTGCACGCCGCCGCGGAGCAAGGCAAGAGCAGTGCTCTCGGAGTGGATCGGAGCTCTCGTTCTTGGGCACTGCTCCGTCTGCATGGCACACTGATCCGCATGAGCACCGTGCGTGGGGCCAGGGAACGGGCCCGTATCGAGGTCACCGCCGCCATCAAGGACGAGGCACGCCGCATGCTCGCGGCCGAGGGCGCCGCCAAACTCTCGCTGCGCGCCGTCGCCCGCGAGTTGGGCATGGTCTCCTCGGCCCTGTACCGCTACTTCCCCAGCCGTGACGAGCTGCTCACCGCGCTGATCGTCGACGCGTACGACAGCGTCGGCGCGGCGGCGGAGCGGGCCGAGGCCGCTGCCCGCGCCGACGGAGCCCCGCCGCGGGCGCGCTGGCTCGCGATCTGCGAGGCCTTCCGGTCCTGGGCGCTCGCGCACCCGCACGAGTACGCGTTGATCTACGGTTCCCCCGTTCCCGGTTACAGCGCTCCCCTCGACACCGTCGGCCCCGCGTCCCGGGTGGGCAACACCCTCATCGGCGTGCTGCGTACCGCGTACGAGGGGCGGGGCCTCGCCCTGCCACCGCTGCCCGACAGCCTGCGCCCGGAGGCCGTCCGGATGACCGGCGACTTCGCGGAAGGGTTGCCCCCGGAAGTCACCGCCGCCCTGGTCGTGGCCTGGGCGCAGCTCGCCGGGATGGTCTCCTTCGAGTTGTTCGGCCAGTTCAATCGGGTGGTCGAGGACCGTGCCGGACTCTTCACGCACGCCGCCGGACAGTTGGCGCAGGGGGTCGGACTCCCCGCGGTGTGACGTCCGCCGCGCGACACCGCGTGTGTCCGTGGCCCCGACCCGCCACGACGCCGTCCGGCCGGCCCCCCCGAGCCGCCCCATCCGCCGCCCCGCCTCGACCCGTGCGCCCCGCCGCCCCCGATCTGCCACCCGTCCGGCCCCACTTCGACCCGTACGAGCCGCCCCACGCCGACCCGTCCGGCCTCACTCCGACCTGTACGAGCCGCCCCCACTCCGACCCGTCCGGCCTTACTCCGACCTGTACGAGCCGCCCCCACCCCGACCCGTACGAGCCGCCCCACTCCGACCCGTCCGGCCCTGCCCCCGCCCCGTACGAGCCGCCCCGACCCGTATGAGCCGCCAACCCCCCGCCCGACCCGCTACCCGCCGCCCCCGACCCGCTACGCGCCGCCCTTCGCCCCACCGCCGTCGGTGTGGGCGCGCGTCACGTACGGCCGGGAGGCCACGGTGACGGCGATGGAGACCGAGGCGATCACCGTGATCGTGGTGCCCGGTGGGAGGTGTTGGGCGATGCCACCCGCGATCGCGGCCCCGATGCCCTGCCAGGTCATCCGACCGGCGGACTCGACTCCCTGGACCTGGCCGCGGACCGGATCGGGCGTCAGTCGAAGGAGCTGCTCCTGCAGGGGGAGGGTCGCGGCGAATCCGGCGCCCGCGACGAACACGGTGACCGTCATCGCCAGTACGGGCGGATGGAACGCGAACAACAGGTAGGGGACGGCGAGGAGCAGCCGCAGGGCGAACGCGTACCGCCGTCGCCGCTCGGCGGTGAGCAGGCGGCCGACAGCGAGGTCTCCGAGGAGCATGCCGGCCGAACCCGCGGCCAGGAGGGCGCCGGCCTGGTCCGGCGCGTAGGAGATGAACAGGGCCTCGCAGCCGACGATCAGGCCGTTGGGGACCCACAGGTTCAGCAGCAGCGCCCGCCGACCGGGGTGGGAGAACAGCTCGACGTTCGTGGTCCAGGTCTGACGCGGTCCCGGTCGCCGGGTCAGGCGGATCGAGTGCTCCCGTACGGTGGCCGCGACCACGACGAGGGCGATCCCGGTCAATGCCGCGGCCACGAGGAACACGCCGTGCGGGCTCAGGTGCCTCAGTAGTGCGGCGCCGAGGGCGTAGCCGAGGATCGCCGTGCCACCGGAGGTGATGTTCATGAGCGAACGCGCCGTCGCGTAGGAGGAGACCGGCACGATTTCGGCGAGCAGCCCCATCCGGGTACCGGTTCCCAGGGACTGGAAGAACCCCAGCATCAACAGCAGCCCGAACCGGGCCGCCAGGGGGAGTCCCGGTACCGCCTGAGCGGCGACACCCGCCAGCGAGAGGCACTGGAGCGTGACCAGGGTGCGGCGAGGGCGGTGCCCGTCCGCGACCGACATCAGGGTCAGCGCGCCGAGCACCGCCGCGAGCGTCGCCCCGTACATGGTCACGGCCGTCAGGAACGGTGAGTGGGTCCGGTCGTGGACCAGGGTGCCGAGTGCGAAACCGGACAGGGTGCTCGCGGCGGCCGTGAGGGTGAAGCCGGCGTACAGGCCGGCGAACTCGCGGTCGCGGAGCAGCAATCGGTAGCCGGCCGTGGCGGGCACCGTGGGGCGGGTGGTGTGAGAAGGCATGAAAAAAGCCTCCGAACGCCCGGGTCGGGGGCGCTGAAGGCCAACGTGATTATTTTAGCACCCGGATCCGACCCTGCCGCCGGGTGACGCCGAGGAGGTCGCATCGGCCGAGGTCGGGCCTCGCCTCGGTCGTGATCGCACAGGGGGTGTGGAGGGTGTGGGGAGCGACCGCACCTGACGAGGATTCACATGATGAGGTGAAGGATCGTTTTTCTGTTCCTGACGCGAAAGCGGTTGGTTCGGCTTTCACAAACCGTCCGTCCGTCTAGTGTTCGTCGGGTCCCGTCCATTGCCGCCGGAGGAACAGCCATGACCCGCGCTCGTGCCGGAAAGGCCCTGCTCGCCGTCGTGGCCACCCTCTTCCTCGCGGCCCCGGCGCCGGCCGTGACCGCCGCCGCGGACAGTGCCGGCCGTGCGACGGCGGCCCGCAAACCCGCGCCGGCCCCGGCGCCCACCGCGCCTCCCGTGCCCCGGCTGCCCGGGGTTCGGGGGCTGGAAGTCGGCGTCCCCGCGTACGTGTTCGCCGACGACCCGATGCTCAACGACGTCACCGCCACGGGCCCGGCCGCCTCACTGGTCGTCCTGAACCCCGGCAACGGCGACTCCCCCTTCGACACCCCGTGGCGGGACCGGGCCGACGCCCTGCGCGGTGGCACCACCTCCACCGGCGAGCGGACCAAGGTGCTCGGCTACGTCCACACCGACCACGGGAACCGGGACATCGCCGCCGTCAAGGCCTCCGTGGACAACTACCTCAAGACCTCCGACGGCCGACTGCACGTGGACGGGATCTTCTTCGACGTCGTCAGCCGCGACTGCGGTCCTGACAACGCCACCCGCGACCACTACGCCGAACTGCGCCGCTACGTTCAGGAGACGATGGGCGCCGTCGACCCGGCCGCCCCCGACCTGGTCGTCAACAACCCGGGCACCGCCATCGCCGACTGCTACCTGGAGCCCGGCCGCCGCACCGCCGACGTCTTCGTCACGTACGAGGACACGTACGCCGCCTACACCTCCGGGGGTTGGCTCGGCGGAAACGTCTTCAACGAGACGACCGGCTACCGCTCCGGCGGCGAACTCGACCCGACCGGAACCTCGTTCTGGCACCTCGTCCACGACGTGCCCGACGCCCCCGCCATGCGCACCACACTGCGCACCGCCTTCGAGCGCGGCGCCGGTTACGCCTACGCCACCAACGCGGTCATGCCCAACCCGTGGAACACCGGCCCGACGTGGAAGTACCACAGCCAGACCACGTACGCCGCCACCCTGGGCTGAGCGTCCGACCGGCGGGCCGGTCGTACGACGATGTCCGCGCCGGCGCGCCATGGGACTTTCGGGGGTGCCGCCGGACGGGCCCGCTTCCGTAGGGTCGCCGGTGTGAGATCAGTGATCGGCAGGACCCCGATGATCGGCAGGACGCCGATTCCCGCCCAGGTGACGTACGTCGGGCTGCTCGGCGCGGTCGTGGCCGCCGCCGCGGCCAGTGTGACCAGCGGTTGGTGGGTGGTCCCGGAGGCGGTCTGCGCGTTTCTCGCGGGCGGACTGCCCGGGCGAGCCCGGCACTTGGCCGCGGCGGTGCTCGCATGGATGGCGGCCGCCGTCATCGCGGTGGCCCTTGTGCCGGAATGGTTCGTGTGGGCGATCCGGTTCGTGGGTCTGGTGCTCGCCGCCGTGGCGCCCTGGTGCGCGGGCCGGTTCGTACGCCGGTACCGGGCCCTCGTGCGGGCCGGTTGGGAGCACGCCGCGCGTCTGGAGCGGGAGCGGGGTCTCGTCGCCGAGCAGGCCCGCCTGCGCGAACGGACCCGTATCGCCCAGGACATGCACGATCTGCTCGGCCACGAGCTCAGCCTGATCGCCCTGTCGGCGGGGGCGCTGAAACTCTCACCCGGCGTGCCGGAGGAACACCGGGCCGCGGCCCGGGACATCCGGGCACGCGCCGGAGCCGCCGTCGAACGCCTCGGCGAGGTGATCGGCGTACTCCGCGAGGACACGCAGGCCCCGCCCGAGGACGCCGGACCCGCCGACGTCGAGGCCCTGGTCGCCCGCGCGGCCGACGCCGGGCTCGACGTCGCGCTGCGCGTGCGCGGCGAGACACCCGGCGGGCTACCGCCGGTCGTGGACCGGGCCGTGCGCCGCGTGGTGCAGGAGGCCCTGACGAACGTCGCCAAACACGCGCCCGACAGCCCGGCGCGGGTGAGGATGCGGCACACCCGCGAGTGGACGGAGGTCCGCGTCGTGAACGGCCCGGCGAGCGGGGCACGAGGTACCCCGGGTCACGGGGAGCAGCCGCCCGGTCGGGACCACCGATTCGGGCTGATCGGCCTCGACGAGCGGGTCCGGCTCGCCGGCGGCACCTTCGAGGCGGGCCCGGCCGGCGCCGGTTTCACCGTCCGTGCCGTACTACCGCACCGCACCGCCGCCGGGGGCGGCACCCCGCAGGGGTCCGGTGCCCCCGGACCCCGGGCCGACGCGGGCAAGGCCGGACAGTTCGAGGCGCGGGAGGACGAGTGGGACGACAGGCCCGTCGAGTCCGTGTCCCCCGAGCGTCGCCGGGCCCGCCGCCTCCTCGGACGGAGCGCCGCCGCCACCGTGCTGGTGCCGCTGCTCACCGCGGCGGCGCTGATCGGCGGGGTGCGGGTCTGGGACACCTACACCGCCCGCGCGTCGGCGCTCGATCCGCATGACTACGCACGCCTGCGCCCCGGGCAGCAGTCGCACGCCGAGGTGGCCCCGTACCTTCCGGAACGGCAGACGGCCCGCCGTCCCGCCGACGCGGGGGACCGGCCCCGACCACCCGGCTCGACCTGCGAGTTCTACGTACAGACCGCGGACCCCTTCGACGACCGTTCGGGAGATCTCTACCGGCTCTGCTTCCGCGCCGGCCTCCTGGTCTCCACCGATGCCTTCACCGGAAAGGAACTGCCGTGATCAGCGTCCTGATCGCCGACGACGAACCCATGATCCGCGCGGGAGTCCGCGCCGTCCTCGCCACCGACCCCGGTCTGAGCGTCGTCGCCGAAGCCGCCGACGGCCGGGAGGCCGTGGAGCTGGCGCGACGACACCGGCCGCGGGTCGCGGTGCTCGACATACGGATGCCGGGCACGGGCGGGATCGAGGCCGCCGCCGAGATCCGCAGGACCGTGCCCGACACGGGCGTGGTGATGCTGACGACCTTCGGCGAGGACGACTACATCCTGCGCGCCCTGGGCGAGGGAGCCGCCGGGTTCCTCGTCAAGTCCGGTGAACCGGAGGAACTGATCGCCGGGATCCGGGCCGTGGCCGACGGCGCCGCCTACCTGTCACCGAAGGTCACCGCCCGGGTCGTCGCCCACCTCGCGGCCGGTGGCGCGGGAGCCCGCGCCGGTCGACGGGCCGATGCCCGGACCCGGGTGGACGCCCTGACCCCGCGCGAACGCGACGTACTGGCCTTCCTCGGCGGCGGGCACTCCAACGGGCAGATCGCCCGGCGTCTGCGGCTCGCCGAGGGCACCGTGAAGGCCCACGTCAGCTCGATCCTCGCGCGCCTCGGCGTGGACAATCGGGCGGCGGCCGCCGTGGTCGCCCACGAGGCCGGCGTCACCCCCCGGCCGGCGGCCCCACAGCGCTGACACGGCACGCGTGGAAACCGGCAGCGGAAGCCACGTCAGCGCCACCGCCACGGTGACACCGAGCGCGACGCCCGCGAGGACATCGTGCGGGTAGTGCACCCCCAGCACCACCCGGAGCAACGCCGCCAAGGCCGCCACCGGCAGGGCCGCCCCCGCGATCCGGGGCCGTACGAGGGCCGTACCGCAGGCGAGGGCGGCGGCGAGGGTGGCGTGGTTGCTGGGGAACGACCAGTCGCCGACCTCGGGGCACGGTGCGAGCGCCACGGCCTCGGCGAGCGCCCGACAGGGACGTTCCTCGTCCATGAGGAGCTTCAACGCCTCGCTGAACGCATACGCCACCACGGTCGCGACGGCCACCAGGGCCACGCCGGCCAGACCGCGCGGGTCGCGGCGACGCAGAGCGCCCCCGGCCACCCAGGCCCACAACGCGGCCGACAGGAGCAGCGTCCCCTCGCTCGCCGCCTCAAGGACGGTTCCCGCCCAGGTCGGCCATGACGCCACACCCCCGGTCAGTGCCTCGTGAAGGGACACCGACCAGCCGTCGGTGACCCGGACCGGCTCGTTCGTGCCCGTTCCCCCGGCGGGCGCCAACCAGACCACCAGCCCCGTTCCCGCCCCGACCGTCGCACCCGCCACCGACGTGCGTCGGCCCCATCCGTACCGCGTGTTCGTTTCCATGCCGCCGACGGTAGGAACGGCCGCGCCCCGCCGGCCCGGGCCGAACGGCACCCCGCACCCCCGCCGTTCGTCGGGGTTGACCCGGACACCGCGGCCCCGACCGACAAGATCCGAAAGAGACGACTCAGCGGCCGTCGTTCTCCGGGCGGCGGGCGAAGCGCCACAGCAGATGCGTGACGCGAAGCACGAACACCACGGCGGCCAGGATCCCGCCCGCGATGGCCAGGAAGCGGTGCGCGGCGTCGGACAGGTCGAAGACCGGCGCGGGCCCGAACACCGCCGCGAAGACCAGGCCGGCCGCGAGGCACCCGCTGACGAAGGCATAGCCGATCTCGATGGTGATCGCGTCCCGATCGGCCTGTGTGCGTCGCTCCATACGGGCAGTGTCCAGTGACCTTCGGACCGTCACAAGGGCTTCTTCGAGCCGCCGTTCGGCGCGGACACCCCGCTGACGGCTCCCGCCGAACACCCCTGCCCGCTTCCCGCCGCGTCCCCGTCGCCGTCGCCGTCGCCGTCCCGTCCCGTCCCCGTCCCGTCCCCGTCGCCGTCCCGTCCCGCGTGGACGGACGCGCCCCGTCCGCCGCCGGGGCACCGCGTGGGCGAGGGGGACGGTCGGCCGTGACAATGGGAGGCATGCATGGGGAACTCTTCCCGCGCGAGCGGACCGAGATCGCACCCGGCGCCGTGCACGTGCCCGACTGGCTCGGCCCCGACCGGCAGCGGGAACTGCTCGCGGACTGCCGGGAGTGGGCACGCCCGCCCGCCGGGCTGCGCACCGTGCACACCCCCGGCGGCGGCACGATGACCGCCCGGCAGGTGTGCCTGGGCCTGCACTGGTACCCGTACGGATATGCCCGCACCGCCGTCGACGGCGACGGGGCGCCGGTCAAACCGATGCCCGCCCGGCTCGCCGCACTGGGACGCGCCGCGGTGACCGCGGCGTACGGGGAGGCCGACCCGATCGGGCACGGCGACGGGGAGCAGCCCGCCGGGCGGTGCGGCCCGTACCCCTCGTACGGTTGGCAGGGCGGGGAGGTCTACGACATCGCGCTGATCAACTTCTACGACGGGGATTCCCGCATGGGCATGCACCGCGACGCCGACGAGCGCTCCGGGGCGCCCGTCGTCTCGCTCAGCCTCGGCGACTCCTGCCTCTTCCGCTTCGGGAACACCGCCTCGCGCGGACGGCCGTACCGGGACGTCGAGCTGCGCAGCGGGGACCTGTTCGTCTTCGGCGGGCCGAGTCGACTGGCCCACCACGGCGTGCCCAAGGTGCTGCCCGGCACCGGGCCGGAAGCCCTCGGCCTGAGCGGGCGGCTGAACATCACACTGCGGGTCGGCGGCCTCGACCCGTGAGCGGCCTCGGGTGGCTCCCGATCATGCGAGGATCGCTGTCATGAACGGCAACGGGGCCCCGCCGCGCGTGGGGGATGCGTCCACGGCGTCCGCGGCGTCCGCGAGGACCAGGCTGGAGCGGGGGCGCGGCGCACTCGGTCCCGCGCTGGAGCTCGTGCACACCGGCCGGGCCCCGACCCGCGCGGTCCTCACCGCGGAGCTGGGCGTCACCCGCGCCACCGCCGGGGCCGTCGCCGCCGAACTGGAAGCGCTCGGACTGATCCGCGTCGACTCCCGTCCCGGGGGCGCGGGCGGCGCGCAGGGCCGGCCCTCGCACCGGCTCTCCATCGACGAGAACGGGCCCGTGGCACTGGCCGCGCAGGTCCATCCCGACGGGTTCCGGGCAGCCCTGGTCGGCCTCGGCGGGCGGATCGTGGCCACCGCACCCGGCAAGGTCACCGTCTCCGCCGACCCCGCGCAGGTGCTGGGCGCCGTCGTCGAGGCGGGCGCCGCGCTGCTCGCCGAGTCCGGGCTGCGGTGCGTCGGCGCGGGCCTCGCCGTCCCCTCGGCGGTCGCGGAGCCGGAGGGCACCGCGCTGAACCCGCTGCACCTGGCCTGGCCGGCCGGCTCTCCCGTACGGGCCATCTTCGCCGAACGGGTGAAGGCCGCCGGGATCGACGGGCCGGCGCTGACCGGCAACGACGTCAACCTCGCCGCGCTCGCCGAGCACCGTCACGGCGCCGGCCGCAGCGCGCAGCACCTGCTGTGCGTGGCGACCGGTCACCGCGGGGTCGGCGGGGCACTGGTCCTGGACGGCCGCCTGCACAGCGGCAGTGCCGGGCTGGCCCTGGAAGTAGGCCATCTCACGGTCAATCCCGAGGGGCGGGCCTGCCACTGCGGGAGCCGCGGCTGCCTGGACGTCGAGGCGGACCCGCTGGCCTTCCTGACGGCGGCGGGCCGCACGCCCGGCCCCGAGGTGTCACTGCTCCAGCAGGCGCGTGACCTGCTGCGCGCCGAGTACGCCGAACCGGCCGTCCGGGCGGCCGCCGAGGAACTCATCGACCGGCTCGGCCTGGGCCTGGCGGGCCTCGTCAACATCCTGAACCCCGATCGGATCATCCTGGGCGGCCTGCACCGGGAACTGCTGTCCGCGGACCCCGAGCGGCTGCGCGCGGTGGTGGCGGACCGGAGCCTGTGGGGGCGCAGCGGCGGCGTGCCGATCCTGCCGTGCACCCTGGACCACAACAGCCTGGTCGGCGCGGCGGAACTGGCGTGGCAGCCGGTGCTCGACGACCCGCTGGGGGCGCTGGGCGCGGCGGCCTGACGGGCCGGAACACCCGGTCCTGTCGACTCGGTCCGGCTGCCGTGCGGCTCCGCCGGTGGAATGGCTCCGGCTGTCAACCGGACTCGGCGCCGACCGCCACCGGCGCCGACCCCGCATCAGCCGTGGCCGTCACCATGGACGCCGGCAGCGAAGCCGACACCGGCACGCTCGTCATCACGGCCGCGGGCTCCACGGAGACCGACACGACCGGGGCGGGCTCGCCCACGGGCTTGGTCGGGATCCGGACCGTACGGGTGGGCGCGGTCACGGCGGGGGCCGCCCGCATCGAGAACCACACCACCTTGCCCGTGCAGCCGTCCGTCCGCTCCCGCGCCCCCCACGCCTCGCTGACCGCCTCGACGAGCGCGAGCCCGCGTCCGCAGGTCTCCAGCTCCTCCAGGTCCCCGGCCGCCCGCAGGACGGGCAGGCGCGGATCACTGTCGGCCACGGAGACGGTGAGGCGGCCGAGACGCAGCTCGATCTCCACCGTGCAGACCTTGCTCGGCTGCGCGTGGCGGTGGACGTTGCCGAGCAGCTCCGTCACGCCGAGCGCAGCCCGGTCTATGAGCGGATCGAGCTGCCAGTGGCGCAGTTGAGCGGAAACGATGCGGCGGACCTGGCCGATCCGCGAGGGCAGGGCCTGCAGTTCGACGACGCAGTGCCTGCGGGAATGACTGATCACGGCTGCGACTCCCCGACATGAGTGTTACGGGTGCTGCACCCTCGGTAATGCTCCACCAGGGTCACCCACACCACCCCGCTGTGCAACCGAACGAGCACGACGGGCGCTCCGGAACCCCGCCCGCGGGTCCCTTAAAGCGATTCGCATGGAGACCCAAAGAAAGTGTTTGCGCAGGTGAGGGAGGTACATTGCGAAGGAGGGGACCACGGAAGGCACGAAGGAGCACGGCGCATGAGCACCATACGCACGACGGCCACGACCGATGACGTCGACCGCAGTGACGCGGACTACCGCGCCTGGCTGAAAGAAGCCGTACGCAAGGTGCAGGCGGACGCCAACCGGTCCGCCGACACCCACCTGTTGCGCTTTCCGCTCCCCGAGGAGTGGGGCATCGACCTGTACCTCAAGGACGAGTCCACGCACCCGACGGGCTCGCTCAAGCACCGCCTCGCCCGGTCCCTGTTCCTGTACGCGCTGTGCAACGGCTGGATCCGCCCCGGTCGGCCGGTCATCGAGGCCTCGTCCGGTTCCACCGCCGTGTCGGAGGCGTACTTCGCCAAGCTGATCGGCGTCCCGTTCATCGCCGTGATGCCGCGCACGACCAGCCCGGAGAAGTGTCGGCTGATCGAGTTCCACGGCGGCGAGTGCCACTTCGTGGACAACTCGATGAAGATGTACGAGGAGTCCGCGGAGCTGGCGGCGCGGACCGGCGGGCACTACATGGACCAGTTCACCTACGCCGAACGGGCGACGGACTGGCGCGGCAACAACAACATCGCGGAATCGATTTACCAGCAGTTGCGGCTGGAGCGGTACCCCGAGCCCACCTGGATCGTCGCCACGGCCGGCACCGGCGGCACCTCCGCGACCATCGCGCGCTACGTGCACTACATGCAGCACGACACCCGGATCTGTGTGCCCGACCCGGAGAACTCCTGCTTCTTCGACGGTTGGACCCACCACGACCCGCACGCGAGCAGCGACTGCGGCTCGCGCATCGAGGGCATCGGCCGCCCCCGGATGGAGCCGAGCTTCGTGCCGGGGGCCATAGACCGGATGATGAAGGTGCCGGACGCGGCGAGCGTCGCGGGCTGCCGCGCCCTGGAACGGGCCATCGGACGCAAGGCCGGCGGCTCGACCGGCACCGGCCTGTGGAGCGCCCTGAAGATCGTCTCGGAGATGGTGGCGGAAGGCCGGACGGGCAGTGTCGTGACGCTGCTCTGCGACCCGGGCGACCGCTATCTGGACAAGTACTACTCGAACGCCTGGCTGGCCGAACAAGGCCTGGACATCGCCCCGTACGAGCAGACCATCGACACGCTGCTCACGACCGGCGTCTGGCGGGAACCGACGAGCTGACGCCGGGGCGGCGCCCGCCCCGCGGACCCGTGTCCCCGGCGGGGACCGGTCGGCCACGCGGGGCGTCCCGGCCTCAGCGACCCGCGCCGCTCCTGCCCGTGAGCCGGGCGTCGAGGGTGCGTACCGCCGACCGGAACGCGAGGTCGAGCCCGGGACGGGCGGCCTTCAGGGCCACACGGAACGGGGCCGGCCCGTCCGCCGCGAAGGTCCACCGGATCCGGGTCCCCGAGGACGCCCGCGGGTACTGACCGGCGACGCCGTCCGGCACGTCGGCGACCCGATCGCCGCCGTCGTCGCCGGGTCCCGCGGCCGACAGCAGCCACTCCTCCAACAGGGCTTGCAGGCCCGGCGCGTTGGTCTCGTCCGCCCGGTACGCGTACCGCCGCTCCGGCTCCGCCGCCATGATCGTCTCGCGGAACCGGACCCCGCCCGCCAGCCGGACCTCGCGGCCGGCCCCGCCCTCTGTCGGCCGGGCCAGGGTGACCGCCCGGAACCAGTCGGGCCAGCCGGTCACCTCCTCCGCGAGCGCCCGGTACACGGCCTCGGGCGCCGCCGCCGCACGCGCCGTGAAGACCAGACGGACCGGGGCCACCTCGATGAAGTCCAGCCCCACCGGGCGAAGTCGGCGAGCCATGGCGGTACCTCCTGAGTGCGAAGCCTGAGTACGAAGAGGGAACACGTGTGCGCGCCACCCTAGTGCTGTGGCCGGCGCACCGTCAGAAGTCCCCGGTGGGCGAGGTTTTTCACGCGAACGGAGGCCTGGGCAGCGGGCCCGCCGGGCGGGATCCTGGTCAGGGGCCCGATACCGCCCCGCGAGCGGAGGCCGCCGTGCCGGACCACCCCCCAGTCCCACCCTCCCCGTCCCGACCCCCAGCCGCCCCCTTCCCCCTCGCCCTGGAACTCCTGGTCCACGGCGTCGCCGGCGCGGCCCCCGGCGAACTGCTCGGCGACCCGCGCACCGTCCGCATCACCGGGGACTCCACCGCCGCCGTGTTCCGACGCGCCGAGGACACCGATGCCGAGGCCCACCCCGAGCGGTACGTGGGCCGACCCGTGCCCGAGGCCTACTGCTGGTCGCGACTCACCTCCGGCAACGGCGCCCGCGCCCTGTGGCTCCTGCTCCTGCCGTTCATGGTGGCCAACCTCGCCCACTGGGCCCGGCCGGCCGCACCCGCCACCGGCCGCTCGCCCCGCGCGGTGCGCGCGTACGGACTCCTCGTACGGCTCCTCGCGCTCAGCCTCACCGTGCTGTTGATCGCCGCCGCGTGCGAGGTGGCGCTCGACCTGGTCGCCTGGCAGTGCGCGGGGTCCGGCGGTTGCGCGGACACGCTGCCCTTCCCGCGCGCCGACGGCCCCTGGGGGCAGCCCGGACGCCGCCTCGCGCTCGGCGCGCTGCTCCCGGCCGCACTGACCGGGCTGCTCTGCTACCTCTCCAACCGCACCTGGAGCGCCTACGAGTCCCAGCCGCCCCCTGCCGGCGCCGCCGAGCCCGACAACCCCGAGGACGACACCCCCGCACTCGGCCGGCCCGGATTCTGGTACGGGCGCCGGCTCGTGGCCCGGCTGCGCGCCGCCCACACCGCCGCCGGACTGCTCACCGTCGCGGTGGCCGTCGCGGTACCCGCCGCCGCGTACGACCGCCGCGCCGGGACCCCCGTCCTCGAAGCCACCGGCTGGGTCCTCCAGGCCCTGCTCGCCGGCACGGCCCTCTGCGTCGCCATCGTGGTCTGCCGGCGAGGCCGCACCGAGGCACGCCCCGACCACCGGCTCGACCGGGCCGCCGTGGCCCTGCTGCCGCGCGGCACCCTCGGACTGCTCGGCGCCGTCCTGGTGTACGCGTCCTGGTCCCGACCCGGCTGGACCTCCGCGGGGCGGCTGCCCGGAGACTTCGCGTTCGGGGCGCTGATGCTCGGCCAGGGCTGCTGCGCCCTCGCCCTGGCCGTCGTCGCCCGCCGCCTCCACCGGGCGGCCCCCGACCCCGCGGCCGCCCTGCGGGGCCTCGGCGGTCCGGCCGTGGCGATGCTCGGGTGCGCCCTCGGCGGGGTCATGTCCGGCGGCGTCGCCCAACGCGTCGCCGACTGGCTCGACGGGGGAGACACCCCCGGCATGGCCGGAGCCACCCTGCCCGGGCCGCCCGTACTGCTGTCCTGGCAGGCCGCCGTACTGCCGCCCCTGCTGCTCGTCCTCGCCCTGCTCGCCGCCTGGTTCGCCGTGCGCGGGGCCCTCGTCACGCGCCGGATGGCCGCCACCGTCGCCGCCGAGTACCCCGACGAGCCCGCCGACCCGGCGCGCAGCCGCCGGATCGCCGGGGCCCGGGCGGCCGCCGCCCTCACCGACTCCGCGCCCTGGTTCGTGGCGGCCGTCTCCGGCATAACGCTCCTGCTCGGCGCGGGCGCCCTGGCCGGGGCCTGGATCAGCGAGCAGGTCCCCGGCGAGGCGGCCCGGGGCAGCCATCCCGCGGTGGAAGCCGCCGCCCGCGCCGCCCAGGACACCGGTTCCTGGCTGATCGGTTTCGGCTTCGTCCTGTTCGTCACCTGGGGCCGGCGCGCCTACCGGGACCCGGCGGCCCGCCGCACCATAGGGATCCTGTGGGACGTGGGAACCTTCTGGCCGCGCGCCGCCCACCCGTTCGCGCCGCCCTGCTACGCCGAGCGGGCCGTACCGGACCTGACCTGGCGGATGACCGCCTGGACCGGGCTCACCGGTGGCCGCCTGGTCATCTCGGGTCACTCACAGGGCAGTGTCCTCGCGGCCGCCGCCGTCTGGCAGTTGCCGCCGGACGTCCGAGGCCGGGTCGCGCTGCTGACCTACGGATCCCCGCTGGCCCGGCTCTACGGACGCTGGTTCCCCGCCTACTTCGGCCCCGGACCCCTCACCGCCCTCCACCGGGACCTGGACTGCTGGCGCAACCTGTGGCGGGCCACCGATCCCATCGGCGGCCCGGTCGGGGCCGGCCCCGACAAGGACGTGGACCGGGGCCCGCTCGTCGATCCGCTCGCCTACGGGCGCAGCGAACTCCACCCGCTTCCCGCGCCGATCCTCGGACACTCCGACTACCAGGCCGACCCGGCGTTCACCGCCGAACGGGACAGGCTGCTCGCCCGCCTGGCCGTCCTCACAGGAGTCGACGCGGCCGAAGTCCCGCAGCAGAGACCGGGAAACCGGCTCGACCGGTGAACGGACGCCGCGAACGCACCCGACGCCGCGAACCGGCGACCGTCGACCCGCCTCAGAGCGTCCCGGCCGGCAGCGCCGCCGTCGGCCCCGGCAGCGCCGGAAGGTCCTCCGGGAACAGCAGGGTCAGCTCGTCGGTCCCCGGATCGGCGAGCTGCGCCACCCGCCCGGCGTGCCGCTCGACCATCGCCTCGAAGGTCTGACGCGCGGTACGGCCGTTGCCGAAGGCGGGCCCCTTGGGAAGGTCGGCGAAGTACACCAACAGGGCCTTCGGCGTGCCCTCGCCCAACCGGTACTCGTGCTCCTCCGCCTGCTGTTCCACGATCCGCAGCAGTTCCTCGGGGCCGTAGTCGCCGAAGGTGATGGTGCGGGAGAACCGCGAGGCCACACCCGGATTCACGGTCAGGAACCGGTCCATCTCCGCGGTGTAGCCGGCGACGATCACCACCACCGCGTCACGGTGGTCCTCCATGAGCTTCACCAACGTGTCGATCGCCTCGCGCCCGAAGTCCCGCCCCGAGTCCTCCGGGGCCAGCGCGTACGCCTCGTCGATGAACAGCACCCCGCCGCGCGCCCGGTCGAACGCCTCCTGGGTACGGATCGCCGTCGAACCGATGTGCTCGCCGACCAGGTCCACCCGGGACACCTCGACGAGGTGACCGCGCTCCAACACCCCGAGGGAGGCGAGGATCTCCCCGTAGAGACGGGCCACGGTCGTCTTGCCCGTACCGGGGGAGCCGGTGAAGACCAGGTGGCGGCGTACCGAGGCGGCCTTGAGGCCCGCCTGTTGCCGTCTGCGACCGACCTCGATCATGTCGGTGAGGGCGCGCACCTCGCGCTTGACGCTGTCCAGGCCCACCAGCGCGTCGAGGTGGCCCAACACCTCGCCGGACCCGCGCGCCGGTGTCGCCCGCTCCGCCTCGGGCTCGCCGGACCGGGCGGGCGGCACGTCGGCCGCCCGCGCCGCCGGGCCCTGGTCCGCCGCGAGGGTCCGGATTCCCGCCTGCGCCCCGCCCTGCCCGCCGATCGCGGACGACTGGGCGGTGAGCCGAGGCCCGGACTCGTCACTCGTGCAGTCCTCGGTCACCGGGCCGTCCTCGGCGAACTCGTAGCCGCCGCGCGCGCAGCGCTCGGTGTGGCACTTGGCGAGGGTGGTGCGCGAGCCGTCGATGACATGGAATCCGAAGCCGGAACTGCCGGTCACCCGGCAGGCCGTGAAGGTCCCGCGACCGCCCGCCGACACGTAGAACCCGGCCTCCGCGGGGGAACTGACCGTGCACCGCTCCAACACCGGGTCGGCGCCCTTGGTGACGATCACGCCCGTCTGCACCGAGTCGACGGTGCAGTTGGCGAGGGTGCCGCCGCTGCCGTGGTCGCGGAACCAGGCCCCGGTCGCCGCCTCCCGGATCCGACAGTCGTCCAACTGCGCCGTCGCCCCGTCGCTCACCGACACCGCGGTGTTGCGGACCTGGGAGAGATCGCTGTCGACGACGTCGACACGGGAGCCCCGGTCCAGGACGAACAGCGCGTCCGGCACGTCGTGCACCCGGCAGGAGTCCAGCGAGGCGGTGGCCCCGTCGCTGACCCACACCGCCGGATAGTCGCCGGTGCTGTCGTGGATCTCGCAGGACTCGGCGACCACCCGGGTCCCCGGATCCCACACCGACAGGCCGTTGCGCCCGAAGCGCCGCACGGTGGTGCGACTGAGCGTCAGCACCGAACGGGAGCGCAGATCGACCGCGTTCTCCGGGATGTCGTGGATGTCACAGCCGGCGAGCGTGAGCACCGCGTCGGTGTCGAGGGTGACCCCGTCGGCCGAGGTGCGGTGCACCGAGCAGTCGGTGAGCCGGGCGGTGGCCCGCGCCGCGACCTGTACGCCGGTGCCCTTGATCTCGTACACCTCGCAGCCCAGCGCCTCCAGTCCGGAGCCCTCACCGGTGACGCCGATGCCCGCACCCGTGGCGTGGTGGATGCGGCAGCGTTCCAGGCGCGGCCGGGCGCCACCGCGCACCGACACCCCGGTCTGGCCCGCGGCCACGACCTCGCACTCCTCGAACACCCCGCCGCCGCCGTCGAGCACGGCGATGCCGACCCCGGTGGGGTTCTCCACCGTGCAACGGCGCACCAGCGGCCGGGCCCCGCCGCCGCGCACCTCGATGCCGGCCGCCGAGCGGGTGATGACGCGCAGGTCGGTCAGCTCGGGGGAGCCCTCCTCCACGAGCAGCGCCGGCGCCGCCCGGTCCTGGCCCTCCAGGTGCAGGTCCTGGATCACGGCGGAGGCGCGCACGGTCAGTGCCACGCCGTCGAGCGGGGCGATCCGTACCGAACCCACCCCGCCCTCCAGGCCGCGCAGCGTCACGGCGTGTTCCAGGACCAGGTTCTCGCGGTAGGTGCCGGGGCCGATGGAGAGGACGTCCCCGTCGCCCGCGACGGCGAGCGCGGCGCTCAGTGTCGGATACTCACCGGAGCGGCGGCGCCACCGCGAAGCCCCGCCGTGTGTCACCTGGACCGTGCCCTGAGCCATGGTGCTGTCGTGCCCCCACCCTCGTATTCGCGGTATTCGCGCTGCCGAAGCGACTGACGTCGGCGACTGACGTCACCGAGGCAACTCGAAGAGATCGAAGTGCCTGGAGCGGCTGAACCACCCGGACCACCGTAGCGCGCGCGGGGCCGATGAGTTGCCAGGTCAGCTGCCCGCACCCGCCCGGCCCCAGTCCGGGCCGGCCGCCGCCCACGCACGGTCCAGACACGAGTACCGCCGATGCATGAGCCTGCGTACGACCAGACGCCGGACCGTCTCCACCAGCGCGGCCAGGCCCAGAGCGGCTGCCAGACCGGCCATCGTGGCGTGGAAGGACGCCGCCGACGGGTCGAGCGGGCGGCCCACCAGCCGCCCCCCGGAGTCGGTCCACATCCGGAACCTGTCGCCGGGACGCGGTGGTTCCTCGGCGGCCGGCACCGTCCCCTGCCGGCTGGTGCCGTCGGGCGCGATCCACGAGGCCACGACCTGGGTCCGCGCCGGGGGCTGCCGGTCGGCCGTCGGATCGTTGTCCGCGCCGGCGGGCGGGTCCGGAGCCGTGCGGAGCACCACCGCCGGCACCAGTCGCCGCTCGTGCCGCTGTTCGCTCGCGGCCCGCTGAAGGGTGCCGTCCACCCGGAGTCCGGTGACCCAGCCGACGGCCGGAGCCACCACCAGGACGCAGACCACGGCGGCGAACGCCACCCACGCCTCGAAGAGATCGGTCGGTCGGCGCAGCGGATTGCGCCGCCAACGCCACACACCCATTGCTGTCCGCACGGTCCGGCACCCCCTTGCCTCCGTCTGTCTGCGCGTCCGAGCCTCCCGCATGCCCGGTGTACGCGCATTCCGGGACGCGCGGACGCGTGGCCACCCGATCCGGTGCACGTCCCCCGTACGCCGGCCGTTTCGGTGTCACCCGTCCCGAGTCATTCAACGGCCCCGCCGTGCCGGTTGGTTCCGGGGGGCGGGTCGAGCCCCTCGAAGGTGTTGCTCCGACGGCACCGTCCGGACGATCACCCCGGCCCGGTCGCGGTCGGCGTGCTCACTCCAGGACGCGGACCTCGTCGCCCACGCGCACCGTGCCCAGTGTCACCGGTGCCACCTGCCGCCCGAAAGCGAGGGACTTCCCGATCCGCCGGTGGCGAGCCAGGGTCTTGAGGGGCTCCTTGCCCCGCGTCGCCGTCCGCTGGTCGGTGGTGGTGACGACGCACCGCCCGCACTCCCGCACCCCCCGGAACACGGCGGTGTCGCCCACCGCGATCCGTCGCCAGCCGTCCTCGGCCCAGGCCCCGGAACCCGCCACCACCAGGCTCGGCCGGAACCGGTTCATCGGCAGCGGCCCCTCCTCGGGATGGTCCCCGCGGGCGATCAGCTCGTTCAGGGCCTCCAGAGAGGCCAAGGTGGTGATCAGCAGCGGATAGGCGTCGGCCAGGCTCACGGTCTCGCCGGGCAGCGCGTAGTCCGGGTCCACCGGGCGCCGGACGGCCGGATCGTCGAGGTGCACCAGCCGGACGGGCATCCCGAGGAAGGCGCTGAGCCAGTCGCCGGCCGCGCCCTCGGCGACCACCGTCTCGACCTTCTTGCCGAACAGCACCACCGGCTCCAACGGCCCCGGTTCCGGCACCTCCACCGTCAGGTCGGCCATCCCGGGCGCCGACAGCACGATCCGGCCGGCCGCGAGCGGACGCGAGGAGGCCAAGGCCAGCCGGGGCTGCTGTCGTTGGGTGACGACCGAACCCTCGACGTCGACCACGGCCCAGCGGCGGTCACCGGACAGACCCCAGGGCTCCACGGCCACCTCGTCGGGAGCGATCCCCGCCACCGATTTGACGGGATGGACGTGGAGCGAATGGACATACAGGGTCGGCATGAGGGCATTTTACCGGCCGCCCTCACGCGTCCCCAGGTCAGCGCCGTGCGGCGCCGACCCCCCGACCTCCGGGAGGACCGGTCAGTAGCCGCGCCCCTGGTACTGGCGGCCGTACGGGTCGTCGTACGAGGTGGCCTGCACGGGTGCCTGCATCGGCCTGGGCGCCGCCGGGCGCATGGCCTCGTACCCGGTGCCCGTGGCGACCGGACGGGGCTGCTGCGGCTGCTGCTGCGCGTACACCGGACGCGAGGCGACGGGCTGCTGCTGCGGGATGTACGGCGCGGGCGCCTGCTGCAACGGCACGGGCATCTGCTGCGGTGCGGACTGCTGCTGGTACGGGTACCCGTACGCCGGAGCCTGCTGCTGCTGCTGCGGTGCGGGCGGCAGGGCGGGCAGGGCGGACGGGAGGGCCGGCAGGTACCCACCGCTCGAATAACCGGCACCCGGAGAGTCGTACTGGGCCGGGACACGGATCGGCGCGATCTGCGGGGTGCCGCGTTCGGCGACGAGGGAGTCGTAGATGGGGGTGTCCGGGAAGGAGGGCGCGGAGTAGTAACCGCCGCCATAAGTGGAGCGGGGGGAGGTCATGGGACCTAAGTTAAGCCCACGACTTCACCGGGTCCATAGCGAGGTGTGACCAACACCGCCCTGACCTGCATATTCGCAGGTCAGAGCCACAGGCTTCACTTCACGTCCACGTGCACGATTCGCCACTTCCGCCCCAACTTGCTGCTACTCGTACCGACCGGTTGTGCGTTGCACCCATGTGGTGCTGACATTCCGTCACAACGCGATGACCTCGGATGACACGCTTTCAGGTGGGGCCCGGTCGGTTCAGGCGTCGGTGGGACGGGCGTACGTGCGGCCCTTCCAGGCGGCCCCGCGGCCCCGGTGGTGCAGGACGGCCGAGTCCACGGTCATCAGGAGGTAGAGCAGCGCCGTGAAGGGGAGCAGCGGGGCCAGGGCGGCCGACTGGCGGTAGTAGCGCAGCATCGGCAGGTAGGTGCCCGCCATCAGCAGCCAGGCGAGACCGCCCGCCCACGCCAGGGCGGGGTGCGCGGCGGCCAGTCCCACGACGAGGGCGAGGGGCGGGACGAGGTAGACCACCGTCAGACCGGCCACCGCGCCGGCCAGCAGCAGCGGCTGGTGGCGCAGTTGGGTGTACGCGCTGCGCGAGACCATCCGCCACAGATCGCCCAGCGCGGGGTACGGGCGCACGCTGTCCACCCGCTCCGCCAGCCCCAACCAGATCCTGCCGCCGCAGCGGCGGACGGCGCGGGCGAGCGACACGTCGTCGATGACGGCCTGCCGGATGGAGTCGGGGACGCCGGCGCGGACGGCGGTCGCGGTACGGAGCAACACGCACCCGCCGGCGGCGGCGGTGGTCCGGCCGCCCGGGCGATTGACCCGGCGGAACGGGTAGAGCTGCGCGAAGAAGTAGACGAAGGCGGGGACGACGAGGCGTTCCCACGGGCTCGTCACCCGCAACCGGGCCATCTGCGAGACCAGGTCGAGGTCCGCGGAGGTCGCGGCGGCGACGAGCTCGCGGAGGCTGTCGGGCTCGTGGGCGATGTCGGCGTCGGTGAGCAGGAGGTAGTCCGGCTCCATGGTGCGGGCCGTGCGGGCCCGCCCGATGCCGTGGCGCAGGGCCCACAGCTTGCCGGTCCACCCGGGTTCCGGTTCGCCGGGGGAGAGGATCGTGAGGGGGAGCCCCGGCTGCTCTCCCGCCAGGCGTCGGGCGAGCTCGGCGGTGCCGTCGGTGCTGCCGTCGTCGACCAGGAAGATCTCGGCGGTGCCGGGATAGTCCTGGGCGATCAGGGAGGGGAGGCTGCGGGGGAGCACCCGCGCCTCGTCCCGGGCCGGCACGACGATCGCGACCGACGGCCAGTGCGCGGGGTCGGTGCGCCGGGGGAGCCGCACGTCGGTGCGCCAGAACATGCCCTGGGCGAGGGTGAGCCAGAGCCAGGCGGCGAGGGAGACGTACGCGGCGGTCAGGAGGAGGCCCATGGCCGCAGTGTGCCGAAACCCGCGGTGCGTGTCGCGCACTTCGGGGCGTGGCGCCCGGCGGACGCGGGCCCGCGATCGCGCCGGCCTCGCCGGACGGAGTGCGGCGGGCGGTGCGGCGGCAGGTGTGGGCCGTGCCGGGGGTGGGCCTCGCGGCGGGTCCGGGCCGGGCGTCGTGGGGCGTGGAGGTCGGGTTCGAGGGGGTCGTCGATTAAGGTGACCAGGTGAAGATCGCGCTCATGGACTCGGGAATCGGCCTCCTCGCGGCGGCCGCCGCGATGCGCCGGCTGCGGCCGGACGCCGATCTGGTGCTGTCCTCCGACCCCGACGGGATGCCGTGGGGTCCGCGCACCCCCGCCGACCTCACCGGGCGGGCCCTGGACGTGGCCCGGGCCGCCGCCGCGCTGCGGCCGGACGCGCTGATCGTGGCCTGCAACACCGCGTCCGTGCACAGCCTGCCCGCCCTGCGGGCCGAGCTGGAGCCCGGGATCCCGGTCATCGGCACGGTCCCCGCGATCAAGCCGGCGGCCTCCGCCGGCGGTCGCGTGGCCATCTGGGCCACCCCCGCCACCACGGGCAGCCCCTACCAGCGCGACCTGATCCGTGCTTTCGCCGCCGGTGTCCCGGTCACCGAGGTGCCCTGCCCCGGGCTGGCCGACGCCGTGCAGTACGCCGACGAGGAAGCCGTCGCGCGCACCGTCGCCGCGGCCGCCGCGCTGACCCCGCCCGACGTCACGGACGTGGTCCTCGGCTGTACGCACTACGAGTTGGTGGAGGAGCCCATCCGGGCCGCCCTGATCGAGCGCACCGGCGGCAACGGGTTCGTGTTCCACGGGTCCGCCGAGGCCGTCGCCGGTCAGGCGCTGCGCCGCATCGGCGCCCGCCCCGAGCCGGGTCTGCCCCGCACGGGCGGTCTGACCGTGCTGCTCAGCGGACGCCCTTCGGAGCTGCCCGCCGAGGTGCTCGGCTACGCCGAGGGTCGGCTCTTCGCCGGGTCGGGCGCGACCGTCGGTCAGTGACCGCGCGGGCCGCCCGGGCGGGCGGCCCCGAAGGCCCGGACGATCAGTGAGGCCGGCCCGCGATCGTCGGCGGGACGACGGAGGGGCTCTCGGCGCCCGGGCCGGCGTCCGCCAGTCGCCGGGCCAGGTCCCGGAGCCCGGCCGCGTCGAGGGTGCGGTCCCCGTAGCCGGGCATCGGCACGTGCAGGGGCGCGGTCCACGCGTCCGGGATCGCCTCCTGGCCGTAGCGGGCGCCGGCCAGCGCTCCGGTGACCGCGGCGACCGTGTCGGTGTCCCCGCCCAGGTTCACCGCGGCGCGCACGGCCTCGGGGAACCCCGAGGTGGTCCGCAGCGCCCACACCGCCGAGCCGAGGCAGGGCCACACGGCCCCGTTGAACTCGGTGGCCAGGTCAGGGTGCCAGTCGGGGGCGAGCACGCGCCCGTAGCGTTCACGGTGGTCCGGGTGCACCGCGTCGAGGGTCGCCGGCAGCGCGGCCAGCGGATCGGCCCCGTCCAGGGCCACCCGTACCAGTTCGTGCAGGACGGCGGTGCCCTCCCAGGCGGCGCGGTCGCCGTGCGTGAGGGCCGAGATCCGCCGGGCCGCGTCCATGGTGGCCTCCCGCCCGGCGGCCGCGAAGTACACCGCCGAGGTGGCCGCGCGCATCAGCGAACCGTTGCCCGCCGCCCGCGAGTTGACCTGGAAGTGCAGCGCGGCGGCCAGGTCCCACGACTCGCCGTTCGTCAGCACGTCCTCCGTCTGGAGCCCGATGTCCTTGGGACGCCCGGCCGCCCAGCGCCGGAACCTCGCGAAGACGTCGGGGAGTTCGAGTCCGCCGTGGTCCAGCAGGGACTCGCCGACCAGCACCGCCATCTGCGTGTCGTCGGTCGCCTCACCCGGGTCCCAGCCACCGCCCCCGGCCATCTCCCTCCCGCGAGCCGCCAGTTCACCGGCGGGGCCGAACTCGAAGGGCGCGCCGAGCGCGTCCCCCGCGGCCGAGCCCAGCACCGCTCCCACCACACGATCGAGCCGACCGGTCACGAGGCCTCCTGTTCGTCGGGGCAGATCTGTCCAGCGGTCCGCGGGCGAAACCCTCCAGGTCGTCGAGCCCGGCCGCGGCCAGGGATCCACGCGAGCCCTTGGTTCACCCGGTCGGCCGCACCACGAACGTGGGTACGATACGACAGGTGGATCACCACGGCCGTGGTGATCGTGGGGCCGGGCGACGCCACAACACCCGGCGGGCGCCTCGCGGACCCCGCACCGCTTCACGACCGTCAGGCGTTCGGCCCCGCGGAACGTCCTCGTGGGGCTCCTCCCCGGCTGGGGCGGTCACCGAGGCGAGAGCCCGCTCGACCGGCCCGCCCGGCGGCGGCGACGCCGAACCGGGCGGCGGAGAGACGGTGGCGCGCGTGCGGAACGTGAGTACGCTGCTACACATGACGGGTCACCCCCCGGGTCCGCTCTGGACGGGCCGCGCCTCCAACCGCGCACAGTGGCTGCTCGCCGGCACCGGTGTGGCGTGCCTCGCCCTGGGCATCGAACTCGCCGTCGACTACGCGTGGACGGCGGGCATCATCCCCCTGCTCATGGCCGTGATCGGCTGTCTCGCGGTGGGTCTGCTCGTCCTCTTCGGCACCCTCGCCTTCGTCCACGTGGCCGTCACCGTCGACTCCCGCGCCATGGAAGTGCGCTGCGGCCACATCGGGCTGCCCCGCCGCACCATCCCGCTGGCCGAGGTGATCTCCGCCGAGTTCGTGCCGCGGATCACCCCGCAGCAGTGGGGCGGCTGGGGCTACCGCTGGCGCCCCGACAAGGGCACCGCCGTCGTCGTCCGCCGCGGCGAGGGCGTGGAGCTGCGCCTGGGCGACGGGAAACTGTTCACCGTCACCGTCGACGACGCCGAGAACGCCGTCCGGGTCATCCGCACCCACCTGCGGGCCCTGGCCCACTGAGCCGGTCACCCGCTTCGCGCGCGGAGGGACGTACACTCCGCCAGATGAGCAGCAGTGTCACCCGCGCGGCCGGGAACGATCCCTCCCCCTCCACCGCGGCAGCCGCGGCCGACGCGAACCCCGGTGGTCCCGACGACGGGAAGTGGACGGCCGCCCGCCTGTCGCGGACCGTGCTCGCCGGTGCCCGCAAGGCCCCGTGGCAGACGCGCTCCCTGATCGCCGTCCTCGCCGGACTGCTGCTCTACGCGAGCTTCCCGCCCCGCCCCCTGTGGTGGCTGGCGCCGTTCGCCCTCGCCCTGCTGGCCGGCTGCCTGCACGGCCGCCGCGCCCGAGCCGGCTTCGGCCTCGGCTTCCTCTTCGGCCTCGGCTACCTCGTCCCGCTGCTGTCCTGGACCGGCGAGGAGGTCGGCCCCGTCCCGTGGCTGGCCCTCGCCACCCTCGAAGCCCTGCTGCTCGGTCTCGCCGGGCTCGGCATCGCCCTCGTCGGCAAGCTCCCCGGCCGGGCGCTGTGGGCCGCCGCCATCTGGGTGGCCGCCGAGGCGCTGCGCTCCCGAGTCCCCTTCGGCGGCTTCTCCTGGGGCAAGCTCGCCTTCGGTCAGGCCGACGGCTTCCTCCTCCCGCTCGCCGCGCTCGGTGGCACCCCGCTGCTGTCCTTCGCGGTCGCCCTGTGCGGATTCGGCCTGTACGAGGTCGCGCGCGTCGCCCGCCGCGACCCCCGCCGCACCACGGTGGCCCTCGCCCTGCTCGCCGTCGTCGCGCCGATCGGCGCGGCCCTCGCGGCCCGCCCTCTCGTGTCGGACGCGGCCGAGGACGGCACCTCGGTGGCCGCCGTCATCCAGGGCAACGTCCCCCGGGCCGGCTTCGACTTCAACTCGCAGCGCCGCGCCGTCCTGGACAACCACGCCAACCGCACACTCAAGCTCGCCGACGACGTCAAGGCGGGCCGCGCCGAGCAGCCCGACTTCGTGGTCTGGCCGGAGAACTCCTCCGACATCGACCCCTACGCCGAGCGCGACGCCCACGACGTCATCGACAACGCCGTCAAGCGCATCGGCGTCCCCGTCGCCATCGGCTCCGTCATCGCGCCGCCGACCGGCCCCCTGCGCAACACGATGATCCTCTGGGACCCGGCCAAGGGGCCCACCCAGACCTACGACAAGCGCAAGATCCAACCCTTCGGCGAGCGCATGCCCATGCGCTCCGTCATCCGGATCTTCAGCAAGGACGTGGACCGGGTCCGCCGCGACTTCGGACCCGGCAAGGACCCCGGCGTCTTCGACATGGCGGGCAGCCGGGTCGGCATGGTCACCTGCTACGAGGCCGCCTTCGACGACGCCGTCCGCTCCACCGTCCGCGCCGGCGCGCAGGTCATCGCCGTACCGAGCAACAACGCCACCTTCGGCCGCTCCCAGATGACCTACCAGCAGCTCGCCATGGACCGCGTCCGCGCCGTCGAGCACAGCCGCACCGTGCTCGTCCCCGTCACCAGCGGCGTCAGCGCCGTCATCCGGCCCGACGGGACGGTCGTCCGCCAGACGAAGATGTTCACCGCCGACGCGCTGGTGGAGAAGGTCCCGCTGCGCTCCACGCAGACCCCGGCCACCCGCTTCGGGCCGCTGACCGAGTACGCGCTGATCCTGCTCGCCGCGGGCGGCCTCGGGTGGGTCCTCGTACGCCGCGTCCGGGACCGCCGGGCGGTGTGACGGGCGGTGGCCGCGCCCGGCCTCGTAGGGTCGGGTCATGACCACACCTGATTTCATCCGCGCGATCCGGGCCACCGCCGGGCACCAACTGCTCCTGCTGCCCGGGGTCACCGCGATCGTCTTCGACGACCGGGGCCGGGTGCTGCTGGGCCGCCGGGTCGACACCGGCCAGTGGGCCGTCATCGGAGGCATCGCCGAGCCCGGGGAGCAGCCGGCGGAGACGGCCGTGCGGGAGGTCTTCGAGGAGACGGCCGTTCACTGCGTTCCCGAACGCGTCGTCCTGGTCCAGATGCTCCAGCCGATCGTGTACCCCAACGGGGACGTCTGCCAGTTCCAGGACATCACCTTCCGCTGCCGGGCCACCGGCGGCGAGGCCCGCGCCAACGACAACGAGTCGCTGGAAGTGGCCTGGTTCGCGCTGGACGCCCTGCCCCCGCTGGACGACTTCGGCCTGGACCGCATCCACCGCGCCCTGACCGACGAGCCGACCTGGTTCGAGGCCCCGTCCGAGGCGCCGGCGGCCGCGTTGAGCGGGCCCGCGCACGAGGTGGGCGATGTGTGACGAGGCCGGGGGACTGCGCGCCGCACTGGAACGCACCCGTGCCGAGCGCGACGCCGCACTGCGCGAGGTGGCGCTGCTGAGGGCCGAGGTGGACTCACTGAAACGGCCGGCGTACGACCCGGAGTCCCGTTGGTCCCGGATCGACCACCTCGTCCGCGAGGGGCGTCGCATCCAGGCCCTGCGCCGGATCGGGGAGGAGTTCGACTGCGGGGACCGGCAGGCGGCGCACCTGCTGGACAATCGGGTCCGGCGGCTGCGCGAGACGGACCCCGAGGACTTCGCGGAGGGACCCGACGCTTAGGTCGCGGGAGTCCCCGGACGGGTCGAGGAGCGGTCAGCCCGCCGGGACCGCGGCCTCCCGGTACAGCTCCAGCGCCTGGTCACCCACCACCGCGCTGTACGACACGTCCGGCACCGTGCCACCGCCCTCGTGGCCGCCGAGCACCCCGGTCAGCGCACCGTTCGCCAGCCACGGGCTGCCGCTGGTGCCGCCGCTGAGGTCCGGGCACTCGATGCGGCGCTGCGTGTCGGAGAACATCGAGGTGCCGTTCGCGCAGCGCAGCGGCGCGTCCTCGGTGCTCGGATAGCCGACGACGGTCACCGACACGCCGTCCGGCTGGTCGGGCGCCACCGGGAACCCGCCCACCACGTCCTCGACCGCCGCCGTCCCGCCGTCCGCCGGTGCGACCGAGGCGAAGGCTATGTCCTCGTCCGGGTCCTCGTCGCTCGTCCAGCCCGGGGCCACGTGCACATCGGTCAGCTTCCATACGCCGAACGGGGCACGCCCGTCGCGGTAGCCCGGCGCGAACACGGTGGACTCCGGGTGGTCCAGGCAGTGCGCGGCGGTGGCGATCACGTCGCGGCCCGCGCTGCGCACAACGGACGCTGTGCAGAAGTGGCCGCCCTCCAGCCCGCCCGTGAACAGCGCGCCCACCCGGTCCGCCGTCCGGTCGGGGGCGGCCTGCGCCGTGACGCCCGCGGGCGTCACGACCGTCGCGTCGGGCAGGTCGATGCCCAGCAGCGCGCCCATGGCGGCCAGCGCGAGCGCGATCCGGGAGGCCCGCAGGGCGCGGGCGCGGCCGGTCTGTCGGGGGAGCACGCGATGGATCATGTATCGAGCCTGCCCTTCGAGACTGTGTCCGGAGCCCGATATTCCATATGAATCCGCTGTGAATGCCGGACCCGGACGAACCACCTCGCGAAGCCCGGTCGCTCGGCGATCCGGGTCCGTCCAGGATCCGGGCTCCTCGGCGATCCCGCTCGCAGAAACCCGCGCCGCGGCGCGGGTCCATCGGCGTCGGCGGGCGGCTCCATCGGCGTCGAGGGGAGGCTCCACCGGTCCCGGCGAGGGCTCCGCAGGCGTCCCCTCCCGGCCGGGGCGAGACTGGCAGAGGCGCCGGGGGTCCCAGGAGGTGTCCCGCCATGACCACACCGCACCGCACGCCCGTGGTGTTCATCCACGGGCTCTGGTTGCACTCCACGAGCTGGCAGGGCTGGGCCGAAGCCTTCCTCGACGCGGGATTCGAGCCGATCCTCCCCGAGTGGCCCGGGGTCCCCGACACCGTCACCGAGGCCCGCCGGCGCCCCGACGACCAGGCCGGCGTCGGGCTGGCCGAGATCTCCGAGGCGCACGCCCGGGTCATCCGCGCGCTTTCCGTCCCGCCGGTGCTCGTCGGGCACTCGGTGGGCGGGTTCATCGCCCAGCACCTGCTCGGCCAAGGCCTGGGCAAGGCGGCCGTGGCCGTCTGCCCCGGCCAGATCAAAGGAGTGAGGGCCATCGCCCCGGCGCAGGCGAAGTCCACCTTCGCCTTCCTGCGCGACCCCGTGAACATCAAGCACGCGGTGTCGCTGAACACCGAACAGTTCCGCTACGGCTTCGCCAACGCGGTCTCCGAGCGGGAGTCGGCCGAACTGTACGACGAGTGGACGATCCCGAGCCCGGCCCGCCCCCTGTTCCAGTTGGCGCTCGGCAATTTCGTCCCGCACTCCGCCGCCCGGGTGAACACCGACAACGAGACCCGGGGCCCGCTGCTCCTGCTGTCCGGCCGCCTCGACCACACCGTCCCGGACGTGCTGACCCGCTCCACCTACAAGCAGTACCGGGACTCCCGCGCCACCACCGAGTACCAGTGCTTCGAGGACCGGGGCCACTCCCTGACCGTCGACCACGGCTGGCCGGACCTGGCCCGTACCTCGCTCGGCTGGCTGGACTCCCACGCGCACTGACCTCCCGACCCGCCGCGCGGCGCCGTTCCATCGGATGCCATGAAGAGAACGCGGGACCCCGGTGGGATCCGACGGCACGCGTGTCCGCTCCGACGGCGCACGTGCCCGGTCTATGGACGACACGGAGGGTTTCCCGTACGCCTGTTGTGCACGACGGAGCGTGATCGTCGGGCCCGGCCGCCCCTAGCCTCGCCGCAGGAGCACGAAACGAGGGGCGGTACCCGGTGAACTGGCTCATCCACGACTACCGCGAGAACGATCTCGCAGCGGTGGTGCATCTGATCGACACCACGGCCGAACTCGGCCAGGAGTCCGTCTTCTCGCTCGCCGAGTGCATCAGCGCCCTCACCGATCGGCAGCCCTGCGTGGTCGCCGTCCACCAGGGCGTCCCCATCGGCGCGGCCCTGGCCTGCGTCACCGGCGAGCGGGCCTGGGTGATGCGGATCGCCATCGCCGCCGGCTGGCGCGGCCGGGGCCTGGCCAGCGCCCTCCTCGTCGAACTGGAGCGCCGCCTCATCGCCGCCCGCGTCGGGCGGATCGCCTACGTCCTGCCCGAGGAGGACCTGCTCGGCGAAGGCCTGCTCAACGCCGGCTACACCCGCCAGCCCGCCGTCGCCTACTTCGAGAAGACCGAGCCGCTGCACGGACCGGCCGCCGGACTCCTCGACGACCTCGGTGGTCGGTTCCTGCCGAACGACCTGTGGACCAAGGTCGCCGGCATGGAGAAGGAGAAGGACCTCATCGAGCGCCGCGTGGTGCTGCCGCTCGCCGAACCCGAACGGGCCGCCGCGCACGGGGTACGGCCGCCGCGCGCCATCGCCCTCTTCGGACCCCCCGGCACCGGCAAGACCACCTTCGCCCGCGCCATCGCCTCCCGACTCGGCTGGCCCTTCGTGGAACTGTTGCCCTCCCGGCTCGCGGACGAGGGGAACCTCGCCGCCGCGCTGCGCGACGCCTTCGCCCGCATCGGCGAACTCGAACGCGTCCTCGTCTTCATCGACGAGGTCGAGGAGATCGCGCCCGTACGCACCGAGCCCGTGCGGCCCGGCGGCATCCACGGGGTGACCAACGAACTGCTCAAGCTGATACCGGGCTTCCGGGAGGGCGACGAACGGCTGCTGGTCTGCGCGACCAACTCCGTCCGCTCCCTCGACCCCGCCTTCCTGCGTCCCGGACGCTTCGACTACCTGATCCCCATCGGCACCCCCGACGCCGGGGCCCGCGCCGCGATGTGGTCGCGGCACACGGCCGGTCGGGTGGACGTCGACGTGGCGGCCCTGGTGGAGGCGAGCGAACTGTTCACCCCGGCGGACATCGAGCACGCGGCCCGGGCGGCCGCGCAGGCGTCCTTCGAACGGGACCTGGAAGCCGTGGGCACCCGCGGCGCGTCGGCGGCGCAGCTCGGCGCGAGCACCGAGGACTACCTCACGGCGGTCGCCCAGTGCCGGCCCTCGGTGACCCCGGCGATGACGGGGGAGTTCGCGGCGGACATCACCGCCCACGCGCGGTTCTAGGCCGGCCGGACACGTGGCCCGGGGACCGGCGCCGGCGCAGGCACCGGCACCGGCGCTCCGGCCGGACGGCCACGGCGGCCCCGGCCGCGGGAACCGGTCGGTACCGCCCCGGGCGCGCGCCTCAGGAGCGGCAGCGGTACGTGAACTCCACCGAGGCCGTGTGCCGCGAGGGCGACACCAGCTCGATCTCGGCCCGCGCCGGGTAGGTCCCCGCGCCGTGGAACGTCCACAGCAGATGCAGCGCGACCTCCCGCCGCCCGCTCGGCACCCGCTCGGTGAGCTGCTCCGATCGGGTGCCGTCACTGCGGAGCCAGCGGTACGCGAGGGTGCCCGGGCGCCCGTTGGTCCGTACGAGCGCCACCACGTCGGCGGCGGAATCGCAGCTCGGCCCCTTCGGATCGGTGCTGACCGCCACGTCCCGGACCTCGACGGCCGGACCGAAGCGCTGCCAGCCCAGGTACGCGAGCACCGCGGCCAACACCACGGCGGCCAGGGTGTACCGACGCCACTGCCCCCCGCGGCGGCGCGGGTTGCCCACAGCGGTCCCGACGACCACGGGGAACGGCGCGGGCACGGCCGCCGTCACCCCGGGCCCGAACCGCAGGACCGAGCCCTCGATCCGGTCGGGCACCGCTCCGGGAGTGGTCTGCGGGGTGTCGAACCGTTTCGTGTCCGGTTCGTCGAGCCGCCGTGTGTCGGGGTCGGGGTCGGGGGCGGGGTCGGAGCCGGGGGCGGGGTCGAGCCGCCGCGTCGCCCCCGGTTCGGCCGCCCGCCGCGTCGCCGGTTCGTCGGCCTCGCCTCCGGGCGGGCCGCTGAACCAGTGACTGCCGAGGACGGTGGCGCTGTAGTCGTCTCCCTCGGGAGCGCGGGCATCGCTCATCGCGGCACCTCCTGACACCTGGGGATGAGGATCGAGTCGACGGCCGTCTTCTTGTCGAACGCCGGTTTGGTGGTGACCCGAGCGCTCAAGTAGCAGCCGCCGACCCGCGCGAGGGCGTGGGACCGCGTCACCGGACCCGTCCCGGCCTCCACGGCGACGGAGTCCGCGCCGTCCGCCGAGCGCAGGTCGCCCGGACTGTCTCCGCGGAACCACTCGATGGTGACCGTCGCCGGTCCGCCCCGTACGTCCAGGGACACGGTCGCCCGACCGGCGCTCGGGGCGGCGGACAGGCTGACGGACACCCCCGAGACGACCACCGGAGTCGGCGTCGGCGTCGGAGTCGGCGTGGGAGTGAGGGTGGGCGTCGGGGTGGGAGTGGGCGTCGGGGTCGGCTCGGTGACGGTCGAGGTGGGCGTCGGCGTCGGGGTGCCGCTCGGGCCGGAGCTCGTGGACGCCGAGGTCGAGACGGACGGGGACACGGAGGTCGAGGGACTCGCGGACGCAGACACGGACGCCGAAGGGGAACCCGACGGGCTCGGACCGGGAGCCGGCGAAGCCACCGGCGCACCCGGGCCGGTCGTCGCGAAGGCGCTCAGCGCCGCCGCGCCGTCCGGCTCGCCGCCGACAGCGTCGTACGTGAACATCAGCAGCGCCCCCACGACCAGCACCGCACCCGCCGCGAGCGCTCCCCGCCGGCCCGGCAGCAGGCTCCTCGCGGGCGGCTTCAGGGCGGTCGTCGCCAGCGCGGTGGTACCGGCGGCCGGCGCCCCCGCCGAGGGGAACAGCAAGGGCAGCAGCGCCGCCAGCGCCGCCAGCTTGCGCTGCCCGCGCTCCTCCCAGTCGGGTCCGTACGCGGCCAGCGCCACGCCCTCCAACTCCGCGACGAACGCCTCGGCGTTCTCCGGCCGCCGCTCGGGCTCCTTGGCCAGACCGCGCCGAATCAGCGGACGCACCGGCTCCGGTGCCTCCGTCTCCGGCACGGGCGCCTCGATGTGTTGGACCGCCAACTCCGCGAAGTTGGTCCCGTCGAAGGGCTTGCGCCCCGTGAGGCACTCGAAGAACGTCGCCGTCGCCGCGTACACGTCGGCCGCGGGGGAGGCCGGCCGTCCCTGCCACTGCTCGGGGGCCATGTACGCGGGCGTGCCCGCCACGCCGGGTGTGGTGCCGCGCCCCGCCGCGATCCCGAAGTCCACCAGCTTCGACGAACCGTCCGGCGAGACCAGCACGTTCTCCGGCTTGTAGTCCCGGTGGACCACCCCCGCCCGGTGCGCCGCGGCCAGGCCCAGCAGGGACCCCTTCAGCACCACCAGCGCGGCCTCGGCGTCCGCCCGGCCCGACTGCTTCAGCAGGGCGCGCAGGGAGATCCCGTCGACCAGTTCCATGACGATCGCGGCGCCGCCGGGCGCCTCCACGTACTCGTACAGGCCGACCACGTACGGCGAGCGCAGCCCGCCCAGCAACCGGGCCTCCGCGCGGAACTCACGGACGAAGGCGGGATCCTCGCGCAGCCGGTCGGCGAGGTACTTCACCGCGACCGCCGTCCCCGTCGCCCCGTGCACGGCGAGAACCACGCGGCCGCTGCCGCCCGCACCGAGCTCCCGGACCTGGGCGTACCCCGGTACGGTCCACACGTCGTTCATCGTTGCCCCCCGCCCATGGCGTCGCGCCCGGTTCCGGTCGTCCCCCGACCGGCCACCACCTGGGACACGGTTTCCGCCACGGCTGGTTCCCAACCTCGCGGGGTGTCTCGTACGGGTGTCAGGCCGCCGCCCGCTCCGCGCCGATCATGGCGTGCAGTCGGTCGGCCGCGTCCCTGCCGAAGGCCGGGTCGTTGATGTGGGTGTCGTAGTCGTACAGCCGGGCGGCACTGCCCCGCAATCCCTCGCGCAGAGCCGAGAACAGCGCCCCGTCCGCACGGGGGTCATGGTAGGGGCCACCCGGCGCGCCGAGCGTGGACAGTCCGCGCAAGGGGACGCAGACGGCCGTCGGCCCGGTGGCCGACCGCAACTTGACCGCGACCCGCCGGCCCAGTTCGGCGCACTCGGACGCGGTCGTACGGATCACCGTGATCGAGGGGTTGTGCAGGCGCACCCGCCGGTAGCGGGCCCGTTCGGGCAGGCTCTCCAAGGGGCCGAACTTCACCATGTCCAGCGCGCCCAGGCTCACCACCTGCGGAATCCCGGCACGACCGGCCGCGCTGAGCCGGTCGGGGCCCGCCGTGAGGATGCCCCCGCACAGGTCGTCGGCCAGCTCGCTCAGCGTGAGGTCCAGTACCCCCGCGAAGATTCCCTGGCCCGCCAGCTTCTCCAGGGTCCGGCCGCCCGTGCCGCTGACGTGGAAGACGAGCACCTCGTAACCCAGCCCGGTCAGTCGTTCCCGGGCGGCGTCCACGCCGATCGCGGTCACGCCGGCCGTGCTCGCCGCGATGAGCGGCCGCCCACCGGCGCCGAGCCGGGTCGGGCCGCGCTCCCGGGAGGCGCGGGCGAAGCCCCCGGCCATCGCGGCGACCGCCTCCACCGCGTTGGCGAGCACGGGAGCGGAGACGCTGTTGATCCCCGCTATGTCCACGACGCTGTACATCATGGTGATGTCCGAGGATCCGACGTACGGGGCGACGTCCCCGGACGCCATCGAGGAGACCATCACCTTCGGCACGCCCAGGGGGAGCGCCCGCATGGCCCGGGTCGCGATGGACGTGCCGCCGCTGCCGCCGATCGCGAGCACCCCCTGCAGCCGGCCCTCGGCGTGCAGGCGCAGGAGGGTCGCTTCCGCCCCGGCGGCCATCGCGGTGACGGCCGACCCCCGGTCGGCGGCGGCGCGCAGGTCCGCGAGTTCCCTTCCCGCTGCCCGCGCGACCGCCTCGCGCGGCACGTCCGCCGGCAGCCGGGGCTCGTCCATGATGCCCGTGTCGACCAGTACCACCTCGACGCCGGCGCGCAGCAGTCTCTCGCGCAACCAGCCGTACTCCACACCCTTGGTGTCCAGGGTCCCCACCAGCACGACGCTCGTCATATGTGCAATGTCCACGCAGGTGGGGTTTGTTGGCAAGTCAAGGTCGGGTCAACCCTTCAGAAGCACCAACAGCCGCTCCAGAAACGGCACTTGGCCGGGAATCAACTTGGATTCGGCCACCGCCGGAGGGAACCAGGCCACCTTGTCCAGTTCCGGGAACTCGCCGATCCGCCCCGAGTGCGGCGGCCACTCCATCGTGAAGGTCCCGGGCACCATGAGCGCCGGATCCAGATCCGCCCGCACCGCCCAGATCGTCACCAGCTTCCCGCTCGGCATCCGGATCTCGCCCAGGGGCAGGTACGGGCCCTCCGGGGGCGGCAGGCCGATCTCCTCGGTGAACTCCCGGCGGGCCGCGTCGCGGGGGGTCTCCTCCGGACCGTACTCGCCCTTGGGGATCGCCCAGGTGCCGGTGTCGCCCCGCCGGTCCCACAGGGGTCCGCCCATGTGCCCGAGCAGGACCTCGATGTCGGTCTCCTCTTCGCCGGCCCGACGGAAGAGGAGCAGGCCGGCGCTTCGTTTCTGTGCCATGCCGCTATCCATGCCCCGCGTGCGGGGTGTCGGCACCACCGGACCGCCGGCGATCGTGACCGTCGGACCGTCAGTGGTCGTGCGGACCCTCGCGGTGGACCGGGCCGTGCGCGTCCGCGCAGTGCGAGTCGCCCGTCGGGACCTCGCCCGGTCGCCGCCCGACCGAGAGCAGCGCGTCCTGCGCGTGGTCCACCTGGAGCGTGGTGTGCGTGATCCCGTACTCCTTCTCCAGCAGTGCTTCCAGGTCACGGCGCACGGCGTGGCAGTCGCCCGCCGGTTCCACCAGGACGTGCGCGGAGAGGGCCGCCTGACCCGAGGTGATGGTCCAGATGTGCAGGTCGTGGACCTCGGTCACCGGCGGCTGCCCGACGAGCCGGTCGCCGACCGCGTCCGGGTCCGTGCCGGCCGGAGCGGCTTCCAGGAAGATCCGACCCGACTCGCGCACCAGTCCGTAGCCCGCCTTGACCATCAGCGCCACCACCACGAGCGAGGCGATGGCGTCGGCCTGCACGAAACCGGTGGTGAGCACGATCAGACCGGCCACGGCGGTGCCGATGAAGGCGAACAGGTCGTTCAGTACGTGCTGGTAGGCGCCCTCGACCGCCAGGGAGGAGCGGTTCGCCTTCGAGATGCACCAGGCCGCCGCCACGTTCACGACGATCCCCGCGAGCGCCGTCACCAGGACGAGTCCGCCCTCCACCGGCGGCGGGTCGAGCAGCCTGCGCACCGCCTCGTACGCCAACCAGACCGCCAGCAGGAGCAGGGTGAGGCCGTTGGCCTGGGCGGAGAGTATCTCGGCCCGCTTGAGGCCGTAGGTGAACCCACCGCGCGCCGGCCGGGCGGCTAGTCGCATCGCGATCAACGCGAGGACGATCGAGACGGCGTCGGTGAGCATGTGCGCGGCGTCGGAGATCAGCGCCAGGGAGTGCGCCATGACGCCGATGACCACCTCGACGGCCATGAAGCCCGCGATCAGGGCGAGGGCGATTCCCAGCCAGCGGCGGTCGGCGTTCGGGTCGACCCCGTGGCTGTGTCCGCCGTGGGCGTGGCCGCCGTGGGCGTGGGTGTGGTCCTTCGCGTGGTCGTGCCCGGTCATGGCGTCCCCCGTTTGTTCGGTTCCGACGCGTGAAGTGAAGCGCACCTTTCGAAGATGGGCAAAGGCTGCAACGGGGACCGTTGTCATTACCCATAAGAGGGCTCTGACCTGCGGTTATGCCGAGCCGGTCGGATCGTGGGAAAATCTGACCATGGTCCAGCGCCCCGGTGTGCCGACCGCACCCGAACTCGTTCTGGAAACGGCCGGGGGCTCCACCGCGATGAGCCCGGTCCGGACCTACCACGTCGGCCGGGACCCCCTCTGCGAGATCTGCCTCGACGACGCCCGCGTCTCCTGGCACCACGCCGTGCTGCGCGCCGAAGGCGACCACTGGACCGTCGAGGACGAGGACAGCACCAACGGCACCTGGGCCGACGGCCGCCGGGTCCACGCCTGGAACGTCGGCGCCGGCAGCGAGCTGCGCTTCGGCAGCGTCGACGACGGCCCGCGCGCCCTCCTGCTCGGCCCCGAGCCGCCCGCCAGACCCGTGGAGCCGGCGGCGACCCCCGCGCGCACGGCCCCGTCGGCCCCCGCGCCGGCCGAGCCCCCGCCGGCCCCGTCCGCCCCCGCGCTTTCCGTGCGCCCGTCCGCCCCCGCGCTTCCCCTGCGCTCGGCGCCGCCGGCCAAACCCGCGTGGCCGTCGACGCCCGTACCGCCCGCCGGGCCCGCAGGCGGGACCTCGCGGCCGTCCTCCGTGGCGCACCCCGGGCTGACCGGAACCTTCGCCCGGCCGACCTCGGTCCGCCCGCTGCCCGCGCGAACCGCCGTGCGCATCGGGCGGGCCGGCGACAACGACCTCGTCGTCGACGACCTCGTCGTCTCGCGCCGCCACGCCGAGCTGCGGGCACGCGCGGACGGCACGTACGAGATCGTCGACCTCGCCAGCCACAACGGCACCTACCTGAACGGCGCCCGCGTCGAGCGCGCGCCGATCGCCGAGGGCGACATCGTCGGCATCGGACACACCGCCTTCTGCCTGGTCGGCGACCAGCTCCAGGAGTACGTGGACACTGGTGAGGTCTCGCTCGACGTCCAGGACCTCGCCGTCACGGTCGACCACGGCCGCAAGGTCCTGCTCGACCACGTCTCCTTCCCCGTCGGCGCCAAATGCCTGCTCGCTGTCGTCGGCCCCAGCGGCGCCGGCAAGTCCACCCTGCTCGGCGCCCTCACCGGCCTGCGCCCCGCCGACCAGGGGTCCGTCCTGTACGACGGACGCGACCTGTACCGCGACTACGCCGAACTCCGCAGCCGCATCGGCCTCGTGCCGCAGGACGACATCCTGCACGCCCAGCTCACGGTGCGTCGCGCCCTGACCTACGCCGCCGAACTGCGCTTCCCCCAGGACACCGAGAAGGCGGAACGCCAGGCGCGGGTGGACGAGGTGATCGGTGAGCTCGGCCTCGTACAGCGCGCCGACCAGCCCATCCACAGCCTCTCCGGCGGCCAGCGCAAGCGGGTGTCCGTCGCCCTGGAACTGCTCACCAAACCCTCCCTGCTCTTCCTCGACGAACCCACCTCCGGTCTCGACCCCGGGATGGACCGTTCGGTCATGCACATGCTGCGCGGCCTCGCGGACGACGGTCGCACCGTCATCGTGGTCACCCACAGCGTGCTCAGCCTCGACGTCTGCGACCGGCTGCTCGTGCTCGCCCCGGGCGGGCGCGTCGCCTACTTCGGGCCGCCCGACGAGACCCTCGACTTCTTCGGCTACGAGCAGTGGCCCGAGGCCTTCGAGGCCTTCGAGAACCAACAGGACCGCGACTGGGCCGCCGAGTACGCGGCGTCCCCCCTGCACCGCAGGTACGTGCGCGGGGCCGCCCCCCGGCCCCCCGTCGCGGACGGCAGGCCCGGACCGGCCGGTTTCGTCGCCCCTCCGCCCAAGGCGCAGAGCTGGGGTTCCCAACTCTCCACCCTGGTCCGGCGGTACGCGGCGGCGCTGAGCGCGGACCGGACCTTCCTCGCCATCATGGTCGCGCTGCCGTTCGTGATGGGCGCCATGGCCCGCGCCCTGGCCGGCAGCCGCCTCACCCAGGAGACGGCGATCAACGCCCTGCTCATCCTGTGCGTGGGAGGCGTGCTCACCGGCGCCGCCAACGCGGTGCGCGAACTGGTCAAGGAACGGACCATCTACCAGCGCGAACGCGCGGTGGGGCTGTCGCGCTCCGCCTATCTGATGTCCAAGGTGGTGGTCCTGGGCGCGATCACGGTGGCCCAGGCCGTCGTGCTGACCCTCGTCGCCCTGTTGGGCGTGAACCTAGGCGCCCCCGACGGCAAGGGCGTCCTCATGCCACCGCTGATCGAGATCACGATCGCCGTCGCCCTGCTGTCGTTCACCGCGATGATGCTCGGCCTGCTGGTCTCCGCCCTGGTCAGGAAGGAGGAGGTCACCATGCCGCTGCTGGTCCTCCTCGCCATCGTCCAGGTGGTCTTCTGCGGGGCGCTCCTGCAACTGGACGGGGTGCCGGTGATCCAACAACTCTCCTGGCTGGTGCCCTCCCGCTGGGCACTCGGCGCGATGGCGGGCACCATCGACCTGGGCGCGATCGTGCCCGGCCCCCTCACCGACGACCCGCTGTTCGCGCACACCGTCGGCGTGTGGCTGCTGAACCTCGGGATGCTGGTCGTGCTGTGCGTGCTGTTCGGCGTACTGGTCTCCCGGCTGCTGCGGCGCCACGAACCCGCCATCATGCGGAAGTAGGCCGCGTGACGAGCCCCGAAGCACCCGAAGGCGTCGCCGACTTCCGGCCCACCCACGTCGTGCCCCGGGACGGCCTGCCCGCCTGGGAGGCACCGGACGTCTCGCGGCCCACCGCGGCCCTGGACGCCTTCCTGCCCGTGCAACTGCTGTCCCGGCGCGGCGAATGGGCGGAGATCCTGTGCGCCAACGGCTGGTCCGCCTGGGTGGACGGGCGACTGCTGGTCGTCGTCCCGCAACCGCCGCCCACGGCGGGACGCCCCCTGACCCGCGCCGAGGACCCCCGACCGCTGCTCGCCCGCGGAGTCGAGGCTCTGGAGCGCTACCGCCGGGCCGCCGACGAACTCGCCTCCGGCCGGACGGACGCCGACGGCTTCCGGCGCGCCACCCGCGGCCTGCGCGCCGGGGTGGTGCTCGACGGGGCGGAGATCTGGCTCTACGACGAGACGGCCGGGCGGTGGATGTACGGCGACGGCACCCGGCGGGCGACCTACGCGGTCGTCGCGGAACCGGGCACCGCCCCCGGACCCCGGCCGCCGGTCGAGGACCCGGAGCCCGACGAGCAGGCGCCCGCCGCGCCCGCGCCCGGGCCCGCGTCCGACGAACGAGCGCCCGCCGCGCCCGCGCCCACGCCCGATGAACGAGCGCCCGCGCCCGCGTCCGACGAACAGGCGGGCCCGGCGGGCGAGGGGCCCGGCGGGGTGCCCCCCGGGCCGGCGGACGGACACGAGCCGACGCGGATCGTCGACACACCCGGGGGCGGTGGCCGGTGATGTCCGCCGCGGACGCCCCGGGAGGCCGACCGGCCGGCACCGGGACACGGATCGCCGGATACCGGTTGGAGGGCGAGATCGGGCGCGGCGGGATGGCCGTCGTCTACCGGGCGCGGGACCTGCGCCTCGACCGTGTCGTGGCACTGAAGCTGCTGGCACCCGAGTTGGCCCGCAACGACACGTTCCGACAGCGGTTCGCGCACGAGTCGCGGGTGGCGGCGTCCCTCGACCACCCGCACATCGTGCCGGTCTTCGAGGCGGGCGAGGCGGACGGTCTGCTGTACATCGCCATGCGCCACGTCGCCGGACAGGACCTGCGGGCGATGCTGGACCGCACCGGTCCGCTGCCGGTGGCGACGGCCGCGCGGATCGCGGGCCAGGTGGCCTCGGCCCTGGACGCGGCCCACGACCACGACCTGGTCCACCGGGACGTCAAACCGGGCAACATCCTGGTGGCGGAGGGCACCGACAGCGAACACCCCGAGCACGTGTACCTGACGGACTTCGGGCTGACGAAGAAGTCCCTGTCGCTGACCGGGTTCACGAGCGTCGGACAGTTCGTCGGAACGCTGGACTACGTGGCGCCGGAACAGATCTCCGGCAAGCCGGTGGACGGGCGCTGCGACGTCTACGGCCTGGGGTGCGTCGTCCACGAGATGCTGGCCGGCGGACCACCGTTCCGGCGGGACGACGACATGGCCCTCCTGTGGGCCCACCAGTACGACCCGCCACCACCGGTGAGCGCGGAGCGGCCGGACCTGCCGGCCGCGGTGGACGAGGTGGTGGCGAAGGCCCTGGCCAAGTCGCCGGAGGAACGCTGGCGCACCTGCCTGGAGTTCACCGCGGCGCTGCGCCGGGCGGGGGAGGAAGCGCCGGGGGACGGCCGGCGCGCGGCCACCCGAACGGTTCCGGCCCCGCCCGTCGACGCCCCGGAGTCGGGCGAGTCGCAACCGGCGCCCCCGCCGCCGCGCTGGGCGCTGCCCGTCTTCCGGCCGCGGGACCGGGCCTGACGCCTGCGCCGTGTGGCCGTGTGGCCGTGTCGCGGTGTCCCGGTGTCCCGGTGAGGGGACCCCGTCGCCCGACGTGGTCAGGATCCGTCCCCGAGAGTGGGCAGGCAGAGCACGTACGCGCGGACGTCCGCGTGCGAGGCGGAGGCGTACCAACCCTTGCGCCCGTGCGGTCCGACGACGGGGTGACTGGCGAGGACGGGCCCGGTTCGGCCGTTCTCCAGGGAGTAGCCGCCGGACTGTACGAGCATGCCGTCGGGGCAGTAGACCGCGCTCCCGGAGACCTTGCGGGGCGTGGCGTCCTGCACGCCGACCGGACCGGCCAGGTAGCGCGCGCCGGTCGTCGCCTCCGTGGGGAGTGCGGTGGACAGGGTCAGGGCGACGGCGGAGACGGCAAGCAGGCCGCCGGCGTGGAGCGGCCGGAACAGGCCTCTAAACGTGTTCACGGAGGTGAGATTGGCATGCAGAAACGATGCCCCGATGAACCGATATCCCGCTCTTCACCCGTACGGCCCATCGGTTGCCGGGTTCGGGGTCGATCCCTGTGGGGATCAGGGCTGCTCCACACGGCCGCGGCGGCGCAGGGGGCGGGCCACCAGGGCTCCGAGGAATCCCGCCACGGCGCCCCACAGCAGGGCCAGACCGACGTTGCGCCACAGGTGCGGACTGAGCTCGACCCTGCCCCCGAGACCGCCCGCGTCGCCGATGCCGAGCAGTGACAGACCGAACTCGGCGTGGACGGAGGCCATCAGGCACACCGCCAGTGTCGCCGGCGCCAGGGCCACCGCCAGGTGCAGCGCGTGCTGTCGCGCCCGGACGTGCGCGGGCGAGCGTACGGCCGCCAGCACCCCGGTGCCCAGCAGCAGGACGGCGGCCACCGGAACCAGCCACCATGCCCGGGAGTCGTGTTCCGCGAGCGAGGCGACGTCCACCGTGGACAGGTCGGGACCGCGCAGCGTCTGGTCCAGAATCCGCGGCATCGGCAGCCCGAACGGCCCGTCCACGCGGCCCTCCCAGGACCCGCCGAAGCCCAGGGTCAGCGCGAGCCAGGCCAGGTTCGGCAGGCCCAGCAGGATCACCGCGAACGTCTGCGCGGCGTCCCCCCGGGTGGCGGCCACCACCAGACCGGTGACCACACCGATCGCCACGTACGCCAGCAGCAGCACGACCGTGGCGAAGGCGGCCGGACGCACCGCCGTGTGGAAGCGCACCAGTGCGGCGGGCAACGGCGCACGCCGGGAGACCAGCAGGGTGATCGACAGCAGGCCCAGGATCCAGAGCAGTCCGAAGAACAGCGTGGCCGGCACCTCGGCCCGGAAGCCCACCGTCGGCGCGGCGTCGAGGAGTTCGCCGATCTCCCCGACGGGGGAGTCGCCGGTGGAGATCCCGAACTCCTGCCGGGCGATCAGGGCGACGCCGAGGAGGGCGAGCAGCCACAGCACCACCAAGGGCACCATGCGCCCCAGCAGTTCGCGCGGGTGGGCCACGGCCCGGTTGTGCAGGGGCCGCAGGAAGCAGAGGCCGACCGTCAGGGCGCCGGCCAGGGTCACCGAGAGCGGGAGCACGGACAGGTTCACGTCGGCCTCGGCCAGGAACCCGGCGCCGCCCGACACCGCGATCGAGCCGCCGGCCGCCATCACGACCACGGCGGCGACCACCCGGGGGAACGCACCCTCCGGAAGGTCGCCCGCACCCGCACAGGCCAATCCCGCCGAGGCGATCACGATCATCACCACGAAACCCGCCACGACGGCGACCAGGGCGTCACGCCAAGCCCGCGCGGAACCACCGGAGGTCGTTGCTGACGTTCGGCTCACCCGACAACGGTAGGCACCCTCGGCTTGCGGCCACCACCGGGAGGCCCCACACAATGGTCCGCAAGAGTGCAAGAAATCCGGAGATTTCCGTACACCACCACGGAACGTCCGCCCCGGACCGGAACTCCGCCGTCAGGGAAGAAGAGCCCGTGACCACGCAACCCTCCGGCCAGGAACCGCCGCTGCCCCCGCGGTCGTCACAGTCGCCGTCCGAGCACCCGTCAGGTCCCCCTTCCGGCCCCCTGTCGGGCGGGCGGCGGGGAGGCCCGCCCGAGCAACCGCCCGGGGGGCCCGCCGGCCCCGGCGGTCCCGCACCCACCGGGCCGTCCGGCAAGGGCCCGTGGTGGCGTTCCGGCCCCCGGTTGGCCGCGGCGGTCGTCGCCCTGGCGGCCGTCGTGGCGCTGGTGGTGGTGCTCACCCGGCCGAGCGGCACGCCCTCCTCCACCCGGGCGGGCGGCGGGGAGGTCTTCCTCCAGCCCGCCTCCGCGACCGGACCCGCCCCGTTCACCGAGTCCACGGCGGCCGAGGAGGCCACACCGCCGTCGCAGAGCCCGCCGCCCACCGCGAGCGACAGCGCGCCGGCGACCGGGGCGACGGTCACGCGCAGCGTCAGCGGGGCCGCGCCCGGGCTGTACGGGGGCACCCGGAACACCGCCAGTTGCGACGTCGGGAAACAGATCACGGCGCTGACCGGGCAACCGGCCAAGAACACCGCCTTCGCCTCCGCCCTCGGGATCCGACCCGAGGCCGTACCCGCCTACCTGCGCTCCCTGACCCCCCTGCGGTTGCGCGCGGACACCCGGGTCACCAACCACGGCTACCGCGACGGCAGGGCCACCCCCTACCAGGCGGTGCTGCAGGCCGGTACCGCGGTGCTGGTGGACGACCGCGGGGTGCCGCGGGTGCGCTGCGCGTGCGGCAATCCGCTGGGGGAGCCGGTGGCGCTCGGGGCCGACGCGAAGCGCACCGGGCAGTCGTGGCCCTCGTACCGGCCCCAGCGGGTGGTGGTCATCGCTCCCTCGGTGAAGGTCGTGAACACCTTCGTGATCTACGACCACCACAACGGGACCTGGTACGGACGGGACCGCGCCGACCACGACGGCAAGCGCGACAAGCCGGTGCCCCCGCCGGTGACCCCCACCCCGACGGGCACCGCCCCCTCGGACACCGCCACGGCCCCCGGGAGCGGCTCGCCGACGGACACCGACACCCCGACGCGATCGCCGGGCGACACCCCCGGCATCACCCCGTCCGACAGCCCCCCGGAGTCCTCCGCGCAGTCCCCGGGGCGATCCCCGGAGCAGTCCCCGGAGGAGCCCGCCTCGGATTCGCCCGCCGACACCACCCGGAGCGACAGCGCACCGAGCGACAGCACCCCGAGCGAGGCCCCGGCGGATTCGCCGCCCGCCCGCGTCGCCCCGTCGGACACGCCGCCGGTCACCCCGTCCTCGGCCGCGCCCCCCTCGCAGGCGAACCCCCGCACGGAGTGACCGCGCGCCCGGGCCGGGGAACAGTGAGACCCTGGCTGCATGGACCAGCGGGGAATCACGACCCCCGAGGTCGACTGGCCCGCGCGGCCCGACACGAGTCTCGCGCTCAACCGCATGGGCACCTTCGACTGGGACCTCGACAGCGGACGGATGCACCTGGATCCCACCGCCCTCGAGGTCCTCGACTTGCGTCCGGACGAGTTCACGGGGACCCCCGCCGGACTGCGCATCCGTCTCGTGTCCGGCGAGGAGTCGCGGATCGACGCCCGCGTCGCCCAGGCGATGAAGGACGGCCGCAGCCACTACGGGGCGTACTTCCGCAGTCGCAGGCGGGACGGAACCCTCGGCTGGACCCACATCCAGGGCCACATCCTGCGGGACCCGCACGACGGTCGTCCGTACCGGGTCATCGGGATCCTCCGCGACGCCGCCCACGACCCCGTCGAGCCGGGCGCCGCCGGGGAACGCAACGAGGGGCGCCGCCGGATGACCGGCGTCGTCGAACGGACCACCGCGATCCTCGCCCACGCGCGCACGGTCAACGACGTGACCGACGTGCTCAAGGACCCCGAGGCCCTCGGGCACCTCGGAGCCGTCAGCGTGATGCTCGGCGTCGTCGACGGCGCCCGCGTCCACCTCGTCGCCGAAGGACAGCTCGGTTCCTACGTGCCCGAGATCGAGTACACCCGCGTCGACGCGCGCTTCCCGATGAGCGAGGCCGTCCGGACCCTCCAGACGGTCTACGTCGCGTCCCGCGAGGAGTTCCAGAGGCGCTACCCGGAGTTGTGGCCCTACATCGAACCGCTGGACGTGCGCAGCGGGGTCTACCTGCCCCTGATCGCCCAGGGCCGTCCCGTGGGCGCGCTCGGGCTGCTCTACAGCCGGGACGGGGACTTCACCACCGAGGAACGGAACCTGCTGGTGGCCCTGGGCAGCGGCATCGCACAGAGCCTGCAGCGGGCCATCCTCTTCGAACAGGAGCACGACCTCGCGGAGGGGCTCCAGCGGGCCATGCTGCCGCGCAGGATCCCGGAGGTGCCGGGCGCGCTGATCGCCGTCCGGTACCGGGCGGCCAGGATGGGCCGGGACATCGGCGGCGACTGGTACGACGTGATCCCCCTCGGGGAGGGACGGGTCGGGGTGGTGATCGGGGACGTGGAGGGCCACGACACCGACGCGGCGGCCGTCATGGGCCAGTTGCGGATCGTCCTGCGGGCCTACATCGCCGAGGGACACACGCCCGGCACGGCGATGGCGCGCGCCTCGACCTTCCTGCGGGAACTCGCGACGGAACGGTTCGCCACCTGCACCTACGGCGAGGTGGACCTGAACACCGGCATGCTGCACCTGGTGCGGGCAGGCCACCTCGACCCGATCGTCCGCCGCGGCGACGGCAGTTGCCACCGGATCCAGGTGGCCGGGGGACTGCCGCTCGGCCTGCCCGCCCGCGAGGAACCGGGAACCGGTACGGGCTACCCCGTGACCAGCGTCGAACTGCACCCCGGCGACACCCTGCTGCTCTGTACGGACGGCCTGACGGAACGTCGCGGCGACCGGGCCGATTCCGGCATGCGGGAGGTCATGGAGGCCGTCCGGGGCGGACCGGTCGACGTCGAGCGACTGGCCGACGTGCTGTGCGACCTCGTCGGCGACGCGGGCGGCGGCGACGACATGGCCCTGCTCCTGCTGCGCCGCCGGGGCACCCCCGCCCCGCGCGGAGGCGGCCCGTTGCGCCACGAACTCGCCCCCGGCGACCCTGACGGCCCCGCCCTGGCCCGACATCTGATCCGGGCCGCGGTGGCTGCCTGGGGCGCCCGGGAGCGCGCGGACGAGGTCGAGCTGGCCGCCGACGAACTGATGGCGAACGTCCTGGTGCACACCGACGGCGCGGGACACGTCAGCCTGCGGCTGACCGCCGAGGGGCGGATCCGCATCGAGGTCGAGGACTCCAGCAGCGCCCTGCCTCACCGGCGCGAGGCGGGGGACTGGGCGGTGTCGGGACGCGGACTGCTGCTGGTGGACCGGCTCGCGGACGACTGGGGGGTGGAACCCCGGGGCGGCGGCAAGTGCGTGTGGTGCGAGTTCATCGTCCCGCGGCGGACCGGGTAGCGGTGCCCGCCGCCCGGCCGCACGGCGAATGGCTGAACCCGCCGTTCCCGGACCGGGTGGTGCTCCCGGTACCGCGCCGACCCGCGAAATCCTTCCCGGGTGTCGATCCCCCGGTCGCCCCTGCCGGCCCTGCTCGCCCCGCTGCTCTGCGGCGCCCTGCTCGCCGTTCCGCCGCCCGCGCTCGCCGCGGAGGTCGACGCCGGGATCGAGACCGCCCGCACCTCCCGCCCGGTCGCCCCCGGCGTGCGGCTGGAGTCGTACGACCGGCTGGAGAGCGACCGTTGGCTGCGGATCGACGAACTCGTCGTCGACCTCGCCGCACCCGGCGGGGTACGGGCCGAGTACCTGGGCGGGCACGGCGCCGAGACGCTCGCCCAGGCCGTCGCCCACCACCCGGCCGGGCCGGGACGCCGCGTCGTCGGAGCCGTCAACGGCGACTTCTTCGACATCCGGGGCACCGGCGCCCCCCTCGGCCCCGGGGTACGGGACGGCCGGCTGCTGCACTCCGCCTCGCCCGGCCCCGGCGCCGCCGTCGGTTTCGCCCCGGACGGCAGCGGCCGCGTCCTGCGCCTCGGTCTCACCGGGAGCGTCACCCTGCCCGGCGGTGCGGTCCGCACCCCGGCCGGGTACAACGCCGCCCTGCCACCCGCCGAGGGCTTCGCCGCGTACACCGCCGACTGGCCCGGCTCCGCACTCCCGGACACCGGGCCGGCGGTGGAACTGCGCGACGGCCGCGTCGCCGTCGCGGCCCCGACACCGGTCCCGCGGCGGCCCGCGCGCCGCGAACGCCCCGCCCCCGGCACCACCCTGCTGGTCGCGGCCGGCGCGGCGGCGACCGAACTCGCCGCCCTGCGCGTCGGGGATCCCGTGACCGTCACGGCCGCGCCGCTGCCGGAGTCGGGACCGGTACCCCTGGCGGCCGTCGGCGGGCGGGAGTCCCTCGTCGTGGCCGGGATCCCGCAGAACCACGACGGCGAACCGAACAACACCGCCGCCCCGCGCACGGCGGTCGGCCTCTCGCGGGACGGCCGGTCGCTGCGCCTGGTCACCGTGGACGGCCGCATGCGGGCCAGCGGCGGACTCACCCTGACCGGGCTCGGCCGCATGATGCACCGGCTCGGATCCCACCAGGCCCTCAACCTGGACGGCGGCGGCTCCTCGACGCTCCTCGCCGCACTCGCCGGGGCGAGCGCCCCGCGCCTGGAGAACACCCCGTCGGACGGGAAGCCCCGCCCGGTCCCCAACGGCCTCGTGCTCACCGCCCCGGTGGGCTCCGGCCGGCTCACCGGCTACCGGATCGAGGCCGCCGGCGGCGCCGGCCGCCTCTTTCCCGGGCTGACCCGCACCCTGACCGCCATCGGCCACGACCCCGCGCTCGGGCCGGCCCCCGGCACACCCTCCTGGTCGGCCGAGGGCGCCGGCCGGATCGGCCCCGACGGGATCCTGCGCGGCTCCCGGCCGGGGCCCGTCACCGTACGGGCCCGCACGGCCCGGCCCGGCGCCGGCCCGGCCGAAAGCGGCCCGGCCGAGGGCTCGTTGGCGCTGGAGGTGCTCGGGCCGCTGACCCGGATCCGCCCGACCCGGGACCGGATCGGGCTCGCCGACCGGACGGAGAGCGCCGGCTTCGAGCTGACCGGGTACGACGGCCAGGGCCGCGCGACCACCGTCGAACCCGGGGACACCGTCCTGCGCTACGACCGCTCCCGCTGGCGGGTCACCCCCGACGGGCGGGGCGGCTTCACCGTCCGGGCACTGGTCGCGCGGGCCACCGGGCGGCTGCGCCTCACCGTCCCGGCCACCGGCGCCACCGCCGAACTGGCCCTCGGGGCGGGCCTGGAGGCGCTGCCCCTCGCCGACCTGGAGGACGCCGGCCACTGGAAGGGCGCGGGTGCGACCGCCGCCCCGGGCGAGGGCCGACCGGGCACCGGGATCGCCCTCACCCTTCCCGCCCCGGCCCCGACCGCCATCGCCGTCGCCCCCCGCCCGATCCCCCTTCCGGAGCAGGCCCGTTCGGTGTCCCTGTGGGTCGCCGGGGACGGGTCCGGGGCGCGACCGGTGGTGCACCTGGCCGACGGGGACGGGGCAGTTCTCACCCTGCGCGGACCGGCCGCCGACTGGTCCGGCTGGCGCCGGATCACCCTGCCGCTGCCGGCGACGGCCGAGCCACCGCTGCGCCTCACCGGGCTGTCGGCCACCGACGGGGGCGGCCCGGCCCGGTTGCTGCTGGACACGCTGACCGCCGAGACCCCGCCGACCGGATCCGCCCCGAGGGTCACCCTCCCCCCTGACCCGGTCGTGTCGACGCCCGCCGGGGTGCGCGCGCGGCCCTGGCGGTTCGCGGTCTCGCCGGACGGGCGGGTACCGGGCGCCGGCGCGGACTTCGTCCTGGACGGGGTGGACGGCCGCCCGGGCTTCACACACCGGGGCGTACGCTTCGTGCCGCTCGACGGTCGCCGCCGTACGCTCGACGCGGGCGGCGGGCTGGACCGGATGCGGGTCCTCGCCGACGCCCTCACGGCCGCCGCACGGGAGCCGGGTACGGGCGCGGTGGCCGTCGTACAGCGGTACGCGCCGAGCACCGTCGACCGGAACGAGGCCGCCCTGCTGACCCGGCGCCTCGCCGAGTTCCGGCGCGCCACCGGGAAACGCGCCGCCCTGTTCACGCTCGACGCCCCCCGCTTCACGGCCGCCCGCACCGAGGGCGTGCCGACCGTCACGGTCGGGCGCGCCGGCCGGACCCTGATCGGAGTCGACGCCTTCGCGGCGGGGGAGTGGCTCTCGATCCTGCCCGGGCCGGCGCCGGTGCCATCGCCGCCGCGGCCGAGAGGATCCGGAGGCGTCGCGCCCTGACGCGGGCACCGCTCAGAGCGACACCAGCGTGATCTCGGTGGCCTTGACGCTGCACCAGACGGAGGCCCCGTCGACGACGCCCAGTTCGGCCGCCGCCTCCGGGGTGATCTCCGCGACCAGGTCGGGCACTTCGAGCGAGGAGACCAGCACGCGCAGTCGGCTGCCGGTCGCGGTGATCTCCCGTACGGTTCCGGGCCAGACGTTGCGGGCGCTTCCGCTCGGGCGGTCCCGGTGCAGCGACACGGCCTCCGGGGCGATGATCGCGAGCGCCGGCGCCCCCTCGGGCTGCGCCTCCGGCACCACCAGCCGGCCGCCTCCGGCGAGCGCCAGCCCATGGGCGGTGGTGGTGCCCGGCCAGGCGTTGCGGCCGAGCATGCGGGCGACCCAGGGGCTGCGGGGGTGGCGGGTGACCTCGGCGGGCGGGGCGTCCTGGAGGGTCTGGCCGTCGGAGAGCACGAGCACCCGGTCGGCCAGCGACACGGCCTCGACGGGGTCGTGGGTGACGATGAGGCAGACCCCGCCGAAGCCGGCGAGGTGGGTGCGCAGGGCGTGGCGGACGCGCGCCCGGGTGGTCTGGTCGAGGGCGGCGAGGGGCTCGTCGAGGAGGAGGAGCCGGGGTCGGGTGGCGAGGGCGCGGGCCAGGGCCACGCGTTGGGCCTGGCCGCCGGAGAGCTGGCCGGGTTTGCGGTGGGCCAGGTGGCCGACGCCGAGGCGGTCGAGCCACTGCCGGGCCTCCGTGCGGGCGCGGGCGCGGGGCGTGCCGTGGGCGCGGAGCCCGTAGGCGGTGTTGGAGAGTGCGGTGAGGTGCGGGAAGAGGGCGCCGTCCTGGGGGACCCAGGCGACGTGTCGCTTGTGCGGGGGCAGGGCGGTGACGTCGGTGTCGCCGAGGGTGAGTCGGGCGTGGGCGCGCGGGGTGAGTCCGAGGAGCGCGCGCAGGAGGGTGGTCTTCCCGGCGCCGTTCTCGCCGACGACGGCGATGGTGGTGCCGGGTTCGGCGTCGAGGATCAGCCGGTTGAAGCCGGTCACCTCGGCGTGCAACGCCCAGCGGCCGTCCTCGTGCGCGGCGGCGGCAGGCGCCTGCGGAACACGGGCCGCGGGGGAGTCCTCGGGCGCCGCGGGGGTCTCGACGTCCTTGCGGGCGACGGGGGTTCCCGTCCACCGCCCGCGCAGGGCGATCAGTACGCCCATGGCGATCGCGAGCAGCAGAAGCGACACGGACGTGGCCGCCTCGGGGCTGTCCTGGAGCAGCAGGTAGACCTGGAGCGGCAGGGTCTGGGTCTCGCCGGGCAGGTTCCCGGCGAAGGTGATCGTCGCGCCGAACTCGCCGAGCGCGCGGGCCCAGGTGAGCGCCGCTCCGGCGACCAGGCCGGGGGCCACCATGGGCAGGGTCACGGTGAAGAACACGCGGACCGGCGAGGCGCCGAGGGAGGACGCGGTCTCCTCGTAGCTCTGCTTCAGTCCACCGAGCGCCCCTTCCAGGCTGATGACGAGGAAGGGCATCGCGACGAACGTGGCGGCGACGACGGCGCCGGAGGTGTGGAAGGGCAGCGTGATGCCGAAGGTGTCCTCCAGCCAGGGCCCGAGGAGTCCGCGCCGGCCGAAGCCCAGCAGCAGGGCCACACCGCCGACGGTCGGCGGCAGCACCATGGGCAGGAGGACGAGCGACCGGACGAACGCCTTCCCCTTGAACTCCACCCGGGCCAACAGCCATGCCAGCGGCACCCCGAGGACCAGCGAGAGACCGAGGGCCCAGAAGGAGACGACCAGCGAGAGTTCGAGGGCCTGAACCACGTCGGGGCTGGTCAGATGGGTGGTCAGCTCGCCCCACTGGGTGCGGGTGAGGATGCCGACGAGGGGCAGCAGCAGGAACGCGACGGCCAGCAGGGCGGGCAGCGCCAGGGCCACGGGCGGCCTGACACGGGTACGGACTCTGGTCATGTGGGGTTCCTGGCTGGGAGTTTCGCCGGGTGGGAAGCGTACGGCGACGGGGGCGGACGGCGCGGCCGGAACGGACGACACGCGGACGGGACACGCCGAGAGGGGCCGCCTGTCCCCCCGGACCAGGCAACCCCTCTCGGCATTGGGCGCGGGGCCCGTTACGGCTTCTGGAAGCCCGCGTCCTGGAGGATCTTCTGCGCCTCCGGGGTGCTCAGCCAGGCGACGAACGCGGCCGCGGCATCGGCGTTCTTGGAGCCCTTCAGCGAGGCGGCCGGGTAGGAGGCCACGGCGTTCTGCCCGTCCGGGATGTCGACGACGGCGACCTTGTCACCGGACTTGAGGGTGTCCGTCTTGTACACGAGACCGGCGTCGGCCTCGCCCAGCTCCACCTTGCCCAGTACGGCGCGGACGTTGGGCTCCTGGGAAACCGGCTTCACCTCGACCTTCTGGGCGTCGAGGATCTGCTTGCTGTAGCGGCCGACCGGGACCTCGGGCCCGGCGAGCACGACCTTGATCTTGGTGTCGGCGAGGTCCTTCAACTCGTCGATCTTGAACGGGTTGCCCTTGGCGCTCGCGATGACCAGGCGGTTCTTGGCGATGACGGTCGGGCTGTTGGTCTCGGCCTTCAGGCCGTCCATCGTCTTGGTGTCCGCGGTGACCAGCGCGTCGGCCGGGGCGCCCTGCTTGACCTGCGCGGCGAGTTCCTGCGAACCGGCGAAGGAGAACGTGACCTTCGTGCCCGGGTGCGCCTTCTCGTAGGCGGCGCCGGCGCTCTTGAAGACGTCGGTGAGGGAGGACGCGGCGAGGACGGTGAGGTTCGCGGCCTTGGGGGCGGCGGAGCCGGCGGAGGAGGGGGCGGCGCTCGGGGAGGAGGCCGACTCGTCCTTCTTGTCGTCACCGCCGCCACAGGCTGCCAGGACCGGCACGAGAAGGGCGGTGGTCAGGGCTGCGGCGACGGTACGACGGCGGTTCAGCGTCGGGGACATGAGCAGGAGCTCCTCGGTCGGGTCGGCGGCCGGCCTGGTGCCGGGACCGCGTGGTGGTGACCCGCGCCGGTGACGGGCGGAGCGGGTGGGGACGTTCGGTGGTGCTGAGCGGTGGTGCGGGGACCGCTGATCGGCGGCGGGTCGGTCGGGGACGCCGTGACCCGCCACGAGGGAGGGATCAGGTGCGGTCGATGTGCACACTGGTGGACTTCACGCGGGCGGTGGCCCGCATGCCGACCTCCAGTCCGAGCTCCTCGACGGCCTCACGGGTGAGCAGGGAGACCAGACGGTGGGGACCCGCCTGGATCTCGACCTGGGCGGCCACGTCGCCGAGCTTGACGGCCGTGACGATGCCCGGGAAGGCGTTGCGCGCGGAGGTGTAGGGCTCCTCGTCCTCGGTGTGGGCTCCCTGGCCCACCTCGACGGAGAAGGCGGCCAGCGCGCGGCCGTCGATCAGCCGGCGACCGCCCTCGTCGCGATGGGTCGCGACCCGGCCGGCGTCGGCCCAGCGACGCGCCGTGTCCGGGCTGACGCCCAGCAGACGCGCGGCCTGTCCGATGGTGTAGGACTGCATGGGCGACAAGGTAGGGGCACTTGTCGCGCATTTGCAATTCCATTGGGGCGATGTACATGGCAGATGCCATGGTGATTGGTGTTTCCGCCAAAAGCCGTTCCGGCTTTCCCCGAGCCGCTCGTTAAAGTCGGGGCATGGCTGAAGAGGGATCGGGAACAGTTCGGGTCGACGCGTGGATCTGGGCCGTGCGTCTGACGAAGACCCGCTCGACCGCGGCGACCGCCTGCCGGGCGGGCCACGTGAAGGTCAACGGGGAACGCGCCAAACCGGCCCAGCCCGTACGGGTGGGGGACGAGGTGCGACTCTTCCACGCGGGGCGCGAGCGCATCGTGGTGGTGCGGCGGACGGTCGCCAAGCGGGTCGGCGCCCCGGTGGCCGCCGAATGCCTCACCGACAACAGTCCGCCGCCGCCCACGCCCGTCGAGGCGGCCGTGGTCGGCATCCGCGACCGGGGCGCGGGACGCCCGACCAAGCGGGAGCGCCGCGAGATCGAAACCCTGCGCGGCCGCTGAAGCGTCACGTTCGGAACGCGCCGGGGGGCTCAGGCCTTCCGGTACGCGTACGCCTCCTCGGCCGCGGCCGCCACCGCGTCCAGGGGGGCTCCGGTGGAGGCGGTCACCACGGCCGCCACCGCCCCCTCCAGGAACGGCGCGTCGACCAGTCGGCTGCCCTCGGGCAGTTCCTCGTCCAGCAGCAGCGACTTGACCGACAGCACCGAGCTGCCGAGGTCCACCAGGATCGCGATGCCCGCGCCCCGGTCCACGGTCCGGGCGGCCGTCACGATCAGCTCCGGGTTGGTGCCCAGGCCGCCGTCGGGGCCACCGCCCGCCGTGGCCACCAGGGCCGTCGCGCCGCCCGCGGCGAGACCCGTGGCCAGCGCGGCCACCGACTCCGCGACCCCCTCGCTGTGCGACACCAGGACGATTCCGACCATCGGTTCGGCGCTCATCCACGTGCCTCCGCGACCTCGGCCAGGGCCCCCAGCAGCAGCGCGGACGAAGTGGCCCCCGGGTCCTGGTGCCCGATGCTGCGCTCACCCAGGTAGCTGGCCCTGCCCTTGCGCGCCTGGAGCGGCACCGTCGCCAGCGCCCCGTTCTCCGCCGCCTCGGCGGCCGCGCGGAACGAGGTGGTGAGCGCCGCCACCCCCGGCACCAGCGCGTCGAGCATCGTCTTGTCGCCGGGCGCCGCCCCGCCGAGTTGGGCGACCGCGCCCACCCCCGCGTACAGGGCCTTGCGCAGATCCTCGTCCGAGACCTCGGCGGCGTCGCCCAGTTCCTTGCCGGTGCGGCGCAGCAGCGTTCCGTACAGCGGTCCGGACGCGCCGCCGACCGTGGAGATCAGGGTCCTGCCGGCGAGTTGCAGCACCGCGCCGGGCGTTGCGGGGCTCTCGGCTTCGAGGGCCGCCCGTACGGCGACGAACCCCCGCAGGAGATTGCTGCCGTGGTCGGCGTCCCCGATGGGGGAGTCGAGCTCGGTCAGCCGGTCCGCCTCCCGTTCGACGACGGACGCGACGGCGTCCATCCAGCGTCGGAAGAAGTCTGCGTCACGCACCGGAATCTCCTCGCCTCACGTCCACCGGGGCAGTCCTTCCACCACCCTACGGTCACCCCGGCCCGACGGCCCTCGGCGCGAGGTACCGCGTGGCGCCGTCATCGGAAGCGAAACCGGGTGGGCGCGCTGCCGCGATGTCATCGCCCCGGGCTTGGACACCGCCCCCGCCCGGGGCTCGGCCCCGTCCCCGGCCCGGTCGTGCCCCCCCGTCATCAGGCATGGGCCCATGGGTGCCGGCGCCCACTGACACCCCGTCGGCCGAGTCTCCTCGCCGTGCGGCCCCCGGACCCGCGCGGCCCTCCCCGGAGCCCGCGCGGACTCCTCTCCTCGCGCCGGGCCCTGCGGCCCATACGCCCTTGTCGGCGGTGCTGCGCCGGAACCGGGCGGCAGGTGAACTCCCGAAAGGCTCGCAAGACGTCAACCCGATGATCGGTTGTCATCCGAGAGGAGGAATGACCAATCCACCCGCCCCCCGGCGCCGAAGACCGGGTGTGAGCGACAACGGCAGCACCATCGAGCGCGACGCCCAGGCGGCGCCGACAGTTCTGCCGTCCGGAGTCCCCGTCCGGACGGTGGTGACCCCTCGGGGCATCCCGTCGGCGCCGGGGCACTCCGCGCGGGCCTCGGCGGTGCCGGGTTCCCCCGACCGGCCGGGCCCGGCACCCACCGGTGCTCCCGGCCCGGACCGCAGACCCCCCACCGGCCGCGCGAGCCGCCGGCACCCGGTCGTGGTTCCCGCCGCCTGACCCACCCGGCGGCGGTGCCGCCACCCCCACACCGCTCCTCCCGTACCACCCCCATGCCTGAATCCCCCTGAAGTACCCCCGGATGATCCCAAGGAGAACAACCGTCATGATGGCTCTTCGTTTCCGCCGTACCGCCGTCGCCGTCGCCGCCGCATCGGTCCTTCCCTTCGCGCTGGCCGCCTGCTCGGACTCCGGTGAGAAGTCGAGCGCCGGCAGCGCCGCCTCCGAACAGGCCACCCCCGGCGCGGACGCCGCCTCCACGCCCGCCATGGCGATGGACGCCCCGTTCGGCCCGGCGTGTGCGGGTGTGCCGAAGGAGGGCGCGGGCAGCTTCGACGGGATGGCCAAGGACCCGGTCGCCACCGCCGCCTCCAACAACCCCGCCCTGTCCACGCTGGTCGCGGCCGTCAAGCAGGCCGGACTGGTCGACACCCTCAACAACGCGAAGGACATCACCGTCTTCGCCCCCACCAACGACGCCTTCGCGAAGATCCCGAAGGCCGACCTGGACAAGGTCCTCGCCGACAAGGCCATGCTCACCAAGATCCTGACCTACCACGTCGTCGGCCAGAAGCTCGCTCCCAAGCAGCTCGACTCGGGCTCCTTCGACACCCTGGAGAAGGGCAAGATCACCACCGCGGGCTCCGGCGAGGCCTACAAGGTCAACGGAACCTCCAACGTGGTCTGCGGCAACGTCCCCACCGCCAACGCCACCGTCTACATCGTCGACACCGTCCTGATGCCCAAGTAGCACCGACGCGCGCGAGGGCGCGCGCGACGGACGAGCGCACGCCGTGCGGCCCCCGCCGGCCGGGGCGCACCCCCCCCGGCCCGGGGGGGGGGCCCCGGCCCTTTATGGTAAACGGGCCCTTGCCGGGGCCGATACCAACCCGCGGACCCCACCCCCCAAAAGACAGA